>NZ_JAHKRO010000133.1 GCF_019396325.1 Nonomuraea ceibae
CCAACGCCGGCCCCACCGAGCGGGTCCCGGCGCGGGTGCGCCGCTCCGGCGAGCCGACCCGGCGGCCGTCCGCCCGCCCAACGGCCGTGGCCCCGGCGCCGGACCGCTCCGGCCCGGTCACCGAGGCCGACCGCTCCGGCTTCCCGGCGGCCCAGCCGCCGACCGGCGTCACGACCCCGCGGCCCGGCCGCCGCACCCGCACGCCCGCTCCCCCGCAGCCGCCCCAGGACCGCGGCGACATGCGGTTGCGCGGTCACCGCTAGCGACCCGCCCCGGACGGGCACGGTCCATTGACCATTACGGTCAAAACTTGTTATTTCGGTCAGCCAGAAATACCGGTAAAGCGCCACTTGTGCCCTCTGCGGCGTGGGAGGGTGATCGCGATCTTCCACCCCCTCCGAGGAGAGCCCTTGCCATCCCATCGACGGGCGGCGCTCGCCGCCTTCGTGGCGGTCGCCTGCGCCGCCACGACCGGCGTGGCCACAGCGTCGGTCGCGCCGGTGAACATCACGGCGCCCGCGACCGGCGACGTGTTCATCAGCCAGGCCGCGCCCGCCACCGTTTACGGCGACGCCGAATGGATGTCCGTGTGCGTGAAGACGTGCAACGGCAAGACGGACGGCGAACGCCGGGCGCTCACCGCGTTCAAGGTGTCCGGCATTCCGGAGAACGCCAGGAATGTCACCATGACCCTCCAGGTGCGCGCCACCCGGACGACCAACACCACGGTCTCGGCGCACCGGGTCACCGGCGACTGGGCCGAGACCCGCACCACCTGGGACACCCGGCCCACGTTCGGCCCGGCCCTGGCCACGCGTACGGGCTTCACCGCCGGTCAGGTCGCCACGCTGGACGTCTCGAAGGCGTTCACCGGCAACGGCGCCTACTCCTTCGGGCTGACGGCCTCCGCGGGGCCGGTGGCAGTCCTGTACTCGTCCAGGACCACGGGCAAGGGCCCGACGCTCAAGATCACCTACACCCCGGCGGCCGCCACACCGTCCCCCTCACCGACGAGCAGCCCCACCAGCAGCCCCCCCACGGGCAGCCCGGCGCCCACCACGCCGCCCACGTCGCCGGACGGCGTGTGCCTGCCGTTCGACAAGCCGGCGGCCTCGGCGCTGCGCTCGTACGACCGGAAGGTCTTCGCCTTCTACTTCCCGCCCTACCCGCTGTCGATCGACGACAAGGACCCGTCGAAGGACCAGTACGCCTCCTGGCTGAACCCGCTCGGCTCCAACGGCATGTACGCCGCGCAGGGCGGCCACTCGCGCGACCGGCCGCTGACCCGCCCCGTGCGCGGCGGCGACTGGCGCACGGCCGACTTCGAGGTGGAGGTGCGTCAGGCCATCGCGGCCGGGCTGGACGGCTTCGTCTACGAGCACCACACCTCGGCTTCCGACCAGCGCTTCAACCAGTTCCCCAAGCTGCTGGCCGCGGCCAGGAACGTGGACCCCGGCTTCCGGATCATGCTGAGCCCGGACTTCCCCACGGCCAAGGACGCCCCGCACGACAAGGTCATCGCCGACATCCTGATGGCCAAGGGGCACCCGTCGCTCTATCACCTGCCCGACGGCACGATCCCGCTCGCCCCGTTCTACCCCGAGCGTCAGCCCCCGGCCTGGTGGGACGAGCTGCGCGCGAAACTGGCCGGCAAGGGCATGAAGACCGTCCTGGTGCCGATCTTCCTGGACTGGCAGGGCACCGGCAAGACCGAGTGGAACGACCACGTCGCCGGCTACTCCTCCTGGGGCGTGCGCTGGCAGAGCTCGACCGAGGGCTACAAGCGGGCGGGCCTCGAAGCGGCCGAGCGCGGCAGGTTCTACATGGCCCCCGCCTCGCTGGAGGACGTGCGCCCGCGCGACAAGCGCTACTGGGAGCCGTCCAACAGCGGCACGCTCCGGCAGTCGTTCGTCAAGGCCGACGAGGGCGGCGCGGCCATGATCTCGCTCATGACCTGGAACGACTACGCCGAGTCCTGGGTGGCGCCGTCGGTCGAGCGCGGCTACGCGCCGATGGACCTGATCGCGTACTACACGACCTGGTTCAAGACCGGCAAGTGGCCGGCGGTGAAGCGTGACGCGCTGTACTACTTCCACCGCAGCCACCACACCGACGCGCCGTTCGACAAGACGAAGCAGACGATCGGCCCGATCACGGTCCCGTACGGCGACGCGCCCAGGAACGAGGTGGAGCTGGTCGCCTTCCTCAAGGAGCCCGGCGTCGTCAGCATCAGGCAGGGCTCGGACGTGCGGACCAAGGAGGTGACCTCGGCCGGCATGGTGTCGTTCAAGGCGCCGCTGAAGCCGGGCACGACGCCGGTGTTCGAGCTGAAGCGGGGCGGCAGGCTGGTGCAGACGGTCAAGAGCCACACGCCGATCAAGGAGAGCGTGGTCTACCAGGACCTGATCAACCACGCGGGTGGCGGCCTGTCCTGCGAGCGGCCCCTGTGAGACGCCCGGTCAGCGGACCGCGAGGCTCTCGTCGACCGCTTCCGGCGACAGGACGTGGTCGAGGACCATCACCGCGCAGCCGCTGATGCCGGCGCTCGCGCCGAGGCGGCTGGGCTCGATGCGCAGCCGCCGGGTGGCCAGCGCGGTGGAGCGGCGGTAGACGACCTCGCGGATGCTCGACACGAGCGGCCCGAACGCCTCGGCCATGTCGCCGCCGAGCACCACGACCGACGGGTTGAGGATGTTGACCGCCCCCGCGAGCACCTCGCCGATGCGCCGCCCGGCCTCGCGCACGATGGCCATCGTCTCGGCGTCCCCGGCCCGGACCAGGGCCGTGACGTCGGCGATGGCCTTGACGTCCTTCCCGGCCGCGCGCAGCTCGCGCAGCAGCGCGGTGCCGCTGGCCACCGAGTCGACGCAGTCGATGTTGCCGCACCGGCACAGCACGCCGCCGCCGTCGCGGACCGGGATGTGGCCGATCTCGCCGGCGGCGCCGAGCGCGCCGCGCAGGATGCCGCCGCCCGCGATGACGCCGGCGCCGATGCGGGTGGAGATCTTGACGAACATGAGGTCGCCGAGCTCGGGGTAGACGCCCCGGTGCTCGCCGATGGCCAGCACGTTCACGTCGTTGTCGACCAGCACCGGGACCGGGAAGCGGGCCCGTACCAGGGGCGGGATGACCACGCCTGTCCACGACGCCATGACCCGCGCGCTCTCGGTGCGGCCCTGGGCGAACTCGACCGTGGCGGGCATGCCCATGCCGACGCCCCGGACGCACTCGCGCGGCCGGTCGCGGAGCAGGTCGTCCCAGGTGTCCATGACCAGCGGCAGCACCACGTCGGGGCCCTGCTCGACGTCGATGGCGAAGTCCTGCCCGGCCAGCTCGCGGCCGGCCAGGTCGCAGACGGCGACGCGGGTGCGGCTCGCGCCGAGCGCGGCGGCCAGCACGACGCCGCCGGAGGCGTTGAACTCCAGCCGCACGGGCGGCCGCCCGCCGGTGGAGGGGGCGTCGGTGCGCTCGACGACCAGGCCGCGTTCGAGCAGCTCGCCGACGCGGAGCTGCACCGCGGGCCGGGACAGGCCGGTCACCCGGCCGAGGTCGGCCCGGGTGACGGCCTCACCGGTGCGGATGAGGCGCAGCACCTCGCCACTCGTGGCGAGGCTAGCGGCGGTACGTCGTGCCATCGGCCAAGTGAACCACAGAGCCTTGTGTCATGAAAAGTCACGACTTTTTCATCTCGAATACCAAAACTACGGTTGTGCACGACCCAAACTCTGGCTAGTGTCCGTTCTGTCCATTGCTTGGTAGATCATCGGAGTTCTCCTCGTGTCCCCCCTTGCGTCCTCCCCGGCCTCTTCTGCCTCCCACACGGCCGATCTCGTCGTGTTCGGCGGCACCGGCGACCTGTCCATGCGCAAGCTGCTGCCCGCGCTCTACCACAGCGACCGGGACGGCCGGCTCTCCCCCGAGACCCGCATCATCGCCCTGTCCCGGGGCGGGCTGACCGACGCCGACTTCCGCGGCAAGGTGGACGCCGAGGTACGTGACCAGGTGCCGGCCGACGACGACGCCGGGTGGCAGCGCTTTCTCGGCCGGTTGCATCACCTGACGGTCGACGTGGGCGGTGACGACCGGTCCGGCTGGGCCGCGCTGGGCGCCATGCTGGCCGGGTTCGAGGGCCGTGACCGGGTGTTCTACCTGGCCAGCCCGCCGATGACGTTCGGCCCCTTCTGCCGGGAGCTGGAGCGCGAGGGCCTGGTCACGCCGCAGTCGCGGGTGGTGCTGGAGAAGCCGCTGGGCCGTGACCTGCCGAGCGCGCAGCGGATCAACGACGAGGTCGGCGCGATCTTCGACGAGCGGCAGATCTACCGCATCGACCACTACCTGGGCAAGGAGACCGTGCAGAACCTGCTCGTGCTCCGCTTCGCCAACGCCTTCCTGGAGCCGATCTGGAACTCGCTGTGGATCGACCACGTCCAGATCACGGCCGCCGAGACCGTCGGCACGCCGGGCCGGCGCGGCTACTACGACCAGGCCGGCGCGCTGCGTGACATGGTGCAGAACCACCTGCTGCAGCTCCTGACGCTGACCGCGATGGAGCCGCCCGCCCGCAACGACCGCGAGGCGATCCGCGACGAGAAGGTCAAGGTGCTGCAGTCGCTGCGCCCGATCGCGGGCACCGAGGTCGACCGCTTCACCGTGCGCGGCCAGTACACCGAGGCCGCCGGCATGCCCGGCTACCTGGACGAGCCCGGCTCCACCCCGCCCACCGAGGCGTCGGCCCGGGTCGAGACGTTCACCGCGATCCGCGCCGAGGTGAAGAACTGGCGCTGGGCCGGGGTGCCGTTCTACCTGCGCACCGGCAAGCGGATGCCGCAGCGGCGCTCGGAGATCGTGGTGCAGTTCAAGGACGTGCCGCACTCCATCTTCCCCGGCGGCACGCCGAACCGGCTGGTGCTGCGGCTGCAGCCGGAAGAGGGCATCGAGCTGCACATCATGGCCAAGGAGCCCGGCGCGGGCGAGGTCATGCTGAAGCCGGTGCCGCTCAGCCTCAGCTTCGGCAAGACGTTCACCGCGCGCGTGCCCGAGGCGTACGAGCGGCTGCTCACCGACGTGCTGGCCGGTAACCCGACGCTGTTCATGCGCCGGGACGAGGTGGAGGCCGCCTGGCGCTTCATCGACCCGATCCTGCAGGCGTGGGAGGCGTCCGCCGCCCTGCCCGAGCCCTACCCCGCCGGGTCCACCGGACCCGCGGGCGCCCACGAACTGCTCGGCCGCAGCGGTCGCGCCTGGCACGAGGAGGAAGCGTGAACACCGTCATCCAGGAGATCACCGACCGGATAGCGGCGCGGAGCGCCCGCAGCCGCGCCACGTACCTCGAGCGCATCCGCCGCGACGGCGAGGCCGCCCGCGCCAAGGGCCCGGCCCGCGCCCACCTGGGGTGCGCGAACCTGGCGCACGGCTTCGCCGCCGCGCCCGCCGAGGACAAGCCCGCCCTGATGGGCTCGGCCAAGCCCGGCGTCGCGATCGTGACGAGCTACAACGACATGCTGTCGGCTCATCAGCCGTACGAGACGTACCCGCAGGAGCTGAAGGCGGCGGTGCGCCGGGCGGGCGGCGTGGCGCAGGTGGCGGGCGGCGTGCCGGCCATGTGCGACGGCATCACGCAGGGCCGTGCCGGCATGGAGCTGTCGCTCTACAGCCGTGACGTGATCGCCATGTCGACGGCGATCGCGCTGTCGCACGACATGTTCGACTCGACGCTGCTGCTGGGCGTCTGCGACAAGATCGTGCCGGGCCTGTTCATCGGCGCGCTGCACTTCGGCCACCTGCCGGCGATCTTCGTGCCGGCCGGGCCGATGACCTCCGGGCTGCCGAACAAGGCCAAGGCGCGCACCCGCCAGCTGTTCGCCGAGGGCAAGGTGGGCCGGGTGGAGCTGCTGGAGTCGGAGTCGAAGTCCTACCACTCCCCCGGCACCTGCACCTTCTACGGCACCGCGAACTCCAACCAGGCGCTGATGGAGGTCATGGGCCTGCACCTGCCCGGCTCGACGTTCGTCAACCCGCACACCGAGCTGCGCCACGCGCTGACGGAGGCGGCGGGCCGCCGCGCCGTGGAGATCACCGCGCACGGCTCGGAGTACACGCCGATCGGCGAGCTCGTCGACGAGAAGGCCGTGGTGAACGCCTGCGTCGCGCTGCTGGCCACCGGCGGCTCCACCAACCACACCATGCACCTGGTGGCCATGGCCGCCGCCGCGGGCATCGTGCTGACCTGGGACGACCTGGCCGACCTGTCGAAGGTGGTGCCGTCGCTGACCAAGGTCTACCCCAACGGCCAGGCGGACGTGAACCACTTCCGCGACGCGGGCGGCATGCAGGTGCTCATCGGCGAGCTGCTGGACGCGGGGCTGCTGCACGCCGACGTGCTGACCGTGGCCGGGCCCGGCCTGGACCGCTACCGCTCGGCGCCCGCGCTGGAGGACGGCGAGCTGGTCTGGTCGGAGCTGACCGAGAGCACCGACCTGGACGTGCTGCGGCCGGTGTCGGCGCCGTTCTCCTCCGACGGCGGCATCCACATGGTCTGCGGCAACCTGGGCAGGGCCGTGAGCAAGGTGTCGGCGGTCAAGCCCGAGCACCTGGTGATCGAGGCGCCCGCCAAGGTCTTCGACGACCAGCTCGACCTGCTGCGCGCCTTCGAGGCGGGCGAGCTGGACGGGCAGGACTTCGTCGCCGTCATCCGCTACCAGGGGCCGAGCGCCAACGGCATGCCGGAGCTGCACAAGCTGACGCCGCCGATGGCGGTGCTGCTGGACCGGGGGCAGCGGGTGGCGATCGTCACCGACGGCCGCATGTCGGGCGCGTCCGGCAAGGTGCCGGCGGCGATCCACCTGTCGCCGGAGGCGGCGGACGGCGGGCCGATCGCGCTGGTGCGCGACGGCGACGTCATCCGGCTCGACTCGGCGGCGGGCACGCTGGAGCTGCAGGTCCCGGCCGAGGAGCTGGCGCGGCGGACGCCCGGCGGCCGCCCGCTGAGCGACGCGCAGTGGGTCGGCACCGGCCGCGAGCTGTTCGCCGCGTTCCGGCGCATGGCCGGGCACGCCGAGCAGGGCGCGGGGATCTTCGGCGTCAGCGGCGCCGAGTCCCCCGACCACGGCCCCGGCCTGGGCTTCCCGGCCGGGTCCGGCAACTCGCACCTGGAGTCCGGCGTGGCGACGTGGCCCGCGGCGGCCGGCCGGTGAAGGCGTTCGACCTGCCCTGGCTGGTCGCCGACATCGGCGGGACCAACGCCAGGTTCGGCCTGGTGACCGAGATGGGCGCACCGCCGTCGCGGGTCGCCGTGCTGCCCGGGTCCGCGTACGCCACGCTGCCCGAGGCCGTGGACGCCTATCTCGCCGAGCACGGCGAGGGCCTGCGGCCGGGGGCGGCGTGCCTGGCCGTGGCGGGCCCGATCGACGGGGACCGCTACCGGCTGACGAACTCGCCGTGGGCCGGTTCCGTACGCGATCTGGGGGTGCCGTTCGCGGCGCTGCTCAACGACTTCGAGGCGCTGGCCGTGTCGCTGCCCCGCCTGGGCGGCGCCGACCTGGTGCCGCTCGGCGGGCCGGAGCCCGCGCACGGGGTCAAGGCGGTGCTCGGCCCGGGGACGGGCCTGGGCGTCGGCGCCCTCGTGCCGTCGGGCGACGGGTGGATCCCGCTGCCGGGCGAGGGCGGGCACGTGACGGTGCCGGTGTCCGGCGAGCGGGAGCTGGAGATCGTCCGCGTGCTGCGCGCCGAGGGGCTGGAGCAGGTGGTCGCCGAGCACGTGCTGTCGGGGCCCGGCCTGGTCCGGCTGCACCGGGCGCTGGCCCGGGTGAACGGGGTGCCCGCCGTGGAGGCGACGGCGTCCGGGATCGTGGCGCGGCTCGACGACCCGCTGTGCGCGGAGACGGTCGAGGTGTTCTGCGGGATGCTGGGCAGCTTCGCCGCCAACACGGCGCTGACGCTCGGCGCCCGGGGCGGGGTCTACCTGGGCGGCGGAGTGCTGCCCCGTATCGTGGAACGGGTGTGCGCCAGCAGCTTCCGCACCCGGTTCACGACGAATCCTGACATGTCCGCATATCTGGAAGCCATCGCGACCACGCTCATCGTCGCGCCGCAACCGGCGCTGACCGGCGCGGCCGCCTGGCTCGCCCAGCGCGCCGCCGTCGACCTGGCCGCGTGAACGACAGGCCCGCGTGCGGGCCGTGAGCCCGGGGCCGCCGCCCCGGGGAGGGGAAACCAATCCAATGAGCCTGCTCGATCTCGCCCCCGTGATCCCCGTCGTGGTGATCGACGACGCGGACACGGCCGTGCCGATGGCCCGGGCGCTCGTCGCCGGCGGCCTGCCGGTCATCGAGGTGACGCTGCGTACGGCTCCCGCGCTGGAGGCCATCGCCAGGATCGCCGCCGAGGTGCCCGAGGCCCGCGTCGGCGCCGGCACGATCCGCACGTCCGACGACATCGCGGCGTCGCTGGAGGCCGGGGCGAAGTTCCTGGTCTCGCCCGGCACGACGCTCACCCTGGTGGAGGCCCTGGACGCCAGCGGCCTGCCGTACCTGCCGGGTGCGGCCACCGCCACCGAGGCGATGGCGCTGGCCGAGCGCGGCCTCAAGGAGCTGAAGTTCTTCCCGGCCGAGGCCGCGGGCGGCGTGCCGTACCTGAAGTCGCTGGCCGGGCCGCTGCCGGACGTCCGGTTCTGCCCGACGGGCGGCATCCAGCCGTCGACCGCCGCCGCCTACCTGGCGCTGCCGAACGTCGGCTGCGTCGGCGGCAGCTGGCTCACCCCGGCCGACGCCCTCGCCTCGGGTGACTGGGCGCGCGTCGAGAAGCTCGCCTCCGAGGCCGCGGCCCTGCGATAACGGGCCCCGTTTCCTGTCGGTGGCGGCTGGGAGGATCGCGGTCATGACCCGACTCATGACCGCGATCACCGGCTACTGGGACGCCGCCGCCGGGGCGTTCGACGACGAGCCCGACCACGGCCTGCGCGCCGGCCGCACGCGGGCGGCCTGGGACCGGCTGCTGCGCGCCTGGACGCCCGCCGCGCCGGGAGGCGCGCTCGACGTGCTGGACGTGGGCTGCGGGACCGGCTCGCTGTCGGCCCTGCTGGCGGCGGCCGGGCACCGGGTGACCGGCGTGGACGTGGCGCCGCGGATGGTCGAGCTGGCCCGCGCCAAGCTGGCCGCCGCCGGGCTCACCGGCCGGTTCCTGGTGGGCGACGCGGCGTCGCCGCCGACCGGCGACGAGCGCTTCGACCTGGTGCTCTGCCGCCATCTGGTGTGGACGCTGCCCGACCCGCACGCGGCGCTGCGCGCCTGGGCCGGCCGGCTGCGGCCGGGCGGGCGGCTGCTCCTGATCGAGGGCCGCTGGGGCGGCGGCGACGGCTACGTGGGCGGCGCCGAGGCACTCCCCTGGAACGGCGGGGTCACCGCCGCCGACCTGGCCGCCGCCGTACGACCGCTGGCCGGCGACGTGCACGTGGTGCCGCTCAGCGGTGACCCCGACCTGTGGGGCGGACCGGTGAGCGACGAGCGCTACGCCCTCGTCGCCGACATCCGGGGCGACGACGAAGACAGCGTGTGAGAGGGCCGGGCGGGTCATAATGTCCGGGTGGCCCTGGAAACAGCCGCCCTCGGGCTGGGCAAGGCGGTCGGCACCCGCGCTCTGCACACCTGGCTCACCTCCCGGGCCGGCGCCGAGAGCCGGGGCAAGGACCTGGTCGAGCTCATGCGGTCGCGCTTCCCCGACCAGCTCGTCCGCCGCAAGGCCGAGCGCCAGATCGAGGACGTCGCCGACGCGGTGACCGCCCGGGTGCTCAAGGTGTGCGCACACGAGTTCGCGGGGCTGGGCGACGACGACCGCGTGATCGTGCTCGCCGAGGTCACCGCCACCCTGGCCCGCGCCGACCTGTCCGACCGCGCGCTGCTCGCCGCCGACGCCGACCCCGTACGGCTGTCGAGGGCCGTGCGGGAAAGCCTGCCCGCGCCCCGGGATCTGGGCGAGGCGGCGTCCCGGCTGTACGAGGTGGTGCTCGACGAGTGCTGCGACTGCCTGGTGCGGATCGTCCGCCATCTGCCCGAGTTCGGCCCGAGGGCGGCGGCCGAGACGCTGGCCCGCCTGTCCGGGGTGGGCGAGCAGATCGCGGCCGTGCTCGACCGGCTGCCGGTCCGCACCCTGGAGGCGCCCGACGGCACCGACCGGGACGTGCGCTTCCGCCGCCGCTACCTGGAACACGTCTCTCGGACGCTCGACAGCCTCGAACTGCTCGGCGTCCGGATCGAGCGGTTCCGGCCGCGTACGTCCCTGAGCGTGGCGTACATCAGCCTGTCGGTGTCGGCCGCGCGCGGCCGGGCCGCGCACGAGCCCTGGGACGACCGGCAGGACGAGCCCGCCACCATGCGCGTGGAGAGCGCGCTCGGCCAGGGCCGCAGGATGCTGCTGCGCGGCGAGGCCGGTGGCGGCAAGAGCACACTGCTGCGCTGGCTGGCGATCACCGCCGCGCGGGGCGGGTTCGAGGGCGAGCTGGCAAGCTGGAACGGCTGCGTGCCCTTCCTGGTGAAGCTGCGCAGCTACGCCGACCGCGAGCTGCCCAGGCCCGAGCGGTTCCTCGACCTGACGGCGGGGCCGCTGGCGGGGCTGATGCCGGCCGGCTGGGCGCACCGGGAGCTCGCCGCCGGGCGGGCGCTGCTGCTGATCGACGGCGTGGACGAGCTGACCGGGTCCCAGCGCAGGTCCATCAGGCCGTGGCTGCGGGCGCTGCTGGCGGAGTTCCCCGCGACCCGGGTCGTGATCACCAGCCGGCCGTCGGCTGCGGGCTCGTCCTGGCTGGACGAGGAGGGGTTCGCGCCCGCGTTCCTGGAGCGGATGACGCCGTCCGACACGCGCGCCCTGGTCGAGCACTGGCACGAGGCGATCAGGAGCGGCACCGGCCTGCCCTGCCCGCCCGAACACCTGCCCGTCGTCCGCGCCCGCCTCCTTGCCCACCTCGACGGCGCCGCCCACCTGCGCGCCCTGGCCGCGACGCCGCTGCTCGCCGCCATGCTGTGCGCGCTCAACCTCGACCGCGCCTCGCAGCTGCCGCCCGACCGGATGGGCCTGTACGCGGCGGCGCTGGAGATGCTGCTGCACCGGCGCGACGCCGAACGCACCATCCCCAGCTACGGCGACCTGCACCTGGACCGCGCCCAGAAGACGCAGGTGCTGCAGGAGCTCGCCTGGCAGCTCTCGGTCACCAACCGGGTCGAGCTCGCCAAGCCCGCCGCGCTCGCCCGGGTGGAGAAGGTCGTCGCCGGGATGCCGCGCGTGCGGGCGACCGGCGCGCAGGTGCTCGACTACCTGCTGGAGCGCAGCGGGGTGCTGCGCGAGCCGGTCGAAGGGCGCGTCGACTTCGTGCACCGGACCGTACAGGAGTATCTGACGGCCCGCGCCGCCGCCGAGGACGGCGACGTGGAGCCGCTCGTCCTGAACGCCCACCGCGACCAGTGGCGCGAGGTCGTCGTGATGGCCGCCGGTCACGCCAACGCGCCCCTGCGCGAGGAGCTGCTGCGGGGCCTGCTGGCGCGGATGGCGGCCGAGCCGCGCCACGCCCGGCGGCTGAAGGTGCTGGTGTGCGCGTGCCTGGAGACGCTGCCGTCGGTGCCGGCGGCGCTGCGCGAGGCGGTGGATAGCTGCCTGGACGACCTGGTGCCGCCGCGCGACGCCGCCTCGGCGCGCTCGCTGGCGGCGGCCGGGCCGGTGGTCCTCGACCGGCTGCCGGCCGGCCTCGCCGGGCTGTCCGCGGCGGCGGCCCGCGCGTGTGTGCGGACGGCCTGGCTCGTCAACGGGCCTCGGGCGCTGGACGTGCTGGCGCGCTACGCCACCGACGAGCGCCCGCAGGTGCAGGGGGAGCTGATCGAGGGCTGGCGCTACTTCGAGCCCGGCCAGTACGCGAGCCGCGTCCTGGCGTCGATGACGGGAACGGAATGGCTCACCGTGCACACCGCCGGGCAGTTCGACGCGCTGCGGCAGCTCCCTCCGCAGAGCAGGGTGAGCGTCGAGGCTCCCGTGACGGATCTCGGACCGCTGCTCGTCCATCGGGAGTCGCTCAGCCAGCTCGCGCTGGAGCGGCCTGTGGCCGCGGACGTCCTGCGGGAGATCCGTCAGCTGACCGCGCTGATGACCGTCCACCTGATGCGGGCGACGGACCTCGGCTTCCTCGCCGGGCTGCGCAACCTGACCGAGGTGTCGCTCGACGACGCGTCAGACCTGAAGGACCTCACTCCCTTGCACGGCCGGCCCGAGTTACGTGAGCTGCAACTGCTGCGAGCCCGCCACGTGACCCGGTGGGACATGCTGCCGGACCTCGGCGGCCTCATCAGGCTGGCCCTGTCCGAGGCGCCGGTGGTCGCCTCGATGCGCGACCTCGTGGAGCGGGCGCCCAAGCTCATCTCGCTCGAGCTGCCGGGCTACACCCGGCTGACGGATCTGGACGCATTGGCGGGCCTCTCCCTCCGGCGCCTCGACCTGTCAGGCGTCAAGGAACTGCGTGACCTGTCCCCGCTGGCGGGATGCACGTCGATCACCGTCCTGCGTCTGAACGCCACACCGGTGCGGGATCTGCGTCCGGTCGCGACGATGTCACGGCTGCGCTACCTGCACCTGATGCACTGCCTCGAACTGGATGACCTGTCTCCCCTGGCGGCTCTGCACCAACTGCGCAGCCTGATGCTGGTGGACGCCGCTCCCGGCCTCGACCTCGCGCCGCTGGCCGGGCTCAGGCGCCTGACCGTCTACGTCATGGCCGACCACGAGCTGCGCAACGGCCACCTGCTCGGCAACCGGCTCAAACGGCTCAAGGCGTGACCTGGGGCGATGATCCCCTCCGCGGGTCGATTCCGGGCGCCGATGGCACCGCCACCTGGGGGGCCGACCAGCCGCCCGGTGCCGCCGTGGACCCCCGTGGAGCCTCGGCCTTACGGCTCCCACCATCGACGGTTCGCCGCCGCCAACGGTCCGGCACGGCATCCTCGGCCGGACAGGACCATGGCTACATGCCGGGCAGGACGGTCAGTCTGCTCGCAACGTACTCGCTTGGCGCAGCTCAGGGGACGTCGGAGCGGAGCGTGCGCCCCCATTCCGGACGTAGCAGTCACGTGGGGCCGAGATTACGGCGCCTCTCGGCGGCGGAGCCCGGGGATCGACTAGCCTGCAGAAAGCGGGACCTGACTGCGGATATCAGCCAGCTCCCTTACGTCCACCGCAGGAGAGATCAACTGTGACCAAGAGCATGGACGAGCGCGTCCGCGTCTTGGAGTCGTGGGCGTTCCAGACCGGCCTGGATCTGGCCGAGATCAAGGCGGTCCAAGCGGAACACACGGACTGGCTGGTGGAGCACACGGAGCGGCTCTCCGGCATGGACGAGCGGCTGAGCCGTATCGAGTACGGCGTGGGCATGCTGCTCGACCACTACGGCATCCAGCGTCCCCAGCCGTAGGTCCGCTGCCTGCGAGAAGCCCCCGATGCGTCGGGGGCTTCTGCTGTGCCGTGCCACGCGACCTGGCTACGCTCACCGGTCAGGCTGCGATCCTTCCCTCCCTCACTGATGCGGCCACGTCGCCGTCGCACGACCCGGCCATGGCTCGATCTCACTACTGCGGGTGGCTTCCCGCCCCGACCTGATCCGGCCGTCTCTCCTCTCCCCGCTCCGGCAAGGCCGTTCCGTGGCCAGGCGGCCAAACAGGGCGGCGCGCGGCGGAGCCGCACCCGGGAAGGCCGCCGAGCGGAGCGAGGGCCCGGGCGGGGCCCGCTGATGGAGAACCGCCGAGGGGCGGCAAGGCCCTACGGCGCGGGGAAGCGCCTGAGCCGGGCGGAGGAGGCCGCAGCCCCGGCGAGGTGGGCGGTTTCGTGTACGCGCAGATCATCGAGCTGCGGGTGCCGCACCTGCCCGGCAGCCGGTGATACCGAGGTCGCCGCACCGCCACCGAGCGGTCGCTTCCTCCGTTAGAGTCTGGGGTGACATGGTCGGTTGGTCGGCAGGGATGACGACGGCGAGAGGACAGCGACGTTGGGGCAGCAGGGTCGCTCCGGCACTCCGCTGACGCCGGAGGATCCGCCGGCGATCGGCCCGTACGAGTTGCTCAGCCGGCTCGGCTCGGGCGGCATGGGCACCGTCTACCTGGCCCGTGGCGGCGACGGCGAGCAGGTGGCGCTCAAGGCGATCCGCCGTGACTTCACCGCCGACGCGGTCTACCGGGCACGCTTCCACGAAGAGGTGTCCAACGCCCGCAAGGTCGCCTCGTTCTGCACCGCCCGCGTGCTCGACCACGGCGAGCACGACGGCGTCCTCTATCTCGTCACCGAGTACATCGACGGCGTCTCGCTGGAGGATCACCTCATCGAGCACGGCAGCCTGTCGTCGTCGATGCTCCACTCGGCCGCCGTCGGGGTCGCCGCCGCGCTCACCGCCATCCACGCCGCCGGGCTGGTGCACCGCGACCTCAAGCCCGCCAACGTGATGCTGACGCTGGCCGGGCCGCGGGTCATCGACTTCGGCCTGGCCCGCTCGACGCACGTCGGCTCCCGGCACACCAACGCCGGCATGGTGATGGGCACGCCTGGCTGGATCGCGCCCGAGCAGGTCTTCGAGGGCCGTACGAGCCCTGCGGGCGACGTGTTCGCGTGGGGGTCACTGATCGCTTACGCGGGGCTCGGCGGGCATCCGTTCGGCGAGGGCGACGCGTACGTGATGGCGGCCCGTGCCCGCACCGCGCCGCCTGACCTGCGCGGGCTGCCCGCGCCGCTCGACCGGCTGGTCGCCGCGGCCATCCACCCCGACCCGGCGCGCCGGCCCACGGCCAAGCAGCTGCTGCTGGAGCTGGTGAGCGCGACGGACGAGCCGGCCGCGCAGCTCGCCGCCACCCGCCACCTCACCGACTCGTGGAACCCGGCCGAGTTCCCCCCGCTGGCCGCCGGATCACGCCGTCCGGGCCCCCGCCCCGCGCCTCCGGGGCCGCAGCCGTCCCGCGGCCCGCAGCCCTCCGCCGCCCCGCACCGCCCACCGGGCCCGCAGGCGGCCCAGAGGCCGCAAGGGTCGTCGCAGGCGCCGCACGGCCCGCAGGGGCATCCGCCTGGGGCGCAGTCGTCGTCGCGGCACGGGGCCGCGCCGCCGCCACCGCCGCCCGGGCACGGGTCCGCGCGGGGGCACGCGCCCCACCCGGAGCGCACCGGCCCCGTCCCGGCGTCCCATCCGGAGCGTACGGGCCCGGCACCCGTGCCCCCTGCCGAGCGCAGCGGGCCCACGCCCATGCCCCACGCCGAGCGCACCGGCCCCACGGCCATGCCCCACGCCGACCGTACGGGCCCGGTCCCGGGAGGGCAGCCGCGTGGCGACC
The DNA here is from genome assembly GCF_019396325.1 of Nonomuraea ceibae. Classification (GTDB taxonomy): domain Bacteria; phylum Actinomycetota; class Actinomycetes; order Streptosporangiales; family Streptosporangiaceae; genus Nonomuraea; species Nonomuraea ceibae. The sequence goes on from NZ_JAHKRO010000133.1 coordinate 15,339, forward strand.
GGACGCGGCAGGGGCCGATGCCGCACGCCGAGCGCACCGGCCCCGTACCGTCGTCCCTGCCGCACCCGGAGCGGACCGGCCCGGTGCCGATGGCGCCGCACCGTACGGGCCAGGGCCCGCTCCCGCCGCGCCCCTTCCCCAAGGCCGCGCGGACGGGCCGGAACGTGTTCACCGGCTGCATGACCGCCCTGGTGATCACGCTGGTGCTCATCGCGGTGCTGATCACGGTGCTCATCTGGATGTCACGCGGCCCCGCCGTGGGCGAGGACGGCGAGCCGGTGCGCGACGGCAAGCTGAGCTTCGCCGTCACGGCCGCCAAGTGCCCCGAACCGGCCAGGTCCGCCAAGCGGCGCACCTGCCGGATCGCCCTGAAGGTGAGCAACGTCGGCCAGGACGCCCGCGTCCTCTACCCGGCGCAGCAGAAGCTCCTCGACGCCGACGACGGCGCCCACGACGGCTCCCGCCTGCTCGACAAGGAGGGCGCCGAGATCTCCCCGATCAGCATCGGCCCCGGCAAGTCGTTCACCGGCACCCTCGTGTTCGAGCTGCCGCGCGACGCCGAGCCGGCGGGCCTGGAGCTGCACGACTCCGCCCTGAGCGACGGCGTCCGCATCAGCCTCGGCTAGCTAGACGAGGATCGATCCGGTCCAGGAAACGCTGGCCGCCTTGTGGACCTGGGCCGTCTGAAGGTCGAAGTACGGCGAGACGGCGGTGTCGTAGCGGTTGTCGCCATCGGTGTCGGAGACGCTGATCGTGATGCCGTTGAGGTAGCCGGCACGCTCGTTCTTGCTGTAGCGCTCGATCCAGGAGGAGCCGAGCGAGCCTGGCCCGGGGAACGGGGAGTCGACGCCGATCGGCCGGTCGACCGGGAGGTCGGAGAGCGTCATGGTGGACACCGGCCCGGTGGACGTTTCGAGCGTCTCCCCTGTGTGCGGTCCGGTGCCGTCAGGGTGGGCGCCGGCCGGGTAGCCGAAGACGGTCCGCGGGGAGTCGATCGGCTGGTTCCACGACAGGCCCTGCGCGCCCACGTTGTCGGCCAGCCTTCCCGTGCTGCTCAGCACGCCGTCCGAGGAGACGACGCCGCTGTAGACGTTGACGAAGGCGAAGTCGCGGTCGTGGTCGGTGTAGGCGTCGAAGTCGTAGTGGGCCACCACCTGCTTGCCGACGTACAGGCCCCAAGGCGTCGCCCCGTCACCGGAGTAGCCGGGAACGAAGACCCACTTGTCGAATCTGACGTCCGAGCGCTGGATGTCGTACGCGCAGTGTCCGGCCGTGGCGACGACGTTGCGGTACGTCGCTTGCACGACGGTGCCTGTGCACCAGTGCGGCAGGCCGTCGCCGCCGACGAAGAACACCTTGCCGGAGGTCGTGGGGAGCTTCGCGTCGGACGGCTCCGGGCCCGGCACGGGCGCGAGAGCGCCGGGTTTGCCGTCCGGCACGACCTGACCGGAGGTGCGCTGCCCCTGGACCACGGTCCGCACGTCGTAGGGCGTCGCGTTCTTCAGGTTGTCTCCGCCGCCGGTCAGCCAGAACGCGGCGACCTCCCGGGCGGTCGCCGTCGTGGCCGCCAGCGGGCTCGTCACGGCTGTCGCGGCCTGGGCCGGAACGGTGACGGCGGAGGATCCGAGCAAGGTCAGGCCGATCCCGCAGGCGAACGTCGCGAGTCTCTTCATCGATCTCCCGTCGAGTCAAGGGCGTGGACTTCGGCCCAGGAGGTGATCGCCGGGGCCGGCCACGAGCGTGATCGTAACTGCCGTGGGACGGCCCGGGAAGAGGTTTTCGCTTCTATGTTCGAGAGCGTTCGAGGAGGGTGGCTTCGGTGATGGGGGATTCGTGGGTGCCCGGGGTGGTGCAGGCGTGGGCTCCGGCGATGGCGCCGAGCCGGGCGCAGGTGTCGACGGGCAGGCCGCGCAGGGTGCCGTACAGGAAGCCGGAGACGAAGGCGTCGCCGGCGCCGTTGGTGTCGGCGACCGGGCCGGGCAGCGGGGCGGCGGGGAAGGCGCGCAGGTCGCCGTCGCGGGTGAGGACGAGGCAGCCGTCGGCGCCGCGGGTGCACACGACGGTGTGGGCGCGGCCCCTGGCGAGGATGGCGCGCATGGTGGCGGGCGGGTCGGGCAGCGCGGTGGCCGAGAGGAAGACCAGGTCGGAGCGGTGGGCGAAGTCCTCGTGGTAGGGGTTGACGCCGTCCCAGTCGTGCAGGTCGGTGGAGGTGGGGGTGCCGGCGAGGTCGGGGTAGACGTGACGGCAGAAGTCGGTGATGGACACGTGGGCGTGGCGGGCGCGGACGCCGGTGTAGAGGTGGCGCGGCAGCCGTTCGCCGGGGGTGGCCTTGGGGTCGAACAGGGAGGTGCGGCGGCCGTCGGGGCCGACGAGCAGGACGCTGCGCCGGGTGCCGGCCTCGGCGTGGCTCCAGGCGCAGTCGACGCCGCGCAGCGCGTCGCGGACGAGCGCGCCCTGCGGGTCGTCGCCGATCAGGTCGGCGAAGGCGACGTCGAGGCCGAGCGCGGCGCAGCCGAGCGTCACGCCGGCGCCGGTGTTGCCGATCCGGTCGACGACGGGCGGCACGTGGTAGGTGTCGCGGTAGGGCAGCGGCAGCTCGGGCACGTAGACGGTGGAGTCGACGCCGGCGCCGCCGAGGACGAGGACGTCCTTCACCGGTTGACCAGCGGGCCGGAGCCGGTGGAGCCGCGTACGACGAGCTCGGGCTGGAACATCAGCTCGACGTGCTTGGCCGGGGCGCCGTTGACCTCTTCGAGCAGGGTCTGCACGGCGGCCTGGGCCATCGCCATGATGGGCTTGCGCACGGTGGTGAGCGGCGGGTCGGTGAAGGCGATCAGCGGCGAGTCGTCGAAGCCGACGACCGACACCTCCCCCGGCACCGACAGCCCTCTCTCGCGGCAGGCGCGGATCGCGCCGAGCGCCATGAGGTCGCTGGCGCACACGATGCCGGTGCAGCCGAGCGTGAGGAGCTGGGCGCCGGCGGCCTGGCCGCCTTCGACGGAGAACAGCGAGTGCGTGATGAGCTCGTCGGCGGCGGAGGCGCCGAGGAGCTGGGCCATCGCCTGCCGGTAGCCCTCGATCTTGCGGATCACCGGCACGAACCGGCGCGGCCCGAGCGCGAGGCCGATCCGCTCGTGGCCGAGGTCGACCAGGTGCTGGACGGCCAGCCGGGCGGCCATGCGGTCGTCGGGCGAGATGAACGGCGCGGCGATGTGCTCGCTGTAGCCGTCGACGAGGACGATCGGCAGCCCCCGGTCGGTGAGGCGGGTGTAGCGGTCCATCCGGGCGGTGGTGTCGGCGTGCAGGCCGGAGACGAACACGATGCCGCTGACGCCCCGGTCGACCAGCAGCTCGGTGAACTCGTCCTCGGGCGCGCCGCCGGGCAGCTGGGTGCACAGCACCGGCGTGTAGCCGTGCTGGGTGAGGGCCTTCTCGATGGCTTGCGCGAACGCGGGGAAGATCGGGTTGTCCAGCTCGGGGGTGACCAGGCCGATCAGCCCGTTGCTGCGCTGGCGCAGGCGGGGCGGGCGTTCGTAGCCCATGAGGTCGAGCGCGGTCATGACGGCCTGCCGGGTGGCCGCGGAGACGCCGGGCTTGCCGTTGAGCACACGGCTGACCGTGGCCTCGCTCACCCCGGCCTGGGCGGCGATGTCGGCTAGGCGAGCGTGACCGTTCATGGCCGCTACTTTACTTTCCACCAGGCGGCCGAATCGGCGGCTCCGGGGACGTCCGAGGAGAGCAGCAGCTCGGCGCCGGGCGCGAGGTCGGCGGGTTCGCCGGTCAGGTTGACCGTGCACAGCAGGTCGCCGCGGGAGAAGACGAGCGTGCCCTCGGGCGAGTCGTGCCAGACGAGGTCGCCGGAGAAGGTGCGGCGCAGCCGGAGCGCCTGCCGGTAGAGCTCCAGCGTGGAGCGGTGGTCGCCGTCCTGGGCCTCGACGCTGAGCTCCGACCAGGCGGGCGGGACGGGCAGCCACGGGTCGCGCCAGCCGGAATCGCGCGTCCACGGCAGGGGCACGCGGCAGCCGTCGCGGCCGCTGTCGGGGTCGCGCAGCCGCTGCGGGTCGCGCTGCAGCTCCGCGGGCAGGTCGAGCACTTCGGGCAGGCCGAGCTCGTCGCCCTGGTAGACGTAGGCGGAGCCGGGCAGCGCGAGCGTGAGCAGGGCGGCGGCGCGGGCCCGGGCGAGGCTGCCGTAGCGGGTGACGTGCCGTTTGACGTCGTGGTTGGACAGCACCCAGGTGGAGGGCGCGCCGACGGAGCCGGCGGTGGCGAGCGAGGAGTCGATCACCTCGCGCAGCGCGGCGGCGTCCCAGGGCGCGAACAGGAAGTGGAAGTTGAACGCCTGGTGCAGCTCGTCCGGCCGCACGTACAGGGCCAGCCGTTCCGGCGTCGGCGCCCACGCCTCCGCGACGCCGATGCGCTCGCCGGGGTAGGAGTCGAGGACACGCCGCCAGGCGCGGTGGATCTCGTGCACGCCGTCGTTGTCGAAGTACGGGACGACGTCGTTGCCGATGAGCCGGGTCTGCCCGGTGTGGCCGATGTCGGGCAGGCCGGCGGGCTTGACCATGCCGTGCGCCACGTCGACGCGGAAGCCGTCGACGCCCAGGTCGAGCCAGAACCGCAGGATCGACTCGAACTCGGCGCGCACCTCGGGGTGCTCCCAGTTGAGGTCGGGCTGGGAGGAGTCGAACAGGTGCAGGTACCACTGCCCGTCGTCCACCTGGGTCCAGGCGGGGCCGCCGAAGATCGACTCCCAGTCGTTGGGGGCGTCGCGGAAGATGTAGCGGTCGCGGTTGTGGCCGCGCAGCGCCTCCTGGAACCAGGGGTGGGCCGAGGAGGTGTGGTTCGGCACGATGTCCACGATGATCCGCAGGCCGTGCCCGTGCGCCTCGTCGATGAGCGCCTTGGCGTCGGCCAGTGTCCCGAACAGCGGGTCGACGTCGCGGTAGTCGGCGACGTCGTAGCCGAAATCGGCCATGGGCGAGGTGTAGAAAGGGGTCAGCCAGATCGCGTCGACGCCGAGCCCGGCGAGGTAGGGCAGGCGATCGCGCACGCCTATCAGGTCGCCGACGCCGTCTCCGTCGCCATCGGCGAAGCTGCGCACGTACACCTGGTAGATCACGGCGTCACGCCACCACGCGGTCATGGTTTACCCCCCGTAAGTTCTCGACCATTGAAAGGCTTGCGGCAAGTTTTCGCAAGCCCTTCCAGGGCCGCGCATCCGGAAATATAGGTGTTCGGATGCACAAAACCCCCGTCCGAAACCCCCGCGAGCGAGATCTTTTATGTCAAGGGTGGACACGCGGCGTTAAGGCACGATGTACTACCTCTTCAATCAGCCCCGTCACAGGTGACACGTGCGCAAGGTGTGGGCCCATGAGCTCGGTCGTTCTCGACAAAGTGACCAAGGTGTATCCGGGTGACCACCTCGCGGTCGATCGCCTGAGCCTCAAGGCTGAGGACGGCGAGTTCCTCGTCCTCCTCGGCCCGTCAGGCTGCGGCAAGTCCACCCTGCTCCGCATGATCGCGGGGCTGGAAGAGATCACCGACGGCGAGCTGTGGCTCGACGGCCAGATGGCCAACCACCTGGCGCCGCGCGACCGCGACGTCGCCATGGTGTTCCAGAACGGCGCCCTCTACCCGCACCGCACCGTGCGCGGGAACATCGCCTTCCCCCTGGAGATCGCCAAGTCGGACCCCGCGATGGTCCGCGAGCGCGTCACCGAGCTGTCCAAGGCGCTGCACATCGACGAGACCCTGGAGCGCCGCCCCGGCACGCTGTCCGGTGGCCAGCGCCAGCGCGTCGCCATGGGCCGGGCGATCGTCCGCCAGCCCAAGCTGTTCCTCATGGACGAGCCGCTGTCCAACCTGGACGCCGGCATGCGCACCGAACTGCGCATGGAGATCTCCGCCCTGGTCAGGTCGCTCGGCGTCACCACCATCTACGTGACGCACGACCAGGTCGAGGCCCTCACCCTGGCCGACCGGATCGCCATCCTGAACCGCGGCGTCCTCCAGGACGTCGGCACTCCGGCCCAGATTTACAACGATCCAGCAACGGCGTTCGTGGCGGCGTTCCTCAACTCGCAGCAGCTGAACCTGCTGGCAGCGACGGTGCGCACGCCGCAGAACCAGTACGTGCTGCTCGACTTCGGGCCGCACCGGCTGACGATCCCGTGGAGCGATCCGCGCGCGTACGCCATCTCGCAGTACACCGGCGGGCAGGTGCTGGTCGGCATGCGGCCCGACGGGCTCGCGCCGGTGCCCGAGTCGTACGACGGGCCGTCGTTCTTCGGGCGGGTGCGGGCGCTGGAGTATCACGGGCACGAATGGCTCGCCTACATCGAGTGCGGCGTGCCCGCGGTGCCCGTGCCCGAGCCCCCGGACCGCACCGCGCTGCGCAACGGCCAGCGCAGCGGCTCCGGCGGCATCGCCGGGCTCGTCCGCCGTCTGCTGCCCAACCGGGGCGAGCCGGAGCAGCAGGAGCAGGAGCAGGTCGGGCAGCACCCGGGCAGCGGCATCCACCGCCGCGCCGACCTCATCGTCCGCCTCGGCAACCGGCCCGTCTGGCGTGCGGGCGACGCCGCGAAGGTCGGTGTGGACCCCAACCGCCTGATGCTCTTCACGACCGACGGCGCCCGCATCGACAAGCCGCGCCGCTGACCCGTCCCTCCGCTCAGGAGGCCGGGGTCCAGCGGGGGCCGTCCGGGGTGTCCTCGACCTGGACGCCGCCCGCCAGCAGAGCGGCGCGCAGCGCGTCCGCCACCTCGTAGCCGCCCAGGCCACCCTGCCCGCCCTGACCACCCTGCCCGCCCTGGCCGCCGTGCTTGCCCTGGCCGCGCAGCGTGGTGCGCAGCGCCAGCAGCGGCTCCACGAGCGCGCGGACGCCGGCCGTGGCGGCCAGCTCGCCGAGCCGGGCGATGAGCAGCCGCATCAGCTCCCTCGCCTGCTCAACGCCGCCCGCGTCCTCCTCCGTGTCGGCCGCCCACCTGGCGATCTCCGCCTCCAGCGCGAGCACCGCGCGGGCCGCCGCGGGCGCGTCACCCTCGGCGGCGGCCCGCTCGAAGTCCCGCTCGCACGCGCGGGCGCTCTCCTCCAGCGTCACCTCGGGCGCCGCCCGCCCGGCGGCCGGCCGCGCGGCGCGGGCCGCGGCGGCGG
>NZ_JAHKRO010000134.1 GCF_019396325.1 Nonomuraea ceibae
CCGCCGCCCCCCCCCCCCCCCACCCGCCGGCGGGCCGCCCGCCCCGCCCGGATCGCCGCCGCCTGCCCGGCGGCGATCCAGGGCGCGGCGCGGGTCACGCTGCGCGCCCGCAACGCCGCCGTCACCTGGGCATCCACCACGACGGACGGCCTGACCCTGAAGCCGGCGAGCGGGACGATCAAGGCGGGCGCGTCGGCGGCCGTGTGGGTCACCGTGGACGACCCCGGCCTGCCCGGCAGCGGCACGGTGACGTTCACCTCCAACGGCGGCGCCGCGCGCTGCGCGCTCAGCTGGGAAGGTCAGCCCGAACCGCCGTCCGACCCGCCGGAGGAGGAGCCCACCCCGTCGCCGGAGCCGTCCAGCACACCGGAGGCGACCCTCGCCACCGTTATGTGAGAAAGCCCCGATTTCCCGGGTCAAGCCGATGTTGCTGTGACAAATAAGGCATCCTGGTGTGCTTGGGGAGCACGTCGGGGACCCGGGGCTCGTTGGCAGTGTGTTGAACTTCACATGGGCGCTGGTAAACCTGACTGTGCCGCCAAGCGTCGGCGTTGACGCGTACGCGCACGGATTGATCCCATGAAATTGGCGATCACGTCAGGAACCGGGAGAGAAACAGCAGATGCTCAAGCACCGCAGAGCGCTCACATGGCTGCTCGCGCTGGCCTGCATCGCGGGGGCGGTGATCGCGCTCTTCGACATCGACACTCCCCTGCGCCCGCTCCTGATCTCCATGTTCCTTCTGCTCGTGCCCGGCGCCGCGGTGGTCGGGCTGTTGCGTGATCGTGACCCTCTGGCGGCACTATCGGTAGGGGCCGCCGCGAGCCTCGTGCTCAACGTGCTGCTCGCCCAGGCCATGCTGCTCTTCGACGCGTGGTCGCCTCGGGCCGGGGTGGCGACGATCGCCGTGCTCGGCGGGTTCATGTACGTGCTTCGCGTGCTCTACCGGGGGAAGAACATGCAAACCGAACAGGGGGCCAGCCAAAGGTGAAGATCAACGTCGTTCGCCCCGGAGAGCTGGGACCACCGGAGCGGGCCCGCTGGCGCGAACTTCAGAAGGCCGACCCCAGCCTGGACAACCCCTTCCTCTCCGTCGAGTTCGCCGTCGCCATGGACCGCCTGCGCGACTACGTGCGCGTCGCCGTCCTCCAGGACGGTGACCGGATCGCCGGGTTCTTCCCCTACGAGAGGCACAGCTTCGGCATCGGCAAGCCGCTCGGCGGCTTCCTCACCACGTGCCACGGCCTGATCGCGGAGCCCGGCCTGAAGGCAGACGCGCGGGCGCTGCTGCGGGCCTGCAAGCTCACCGTCTTCGACTTCGACCACCTGGTGGCCGGGCAGCCGACGTTCGCCCCGTACGAGAGCGACGTCCGGCCCGCCCCCGTCATGGACTTCACCGCCGGCTTCGACGCCTGGATCGAGCAGGTCAGGGCCAACTCGCCGAAGAACCTGAAGACCGTCCGCTACAAGGAGCGCAAGCTCGGCAGGGAGCAGGGCGAGCTCCGGTTCGAGTGGGCCTCGCCCGACCCCGAGGCGCTGCGCACGCTGCTGGCCTGGAAGTCCGACCAGTATCAGCGCACCGGCCGGGTCGATCGGTTCGCCCAGCCCTGGATCGTCGAGCTGACCGACCTCATGCACGCCGAGCGGTCCGCTGACTTCTCCGGCGTGCTGACCATGCTCTACTCGGGCGACGTGCCCGTGGCCGGCCACTTCGGCCTGCGCACGGCCACCACGCTCGTGGGCTGGTTCCCCGCCTACGACACCGCCTACGCGCGCTACTCCCCCGGAATCGTGCACCACCTCCAGATGGCCGAGGCGGCCGCGGCCAGCGGTCTGCACATGGTCGACATGGGCAAAGGCGGCAAGGAGTACAAGGACTGGCTCAAGAGCGGGACCCTGTACGTCGCCGAAGGCCGGGTCTCCCGCCCCTCCCCGGCCGCCGCCGTGCACTGGATGGGGCGGACCCCGTTCAACAAGGCCCGAACAATTGTCCTGGACCGACCGTCTCTCTATAAGGCAGCCGACCGCGTCCTCAAGGGATTCGGCCGGATGCGCAGATCGATCCAGCACGACGTCAAGGAACCGACCGGAGCACGCTGACCCGAGCACTCAAGACCCCCCGGCACAAGGCAGCAGCAGCAGATCCCAGCACAACCCTCACTTGGACCCACTGATGCATCGTTCGCCCCAGCAGCCACTCCCGCAGCACCCGGGAGAAACTGTCACCGCGTTGCGCCAGGCGGGTCCCGGAAGGATTAACCTCGCCATGAGTCCCGAGTCCGTCAAGTCCAACGGCAAGGCGCAGATCACGCCTTTGCGATCGATGCCGCCTATCGAACGCTTCACTCCCGTCACACCACATCTGGCCATCTCACCGACGGTGAGTGTCGTGGTGCCGGCGATGAACGAGGCGGAGAACCTGCCCCACGTGTTCGCCACCCTGCCGCAGTGGATCGACGAGATCGTGCTCGTCGACGGCAACTCCGTCGACGACACCGTCGCGGTGGCCCGCCGCCTGCGGCCCAATGTGAAGATCGTAACGCAGACCGGCAAGGGCAAGGGCGACGCCCTGGCCGCCGGGTTCGCCGCGTGCACCGGCGACATCATCGTGATGATCGACGCCGACGGCTCCACCGACGGCCACGAGATCATCCAGTTCGTCGGCGCGCTGGTGACGGGCGCCGACTTCGTCAAGGGCTCGCGCTACGCCGCCGGCGGCGGCAGCGACGACCTCACCTTCAACCGCCGCCTCGGCAACAAGATCCTCACCGGGATCGTCAACCGGATGTACGGCACCTCCTACACCGACCTGTGCTACGGCTACAACGCCTTCTGGGCCAGGCACCTCGACGTGCTCGACCTCGACTGCGACGGCTTCGAGGTGGAGACGCTGATGAACATCCGCGCCGCCAAGGCCGGGCTCAAGGTGCACGAGGTGCCCAGCCACGAGCGCAACCGCATCCACGGCGAGAGCAACCTGCACGTCGTACGCGACGGGTTGCGGGTGCTCAGGACCATCCTGAGCGAATGGCGCCGCCAGCCCGCCCCGCCCCGCCCCGAACCCGCCAGGAAGCCCGCCGCCGACCGGGGCGTCGCGTAAGCCTGAGCGCCTGAAGGATTCGTCGTGAACACGTCTGTCGTCATCTGCGTCTACACCGAGGACCGCTGGGAGGACATCAGGCAGGCCGTCGAGTCGGTGGAGCAGCAGAGCCGCCGCCCACACGAGCTGATCCTGGTCGTCGATCACAATCCGGACCTGCACCTCAAGCTCAAGCGCGCCTATCCCGACGCGATCGTCGTGGAGAACACGCACGAGCAGGGGCTGTCCGGCGGCAAGAACACCGGGGTGGCCACGGCCACCGGTGACATCGTCGCGTTCCTCGACGACGACGCGGTCGCCGATCCCGGGTGGCTGGAGGCTTTGGAGGAGGGCTTCCAGGATCCCGGAGTCGTCGGCGTGGGCGGTCGCACCGAACCCATCTGGGCGTCCCAGCGCAGGCCGCGCTGGTTCCCGCAGGAGTTCGACTGGACGGTCGGCTGCACGTACCGCGGCATGCCCGCGGTACGGGCGCCGATCCGCAATGTCATGGGAGGAAACGCGGCCTTCCTGCGCACGGTGGTGTCCGAGGTGGGCGGGTTCCACAGCGGCATCGGGCGCCGCGTACAGGGCCGCAAGTCGCGCCCCCTGGGGTGCGAGGAGACCGAGTTCTGCATCCGCCTGAGCCAGCGCCGGCCCGGCTCGATCATGCTGTACGAGCCGAAGGCGCTCATCGGGCACAAGGTGTCCAGGCAACGGGAGCGGTTCGCCTATTTCCGCTCCCGCTGCTACGCCGAAGGGCTGTCGAAGGCCCTGGTCACGCAGGAGGTCGGCACCCAGGACGGGCTGTCCAGCGAACGGGCGCACGCGCTCAGGACGCTGCCGCTCGGCGCGCTGCGCGGCCTCGGCGAGGCCGTCAAGGGCGACCCTGGCGGCCTCGGCAGGGCCGGCGCCATCGTCGTCGGCCTCGCCTGGACGGCCTGGGGATACCTGGTGGGCTCGGTACGGCTGAAGGCGGTGCGGTCATGATCCGGGTGCCGATCCTGATGTACCACTCGGTCAACGACCGGCCCAACGACGAGACCCGGCCGCACTCCGTACGCCCCGGCGACCTGGACGAGCAGCTCGCCTACCTGTCGGAGGCCGGGTTCACCCCGCTCACGCTGGGCGACCTCGTCGCCTCGCTGAACAAGAACAACGGGCGCTCGCTGCCCGCCAAGCCCGTCGTGCTCACCTTCGACGACGGCTACGCCGACTTCCACAGCCGCGCGCTGCCGCTGCTCGACAAGTACGGCCACCCCGCCACGGTCTTCCTGACCAGCGGCTGGGTGGCCGACGCCGGTGACGACGCGGCGGGCCGGCCGCTGGACGACATGCTCACCTGGGGCCAGGCCCGCGAGGCCGCGCAGAGCGGCATCGAGATCGGCGGCCACAGCCACAGCCACCCGCAGCTCGACCAGCTCCCCACCGAACAGCTCCGCCAGGAGCTCCGGCGCAACAAGGGCCTGCTGGAGGACACGCTCGGCACGCCCGTGGCCACCATGGCCTACCCCTACGGCTACTCCAGCGCCCGCGTCCGCCGGGAGGTGCGCAAGGCCGGCTACTTCGCCGCCTGCGCCGTCGGCAACACGATCGCCGCCGACCGGCACGACATGCTCGCCATCCCCCGGCTGACCGTCGCCAGGCACACCACGATCGGCATGTTCAAGCGGGCGGTCGCAGGCACCGGCGTGCCCCTGATCTACCTGCGCGAACGCATCCTGACCAAGGGCTACGCGGTGGTCAGGCGCACCCGCTACGGGCTGCGACGGGTCCGCGGCAATGTCTAGCCTCTGGCGGAGGCTGCTGCGCGACCTCCGCAACCCCCTGTTCAGGAACGGCTACGCGCTGATGGCCAACACGGGCATCACCGCGGTGCTCGGCGCGGGCTACTGGCTGCTGGCTGCGCACTACTTCTCCGAGGAGGAGTTCGGCCGCGGCCAGGCGGTGATCACGCTGATGCGGCTGTTCGCGTCGCTGACCGCGCTCGGCCTGGTGGGCGCGTTCGCGCGCTTCCTGCCGGTGGCGGGCCGCCGCACGCCCGAGCTCATCCTGCGCGGGTACGGGATCGCCGCCGCCACCGGTGGCGCGGCCGCCGTCGGCTTCCTGCTGACGCTGCCGCTGTGGGGCGAGACGTACTCGGTGCTCGCCGGGTTCGGCCCCGGGCTGTTCTTCCTCGCGGCCGTCGTGGTGTGGGCGGTCTTCACCCTCCAGGACGTGGTGCTGACCGGGCTGCGCAACGCCACCTGGGTGCCGTTCAACAACCTCGTCTTCGGCCTGGTCAAGATGGGGCTGCTGGTCACCCTGGCGGGGGCGCTGCCCGACGGCGGCATCTTCGTCTCGTGGATCGTGCCCACCGCGATCGCGCTGATCCCGATCAACTGGCTGATCTTCGGCGTGGTGGTGCCCCGGCACGTCCGGCAGACCGCCGGCGTGCACCGCGAGGCGCCGAGGCTGCGCGAGGTCGGGCGGTTCCTGGCGGGCGACTTCCCCGGCACGCTGTCGGTGCTGGCGATCGTCTACCTGGTGCCCGTGGTCGTCGCCACGCAGGTCGGCGAGGCCGTGTTCGGGCGCTTCTCGATGGCGCACACGCTCGGCTGCATGATCGAGCTGCTGGCCATGAACATGGCCGTGTCGCTGACCGTCGAGGGCTCGTTCGACCGGTCCAGGCTCGCGGCCAACTGCCGCAACGCGTTGCGGCGTGCGCTGACCATCATCGTGCCGATCATCGTGGTGGCCGTCGTGGCGGCGCCGCTCATCCTCCAGGTCTTCGGGGCCAAGTTCGCCGACGAGGGCACGCTGCTGCTGCGGCTGATGGCGCTGGCGGTGCTGCCCCGGGTGCTGATCGAGGTCTATCTGAGCGCGCTGCGCGCCCAGAGCGAGGCGCGCAAGCTCGCCGCCGTGCAGATCGGGCTGGCGGGGCTGGTGCTGGCGTCCATCCTGGCGCTGTTCCCGTTCGCGGGCGTCAACGCGGTGGGGTACGGGATGCTGCTCAGCCAGACGGTGGTCGCACTTTTGATCTTCGGAAAGCTACGTAAAATTCTCAAATACGACGAAATACGACACGCGAGCGTCGCTCACGGGTCGCCCGGGGCTCCATGATGGTCAACGTGAGGCAACGGGACGGCGATGGCATGACAGCGGGGACCACCGGCTCTTCCGGTGTGCGGGGGGACACGGGAGAGGAGCAGGAGGTGCCTTTCGATCCGGAGGCGACGGGGGTCATCCCGCGCCTTGACCCCGCCTCCCTGCAGGCGGCCCCGGACGCGAAGACCGACACGCCCCCGGCCCCCTCCCCGGACGCCGACTCGGGCGCGGACTCGGAGGCGGACCCGGACGCGGTGGGCGACGACGCGGTGAAGACCACCGCCGCCTTCCGCATCCCCACCACGCCGAGCACCCTGCGCATAGGCGGCCCCCCGGCCACGCCGCCGTCGGAGACCGACACGCTCCCCTCCCTCCCGGTGCCCCAGCCCACGAAGGAAGAGGCCGACGACACCAAGCCCGAGGAGACCGCCACCTCCGGAGAGGCCGACGCCTCTGAAGAGGTCGGGACCGCTGAGGAGCCCGCCGCCGCCGTGGAGGCCGACGCCGCCGAGGGGTCCGATGCCGCCGTGGAGGGCGCCGTCTCTGAGCAGGTCGACGTCGCCACGGAGGTCGGGGCCCCCGAGGAGGTGGATGTCGGGGAGACGGCTCCGTTCGAGCGGGTGGTCGCCGAGCCCGTGGAGGCCGCCACCGCCGTGCAGGCGGTCGCGCCCGGGCCGGTCCGTCAGGCCGCGCCCCCGCCGAGGGCGTCGCGGCTGGCGGCCCTGGTGGCCGGCGCGCCGAAGTGGCTGCCGGTCGTGCTGGTGCTCGAAGGTCTCCTCATGTACGTGCTGGCCCTCAAGGTCAGCCCGGGGCCGCTGCGCGGCGTCGACCCGGCGGACATCAACGGCCTGGGCCTCATCTCGGCGTTGCCGGTCAGCGCGTTCGCGGCGATCCTGATCATGATCGTGTCGTTCTTCGTCACGGTGGCGCAGAGCACCGACCGCAAGTTCCTGTTGCTCTTCCAGATCGCGGCGATCACGTTCGCGTTGCACGGGGCCGGGGCGCTGGTGGCCGAGGAGCCACGCTTCCCGACCGCGTACATCCATGCCGGTTTCGTGGACTTCATCGCGAGAACCGGCGACACGGCGATCAGCATCGACGGCCGGATGGGCTGGCCGGGCTTCTTCGCGTTGTTCGCGTTCGTGACGAAGACGGCGGGGATCACCGATCTGTCGCCCATCCTCAACTGGACGCCGCTGCTGTCGAACCTGCTCTACCTGCTGCCGTTCGTGCTGATCCTGCGCCAGGTGGTGGCGACGACGCGGGCGCGCTGGTTCGCGGCGCTGCTGTTCGTGCTCGTGCAGTGGATCGGGCAGGACTACTTCTCGCCCCAGGGCTTCACGTTCGCGCTCTATCTGGTGTTCGTGGCGATCCTGCTGCGCTGGTTCGGGCGGGTGGAGCCGCGGACGAAGCCGGTGCCGGCCAAGGGGCTGCGCAGGCTGCTGGGGCGGCTGGACGCGATGACGCCGGGCGAGCTCGCCAACACCGGCATGTTCCGCGCGGACAAGCTGCTGATGCTCATGCTGATGGTGGCGCTGTTCGCGGCGGCGACGGCGTCGCACCAGATCACGCCGTTCATGATGCTGGGCGTGCTGACCGCGTTCCTGCTGTTCAAGCGGACGACGCTGACGTGGGCGCTGCCGTTCGGGCTCGGGCTGGTGGTGCTGGCGTGGATCAGCTACCAGACGGTGGGCTTCTGGGCCGGGCAGATCGACGCGATCTTCGGCGGCCTGGGCGACATCGTGTCCAACCTGCAGCGCAACACGGGCGACCGGATCGAGGGCAGCGACGAGCTGCACGCGATGGTGCTGCAGGCGCGGCTGGGCATCCTGGTGGTGATCCTGGCGCTGGCGGCGGTGGGCCTGCTGCGGCGGCTGCGGCGCGGGGTGTTCGACCGGGCGGCGCTGATCCTGCTCTGCGTGCCGGTGCTGGCGCTGGCGCTGCAGAGCTACGGCGGCGAGATCGGGCTGCGCATCTACATGTTCGCGCTGCCGGGGGCGTGTCTGCTGGCGGCGTACGCGTTCTTCCCGAACCTGCCGGCCGACAGCGCCGACGTGCGCGAGGAGACCGTCCCCGTGCGCAGGCTGAACGTGAGGTTCAACCCGGAGCTGACGAAGAAGGTGTCGCTGGTCCTGGCGGCCTGCTTCGCGGTGATGTTCTCGATGGCGTTCCTGGTGGCGCGCTACGGCAACGAGAAGTTCGAGCGGGTGACCTCGGGCGAGGTCGCGGCGATGCACTACGTGTACGAGCACGACAAGCCGAGCGCGCGGGTGGTCTACCTGGTGCCGAAGGAGGGGCCGGAGGTCACGCCGACGCTGCCGTGGGGCGAGCGCGACATCGAGCTGGTCAACTTCGCCGGCCAGGCGCTGGTGCACAAGGACCCGGCCAACATCAAGGACGTGGTCGACCGGCTGCGGCCGGGGCCGGAGAGCCCGCGTAACACGTATCTGGTGGTCAGCAAGGGCCAGGTCAGCTATCTGCAGCTCAACGACGGCTTCCCGGCCGACTGGGGGGAGCGGTTCCGGGCGGCGCTGGACGCCTCGCCGGATCTGAAGCGGGTCTACGCGAACGAGGACGCCGCCCTCTACACGTGGGGCAAGTTCGTCCGGGGCACGGAGATCCCGGAGCCTCGGCCGTGGCAGGGCCGCGGGGAGCCGACCTCGCCGTGGACCCCGATCGGGGTCGGGGCGCTGGCGGTGAGCTGGGCGGCGCTGTTCGGCTACGAGGTGATCCGGCTGAACGGCGCGCGGCGGGCTCCGCGGGCGCGCAGGTGGCTGCTGTGGGTGGCGGTGCCGACGTTCGTGGTGGCGGTGGGCGTGGTCGTCGAACGCTTCATTTACATCGCAGGAATCAACTGAATTCACAGGAAACTCGTAGGTTGTGCGCGATGATGTCCCCTGATGGTTTTTCAGGGGACATTTCGCATCAATCAGGGAACGTCACGGATCGCGGCGATTGACGCCCTGCGGGGTTTCGCCCTGCTGGGCATCCTCGTGGTGAACATCGCCTTCCTGGCCTCGGGTTACCGGATGGCCGGGCTGGCGGAGCCGGGCTTCGACGGCGCCGCCGACTGGGCGGTGCGGTGGGGCGTCACGCTGCTCGTGGAGAACAAGTTCTACCTGCTGTTCTCGTTCCTGTTCGGCTACAGCCTGACCCTGCAGATCGGGTCGGCGGCCGGGCGGGGGCTGGCGTTCACGCCGATGTTCCTGCGGCGGCTGGCGGGGCTGTTCCTGATCGGCGCGGCGCACGCGGTGTTGTTGTTCCCCGGCGACATCCTGACGACGTACGCGGTGGTGGGGGTGGCGCTGCTCCTGCTGCGCCGGATCCGGATCAGGACGGCGCTGGCCCTGTCGGCGGCGCTGACCGGCCTGCTCGCGCTGGGCTTCCTGGCGCTGGCGTGGCTGGCCGCGCACGGGGTGGACCTGCCGGGCGTCGCCGAGCACCCGCCCGCCCAGGCGTCGGAGGTCGACCGGTCGCTGTCGGGGTCGGCGGCCCAGATCGTCGGCGAGCACCTGCGCGAGCTGTCGGTGATCGTCGTCCGGCGGGTGCTCTTCCAGGCGCCTGCCGTGCTGGCCGCCTGCCTGCTCGGCCTGGCGGCCGGCCGGGCGGGCCTGCTGGCCGGCTCCGGGCCGCGCACGGCGACGCTGCGGCGCGTGCAGTGGATCGGGTTCCCGGTGGGCCTGGCGGGCGCGCTGGTGGCCGCGATGTCGGTCTGGGACGGCCCGGTGCACCGCTTCGCCGGCGAGGCCGCCACGCTGCTCACCGCTCCCCTGCTGGCCGCCGCCTACGGGGCCACGCTGCTGCGGCTGCTGCCCCTGCTGCCGCGCCTGGGCCGCGCGCTGGCCTGGGCCGGGCGCATGGCGCTGACCAACTACCTGGCGCAGTCGCTGGTGTGCTCGCTGATCTTCACCGGGTACGGGCTCGCCCTGGTCGACCGGGTGGGCCCGCCGCTCCAGGTGGCGATCGCCGCCGCCGTCTTCGCCGCGCAGGTCGTCGTCAGCCGCCGGTGGCTGCGGGCGCACCGCTACGGCCCGGCGGAGTGGCTGCTGCGCCGGCTCACGTACGGCGGCGCCGGGGTCAGGTCCCGCCCCGGCCGCTCCACTGGATCTCGTACGGTTTGAGCGTCACCTGCCTGCCGTCGACCGTGGCGGTCACGTCGGCGTCGGAGGTGTTGACCATGACGAGCTGGCGCGGCTGGGCCAGCACCCTGACACGCGGGTCGGAGCTCGGCACCTGCTGCAGCTCGACCCCGGCGGGGAACCACCGGGTGAACCCGCTCAGCAGCCCGGCCATCGGCATCTCCTGGCCGCGCCCGGGGGTCCACAGGCAGCCGGGGCACTCGGCGCCGCCCTTGGCCTGCGGGTTCCAGTAGAGGGCCGTGGTGGCGCCGCTCCTGGCGAACTCCATCATCGCGGTGGCCTGCACGGCGGTGCGCCGCTCCTCGCTCCAGCCGGAGTCCTCCGGCTCGACGTACCACTCGGCCCACCACACGGGCAGGTTGCCGCTCTTCTGCCGCAGCCACTGGGTGATCGCGCCGAACTTGCCGGTGGCGCCGAAGTCGTCGGGGATGTTGCCGCCGTCGGTCGTCATCGTGCCGCCGTCGACGACGATGAAGTCGGCGCCCTTCTTGTGCTCGATCCAGTACTCGATGGCGTCGAGCGCGCGCTGGTCCACCACGCCGTAGGGGCCCGACAGCTCGGAGACGCCGCGCGCGGTGGTCTCGATCGGCACGTACGGGCCGCCGACCTGGATCTCGCTGTCGACCTTCTTCAGCGCGTCGTAGACCTTGTTGTAGAGCTCGGTGTAGCCCTCGGCGTCCCACCGGTTGGTGGTGGTGTTCCAGAAGCCTTTGAACTCGTTCCACACCAGGTAGTGCTTGACCGTCGGGTACTGCTTGGCGACCCGGGCGGCGAGCTTGGCGAAGTCGTCGAAGTGCTCCGGGTCGGGCGCGACGGTGTGGTTCTTGCTCCAGTCGGTGCGGCCGGGCTGCCCGCCCTTCATCCAGTCGGGGGCGCAGCACAGCGTGATGACGGGGATGGCCTGGGAGTCGGCCATGAGCTTGAGCCGCCGGTCGAGGTCGCGGAAGTTGTACTGGCCGGGGCTGGGCTCGGGGTTGTTGGCGCCCCAGCCCATGATGTGCTGGTTCTGCAGCATCGGGACGCGGCCGAGCATGTGCTTGGCCTGCTCCTGCACCCGGGCGTTGTCGTTGTCGGCGCTGTACTGGGTGTGGGTGACGCCCCAGCGGGGCCAGTCGGGCACGACGGGCGGCGGGTCGAGGGAGGGCGCGGGCGAGGTGGGCGCCGGCTGGGCGATCTCGCCGTTGAACTGGACGGCCGGGTCGCCGCCCGACGAGCGGGAGCCCGCGTACACCATGATCCCGGCGACGAGCAGGACGGCGAGGACCCCGGCTCCTACGGCGATCGGCCACGGGGACCGCCTGCGGGCATGTCGGCCGTCCGTCGGAATCACGGAATCCACCTCTCACGCAACGTTCCAAAAGGCCGAGCGCTCCGGCCCGGCCTTTTTACACCGTATCCGCCCGCCTGCGTGGACGAATCAGGACGATGGTGGCCGCTGCCCGGTCGCGGGTCCAGGAACTCCGGCATAACGGTACGACACCGGTTCCCTGCCGGGCTGCACGACGAGGAGCGTGCCGGGCTCCTCGGCGTAGAAGGCGGACTCCACGGCGGCGGCCACGTCGTCGGCGGTGAGCAGCGGGAATCCGGCGTTGACGAACATCTCCTTGGCGCCGGCGACGAGCGGGGTGTCGGTGAAGCCGGGGCAGACGGCGCCGATCCTGATGCCGTCCCTGGCCAGCGGCCCGGCCAGCGCCCTGACGAGGCCGACGACGGCGTGCTTGGTCATGGTGTAGACGGGGTCGCCGTCGAAGCCGACGAGCCCGGCCAGCGAGGCGGTGACCACGATGGCGCCGCCGCCTGAGCGCCTGAGCAGCGGCACGGCGGCCACCGCGCCGAAGACGACGCCGTCGACGTTCACGCCGACGATCCTGCGGTAGCGCGCCAGGTCGAAGGCGGCCAGGTCGGGGCCGCCCGCGACGCCGGCGTTGAGGTGGACCAGGTCGAGCCGGCCGTAGGTGCGCTCGGCCAGCTCGACGGCGTCGTGCGAGGCCTGCTCGGTGCTGACGTCGGCGGCCAGCCAGACGCCGCCGACCTCCTTGGCCAGCCGCTCCGCGCCCTCGCCGTCGAGGTCGACGAGGACGCACTTGGCGCCGCCCGCCGCCAGCGTGCGGGCCACCGAGGCCCCGATGCCGCTCGCGGCTCCGGTGATCAGTGCAACTGTGCTCATGGCTCTCCTATGCGGGTTGGTCGAGCATGCGGTGCGCGCGGGCGATCAGGGTGGGCACGGCTGCGCCGATCCGGTCGAAGCCCTCCCCCACGGTCTTGCCCTGGCGGAAGCGAGCGTGGATGCCTTCCACGATGACGGCGAGCTTGAAGCTGCCGAAGGCCACGTAGAACCCGAGATCTGCAATGTCGCGACCTGAGGCTTCGGCGTAGTGGGCGGCGAACTCGGCGGCGTTCAGGAACCCCGGCGCCGTCGTGACGTCGCCCGCCACCGGGATGCCCGCCCGCTCCTCGTCCCCGGCCTCGTGCCAGTAGGTCAGCGTCAGTCCCAGGTCGGCCAGCGGGTCGCCGAGCGTGGACATCTCCCAGTCCACCACGCCCAGGATCTCCGGCTCGGGGCCGAGCCGTACCAGCGTGTTGTCCAGCCGGTAGTCGCCGTGCACGAGGGTGCCGGCGGAGCGCGCCGGCAGCCGCTCGCGCAGCCGGGCCACCAGCCGGTCGAACTCGGGCCGGTCGGCGGTCCTCGACCGCTCCCACTGCTGGCACCAGCGGTCGAGCTGCCGGGGCAGGTAGCCGTCGGGCCGGCCGAAGTCCGCCAGGCCCGCCTCCCGGTAGTCCACGGCGTGGATGGCGGCCAGCACCTCGGCCAGCCGTCCGGCCAGCCGCCTGGTCCCGGCCGGGTCCGTGTCCCCGAGCTCGTCCCGGCCGCGCACCGCCGCGCCGTCCACGTACCCCATCAGGTAGAACGGCGCCCCGACGACGTCCTCGTCGGCGCAGAACGCGACCGGCTCGGGCACCGGGACCGGGGTCGGGGCGAGCGCGGAGATGACCCGCCACTCGCGGCGCATGTCGTGGGCGGTGGGCAGCACGTGGCCGAGCGGCGGCCGGCGCAGCACCACGCGGCGCTCCCGGGTCTCGACGAGGTAGGTCAGGTTCGACCGCCCGCCGGAGATCAGCGAGACGGACAGGGGTTCGCCGGCGTCGGGCACGTTCCTGCCCATCCACGCGAACAGCCGGGGCCGGTCAATCCCAGGTACGGTCATGGACAACTATTAGAACGTCACTCGGTGCCGAACGCCACACATGAGAGTTGCGTAACGTTACGGACCCGTGCCTGCGAGCACGACCCCCATCCCGTAGCCTGGGAGAACATGTCTGCCACCGAGGCATGTCCACAGTAGGAGCCCATGCACGTCACGATCGTTCGCCCCGATGAGCTGGGAGCAACCGAGGTCAGCCGCTGGCGCACCCTCCAGGAAGCCGACGCCGCCTTCGACAATCCCTTCCTGTCGCCCGAGTTCACGATCACGGTCGGCGCGCTGCGTGACCGGGTCCGGGTCGCGGTGATCCACGACGGGCCCGACATCGTGGGATTCTTCCCGTTCGAGCGGCACCCGCTGGGCATCGGCAAGCCGGTGGCCGCCGGCCTGACCGACGCCCAGGGCATGATCCACGCCAAGGACTGCCTGATCCCCGCCCAGTGGCTGCTGGCGCAGTGCGGGCTGTCGGTCTACGAGTTCGACCATCTCGTCGCCGGCCAGCCGCTGCTCGGCAGGCGTCACGAGTCCTACCCGTCGCCGGTGATCTGCCTGCGCGACGGGTTCGACGCCTACACCGCCTACCTGCGCGCCCACTCCGGCAAGACGTACAAGTCCACGCTGGCCAAGACGCGCAAGCTGGGGCGCGACATCGGCGAGGTGCGCCACGACTACGCCATCGCCGACGTGGAGCCGCTGCGCACGCTGCTCGCCTGGAAGACCGACCAGTACCGGCGCACCGGCCGCACCGACAGGTTCGCCCACCAGTGGATCGTCGAGCTGGTCGAGCGGCTGCTGGCCACCCGCACCGAGAGCTTCGCCGGCGTCCTCGACATGGTCTACGTCGACGGCGAGCCGATGGCCGGCCACTTCGGCATCCGCACCCGCACCACGCTGGCCGGCTGGTTCCCGGCCTACGACCCGCGCTTCGCCAAATACTCCCCCGGCCTCATCCACCACCTGGCGATGGCCGAGAAGGCCGCCGAGACCGGCATCCAGACGATCGACATGGGCCGGGGCGACAAGGAGTACAAGGACAAGCTGAAGACCGGCGAGCTGTCCGTCTGCGAGGGCCGCGTCGCCCGGGCGGTCCCGGCGGCCGGCGTCCACTGGATGCTGCGCGTGCCCGCCCGCAAGGCCCGCGCCACCGTGCTGGCCAACCCGGTGCTGCTCAGGACCGCTGACAAGGCGCTCAAGACCTACGGGCGGCTGCGCGCCACGCTTCCCGGATGAGGCCGATCGCCGAGCGCACCGGCCGCCACTGCCTGCTGCTCCCCTCCAACCGGCTCGGCCTCTACCTGGCGTTACGCCACTGGTGCGAGCCCGGCCAGCGGCTGCTCATGTCGCCGATCTCGGCCGACGAGATCCTCTTCCTCGTGCTGGCGGCCGGGCTGCGCCCGGTGATCGCGCCGCTCTCGCCGCGCGACGGCAACATCGACGCCGCCCGGGTCGACCTCTCCCGCGTCGACGCGGTCCTGACCACCAACCTGTACGGGCTGCCCGACCAGGTGGCGGCGTTCACCGGCAAGATCCTGGTGGAGGACGTGGCCCACGCGATGGAGACCGACGTCGGCGGCCGGCCGCTCGGCACGTTCGGGCAGGCGGGCGTGTTCAGCCTGTCCAAGCATCCCGGCGCGGGCTCGGGCGGCGTGTTGGCCGTCGAGGACGCCGCCGACCTCAAGGCCCTGGAGCGCGCCCGCGACCGGCTGCTGGAGCCCGGCTCCTTCCGGGCGGAGCTGTTCGCGGTGGCCACCTCGATGGCCAGGCAGGCGGCGCTCCGGCTCGACCTGGTGCGCCCGGCGCTGTGGCTGATGCGGGCGCTCGGGCTGCAGGAGGAGCGCGAGGGTTACCGCATCCGGCTGGAGGCCGAGGCGCTGGCCCGGGCGCTGCCGCAGGCGCCGTCGCTGCCGCCGTTCGACCCGTGGGTGCGCGCCGACCTGCACGACTACCGTGCCGCGCGAGGGCCGCTGGCGCGCTGGTACCAGCGCAGGCGGCTGGCGGCGGTGCCGCGCGAGCGGGCCAGGCGGCTGGCCGGCGTCGAGCTGCTGGCCGCGCTCCCCTCGGCCGCCCCGGCCGTGCGCGACGACCCGGGCCGGCCGCTGTTCCGCGTGCCGCTGCTGGTGCGCGACCGCGACGCGGCGATCGCCGCGCTGGAGCGGCGCGGCGTGGCCACCGGCTACCTGTACGACCCGCCCTACGACGACTACGCCGGGCCGTTCACCGAGCCCTCGCCCGACCCGGGGCCGGCCCGCCGGTGGGCGCGGCACGTGCTGCCGGTCGACCCGGTCCACGCCGCCCGCGCGCTGCCGGTGGTCGCCGGGCTCACACCCGCCTGATCAGGTCCGCGACGATCCGGCAGCCCCGCCTGACGTCGGGCAGCGACGCCGACCCGTACCCGATCACCAGGCCGTGCAGGCGTTCGGCGCCGTGGTGGTGGCGGGCGACGGTGTCGAGCAGGACGCCGCGCTCGGCGGCCCGCGCCACGATCTCCGGGGCGGCGCCGGGCGGCAGCTCGGCCAGCACGTGCAGCCCGGCCGTGTCGCCGCGCAGCCGGCAGGCCGCGCCGAGGACCTCCACCACGACGGCGCGGCGGCGCGCGTACTCCAGGCGCATCCGGCGCAGGTGCCGGTCGAGGTCGCCGCGTTCGAGCAGCGTGGCCACCGCGTGCTGGACGGGGCCGCTGGTGCGGTCGGCGATGGCGCGCCGGGCCCGGGCGATCCGGTCGACGGTCTCGGGCGCGGCCACCAGCCAGCCGACGCCGATGTCGGGAGCCAGCGACTTCGACAGCGTGCCGAGCAGCACCACCCGGGACGGGTCCAGCCCGTACAGGGCGGGCAGCGGGGCCACGTCGTAGCGGAACTCGGCGTCGTAGTCGTCCTCCACGACGGTCGCGCCGGTCCGCGCGGCCCACGAAAGCAGCCGCTCCCGGCGCGGGATCGGCAGCCGGCCGCCGAGCGGGAACTGGTGTGCCGGGGTGGTGTAGAGGACGCGCAGGCCGTCGGGCAGCCCGTCGACGATCACCCCGTCCTCGTCCACCGGGCACGGCACGATCTCCGCGCCCCGGGCGGCGAACACGGCCCGCGCGGTGCGATAGCCGGGGTCCTCGACGCCCGCCCTGGTGCCGGGGCCGAGCAGGGCCAGCGCGCACAGGTCGAGCCCGTTGCCGGTGCCCCGGGTGACCAGGATGTTCTCCGGGCCGACGGCCACCGCCCTGGTGCGGCGCAGGTGGGCGGCCAGCAGCTCCCTCAGGTGCGGCAGCCCGTACGGGTCGGGGTAGTCGCCGGGCGGCAGCTCGGCGGCCCGCCGCCAGGCGCGCTTCCAGGCGGCCCGGTCGTAGTCGCGCACCCACGGGTGGCCGGGCGTGAGGTTGATCGTGCGCTCGTCGGGCTCGACGGCGGGCGGCGGCGGTGGCGCGGGCGGCGCGGGGACGGCGCGGCGCGGCGTCTCCAGCGAGGCGACGAACGTGCCCGAGCCGTGGCGGCCCTCCAGCCAGCCCTCGGCGTAGAGCTGCTGGTACGCCTCCGTCACCACAGTGCGGCTCACGTCGAGCTGCGCCGCCAGCCCGCGTGAGGACGGCAGCCGCTCGCCCGGCGCGAGCGCCCCCGACAGCATGGCGTCACGCAGCCAGGCCGCGAGCTGCGCCGTGAGCGGCACGGCGGCGTCCCTGGACAGCGATACGGGCAGGTCAACGAGGGTACGCACGCAAGTGGTCTCCGGGAAGCGGCAAACAGTGGCTCTACAGGATAAGTCCACTTTCCCGCTAGCTTCGGAGCATGCTCTCCACCACCCCGCGCACCCGGCTCGGCCGGGAGAAGCATCGCGGCAGCGACGACCGCGCCGACCTGTACGAGGTGCTCGACACCGGACTCGTGTGCCACCTGGGCGTGGTCGTGGACGGCCACCCGATGGTGATCCCCACCGGCTACGGGCGCGTCGGCGACACCCTCTACCTGCACGGCTCCACCGGTGCCCGGTCGCTGCGCGCGGGCGAGGGCAGCGAGGTGTGCGTCACGGTCACCCACCTCGACGGCATCGTGCTGGCCCGCTCGTCCTTCAACCACTCGGTCAACTACCGCTCCGCCGTGATCTACGGCCGGGCCAGGCTGGTGACCGACGAGGACGAGCGGCTGCTCGGACTGCGCGCCCTGACCGAGCAGCTCGCCCCCGGCCAGTGGGACTACACGCGGCAGCCGACGCGCAAGGAGCTGGCCGCCACCGCCGTGCTCGCGCTGTCGCTGGAGGAGGCGTCGGTCAAGATGCGCCGGGGCGCCCCCTCGGACGAGGAGGAGGACTACGCGCTGCCCGTCTGGGCCGGGGTGCTGCCGCTCGTGACGACGTGGGGCGAGCCGGTGCCCGACCCGGCTCTTCCAGAGGGAATCGACATACCTGTTCACATCAGCGGCAGAAGGTAGTTCCATAAATCAGGACCGATCCGGCAAACCAATCGCCTCGATCGTGCGTCACAATCAGGTGGGCCGCCTCTGATGGGAGAGGCAACATGGGCTGGGAAGCTCCTGGTTATACGGAAGTCAGGCAACTCGGCACCGGCGCCGCCGGCCGGGTCGTCCTCGCCGTGCACGACGACACGGGCATTCACGTCGCCGTCAAGTACCTGTCCGACCGCTGGCGGCGCGACCCGGTGGCGCTCGCCCGCTTCCGGGCCGAGGCCCGCACGCTGACCACGCTGCGCCACCCGAACATCGCCACCCTGTGGGAGTACATCCAGGACCCGCAGGGCGCCGCCATCGTCATGGAGCTGGTCAACGGCGTGTCGCTGCGCGCCCTGCTGCGCGAGCACGGCGCCACCGGGCCGGAGGCGGCACTGGTCGTCCTCAAGGGCTCGCTCCTCGGCCTGGCCAGGGCGCACGAGACGGGGCTCGTGCACCGCGACTACAAGCCGGAGAACGTCATCGTCCGCGACGACGGCGTCAGCAAGCTCGTCGACTTCGGCATCGCCGTCCGGGAGGGGACGCTCTCCCGCCCCGAGGGCACGCCGCCGTACATGGCGCCGGAGCTGTGGGCCGGGGAGCCGTCCTCGGCGGCGACCGACGTGTACGCGGCCACGGCGGTGTTCTTCGAGTGCCTGACCGGGCAGCGGCCCTACCGGTCCACCGAGCCCGTCGTGCTCGGCTACCAGCACGTGCACGCGCCCATCCCGGTCCAGGACGCGCCCGAGCCGGTGCGCGGGCTCGTCGAGCGCGGGCTGGCCAAGGACCCCGCCGCCCGGCCTGCCGGCGCCGAGGCGTTCGTGGCCGAGCTGGAGGCCGTCGCGGCGGCGGCTTACGGCGACGACTGGGAGGAGCGCGGCAGGCGGCGGCTGGCGGCGCTGGTGCTGCTGCTCGCCGTGCTCATGCCCGAGCCGCCGCCCGCCGAGCCGCAGGTGTCGACCACTCTGGCCCGCACCACCTTCCGCGGCGTGCGCGGGCACGTCACCAAGACCGCGATGGGCGCGACGCT
Organism: Nonomuraea ceibae; assembly: GCF_019396325.1. Classification (GTDB taxonomy): domain Bacteria; phylum Actinomycetota; class Actinomycetes; order Streptosporangiales; family Streptosporangiaceae; genus Nonomuraea; species Nonomuraea ceibae. Next base: position 18,960 of record NZ_JAHKRO010000134.1, read on the forward strand.
GGCCGCCCTGGTCGCCGTGTCGGCCGCGCTGGTGATCGCCAACCGGGACCGGGCGACGCCGTTCGAGCCGGTCGCCGCCGCGCCGCCCACGGAGTCCGGCGTCCCCGTCGCGCTCCCGCCCACGCCGAGCACCACGCCCCAGCTCGTGCCCGAGGACACCGCCGACCCCGAGGACACCGGGGCCCCTGAGGACACCGGGGACCCGCCCGGCGGCACCGACTCCGGCCCGCCGCCCACCGCCACCCCGCCGTTCACGGCCACCGCCGGGCCGAGCGCCACCCGTACCGCCGGACCGAGCGCCACCCGCACGTCCCGCCCGACCCCGACGCGCACGGCGACGCCCACGGCCACGGCCACGCGGACGGCCACCCCCACCCCGACCCGCACCCCGACCCGCACCGTCACCCCGACCGCGTCGCCCGTGACCTCGGTGTCGCGGCTCGGGGTGGGGCGGCTCGCCGTGGACGGCGCGACGGCCGCCGGGACGTTCACGCTCGCCGCCACCGGCGCCGCCCCCGTCACCGTCGAGGCCACCTGGCGGGCCGGCGGCCGGATCGTGCACGTCGAACGCCTGGGGCTGCGCGGCGACACCGCCTACACGCGCACGCTGCGCCACACCTTCCCCGAGCGGCCGTGCGGCCAGGACGTCACGCTCACCGTCGCGTCCACCCCGGCCGCCCCCGGCGGCGCCCGGTCGGCCACGGTCAGCGTGCCGCCCTGCCCCACCGAGGTCACCGCGTTACGGGCGACGCTCCGCATGGACGGCGCCACCGCCCGCGCCCGCCTCCTCATGACCACCAGCGGCACCGCCGAGGTGCCCGTCTCCGCCGCCTTCGCGGTCGACGGCGACCAGGTGGCCGACCGCTCGGCGACCCTGTCGGGGCGGACCTCGTACACCCGCGACCTCACCTACGCCTTCCGCGCCCGCCCGTGCGGCTCCACCGTCTCGGTGCTCGTGCGCGCCGGCGGCCGGACGGCGTCCGCCCGCGCGCGCGTGACCTGCCCGCCGGAGGTGAAGAGCGTCTCGATCATACGGAGCGCCTACGGCGACGGCACGGCCACGGCCACGGTCGCCGTGGGCACCGGGAACGCCAGGCCGGTCCGACTGACCGTGACGTTCCAGCTCGGCGGCAGGGTCGCCGGGAGCCAGGTGCTGGAGCTGGCCGGCGACACGTCGTACGTCAGGACCGTGCGGCAGGCGTTCGGGCAGGTGCCCTGCGGGACGGCCTGGCAGGTGCGCGCCTCCACCGAGCCCGGGGCGGGCAGCGGCACGGCGGTGGACGGCGGCCGGACCCCGGCGTGTGAGCCGGAGGAGCCGACGGAGGAACCCACGGAGCAGCCCACCGAGGAGCCGACGGAGGGGCCGGGAACCATCGGCTGACCTGCATGTACCCTCATGTACGGATATCTGGTGACGTGGTGAGGTGCCGGGCCGTTAAGCTACGCCTCGTCTGTTAAGGGTGGGGGCCCAGAAGACTCCAGAGGAGAACCGTTATGTACGGTGATGGGCAGTGGGGGGTCCCCGGCTACACCGAGGTTCGCGAACTCGGCAGCGGCGCCGCCGGCCGCGTGGTCCTGGCAAGACGCGACCGCGACGACGCCGAGGTCGCCATCAAGTACCTCTCCGACGAGCTGCGGTCCGACGTGAGCTTCGTCGCCCGCTTCCGTCACGAGGCCAGGCTGCTCGGCACGCTGCGCAGCCCGCACAACGCCCGCCTGATCGACTACGTCGAGACCGGGCGGGGCGCGGCCATCGTCATGGAGCTCGTCGACGGCGTGTCGCTGCGGCAGCTGCTCAGGTCGGAGGGCCCGACCGGGCCGGAGGCCGCGCTGACCGTGCTCAAGGGCTCGCTCCAGGGCCTGGCCGCCGCGCACGCCATCGGCGTCGTGCACCGCGACTACAAGCCCGAGAACGTCATCGTCCAGGGCGACGGCGACACCAAGCTCGTCGACTTCGGCATCGCGGTCATGGCCGGCGAGGGCGCGAGCGCCGCCGGCACCCCGCCGTACATGGCGCCCGAGCAGTGGTCCGGGCTGCCCGCCTCGCCCGCCACCGACGTGTACGCCGCCACGGTGGTGTTCTTCGAATGCCTCACCGGCGCAAGGCCGTTCCGCGCCTCGAACGTCGCCGCCCTCGCCCACCAGCACCAGGCCGCCGCCCCGCCCGTCGAGGAGGTCCCGGCCGCGCTGCGCGAACTGGTCGAGCGCGGCCTGGCCAAGCGGGCGGAGGCGCGTCCCGCCTCCGCCGAGGCGTTCCTGGCCGAGCTGGAGGCCGTCGCGGCGGGCGCGTACGGCGACGACTGGGAGGAACGCGGCAGGCGGCGGCTCTCGGCGCTGGCGGGGCTGCTGCTCCTGCTGTTCCCGTCCGCGCCCGACGCGCCCGTGGAGGTGCACACCACGCTCGCCCGGACCCGGTTCGGCAGGCCGGGCAAGGTGATGACCAAGCTCACCGGCAAGATCGCCATCGGCGCGGTCTGCACCGGGGCGGTGATCACCGCCGCGCTCGTCCTCACCAACGCCCTCGACGGCGACCGCACCCTGACCGCCCAGAGCACCGAGGTCACCCCGTCGCCCTCGGCCCCGGCCGAGCCCGCCACCTCGGAGCCGCCGTTCTCCGAACCGCCGTTCTCCGAACCGCCCGCCTCCGAACCGCCGGCCTCGGAGCCGCCCGCCACCGAGCTCCCGGACACCGGCCCGCCCGTCGCCCCCACGACCGTCCCCACGACCGCCACTGCAGCGCCACCGCCGGACCCGGCCCCCACGACCGCCGCCCCCACCAAGACGGCCAAGCCGGCCACCGCCGCCCCCACGGCCACCAAGACCCGCTCCCCCAAGCCCACGAAGACCGCCGACCCGCAGCTCACCGGCAGGGCCCACGCTCACAACGGCACCGCCGGGCCGCTCCCCAAGCCGACCCCCACCCCCACCGCCACCCAGGCGACCACCCGGCCGCCCCGCCCCA
>NZ_JAHKRO010000135.1 GCF_019396325.1 Nonomuraea ceibae
GTTCGGCCGGAATGATGTGAGACAGATCACATCATTCCGGCCGGATGAGGTCAGAGCGGCGAGGAGCCGTCGTCGACGTCGCCGTCAGGGCCGGTGGGCGGCGGCTTCTCGCCGGAGGCCGCGTCACCGGAGGGCGCGTCGCCGGGGCCGGTCGCCGGGGCGGCGGGGGCCTCGGGGGCTGCGGGAGTCTCCGGAGCGGCCGACGCGGCGGACATCAGGCGCTCCAGCCGCTGCCCGGTCAGGCGCAGGAACTTGCGGTGCTCGCGGTTGCGGTCGAGCACCGCCACCTCGAGCTGGCCGATCGGCGGGCGCTCGCCGCCCGGCTCGGTCAGCGCCGTCAGCGCCACCTCCAGCGCCTCCGACAGCGTCATGGCCTCGCGGTAACGCTCCTTGAGCCGCGTCGCGACCGCCTCGGCCTGGCCGCCCATGGCCGCGAAGCCGTGCTCGTCGAAGACCGAGCCGTCGAACGTCAGCCGGTAGATGGCGTCGCCGTCGGGGCTGTCGCCGACCTCGGCGACCACGACCTCCACCTCCAGCGACTTGATCGACTCGGTGAAGATGCGGCCCAGGTTGGAGGCGTAGAGGTTGGCCAGGCCGCGGCCGGTCACGTCGGAGCGGTCGTAGGTGTAGCCGTTGATGTCGGCGTAGCGGATGCCGCCGAGCCGCAGCTCCTCGAACTCGTTGTAGCGGCCGACGGCGGCGAACCCGATGCGGTCGTAGATCTCGCTGATCTTGTGCAGCGCCCGCGACGGGTTGGGCGCCACGAACAGGATGCCGTCGACGTACTGGAGCACGACGACGGAGCGGCCCCGCGCGATCCCCTTGCGCGCGTAGTCCGCCTTGTCCCGCATGATCTGCTCAGGGGACGCATATCCGAAAGGCATGGACACGTGGGGTGATCCTTTCTAGCGCAGCGGGGCGATGGGGCCGTCGGGCGAGATCAGGCGGGCTTCGAGCATCTGCTCGACGTAACCGGACACCTGCTGGTCGGTCAGCCGCCGGAACCCGTCGGCGTCGATCACCGACACGATCGGCCAGATCTTCCGCGTGACGTCGGGACCGCCGGTCGCCGAGTCGTCGTCGGCCGCGTCGTAGAGCGCCTGGATCAGCGTCATCACCATGTCGTCGGCCGAGGCGCCGTCGCGGTAGAGCTTCTTCAGCGAGCCCCGCGCGAAGATCGAGCCCGACCCGATGGCGTCGAAGCGGTCACGCTCGTAGGGGCCGCCCGCCACGTCGTAGCTGAAGATCCGCCCGGCGTCGCGCGCCGGGTCGTAGGCGGCGAACAACGGCACCACCACCAGCCCCTGCATGGCCATGCCCAGGTTGCCGCGGATCATCGCGGCCAGCCGGTTGGCCTTGCCGGCCACCGACAGCGTGCGGCCTTCCAGCTTCTCGTAGTGCTCCAGCTCCACGCGGTAGAGGCGGGCCATCTCGATGCCGGTGCTGGCGGTGCCGGCGATGCCCATGCACGAGTAGTCGTCGGTCCGGAACACCTTCTCCACGTCACGCTGCGAGATGACGTTGCCGGACGTCGCGCGCCGGTCACCGGCCATCACCACGCCTCCGGCGAAGGTGGCGGCGACGATCGTGGTCGCGTGCGGAACCTGGTCACCGATCGGCGTGGCCAGAACCTCATCCCGGTGCGGCAGCAGAGCGGGCGCGTAGGTGCCGACGAACTCGGTGAACGAAGAGCTCCCGGTGTTGTCGAAAAGGCGGTTCGTCAAGCCGGCGGGCAGATCCCTGTGCGATGCCACGCGACTCCCTCCCAAATCATGGCCCAATGAGCATGGCCCAAAATCATGGTCCTAGGCCGACCCTACTGTTGTTGCGTCGTTGTCTGCACTTCCCACGATCAGCTCACGGCGAACCGTTCACCAGATCGTTTCTTTACGCGTCCTGACGCCCGTGCGATCGTCGGTATGTCCGCACGTCCCGGACGGGAGGCCGACATGCGATTCCCCAGCCGACCTGCGACGATCGCGGCCATCGCGGCCCTGGCGCTCGGCTCGTGCGGGACCGGGGAGCCCGCGGGCGGCGGCACCGTCACCCTCACCATCGCGGCCAACGCCATCTCCGGAGGCAAGAACTCCGAGACCGCCGACTGGATCAAAGGCTGGGTCATCCCCGAGTTCGAGCGGACGCATCCCGAGGTCAAGGTGCTCTTCCGGCCCAGCGGCGTCGACGACGAGCAGTACAAGACCAAGCTCGCGCTCGACCTCAAGGCCAAGGGCGGGGCCGACGTCATCGACCTCGACGGCATCTGGGTCGGCGAGTTCGCCCAGGCCGGCTACGTCAGGCCGCTGGCCGAGGTCGGCGGCCCGGGCGTCGAGTCGTGGGAGGGCTGGTCGCGGATCCCGCAGGCGGTGCAGGGGCTCGGCATCTTCGACGGCAGGAAGTACGGCCTGCCGCAGGGCACCGACGGCCGCGTCCTGTTCTACAACAAGGCGCTGTTCAGGAAGGCCGGGCTGCCCGAGGAGTGGAGCCCGGCGAGCTGGCAGGACATCATCGACGCGGGCGTGAAGCTGAAGGCGTCCGGCGTGCCCGTCCCGATCCAGATCAACGCGGGCACGGCGATGGGCGAGGCCACCACCATGCAGGGCGTGCTTCCGCTGCTCGCGGGGGCCGGGGCGGAGATCTACAGCCAGGACAAGTGGACCGGCGCCTCCCGGGCGCTGAAGGACGTGCTCGGCTTCTACCAGCGCGTCTACGGCGGCGGCCTCGGCGACCCCAGGCTCCAGCAGGAGGCCAAGGGCCGCGACAAGTCGTTCACCGCCTTCGCCAGGGGCGAGATCGCCATCCTGGCCGAGGGCGACTACTTCTGGCGCTCGGTCATCGAGCCCACCGCCGGGGTCGCCCCGATGAAGGACCGCGACCAGGTCGTCGGCTACACCCGCATCCCGGCCAGGGAGCCGGGCGCGGGCATCCGGGGGCAGGACCACGCGAGCATGTCCGGCGGGGCCGTGCGGGTGCTCAACCCGTTCTCCGCGAACCCGCGCCTGGCCTGGGAGCTGCTGGCCTTCATGCACTCGGCCGAGGCCACCAAGGCGCAGGCGGCCGGTCAGGCGCGCATCAGCTCGCGCACCGACGTCAACGACGAGGTGCTGGCCGACGACCCGATGCTGCGTTACGTCGCCGAGGAGGTGCTGCCGATCACCGCCTACCGGCCCGGCCTGGCCGTCTACCCGCAGGTGTCGGCGCTGCTCCAGGAGGCCACGGCGGCGGTGGTCGCCGGGAGGAGCGTCGAGGAGGCCGCCGCCGGCTACGAGGCGAAGCTGGCGGAACTGGTCGGCGGCGCGGCCCGCGTCGCCCACTGACACGGCGACGCGAGGAGCCCGGCGCCGCACGCCTGACCAGGCGATACCGGATGCCCCTGACCAGGCGATATTGATACGCCTGACCAGGCGATACTGGATCCATGAGGGACTGGATCCTGCACCTCGACCTCGACCAGTTCATCGCGGCCGTCGAGTTGCAGCGCCACCCCGAGCTCCGGGGCAGGCCGGTCGTCGTCGGCGGCGACGGCGACCCGACCCGCCCGCGCACGGTCGCCGCGACCGCCACCTACGAGGCCCGCGAGCACGGCGTCCACTCCGGCATGCCGCTACGCACCGCGCTGCGCCGCTGCCCCGAGGCCGTCTTCCTGCCCAGCGACCCGCCCGCCTACGAGGCGGCCAGCGCCCGCGTCATGGCCGTGCTGCGCGACTTCCCCGTCGCCGTGGAGGTGTGGGGCTGGGACGAGGCGTTCCTCGGCGCCCGCACCGGCGACCCGGAGGCCCTGGCCACCGCCATCAGGCTGGCCGTGCGCGAGCGGACCGGGCTCGACTGCTCGATCGGCATCGGCGACAACAAACACCAGGCCAAGCTCGCGTCGGCGTTCGCCAAACCGGCCGGGGTGCACCGCCTCACCAGTGAGCTCTGGGAGGAGACCATGCACCACCGCCCCACCGACGCGCTGTGGGGCATCGGGGCGCGTACCGCCAGGAAGCTCGCCGCCCTCGGCATCCGCACGGTCGCCGAGCTCGCCGCCGCAGACCCGGCGGAGCTGGCCGCCAGGTTCGGGCCGACGAACGGGCCGTGGCTGCGTTACCTCGCGCTCGGCAAGGGCGAGGCGGAGGTCGTCACCACCCCGTGGGTCGCCCGCGGCCACAGCCGCGAGACCACCTTCCCCCGCGACCTCACCGACGAGAGCGCCATCGCCGACGTGGTCCGCGCTCTCACCGCCCAGGTCGCCGCCGACGCCCGCGAGGCCGGCCGCACGATCACCCGCGTCACCGTCAAGGTGCGCTTCGCCCCGTTCGTCACCAGGACCCGCCAGACCACGCTGGCCGCACCGGCCACCGACGACGCCGCGCTCACCGAAGCCGCCCTCGCCGCGCTCGGGCGCTTCGACCTCACCCGTCCCATCCGCCTCGTCGGGGTCGCCGCCGACTACGCGATGCCGGCCGGCCAGAAGGCCCCGCGCCGGTGAGCGGGCCGGTGGCCGGAGCGGGCGCGCTCCGGCCACCGGCCCGCAGGGACCGTCTCCCCTCTGCTTCCGCGCAGTCTGCGGGCCGCGACGCCTTACTCGCCGCCCTTCTGCACGTAAGACCGGACGAATTCCTCCGCGTTCTCCTCGAGCACCTCGTCGATCTCGTCGAGGATGGAGTCGACGTCGTCGGTGAGCTTCTCCTGCCGCTCCTGGACGTCGGGTGCCGCCGTCGCCTCGGTCTCCTCGACCTCGGACTCGCGCCGGCCGGTCTGCTTCTGCCCACCGGTGTCCTTGCTCGCCATGTCCTACCTCCACGTCGGGGGACTGCCTCTAGCCATATCTTCCCCGAACCGGGCCACAATGCGCGCTCTTCCCCCCGCGATCTTGCGGACTTGACTGGATAGCGACACTATCCAATAGTGGGAGAGAGACGAGCACCACGGAGGTTCCGATGTCCCCAGCGTCACTGAGCACGGCAGGCGTGCTCCTCATCACGGTTCCGACCATCGCCTTCGGCGGCGTGTCGCTGCTGAGCTTCCTCATGCGCGGCGTCCCCGGATACCTGGACAACCCGGTCCGCCGCGGCCTGTGGCGCGCCGGCCACGCGCACGCCGGCGTCCTGGTGCTGTTCAGCCTGGTGGCGATGCTGTACGTGGACCAGGCCGACCTGTCCGACGGCTGGAAGACGCTGGTGCGGGTGTCGATCGTGGCCGCGCCGATCCTGATGCCGCTCGGCTTCTTCCTGTCGGTGGCGCGCCCCTCCGACACCAGGCCCAACCGGCTGATCGCCCTGACGTTCGCGGGCGGCGCGTCACTCGCCGTGGGGACGCTGACCCTCGGCGTCGGCCTGGTATGAGCCCGGGCGCCTCAGGCGGTGCCGGGAGGCCAGATCCCCACGTCCAGGAGCCGGTGGGCGTAGGAGTAGGCGACGAGCTGGCTGCGGTTGCTGCAGGCGAACCGGTCGAGGAGCTTGCCGATCCGCTCCGCCACGGTGTAGCGGCTGAGGTTCATCTCCCGCGCGATCCTCGCCGTCGTGTACCCCTTGGCCAGCATGACGATCAGTCCGGTGTCGCGGTCGTTGAGCAGGTCGCCGGAAGCGAGGTCCATTGGCCGTCCCAGTTCGAATCACCTTGACCGGAGACTTTCCCCGGCGGAAAGCACCCGTGAAAGCACGCTAGAAGAAGGCGCTTAAGCATCGGTATGGCGTGAGCATGCGGCCGCTTATCAGCACAGGTCACCAGCGGCCCCCGGCAGCCGGCCGGCGCGGGCCCGCGCCCTGGAGGATGTCCTCGTAGACCTCCTTCAGCACCGGGCTCGGATCGATCCCGAGATCGGCGGCCAGATGCCGGCGGACGGTCTCGAACTGGGCCAGCGCCTCCGGGGCCCGCCCGCAGCCCGCCAGCGCCCGCATCCGGGCCGCGACCAGCCGCTCGCGCGCCGGGAAGAACGGCACCAGCTCGTCGAGCCGGTTCAGCACCTCGACGTGGCCGCCGCGGTCGAGTTCGAGCTCCGCCCAGTCCTCGTTGATCGTGAGGTGGAGCTCGGTGAGCCTGGCCACCACGTCGTCGAGCAGCGCGACGCCGGTGAACTCCTCCAGCGGCCGGCCCCGCCACAGCCGGATGGCGTCGTCGAGCAGCTCCGAGGCCGCGTCGGCGGCGCCCCTGCGGCGCATCTCCCGGCCCGCCCCGGCCAGCTGGCGGAACCTCAGCAGGTCGAGCTCGCCCGCCGCCGCGTCCAGCCGGTACCCCCAGCCCTGGTGGGAGATCCGGTCGCCGATCCTGCGCCGCAGCATCGAGACGTACACCTGGAGGTTCTTGCGCGCCGTGGGGGGCGGCCGGTCGCCCCACAGCGCGTCCAGCAGGTGGCCGGTGGGGACCACGTGGTTGGGGTGCGACAGCAGGATCGCGGCCAGCAGCCGGGCCTTGCGGGCGCTGATGTGCGCGATCGCGCCGTCGACGCGCACCTCCAGCGGGCCCAGCACGCGGGCGTCCAGCGCGGGCCGCGCCTCCTGGCTCCCGCCCTCACGCCCGCCGTCGCGTCCGGCGCGGGCGGTGCCGAGGGCGAGGAACCCGGCCAGGTCGATCGGCGGCGGGCTCTGGCCGGCCGACTGGCGGTGCAGCGCCCGCACCATCGACAGCGCGGCGATGGTGACGTCGTCGACGCCCGCCTTCGTCTCGAACCACCGCCAGTCACCGTCGGGGTTGACCTCCAGGAAGACCGGCCCGTCGGCCGTCAGCAGGAAGTCGAACGCGCCGTAGCGCAGCCCCCAGTGCCCGGCGAGCCGGTGCACCGCCCCGGCCACCGCCTCGGGCGTGGCCGCCGGGGTGACCGTGACCGACTCCGGGTCGCACCAGATCGCCTCCGGAGACGGTTTGCCGACGCGGAACGACTGGATCTCCCCGTCGAGGTAGTAGACGCGCAGCTCGGCGACGTGCTCGACGTACTCCTGGACGATCATCGGCGCGTCGCGCCGGTCCAGCCGGCCCGCCTCGGCGGCCTCGACGATCTCGGGGAAGACGCCGTGCAGCGTGCCCGGCTCCGCCTCGACGAAGTGCTGGTCGAGGGCCTTGACGACGACCCGGCCGCCCGGCAGCTCGGCGACGGCCGCGCCGGGGTCGGTGGTGACGATCGTGCGCGGCGTGCGGACTCCCAGGCGGGCGGCGTCGTCGAGCTGGACCAGCCGCCCCGGGTCGGCGCCCGCGGGCAGCCGGACGGCCGAGCGCGCCGACAGCTGGCGGACGAGCGCGTACCAGGAGTCGGCCCTGAACACCGAGGCCGGCGAGCCGTTCGCGCCCGGGATGGCGCGCGGCGAGAAGTGCCGCACCCAGGTGACGGTGGGCCTGATGCGGCGGCCGTCGAGCGTGGGGGCGCCGTCGTCCAGGCGCGCGGTGACGCCCAGGCCCGCCAGCGACCCGGCGTCGACGCGGACGCTGGGCACGCCGAGCGTGCGCAGGCCGCGCTGGAGCACGGTGAACTCCGGCAGCCCGGCGCGGCCGACGAGGACCACGCACGGCAGGACGGCCGCGCTGTCGGCGCCCTCCGGAAGCTGCCACGACGCGCCGGTCCGGCCGCGCGGCATGCGGAGGGTGTAGGGGTCGCCGCTCACCGGCGTCCTCCCGCCGCCCGGCTCGGGAACGGTCCGCTTCGGCCCGGCCACAGGTCATGCCGGGCGTGGCCGGCGAACGCGTTCATGAGGCGATGGTCATCTCGCGGCGGTGGGCGCACAACGGCCGCCTCTGCCGATCGGCAGAGGGGGAGGCTGCCAATCCGTTAGCCCACGTTTGTGGGGTTGTGCCATGCGCTGATCACAGGCCCATACTCGACCTGCAACGACATCTCCAGCGGACAGAGGGTGGGCCGTGCCGGGCGACGTGGTGACTGCGGCAGGACTGACCAAACGCTACAGACGCGCCGAGCGGCCCGCGGTCGACGGCGTCTCGTTCGAGATCGACCGCGGCGAGACCATCGGGCTCCTGGGACCCAACGGCGCCGGCAAGACGACACTGATCAAGATGATCTGCGGGGTGACGGCCCCGACCTCGGGCGAGGTGCGGGTGTTCGACGCCGACCCGGTGCGCCAGCCGGTCGCCGCCAAGAGCGGCATCGGGGCGATGCACCAGTCCGGGCCGTTCGACATGATGCTGCCCGCGCTCGACAACCTGCGCATCGCCGCCCGCTTCCGGGGGCTGCGCTGGCGGCAGGTGCGCCCGTGGGCGCTGGAGCTGGCCGAGTTCCTCAACCTGACCGAGGCGCTGCAGCGGTTCGCCTTCCAGCTCTCGGGCGGGCAGCGGCAGCGGCTCCAGCTCGTCCGGGCGCTGCTCACGATCCCCCGGCTGCTCATCCTGGACGAGCCGTCGGCGGGGCTGGACGTGGCGGGGCGGCGCGACATCGAGCGCTTCGTGACCTGGCTGCGGGAGGAGCACGGCGTGACCGTGCTGTGGACCAGCCACCACATCGACGAGCTGGAGCGCAACGCCCAGCGCGTCCTGGTGATCAACCGGGGCAAGGTGGTGCGCTTCGCCAAGCCGCGCGAGCTGGTGGAGGAGTTCGGCACCACCCACCTGGTGGTGTCGGTCGACGACCCGGAGGCAGGCCGGATCGTGGCCGGGTGGGCGAACGCCGCCCGGCTGACGGCCACCGCCGAGGAGTCCGAGGTCCGCATCCACGGCGCCAAGGTGCAGGAGGTACTGCCGGAGCTGTCGCGCTACTGCCACGACCACGGCGTGGCGATCACCGGCGTCTCCACCGTCGCGGACTCGCTGGAGCAGGTCTTCCTCCGCATGACCGAGAACGAGGGATGAGGCGCATGGCGGCCAAGCTGACGTTCGTCAACACTCCCCCGACCGGCATCCCGAAGGCGGCCGAGCTGTCGGCGGTGCTCTACCGCGAGTACGCGCTGCTGGCCCGCAACCGGGTCTACCTGATCATGGGCCTGGCCCCGATGCTGATCTACCTGCTGCTGGTCAACACGTCGCTGAGCAACCTCATGCAGGTCGTCGTGTACGAGGGCGTCGAGGTGCCGTTCGCGGTGTTCCTGCTGCCGATGACGCTGGCGATGGCGGTGGTCAGCGCGGCCGGGACGTCCGGCATGGCGCTGTTCCAGGAGGAGATGAGCGGGGTGTCGACCCAGCTGTGGTCCTACCCGCTGCGCCGCTCCCGCTTCCTCGTCGGCAAGGTGATCGCCGGGGTGTCGCTGGTGCTGCTCCAGGCCCTGCTGGCGCTCGGCCTCGCGGTCGTCGTCTTCGACCTGCCGTTCGGCGTCGAGGCGTGGGCGGGGCTGCTGGCGGCGCTGGCGATGTCCGCGGTGGCCTTCAACGGGCTCTACCTGGCGGCGGCCATCCTCATCACCGACTACCAGGCGTTCATGCTGCTGTCGAACATCTCGATCCCGGTGCTCATCTTCAGCGCCCCGTCGCTCTACACCGTCGACAGCATGCCCACGGTGCTGCAGTGGGTGGCGGCGGTCAACCCGCTCACGTACGGGATCAACGGGATGCGCGACGCGGCCGTGTTCGGGTTCGCCGAGGTGTGGCAGGACCTGCTCGTCCTGGCGGTCCTGGCGGTCGTCAGCTACACGGTCGGCGGGCGCGCGCTGCTCAACCGCGCCCGCAACATCTGATCTGGCACTCAGGCAGGGGACGATGCGCACAGACGACTCCGACCAGGTGAAGCTCCGGCTGCCCGGCACCGACCGGGCCCGCGACCCGGCCGCCACGTACGCGATGGCGCGGCGCGCGGCCCGGCTCGTCGGGATCACCCGGGTCGCGGACATCACCAGGCTCGACATCATCGGCATCCCGACGTTCCAGGCGATCCGCCCGGCCTCCAGGACGCTCGCGGTGTCCCAGGGCAAGGGCGTCACGCCGGAGCTGGCCCGGGTGTCGGCGATGATGGAGGGCATCGAGCTGTGGCACGCCGAGCAGCCGATGACGCCGGTCCTCCAGGCGCCGCCGCGCGAGGTGGCCGACCGGCTGCCCTACGACGTGCGCGCCCTGCCCGCCGCGCCCGCCTCGCTCCTGCACGACGGGCTGCCGGTCGACTGGGTCACGGCCACGTCGCTGGCCGACGGCTCGCGCGCGCTGGTGCCCCGGGAGTGCGTCGAGTTCTCGCTCGTGCGCAGGACCGGCTGGACCGCTCCCGCGTTCCTGTCCTCGACCAACGGCCTGGCCAGCGGCAACACCGTGACCGAGGCCGTGCTGCACGCCCTGTACGAGGTGATCGAGCGTGACGCCGTCACCGCGGCGCTCGCCTCAGGCGGCAGGGGCGCGCTCGCCGACCCGGCCACGCTCGGATCGCCGGTCGTCGACGGCCTGTGCGAGGCCATGGCCCGCGCCCGCGTCGCCCTGGAGGTCAGGTCCGTGCCGTCGCCGACCGGGCTGCCGTGCTTCCTCGCGCGGATCACCTGCGACGACTACCCGCCGGCGTTCATGGGGTTCGGCTGCCATCTCAGCTCCGAGATCGCGCTGACCAGGGCGATCACCGAGGCGGCGCAGGCCAGGCTCGGCTACGTGTCGGGCGCGCGGGACGACCTGCTGCCCGGCACACACGACGCCGCGCTCGGACGCGGGCCGCTCCCCCGGCCCGCCGGCGGAGCCGCGATCCGGGGGCAGACGGCGCACGAGAGCCTGCTCGACGACCTGCGCGAGGTGGTCAAGCGGGCCGCCGAGGCGTTCTCCTGCGTCCCGCTCGTCGCCGACCTGACCCGGGAGGAGATCGGCGTCCCCGTGGTCAGGGTGGTGGCTCCCGGCAGCCGCATCACACCGGAGGTGCTGTAGTGAGCCCGTCCAGGACGCTGGTCTACGCCGGGCCGACGATCTCCCCCGAGGAGGTCCTCGCCGCGGCCCCGCACGCCGAGGTCCGCCCGCCGGTGGCGCGCGGCGACCTGCACCGGGAGGAGTGGCGCCGGGGCGACACCGCCGTGCTCATCGACGGCTACTACCGCGAGCGGCTGTCGGTGGGGCACAAGGAGATCCTCTGGCTGCTCGACGCGGGCGTGCGGGTCGTCGGCGCGGCGAGCATGGGCGCGCTGCGGGCCGCCGAGCTGGGCCCGTTCGGCATGACGGGCGTCGGCGAGGTCCACGGCATGTACGCCTCGGGGGAGGTCGACGGCGACGACGAGGTGGCGGTGCTGCACGGGCCCGCCGAGCGCGGCTACCCGCCCGTCACGGTGGCGCTGGTCAACCTGCGCCACGGCTGCCGGGAGGGGGCCCGTACCGGGCTCGTCCCGGCGGAGGCGGGCGAGCGGATCGTCGCGGCCGCCAAGGCCAGGCCGTTCACGCACCGCTCCTGGGAGGAGCTGGAGCGGGCGGTCGGCCCGGGCGACCGGGAGGCGCTGGGCACGCTCCGGCGCAAGATCGCCGGCGGCGAGTGGGACGTCAAACGGCTGGACGCGCTGGCGGCGCTGCGCCGGCCCGCCGAGCCGCCCGCCGAGCCGCCCGCCGAGCCGCCCGCCGAGCCGACGGTCCGCTGGGCGGCCGAGTCTGCGCTGACGGGCGTCACCCACTACGAGGCGCTGGCCTGGCGGTCGCGGCGGGAGTACGCGCCCGGCAGGTGGATGACGGACCTCGACGTGCTGAGCGCGGCCCGCCTGTACGCCGACGACTACCCGGACGTGCACGAGGAGGTGCTGACCGGCCTGCTCGCGGGCTTCGCCGCCGAGCGGGGGCTCACGACCGGCGCGTACGCGCGGGCACGGCTCGGCGGCGCCACGAGCGAGGGAGAGAACGGCGGCGGCGAGGGCCCGCTGCCCGGCAACCTGGCCTCCTGGCTGACCGAGGCCGAGCGCGACACGCTGAGCGCCGAGGAACGGCTCACGCTGGTGATGGTGCGGGTGTGGCCCGTCTGGCAGTCGGAGGACTGGCGGCCCGCCGTGCTGGAGCGGATCCGGCGCTCGCCGCGCTGGCCGGAGTGGTGCGACCTGGTCGCCCGCGCCGACGACGCCGCCGAGCGCACCCGCGGCAAGCTGGCCGTGCCCGCCCCCGCGATCGCCGGGACCGTCTTCTCCCGCCGCTGGAACCGGCCGGGCACCGGCGCCCGGATCGAGCTGGCCCGGCGCGGCTTCCTCGACATGGAGGACCTGGGCGTGGCTGCCAGGAGGTTCTTCGCGCTGGACGTACGCGGGGCCGGAGGGCGATGAGCGCGACCACGCCGGACCTGGAGGCCGACCCGTCCGCGCCCGAGCACCGCGCCGACCCGCACCCGCTGCTGCGCGACATGCGGGAGCGGGCCCCCGCCTGCCGCCGCCGGTGCCCGTCCACCGGGCGGGTGCTGTGGTACGTGACCCGGTACGCCGACGTGCAGCGCGTGCTCCTCGACCCCGCCCTGGGGCGCCAGCTCGACCGGCTGCCGCCCGAGGCCGCCGCGTTCCACCGCCGCTTCGAGCACGACCCGCTGGCGATGGTGCGGCGCAACGTGTTCAACCTCGACCCGCCCGACCACACGCGGCTGCGGCGGCTGATCGCGCCCGCGTTCGGCCCCCGTACCGTGACGGCGCTGGAGCGGCGCGTCCACGCCGTGGTCGGCGAGCTGATCGGCGCGATGGCGGCGGGCGGCCCCGAGGCCGACGTGATCGAGGCGCTGGCGCTGCCGCTGCCGCTGCGCGTCGTCGCCGAGCTGATCGGCTTCCCGCTCGACGACCTGGACCGGCTGCGCGGGTGGAGCGACGACATGCTGCGCAGCCGCGACGTGACGCGGGTGCGCCGCGCCGGGGTCGCGTTCGTCGCCTACGCGAGCGCGAAGCTCGCCGAGCGGCGCGCGCGGCCGGGCGACGACCTGCTGTCGCGGCTGGCCACCTCGCCCGAGCTGAGCCGCGCCGAGCTGGTCTCCAGCGTGTTCCAGCTGCTGCTGGCGGGCGACGAGACGACGGTCAACCTCATCGGCAACGCCGTGCTCGAACTCCTGCGCCACCCCGGCCAGCTCCGGCAGCTGCGGGAGCGGCCCGAGCTGATCGACTCCGCCGTGGAGGAGGCGCTGCGCTACAACGGCCCCGTCGGGCACTCCCGGCCGCTGTACGCGCTGACCGGCACCGAGATCGGCGGCGTGCCCGTCGCGTGCGGCGACGTCGTCGTGCCGGTGCTGCTGGCCGCCAACCGGGACCCGGCGGTGTTCGACAGGCCCGACACGTTCGACATCGGCCGCACCCCGAACCGGCACCTCGGCTTCGGCCACGGCAGCCACTTCTGCCTCGGCGCGACGCTGGCCAGGATCCAGGCGCGGGCCGCCGTCGGCGCGCTGGTGCGCCGCTTCCCCGGCCTCACGCTGGCGGCCGACCCGGCCCGCCTGGAATGGACGCCGGAGCTGTTCCTGCACGGCGTGCGCCGCCTGCCCGTACTGCTGAAGGAAGGAGCCGGCGCGTGACGGACGAGTGGGCGGACTACGCGTACCTGTCGCGGACGGCGTTCGGCTACGCCGGCTCGCAGATCCTCTACAGCGCCGTCCGGCTGGGCCTGCCGGACGCCCTGGCCGACGGCCCGCTGCCGGTCGAGAAGCTGGCGGGCGCCGTGGGAGCCGACCCGGCGGCGCTGAGGCGGCTGGCGCGGGCGCTGGTGGTGCTCGGCGTGCTCCGCGAGACGGCGCCGGGGCAGCTCGCGCTGGCCGAGCTCGGCCGGCCGCTGTGCGCCGGCCATCCCCGGTCGATGCGCTCCAGCGTGCTGCTGTTCGGCGACCCGGCCGTCTGGAGCGCCTGGGGCGCGCTCAGCGACAGCGTGCTGACCGGCGAGCCGGCCTTCGACCGGGTGCACGGCCGGCCGCTGTTCGACCACCTCGCCGGCGACGCCGGGCTGTCGCGGATCTTCAACACGGCGATGCGCGAGGGCACCGGGCACCTGGCCGCCGAGGTGCCCCGCGCCGTCGGCTGCGGCGGCGCCCGCGTGGTCGTCGACGTCGGCGGCGGGGACGGCACGCTGCTGGCGGCGGTCCTCGCGGCCGTGCCGGGCGCGCGCGGCGTCCTGTACGACACCGCCGAGGGCGGGGCGGGGGCCGCGGAGACCTTCCGGCGGGCGGGGGTCGCGGATCGGTGCGCGGTCGAGGCCGGCGACTTCTTCGCGCGCGTGCCCGGCGGCGACCTCCTGCTGCTCAAGGGCATCCTGCACGACTGGGACGACCGGCGCTGCGCCACGCTGCTGCGCCGCTGCCGCGAGGCGATCGACCCGGGCGGGCGGCTGCTGGTGGTCGAGCCGGTGCTGCCCGGGCGGCTGGACGCGCCGGACGCGGCCGGGGCCGTCATGAGCGACATCGCGATGCTCGTCTACACCGGCGGTCGGGAGCGCGACCGGGCCGGGTTCGAGGAGCTGCTGGCCGGGGCCGGGTTCGCGCTGGAGGGCGTGAGCGCGCCGCTCGGCGGCACCGCGATCCGGGTGCTGTCCGCCGCACCGGTCTGAGCCCGCGAGCCGTCCGACTGGCCGGGTCACGGGGAGTCATGAGTACTTCCCACTGGCGGGCGCCCGCCTTGAGTAATCCCGCTGCTCTGGCGGTCCGGCCCGGCGCGGAGCATAGTGTGCCGGTCGAGCAGGCGCGCCCGAACTCGGAATGGTCAGGTGGCACACCGGTGGACGTGAGGCAGGCGGGCGAGACGGCGCCCGCGCTGCGGGTCGTCGTGGGCGAGCCCGACCGGGCGGTGCGCGCCAGGCTCAGGAGCGTGCTGCACGTGGGCAACGGCATCCGCGTCCTGGGCGAGAGCGGCGACCCCGACCGGCTGTGCGAGCAGGCGGCCCGCTTCCAGCCCCGGGTGGCGGTGGTGAACGCGGCGCTGCGCCAGCCCGACGGCCAGGAGTCGGCGCTGGCCATGGCCGCCCAGGCGAGGAAGCGGACCCGGGTGGTGGTGGTCTCGGACGTGCTGGACGAGCAGCTCCTCGGGCGGGCGCTGCGCGGCGGCGCGGGCGGGTTCGTGCACCGCGAGTCGCTGCTGGAGGAGATCGTGCCCGCGATCCGGCTGGTCGCCGCCGGGCACACGTTCATCTCCAGCTCGATGGTCACCCGGCTGCGCGACCGCATCTCCGCCGTCATCCCGCGAGCCGACCGGCGGCCGGCGGCGCTGACCCGCCGCGAGGCCGAGGTGCTGGCCCTCGTCGCGGCCGGCCTGTCGAACGCGGGCATCGCGGGCCGGCTCGGCATCGGCACTGGAACGGTCCGCTCGCACCTGGCGCGCATCCTGGCCAAGCTGTCGGCGGCCAACCGGGCGCACGCGGTGGGCATCGCCTACGAGTCGGGGGTCATCACCGGCGAATCGGTTCACCGCCTGCTCGGGCGTGGGTAGCACACCAGGCGTGCAGGGCCGGGTGCTGGGCGACGGCCTCCTCCGTGGTGAGCAGTGGCTCCGGCTCGCCGGTCAGGGCCCGCGCCACCGCCGCGCCGTCCTGGGCGGGCGGCGGGAGGAGCGCCTGGGCGCGGAAGAACCCGGCGGCCAGCTCGGGGCTGCTCAGCAGGGCCCGCGACCTGCGGGCGAGGATCTCCCGCTGGAACGCGCTCGCCTCCCGCGCCCCGTCGTCGCGTGGCCGGTCCTGGGCGAGCGCGAGCCGCCAGGACGTCTCCGCCTGCGCCGCCACGGCGCTCTGCACCGCCGGGAAGGCGTCCGGGTCGGCGCCGTGGCGGGCCAGCTCGGCCGCCAGCCGCAGCGCGCCCAGCGCGGCGACCGACATGCCGTGCGAGTGGACGGGGTTGAGCGCGCACACCGCGTCGCCGATCGCGAGGAAGCCGCCGGGCAGCGCGGCCCGCTCGAAGAACCTCCTGCGGTTGGCGGTGTCGCGGTACGGGCGGACGCCGCCCAGCGGGGTGGCGGCCGCCATGAGGTCGGCGACGAGCGGGTCGCGCAGCGCGCGGGCGAAGGCGGTGAAGCCCCCCTCGTCCACCGGCGGCTCGCCGCCCCGGGTGCCGGTGAGGGTGACGATCCAGCGGCCGTCCTCGACCGGGAACAGGGTCGCGCCCTGGCCGGGCCGTCCCGGCGCCGGGCGCGGGTGCAGCATGACGGCGGGCATGCCTTCGGCCAGCCCGTCCGGGGCCCGGTAGTGGCGGGTGGAGTACGCCAGCCCGGAGGAGACCGTGACCTCCTCGACGGCCGGCGCGCCGATCGCCCGGAGCCAGCCGGGCGCCTTCGACCTGCGGCCCGTCGCGTCCACGACGAGCGCGGCGGTGATCGTCCGCGTCCCGCCGCCCGCGGTCTCGACGACGGCGCCGGTGACGCGCCGCCGGTCGCCCGCCAGGCCGAGCGCCCGCGTGCCGGTCAGGACGGTGACGCCGGGCAGCGCCCGCTGGCGCACCACCTGGTCGAGCAGCCCGCGCCCGCACGACAGGAGGCAGGCGCCGGTGTCGAGCCGCCGGAACCAGCCCTGCGCGGCGAGCACCAGGGCGTCGCCGGGCAGGCCGCGCCGCTGCGCGCCGCGCGCCAGCAGCTCCGCCACCGTGCCGGGCAGCAGCTCGTCCAGCGCCCGGGCGCCGCCGCTCACCAGCACGTGGCTGTGCCGTGACTGCGGCAGCCCGCGCCTCGGCAGCGGGCCGGGCGGGTAGTGGTCGCCCTCGACCAGCAGCACCTCGCCGGCGTGCCGGGCGAGCACGGCGGCGGCCAGCACACCGGCCAGGCCGCCGCCGAGGACGAGCGCCCGCGTCATGAAAGCGCCGGGCGCTCTTCGATCAGCCCCTGCTCGATCATGGTGCCGAGGAACGCCTGCACGTCCTTCACGATGCGGACGCTCACGGCGACGCTGCCTCCGGAGAACTGCTGGGACAGCTCCGAGACGATCGCCTCGCGTTCACCCTTGTCGGCGACGAGCGTCCAGATCCGCGAAGCCGTCTCGTTCAAGCTGTGGAAGTCCCCGGACTCGGTGTGGTACAGCGAGATGCCTCCGGCGGTCTCCTGCCATATCACAGCGTCGCTGATCTGGAGTGACACACTCCACCTCCTCTAAACGGGCGTGATGGGAAGCAGTTCGCCGACGCGGACGGCGCCGGGCGAGGGTCGTACGTAGGTCTTCCAGTCGTCGAAGACCGGGTGCACGGCGTCGCTCGCCACCAGGCGCGGCGTCGTCATCTCGGGGTCGCGGGCCAGCTCGGCCGGCTTGATCCCCGACTCCAGCCACAGCTGGGTGGCGATGCCGTGCCGCAGGATCCGGCACTGGTGGCGGCTGTTGCGCCGCAGGTCGCCCGATTCGGACATGTGGGCGGCCCGGCAGCCTCCGCCGCAGGACGCCTTGATGTAGCACTTCTCGCAGTCGGCGTGGTAGTCGCCGCCGTACACCGAGCTCGTCCGCATGTCGTACAGCAGCGGGGCGCCGAAGATCTCCGACAGCGACTGGCGGCGCACGTTGCCCGCCAGGTGGCCCGGTTCGGTGACGAGCTTGCACGGGTAGACGTCGCCCAGCGAGTTGATGTAGATCTCGTTGCCGCCCATCCCGCAGTTGCCGCGCACGGCGCACCGCTGGAGCGGCTTGGGCCCGTCCGGCAGGAGCCGTCCGGCCGCGGGCGAGGTCCAGGTGATGCGCTGGATGCGCAGGTGGTCCTCCCACCCGAACTCGAACTCGTCGTCGACGCCCCGGCCCAGGTTGTTGTGGTACATCAGCCGGATGTCGCGGACCTCGATGCCCTCCATGAAGGTGGCGAAGTCCTCGAGCTGGTCGACGTTGTCGGAGGTGACCAGGTGGTTGATGAGGGGCACCACGCCGGCGTCGTTGAGCATCCGCAGCGCCCGGTGGGTCTTGTCGAACGAGCCCGCGCCCCGGGTGCGGTCGTGCGTCTCGGCCGTGGCGCCGTCGACGCTCACCGTGACGGTGCCGAACAGGTCCGCGAAGCGCCGGGCGATCTCCGGGGTCCGGATCATCGTGGCGTTCGTGATGATGTTCGAGGTCAGGCCGCTGTCGTTGGCGTGCTGGACGATCTGGAACAGGTCCTTGCGCAGCATCGGCTCGCCACCGGTGAAGATCATGGTGGAGGCGCCGAACTCGGCCACCTGGGTGACCAGCGCCAGCGACTCCTCGGTGGTGAGCTCGCCCGGCAGGCACTTCTCCGAGGAGGCGTAGCAGTACGGGCAGCGCAGGTTGCAGCCGTCGGTGATGGCGTAGTAGACCTGGCTGAGCCGCGGCTCCGACATCGTGACCCGAGGCCGGTTCCCGTTGTAGTAGACGATCCAGCTCAGGATGAGCTTGGCGAGGAGCCGGTCGGTCTCCTCGGTCTCCTCCAGCCGTCCGCCCGGACGGGCCAGGGCCCGCAGGACGCCGAACTCCCGCGCGTCCAGGACGCACCGGCCACCCGACAGCGGATTGATGACCAGGTAGTCCCCATCGTGCACGAAGTAGGTCAGGTCTTCCGGTACGTCGAACAGCGAGTGGTTCCGGGCCAGCTTCCCAGACATCATTCCCCTTCACGCTCTCAGCGGCAGGTGCGGCCCCGGGCCAGGCCCGCGGCCTGCGGCCCGGAGCCGCGTACGCGACAGCCGGAGTCGGCCGCGCCTAGTTCGCCACGGCCCCGGACCCGGAGCCGGACCAGGCCCCGCACATGCACTTGGCGTCGGCCTCGATCGAGTGGACCTCGACCTCCGGCCTGGCCCACTGCTCGCCCGACAGAACCTCGGGCAGCGTGGCCGGGATCTTGTCCTTGAGCGAGATGAGCAGGTCGGTTTCTTCCTTGGTCAAGGTGGCGAACGCCTCCTCGACCTCAGCGGCGATCGGGTCGTTGATGATCCCGGCCTCGCGCAGAGCTTCCTTCGGATCGAAGGCCATGCCCTCACCTCTCCGTGTTGGTGATGCGTTGCAGGTCGAGTATGAGCCGGTCACGAGAGGGTGGCACAACCCCACAAACGTGGGCTCTACCGGCGGTGACCTGGACCGGCGAGACCCCACGATCGTGGGGTTCCCGATCTCTTGCGATCGGCGGTGTCCCGTTTCAGCCTGGGTGTCAGGGCGCGGTCGTTCGGCGGACGAGGGGAAGAGCTGATGAGCGGTACCGGATCGGGTGTGTTCGACGCGCTCTCGCTCCTGCGGGCGGCCGGCCATCCCATCGACCTGCTCGACGAGCGGCAGCGGCGGGTGTTCGCCGAGCTCACCGAGCCGGAGGTCGCGCTGCTGAACTCGATCAAGAAGCGTCTGGACGAGGTCGCCGGCGAGGTCGAAGGACAGGAGCTCAAGCTCGTATGAGCGCACGGGGGCCGCGGCCTGCGCGCCGCAACGTCGTGGTCCTGTTCATCGACATGGTCGGGTCGACGGAGCTGGCCGAGCGCCTGGACCCGGAGCTGCTCATGCGGGTCCTGGACCGCTACTACGCCGCCTGCCGGGCGCGGATCACCGAGCACGGCGGCGTCGTGGAGAAGTACATCGGTGACGCGATCATGGCGGTGTTCGGCGTGCCGGTGAGCCGGGAGGACGACGCGCTGCGGGCGGTGCTGGCGGCGCGCGACTCGATGGCCGAGGTGCACCGGCTGGGCGCCGAGCTGAGCGCCGAGCTGGGCACGGGTGCGGGTTCGGTGGCCGCCGCGCGGGAGGGGGTGCGGCTGGACGCGCACTGCGGGGTCGCGTTCGGCGAGGTGATGGTGGCCGACGGCGCGGGGCCGGGCGTGCGGGTGATCGGCGACCCGGTCAACACGGCGGCCCGTCTGCAGTCGGCCGCGGCGCCCGGGGAGATCCTCGTCGGGGACGACGTCGCCCACCTGGTACGGCGGCACGCCCTGCTGGAGGAGGTTCCGCCGCTCAGCCTCAAGGGCAAGCGGGAGCCGGTGCGCGCCTGGCGGCTGGCCGGGGTGGAGCCCGACCGGGACGAGCCGGAGCCCGGCGCGGTGCCGCTGGCCGGCCGGGCCGAGGAGCTGCGCGGGCTCACGCTGCTGCACGAACGCGTGCTGGCCGACCGGCGGTGCGGCATGGCGACCGTGCTCGGCGCGCCCGGCATCGGCAAGTCGCGGCTGGTCAGGGAGTTCCTGGACCGGCTGCCCGACGGCGTGAGCGTGCTGACCGGCCGGTGCCCCTCCTACGGCATCGGCGCCACCTACCGGCCGATCGCGGAGATGCTGGAGGCGCTGAACGGCGGCTGGCCGGCCGTCGCCGCGATGCTCGGCCCGCAGAGCGCGCGGGTGCTGCGCGGGCTGGCGGGCACCGGGGAGCCCGGCGAGCTCGACACCGCCGGGGTGGCGGAGATCGCGCGGGCGGTGCGGTCGCTGTTCGAGGTGCTGGCCCGGCGCGGCCCGCTCGTGGTGGTGCTGGACAACCTGCAGTGGGCCGAGCCGACGCTGCTCGACCTGATCGAGGACTGCGCGGCGTGGCTGGCCCGGGTGCCGGTCCTGCTCGTCTGCGTGGCCCGGCCGGAGCTGTGCCGGACGCGGCCCGCGTGGGGGGCGGGCGTGGTGCGCGCCCTGTCGCTGGAGCTCGGCCCGCTGGGCCGGCCGGACATGGCCCGGCTCGTCGCCGAGCTCGCCGCCCTGCGCGCCGGCCGCGCCGAGGTGGTCGCCCACGACACGGCGGTCGCCGTACATGACGACGTCCTCGACCGGGTGACGTACGGCTCGGACGGCAACCCGCTGTTCGCCGAGCTGATGCTGGAGACGCTGGCCGAGGGCGGCTCCTCGCTGCCGCCCACCATCCAGGCACTGCTCGGCGCCCGGCTGGACCGGCTGGACGAGGCCGACCGCGACGTGCTGGAACGGGCCGCGACCATCGGCCAGGCGTTCACCGAGGAGCTGGTGGCGGAGCTGCTCGGCACCGGGCCCGACGCGGTGCGGGCGTCGCTGCGGCGGCTGCGCGACGACCGGCTGATCCGGCCCGGCGCGCTCCCGGGCGCGTACGAGTTCACGCAGACGCTCACCCGGGAGACCGTCTACGCGCTGACCAGCAAGCACGCGCGGGCGGACTGGCACCGGAAGCTGGCCGTCCGGGCGGGCGGCCACACGGGCGGCCACACGGGCGGCATCCCGGAGGACGCGCCCTTCCCCGGCCCCGGCCAGGCGGACGTCAGCCTGCACCTGCTGGCCGCCTGCCGGCTCACCCGCGAGGTGCGGCCGGGCGACCCGCTGCTGCCCGAGCTGACCGACCGGGCCGCCGCCTCGCTCATCAGGGACGGCTCCCGGGCGCTGCGCCGCAAGGACCTGCCGGCGGCGATCGCGCTGCTGGAACGCGGCCGGGAGATGCTGCCGCCGGGCCGGGACGAGCACCGGTCGCTGGCCGTCCGCATCAGCGACGCCCGGCTGGCCAGGGGCGAGGGCGACCGGGCCGCCGAGGCGCTGGACCGCGCCGGGGAGCTCGCTCCCGACGACCCGCGCACCGCGCTCACCTGCGCGATCCAGCGCGAGATCCTCGCCCTGCGCGCCGGGGCCCGCGGGCCCCGGCTGCCGCCGCTGCGCGAACGGCTGGCGCTCGACCCCGGCGACGAGCTGAGCTGGTGCCGCTTCCACCAGCTCGAAGCCCTGGCCCGCATCGAGGAGGGCCGGTTCGGCGCGGCGGACCGGGCGCTGCGCGACGGGCTCGGCCGGGCGCGGGCGATGGGTGACACGTACGAGGAGGACCGGCTGCTGGGCGGGCTGTGCGAGCTGGTGCAGTGGTCGCCGGCGCCGGTCCCGGAGGGGCTGGCGCTCTGCGCCGGCCTGCTGGACCGCTTCGCCGGCGACCGCGCCCTGCTGGTCCCGGTGCTCGCCACCCGGGCGCGGCTGCTCGCGCTCGCCGGCGAGCTGGAGGCCGCCCGCGAGGCGCTCGACACGGCCGACCGGCACGCCGCCGACCTGCACCTGGGGCTGCCCGCGCTCGCGGTGGCGCAGGTGCGGGGGCTGGCCGAGTCGCTGGCCGGCGACCACGAGAGCGCCGGGGACCGGTTCCGGCGGGCCGCCGCCGCGCTGCGCGCCGCCGGTCACGGGGCGCCCGCCGCCACCCTGGAGGTCTACGCGGCGCGCGAGGCCCTGCGGGCGGGGGACGCTGATC
>NZ_JAHKRO010000136.1 GCF_019396325.1 Nonomuraea ceibae
TGAGCCGAAAGTATTCCTCCCGCTCAGCCCGGAGCTTCTTCGCCCCCTGCGCCTTGCGCACCTTGCGGATCTCGAAGTCCATCGCATCCCCTGAAGTGGGGTGTTGCAACGAACCCTAGAACCCAAGAGGTCGCGGGGCGGGGTGTCGGTGGCGTAGCGGGCATTGCGGACAGCGGTCAGGATCTCGTCGACCGCGTCCGGCCCGGCAGGGTGGGCGATCAACGCTCCGGCGTGGCGGCGCAGCCAGGGGGCGACATGGCGCGACTGGTGGCGGGGTTAACGGCCGAGGTCGGCGTACATGCACGACGGGTGCGTGCATGATGCGCAGGTCGGCCCATGTAAGGGGTGGACAGAGGCGACGAGGACGCGATCCCAGCCGAGCAGGATCACCTGCAGACGCTCAGCCGCTTCGGAGGCGTGTTCGTTCCACGGCAGCGGCTTCTCGCTGCTCCGCCCGCCGACGCTGCCACCGGTGGTGCGGGACTGCCGGCTGATGGCTAGATCGAGGTCGGCGTCCAGGCTGGGGACGGCGTCGAGTTCGCGGGCGAGTTCGGCGGTGCAGGCTCCGCAGATGCGGGCTGTGCCGGGCATGAGGCGGTCGCAGGACGCGACCGGGCAGTCCAGAGCCAACGTGTCCCCCTGTGAGCTGGTTGTACGCTTACGGGAGACCTGAGCAGTTGAGGGACTGGCGGGGTCGGCGAGGACTAGTGGGACGAGGCGGCTCTCCGTTCGTGGCGGAGAGCCACTTTTCGTGTTCTTAATCTAACCGACGACCCGAATCACCAGCCGGACACTTCCACCACCTTGGTCGCGCTACAGCTTCGACTGTCTGCGGTGTTGTCGTAGTAGACCTTGTAGGTCCACTGCGTCTCGACCCCGGGGACGTTGCTGAAGATGAAGGTCCCATCGGCGTTCGTGGTGACGTCCGGCAGCGGCTCGAAGGTGCTCTCACCCCACGGGCGGCGGCTGACGGTGACCGTCTGGACACCAGGATTGGCGCCGTCCGGCCGGGTGAGCCGGCCAGCGAAGGTGGCTTCCTTGAACCGCCCTGATGTGTCCGGCCCTGTCAATGTCATCTTGCACGGCGGAAGTGTGGCACCGTGCATCCGCCAGAGATGAAAGGTGCCATTGAGAGTGTTCTCGATGACGGCGAACAGGTCAGATCCGGAGAAGACGAGGTCGTAAATCGTGACGAGAGATTGGGAGTCGAACGTCTCAACCGCGGCTCCCGTGTTCAAGTCGAACAGCACGAGAGGTGCGTCTTCTACATCGTCGGTTCCTCGTGTGACGGCAACCTGTTTCCCGTCTGGGCTGATCGTGGGCGACGCGTAGTCGAGAGTGCCCTCTTCCTTGCCATAGGAGCGGGACTTGGTGAGGGTGGTCAGGTCCCAGGCGTCGAAGTCGTTCACAGCTCCCGGCGTGGTGATCGCTGTCGCGCCGTCCGGCGTGAGTGCGATCTGACCCCAGCCGTTCCACAACCCGTGATCGTAGGCGTCCATTGCACCACGCAGTGCGGGAACGCCGTCTTGGAGGTCGTACACCCGCAGCTCCCAGAAGTCCGCCACGACGAGCGTGTTCCCTGCGGCAGCGATCCGTGGCGCTTGAGCAGGGTTGTCGAGCGAGACAACGGCAGGCTGCGGGGCAGGGACGGACAGGTCGAGGCCAAGAGCGCCGGCCGAACCTTCCCAAGGGCAGCCGTGGGAGACCCAAAGCCGGTGTCCGCTCATCGCGAGCCGGCTTGGGCAGTGGTACGCGGCCAGGTCGATCCGCCGAATGATGGCAAGGTCGTCAGTGTTGATCTCAATCACTTCGTGCGACCCTCTAAGCGCCGCGTAGAGCCGAGTTCCGTCCGGGCTGGTGACGAGATCCCTCACTTCGGCCAAGCCGGTGATGTTTCCAGCGAGGACGCCTTGGGTGTCCGCGACGACGATCCGGTCATCCATGGCGACGAATACTTTTCCGGCCGCGGCAGCGATGTCGCTGGTGACTGTGACATGGCCGAGGGGGGTGAGTGAGTCAGCGGCCATAGCTGCGGGGGCTTGCGAGACGGCGAGACCGGCGACCAGGGTGACGGTTCCGCACAAGATGGCGAGGTGGCGGGTAAGGCGCGTGAACCTTCGGCTGGGCGGGGTGGCGCTGGGTAACCATCGTGTAAAGAGCACAAGGGCCTCCGGGGTTAGCGAGGGGAACTCCCGTTCGACATTAGCCGGACGGACACCCATGATCCAGAGGCGTCTCAGGACATCATGCCAACCCCGTGGCCAGGTCCTGCTCGGCGGTCAGCACAGTGAGCGCGGCGAGGCCGTGGGCTCCGCCGGGGACGGTGACGGCGATGTAGGGCCAGAGCGGGGAGTCGCGACGGATCTTCTCGCCGACCTTGAACGGGTTGCCCCACTTCGAGGTGCGGTCCATGATCGTGCAGTTGGTGCCTTTGCGCCAGCCCTTGGTGCGCTCGCGGCGGATGCGCTTCGGCTCTCGGGTCTCAGGCATGGCGCTCCTCCTTCGCGGTTGATGTCGGGGCGAATTGGCGGCGCAGCCTCCATCGGTGCTGGCACGACTCGTTGTCGCAGTGCGCGTAGGTGCCAGCCGTGGTGCTGTTGTCGGCCATGACGACGGGCGGGTCCACCACGCGGGCAGGCCGGACCACGCCGTCATCGCCAACTACGGCTGGACCCAGTCGAGCCATCCCATGACCATCTCAACGATCGCCACCTGACCTCGTGAAGCGGTCATGGCCTGCTGCCAGCCCAGGCGAGGAGTTCGCTCCGCCTCGTCGGCGTGGATTCTGGCGCTACGACCCGGAGGTACATCATCTGGCGTCGTGGGGGCGGATCCTGGGGCAGACCGATGACCCGGACAAGCGGGGGAAGGTCCACGGCCTCAGGCATACGCACAAGGTGATGCTCGACGAGATGCTGGTGCCGACAGTCGCATCGGAGGGGCGGCTAGGGCACAAGCTGCGCGGGAACGTGGCCACGTACGCGCATGAGTCGCCACCGATGGTCGAGATGGTCACGGTGGGGCTGCAGGCCCGCTGGGAGCGGACCCTGATCGAACGGGTGCGACGGTTCGGCGGTCACAGTTCGGTGCCGGTGGTGGATGCGCTTCTGGGGACGGCCAGGAAGATCGTTTCCGGAGATCGTCCCCAGCTCGTCCCCCAGACGGTTTTACCGATCTTCGGGTGAGATGAGCTTTACCTGGTGGGCGGTACTGGGTTCGAACCAGTGACCCCTCGCTTGTAAGGCGAGTGCTCTACCGCTGAGCTAACCGCCCCCTGATCGGCACTACACCTTACGACACCAACGGAGCCGATCGCACCTCCACGTCCCACCCGGCGCCCAGGTCCGGGCGGCCGGCGGCGCGCCAGCCGAGGAGGGCGGCGCCGAGCATGCCGGCGTCGACGCCCAGGGCGGCCGGCAGCAGGGGCGGGGCGTCGCGGAACGTGAGGCGCTTGACGAGGCGCGTACGAACCGGATCGAACAGGGCGGGTCCCGCCTCGGCGAGGCCGCCGCCGAGGACGATCATCGAGGGGTCCAGCAGGAGCGTGTACGTGGCCAGCGCCAGGGAGAGGGCTTCGACGGCGTCGTCCCAGACCTCGATGGCGACGGGGTCGTCGGAGGCGACGACCTGTTCGGCGCGTACGCCTTCGACGCCGGCGCGCTGGCTGTAGCGGCGGCCGACGGAGGCGGCGGAGGCGTAGGTCTCCAGGCAGCCGAGCTGGCCGCAGGCGCACTGTTCGCCGTCGGGGAAGACGGGGATGTGGCCGATCTCGCCGCCCCAGCCGGACGCGCCGCCGTACGGCTCGCCGTGGATGATCATGGCGCCGGCGATGCCGGTGCCGATGGGGAGGAAGAGGAAGTCGGGCACGCCGCGCCCGGCGCCGAGGACGCTTTCGGCGAGGCCGCCGGTGCGGACGTCGTGGCCGAGGATGACGGGCACGTCGAGTTCGGTGAAGTCGGTGGCGGGGACCTCGCTCCAGCCGAGGTTGGCGGCGTAGAGGGCCGTGTCCTCGGAGACCAGGCCGGGGACGGCCAGGCCGACGCCCGCGGGCGTGCCGTCGCCGGAGGCGGCGAGGTGGCTGATGAAGGCGCGGATGGCGGCGACGACCGCCTCGGGCCCTTCGGCGCGCGGGGTGGAGCGGCGCTCGCTCAGCAGCACGGTGCCGGTCTCGCTGACCAGGCCGCCCTTCATGGACGTGCCACCGACGTCCAGCGCGACGACGAACGAACTAGTTGAGGACACGAAACGGAACGATAGCGCAGCTCAGCAAATGTCTGGAAAAGTCCTGCAAGATCAGGCGCGTCCGAGCACCCGGTTGAGCGCCGCCTCGACCTCCGCGGACAGCCCGGGCGGAGCGCCGGAGCCGATCAGCGCCTCGGGGTCGACCAGGGCACGGGCGGTGCGGACGGCGCCGCAGGAACGGCACTCGACCTCGCCGAGCCGGCAGATCATCGACGTGGACCCGCACGAGCCGCACGATTCCAGGTCGAGGTCGTGCAGGCGTTGACAGTCCGGGCAGATGAGCACCTGCCGCTCCCGGCGCACCGCGCGCTTCCAGGGGCTGGCCCCGCGGACGGGGTCGGTCTGCCGGGCCCCGCAGCGGTAGCAGGGCATCGTTTCCTCCGTTACGAGATGTCGGCGAGCGCCTTGGCGTAGTCGGCGACGTCGCGCGCCTCACCGGCCGGATTGACCACCGACCAGCGGATCACGCCCTCGCCGTCGATGACGAAGGTGCCCCGCCGCGCGACGCCCTTCGTCTCGTCGAACACACCGTACGCCCGCGCCACCTGTCCATGTGGCCAGAAATCGGAGAGCAGGGGAAAAACGTAACCCTCCTGGTCCGCCCAGGCACGATGCGTGAACATCGAGTCGACCGAGACGGTGAGGATCTGCGCGTCACCCGCGGCGAAGTCACGCAGTTCGGACAGCTCGCGGTGGCACACGCCGCTGAACGCCAGCGGGTAGAAGACCAGCACGACCTTCCTGCCCCGGAACTGAGAAAGCCTCACCGGAGTGCCGTGCTGGTCCCGCAGCTCGAATTCGGGAGCCGGGGCGCCGACCCCGGCAGGATGCCCGTTCACGGTTCCATCCTGCCGTACGGCTGGCGTCCGCGCTCCTGTCGTCAGGCTCCTACCGCCGGCCCTTCGGGGCGACGAGCCTGGTCCCCGACCAGTCGGGGGCCGCGGAGATGCTGCTGGTCTGCGATAGACCGGCCGTAGTGGCATCCTCCCCGATGTCGCTCGGCTCCACGTGGCCCTCGCGCCCGGCCTTCGGAGTCAGCAACCAGATCTGGCCACCGTCGGCGAGTGCTCGCATGGCATCGCCGCTCAGGACGTCGAACAGGTCCCCGTCGCCGTCGCGCCACCACAGCAGCACCACGTCGACGACGTCGTCGGTGTCTTCGTCCAGCAGTTCGTTGCCGGTCAGGTCCTCGATGGAATCGCGAAGCTCGTCATCGACGTCCTCATCCCAGCCGATCTCCTGCACCACCTGACCCGGCTTGAGGCCGAGTCGTTCGGCCAGGCCGCGCTCGCCCTGCGCCTGACCCGCGGTCGCGCTCACGTTTATCCCTCCTGCTTGAGTGGCCCCGCATATGCGGTTTATCGCTTCGGGACAGTCCACACGCTGTGACCCTCAGTCGTCAACGGTCGCCACGGGTACGGCCCTACTCGGCCAGAATCAATCAGACAAAAACGACAGCCGAACCTGGCGTTGCGGGTTGTCGACATTCAGGTCCACCAGCGCGATGGACTGCCAGGTGCCCAGCGCCAATCTGCCGCCCAGCACGGGGACCGTGACGTACGGCGGAATGAACGCGGGCATCACGTGTGACCTGCCGTGACCGCGCGAGCCGTGGGCGTGGCGCCACCGGTCGTCGGCCGGCAGCAGGTCACGCAGCGCGGACAGCAGGTCGTCGTCGCTGCCGGAGCCGAGCTCCAGCAGCGCCACGCCGGCCGTCGCGTGCGGGACGAAGACGTGCAGCAGCCCGTCGTCACCCCGCGCGCGGACGAATTCGGCGCATTCCCCGGTGATGTCGTGCACCGTCTCGCGTGAACCCGTGGCCACGGAGATGAGTTCTGATCTCACGGGGAAATTCTACTGAGGCACAATGACGGCATCAGGGCCGGGAAACACCAGCCCGGTGTGCCCGTCGTCGAAGCGCACGATGTACGGAGGGCCGCCGTCCGCGCCCTGGACCTCGATGATCACTCCGCTCCGGTCCCTTTCGCCAACGGTGTTCCCGTGCACGAGGAGCCGGTCTCCTACCGTCGCATTCATAGCTACAGCCTCGTACGGACGCGGCCGTACGAAAAGAGGGCGGCGGCCGGAGCGGCGCGACAACGGCCGCAATCATGACCGAACCGTTACCTGAGAGTTCGCTGAGAACGCCCGGAAGAGAGGCGCCGGAGGGTCCCGGATGCCTGCCGTTAGACTCCGCGCGGCGCTTGCCCCTCCCCGGGAGTGACGCGGCGACCCCGCCGGGGGATACTCAGGGGCGCAAGGCAAAAATTTGTAGCTTTTCCCGTCTTGTTAAAATGCGGGACGGATGTAACCTATGCGGTTGATTCGTCCTACCATCGGTGGTCTAGGCCACCAGTAGTACCCCTGCCAGCCGCGACACCCTGGTTACCGGTGAGTAGAGATGCACTTTCTACGCCGAGCGACCAGGATGGAAAGCGACCCAGACCAGACATCAGTCATCCTCGGAAGGCGAGACCCAGTGGCTTCCGGACGCCAGCGTTTCTCGATCATCAGCGACGGCCTACCCAGCCAGCTGCCTGATGTCGACCCCAGTGAGACCAACGAGTGGCTCGAGTCCCTCGACAACGTCGTCAAGACGGAGGGCCGCACCAGAGCCCGCTACCTGATGCTCCGCATGCTGGAGCGGGCGCGCGAGCACCAGGTCGGCGTGCCGGGCCTGCGCAGCACCGACTACATCAACACGATCCCGCCGGAGCGCGAGCCCTGGTTCCCCGGCGACGAGCACGTCGAGCGGCGCATCCGGGCCTACATCCGCTGGAACGCGGCGATCATGGTCTCGCGCGCCAACGCCCGCACCAACGTGGGCGGCCACATCGCCACCTACGCCTCGGCGGCCTCCCTGTACGAGGTCGGCTTCAACCACTTCTTCCGCGGCAAGGACCACGGCGAGTCGGGCGACCAGGTCTTCTTCCAGGGTCACGCCGCGCCGGGCATCTACGCCCGCGCCTTCCTGGAGGGCCGCCTCAACGAGGCCCAGCTCGACGCCTTCCGCCAGGAGCTGTCGCACGGCTTCCACGGCCTGCCCTCCTACCCGCATCCGCGGCTCATGCCTGACTTCTGGGAGTTCCCCACGGTCTCGATGGGTCTGGGGCCGATCGGGGCGATCTACCAGGCGCGGTTCAACCGCTACCTGCTCAACCGCCAGATCAAGGACACCAGCCGCAGCCACGTATGGGCGTTCCTGGGCGACGGCGAGATGGACGAGCCCGAGTCGCTCGGCGCCATCGGCGTGGCCGCGCGCGAGGAGCTCGACAACCTCACCTTCGTCATCAACTGCAACCTGCAGCGGCTCGACGGCCCGGTGCGCGGCAACGGCAAGATCATCCAGGAGCTGGAGTCCTACTTCCGCGGCGCCGGCTGGAACGTCATCAAGGTCGTCTGGGGCCGCGACTGGGACCCGCTGCTCGCGGCCGACGTCGACGGCGTGCTCGTCAACCAGATGAACACCACCCCCGACGGCCAGTTCCAGACCTACTCGGTCGAGTCGGGCGGCTACATCCGGGAGAACTTCTTCGGCGGCGACCCGCGCCTGCGCAAGATGGTCGAGCACCTGACCGACGACGACATCCGCAAGCTGTCGCGCGGCGGGCACGACTACCACAAGGTCTACGCGGCGTTCAAGGCCGCGCGCGAGCACGTCGGCCAGCCGACGGTCATCCTGGCCCAGACCATCAAGGGCTGGACGCTCGGCAAGGACTTCGAGGCGCGCAACGCCACCCACCAGATGAAGAAGCTCACCAAGGCCGAGCTCAAGGAGTTCCGCGACCGGCTCTACCTGCCGATCCCGGACTCGGCGCTGGAAGGCGACCTGCCGCCGTACTTCCACCCGGGCGAGAACGACCCCGAGATCGCGTACATGAAGGAGCGCCGCGCCGCGCTCGGCGGCGTGCTGCCCAAGCGCGTCGTGCGCGCCAAGCCGGTCAAGCTGCCCGGCGACGCCGCCTACCAGACGTTCGCCAAGGGCTCGGGCAAGCAGCAGGTCGCCACCACGATGGCGTTCGTGCGGCTGCTCAAGGACCTCATGCGCGACAAGGAGATCGGCCACCGGTTCGTGCCGATCATCCCCGACGAGGCCCGTACGTTCGGCCTCGACGCGATGTTCCCCACGGCGAAGATCTACTCGCCGCACGGCCAGACGTACGAGGCCGTCGACAGGGAGCTGCTGCTGTCGTACAAGGAGTCGGTGCAGGGCCAGATCCTGCACGAGGGCATCAGCGAGTCGGGCTCGATGGCCTCGGCGATCGCCGTCGGCACCTCGTACGCCACGCACGGCGAGCACATGATCCCGATCTACATCTTCTACTCGATGTTCGGCTGGCAGCGCACCGGCGACCAGATGTGGCAGATGGCCGACCAGATGACGCGCGGCTTCCTGCTGGGCGCCACCGCCGGCCGCACCACGCTCAACGGCGAGGGCCTGCAGCACGAGGACGGCCACACGCCGCTCATCGCCTCGACCAACCCGGCGGCGATCTCCTACGACCCGTCGTGGGCGTTCGAGGTCGCGCACATCGTCAAGGACGGCCTGCGGCGCATGTACGGCGAGCAGCCGGAGGACGTGTTCTACTACCTGACCGTCTACAACGAGCCCTACCTGCAGCCGGCCCAGCCCGAAGGCATCGACGTGGAGGGCCTGCTCAAGGGCCTCTACAAGTTCGCCGAGGGGCCGCAGACGCAGGGGCCGAAGGCCAACATCCTGTCCTCCGGCGTGGCGGGCCCGTGGGCGATGGAGGCCCAGCGGCTGCTGGCCGAGGAGTGGGGCGTGTCGGCCGACGTGTGGTCGGCGACGTCCTGGACCGAGCTGCGCCGCGACGCGCTCGCGTGCGAGGAGCACAACCTGCTCAACCCCGACGCCGAGCAGCGCGTCCCGTACGTGACGCAGGTGCTGTCGCAGGCGCAGGGCCCGTTCGTGGGCGTCAGCGACTACATGAAGGCCGTCCAGGACCAGATCGCGCAGTGGGTGCCGGGTGACTGGTCCTCGCTGGGCACCGACGGGTTCGGCCTGTCCGACACGCGCTCGGCGCTGCGCCGCCACTTCCACGTCGACGCCGCCTCGATCACGCTGGCCGTGCTGAACAGCCTGGTCAAGCGGGGTGAGCTCGACGGCGAGGTGCTGCGCGAGGCGATCGCCCGCTACCACCTGAAGAACGGCGTGACCGAGGCCGGTGGCGCCGAGAGCAACGACACCCAGTCGATGGGCGTCTGAGACGACCCGGACGGGCGGGACGGCACGACCGTGCCGTCCCGCCCGTTCCGGTGGGCCGTCACGTATTGTGGGCACTACTTCCCCCTGAGCTGACGAGGGGAAATGTCGCATGCGCCGCGTACTGGCCGCCGCAGTCCTGGCCGCCGCAACCACGGGTTGTGTGAGCACGGCCAAGCCCGCCACCGATGTGATTCCGGAGACTGACAAGATCGCGTGGGGCCCGTGCACGGACGTGGCCCGCCCCGACGGCGAACCGCCCGTCGAGAAGGACGCGACGGTCCGGTGCGGCAAGCTGAGCGTCCCGCTGAACTACTCCGACCCCGGC
Organism: Nonomuraea ceibae; assembly: GCF_019396325.1. Taxonomy (GTDB): domain Bacteria; phylum Actinomycetota; class Actinomycetes; order Streptosporangiales; family Streptosporangiaceae; genus Nonomuraea; species Nonomuraea ceibae. Next base: position 9,795 of record NZ_JAHKRO010000136.1, read on the forward strand.
GGCGAGAAGATCGACCTGGCGCTGATCAAGCTCGCGGCGACCGACCAGAAGAAGCGGATCGGGTCGCTGCTGTTCAACTTCGGCGGCCCCGGCGCCTCCGGCGTCGACACGCTCGACCAGGCGGGCAAGGCGCTCGGCGCGCTGCGCGCCCGCTACGACCTGATCAGCTTCGACCCGCGCGGCGTCGAGCGCAGCTCCGGCGTGCGCTGCGGCGGCACCGCCGACCTCGACCGCTTCACCTCACTCGACACGCTGCCCGCCAACGCGCAGACCCGCGCCGAGATCGACGCGGCCAACCGGCGCTTCGCCGAGCTCTGCGCGCGCGACTCCGGCAAGATCCTGCCGTACGTCGGCACCGCCAACGCCGCCCGCGACATGGACCGCATCCGCACCGCCCTCGGCGACGAGAAGCTCAACTACGTCGGCATGTCCTACGGCACCCAGCTCGGCGCCGTGTACGCCACGCAGTTCCCGGAGAACGTGGGCCGGATGGTGCTCGACGCGCCGCTGGACCCGACGGTCACGTTCGAGGAGCGCACGCTGGCCCAGACCAAGGGCTTCCAGAAGTCGTACGAGGCCTTCCTGAAGGACTGCGTGAAGGACACCTGCGAGGTCGGCGCCGACGTCGCCACCGCGGGCTCGAACGTCGAGAAGCTGATGAACGACCTGGCCGCCAAGCCGATGAAGGTCTATCACCGCCAGCTCACGCAGGGGCTGGCCGCCACCGGCGTCGCCGCCGCCCTCTACTCGGAGCTGACGTGGCCGTTCCTGGAGAGCGCGCTCGGCCAGGCGCTCAAGGGCAACGGGGCGGCGCTGCTCTACCTGGCCGACACCTACACCGGCCGCGGCGAGGACGGCTCCTACACCACGCAGACGACCAGCTTCCCGGCGATCACCTGCGTCGACACGGCCGAACGCCCCGACGCGGCCACGCTGCGGCGCACCGAGACGGCCTCGCTGAAGATCTCGCCGCTGTTCGGCGGCGCGGGCTCGGGCGCGCTGTGCGACGTGTGGCCGGTCAAGGGCAGCGACGAAGCCAGGAAGGTCGACGCCACCGGCTCGGCGCCGATCCTCGTGGTCGGCGGCAAGAACGACCCCGCCACCCCGTACGAGTGGGCGCCCAAGCTGACCAGGCAGCTCAGGACCGCCACGCTGGTCACCTACGAGGGCGAGGGGCACGGCGCCTACCTGTCGGGCAGCAAGTGCGTCGCCGAGCTGGTGAACGGCTACCTGCTCAAGGGCAAGGTGCCCGAGCGTGGCGCCTCCTGCCCGGCGGCCTGACGCCTCCGGGCCTGACGCTTCGGGCCTGACGCTCCGGGCCCTGGACGCGCCGCCACTCGGCGGTCGGCGGCGTGTCCAGGGCAGGGGTGGCCGCTCGCGGGAGCGGCCCGCGCGGGACCGGGACGCGGGGAAGGCGGCACCCGGCCCGCGACGATCAGGGGCGGCTCACGCGCGGGGCCGGTAGACGCCGAAGACGCTGCCCGAACGGTCGCGCACGTAGGCGAAGTCGGTGCCCGGGGCGTCGCCGACCACCTTCGTCAGCACCTTGCCGCCCAGCTCCTCGCCGCGCCGGCAGGTCTCCGCCACGTCGGCCACCTGCACGTGGAAGACCGCGTGCGCCGGGAACTCGCCCTTGGTGCCGAACAGGCCGCCGACGGGCTCACCGCCCGGGTAGCGGATCAACCGGTAGTCCATCGAGCCGTCGCCCTCCCGGGCGAAGGTCCAGCCGAACAGCTCGCCGTAGAAGCGCTCGGCGCCCTCCGGGTCGTCGGTGGCCACCTCGAACCAGTTGACCGTGTTGTCAGCCATCGCCGTCTCCTCCATCACTTTCGAACAAGACAACGATCTAACGCGATGGCGACAACCCTATGTCGGTGTTTCCTCTTGACTTTTCGAGCATTCAATCGAGCAAAGTGCCGTGCACGAGCAGGTCGGGGACGTCGGTGGCATAGCCCTCCAGCGGCCGGTCGGGGCAGCGCTCGGCGGTGACGGAGGCGGCGGCGATGCGGTCGAGCCGGAAGACGCGCACGTCGTCACGGAGCCGGCACCACGCCACCAGATACCAGAACCCGCCTCGGCCGCCCAGGAACACGCCGGGCTCGACGTCGCGCGAGGTCAGCGCGCCCTTGGCGTCGGCGTAGTCGAGCCGGAGCACCCGGCGGCGCAGCAGCGCCTCCTCGATGGCGCGGGAGATGCCCTCGCCGCCCATCGGCCGGGCGCCGCCCGGCTCGGCGGGCTCGGAGACGTGCACCACCCGCCGCGCCAGCTCCCTGGCCAGCTCGCCCTCGCGGCCGGGCATGGCGGCGACGACCTTGCGTAACGCGCTGCGGGCCTGCCGGCCGAACGGCTGGTCGCCGGCCCGGCTGAGCGCCACCGCGATGGCCACCGCCTCGGCCGGGGTGAAGTTGAGCGGTGGCAGGGACATCTTCCTGTCGATCGCGTAGCCGCCCTTGCGCCCCGTCTCGGCGTAGATCGGCACCCCGGACTCCTGCAGGGCGGTGATGTCGCGTTCGATCGTGCGCACGCTCACCTCGAACCTGCCGGCCAGCTCGCGGGCCGAGCGGCAGCGGGGCGAGATGGCGCGCAGGTCCTCGACGAGCGCGTAGAGCCGGTCGGTACGGTTCACACCCGCGACGCTACGCGCGGACACCGACAATCCCGAGCGCACCGGGGTTTCGGGCGTCCGGAAGGGGGTCAGCGAGCCCAGTCGAGCAGTTCGTCCACCGGCCAGGTGTTGACGATCCGGCCGGCCTCGATCCCGCACCTGGCCGCCCGCTCGCAGCCGAAGCGCAGCCAGTCGAGCTGGCCGGGCGCGTGCGCGTCGGAGTTGATCGCGAACACGCACCCCTGCTCGTACGCCTGGCGCAGCAGCCGCTTGGGCGGGTCGAGCCGGTCGGGACGCGAGTTGATCTCCACGGCGACCCCGAACCGCCGGCACGCCTCGAAGACCAGGTCGGCCTCGAACTCCGACTCCGGCCTGCGCGAGCCGCGCGCTCCCCCGGCCTGCACGACCCGGCCGGTGCAGTGGCCGAGCACGTCCACGAGCGGGTTGGCGACGGCCGTCACCATCCGGCGGGTCATCTCGGAGCTGGGCATGCGCAGCTTGGAGTGCACGCTGGCGACCACCACGTCGAGCCGTTCCAGCAGCTCCGGCTCCTGGTCGAGGCTGCCGTCGAGGTTGATGTCGACCTCGATGCCCGTCAGGATGCGGAACGGCGCCAGCCGCTCGTTGAGCGCCTCCACCACGTCGAGCTGCTCGCGCAGCCGCGCCGCCGGCAGCCCGCGGGCGACGGTCAGCCGCGGCGAGTGGTCGGTCAGCGCCAGGTAGGCGTGGCCCAGCGACCCGGCCGCCTCGGCCATCTCCTCGATCGGCGATCCGCCGTCGGACCAGTCGGAATGGCTGTGCAGGTCACCCTTGAGCGCCGCGCGCAACGCCGCCGTCTCGTCGTCGAGGTCGGCCCCCTCCGTGGCGCGCAACCGGCGCAGATAGGTCGGGACCTGACCGGCCAGCGCCTCGGTGACGACCAGCGCGGTCACCTTGCCGATGCCGGGCAGCTCGGCCAGGCCGCCCGACTCCGAGCGCCGTACGAGCTCGTCGCGGGGCAGGTCGGCGACGACGGAGGCGGCGCGGCGGAAGGCGCGCACGCGGTAGGCGGGCTCGCCCGCCCGCTCCAGCAGGAAGGCGATTTCCCGGAACGCTTCGACCGGTTCCATACGTTCATCCATATCAAAAGCGGCAACGGGCCAGGTCACCGTCGGATCACGGGCGATTGAAGGCCGGCCGGAACCCCCGCTAGGCTGTGCGACCCACGAAGGAGCCCGATTGCCCCCCAAGCCGCCCCCACCGAAACAGCGCTCGTCGAAAGCGATCACCCTGACCGTCATCGGCGTCGTGTCCGTCATGGTGGTCGGCTACTGCGCGGCGACGCAGGACGACGACGAGGTCACCGCCGACTGCGTCGACACCAGCCAGCAGCTCCCCGACGGCTCCTACCCGGTCGTGGACGAGGACTACTGCGACGACGACCACCACTCCCACTACTACGCCGGGCCGCGGGGCGCCTACCACTGGTACTACGGCGGCGTCCGCAACGGCACCCGCGTGCGCGGCGGCACCACGCTGCGCCCCTCCGACGTCACCATCTCCACCCGCACCGGGCGCGAGATCCAGCGCGGCGGCTTCGGCAGCGGCCGCAGCAGCGGGAGCTGACCGGTGCGACGCGAGCAGGGCGCTCCCCGCGACGGCTGGGACAAGACGATCGAGAGCCAGGGCCTGGCCTACCACCGCGCGGCCCACCCCGAGGGGCTGAGCAGGCCCTACTGGGACGAGTCGGTCCACTACGTGTTCTCCATGGACGAGGTCGAGTCGCTGGAGGAGCAGGTCGAGGAGCTGCACGGGATGTGCCTCCAGGCCGCCGAGCACGTGGTCTCCACCGGCCGCCTGGCCGACCTGGCCATCCCGGAGTGGGCGGCCGACGACGTGGCGCGCTCGTGGGAGCGGCGCGACGCCCACCTCTACGGCCGCTTCGACCTGCGCTACGACGGCACCGGGCCGGCCAAGCTGCTGGAGTACAACGCCGACACGCCGACCTCGCTGCTGGAGTCATCGGTGATCCAGTGGTTCTGGCTGCAGGACACCCACCCCGGCGGCGACCAGTGGAACTCCGTGCACGAGCGGCTCATCGACCGCTGGCGCGCGATGCCGCTGCCGCCCGGCCCCACCCACTTCGCCTGGACCAACGGCGACGAGACCGGCGAGGAGGCCATGACGCTGGCCTACCTCCAGGAGACCGCCGAGCAGGCCGGGCTGGAGACCGTGGCCGTCGCCATGGAGGACATCGGCTGGGACTCGCTCAACCGGTGCTTCGTCGACGTCGAGGAGCGCAGGATCCGCTCGGCCTTCAAGCTCTACCCGTGGGAGTGGATGCTCGCCGAGCCGTTCGGCCGCCACGCGGTGCGCCACGCGACGTGGATCGAGCCGCTGTGGAAGGCTCTGCTGTCCAACAAGGCGCTGCTGGCCGTGCTGTGGGAGCTGTTCCCCGGCCATCCCAACCTGCTGCCCGCCTACCTCGACGGCCCCCGCGACCTCCGCTCGTACATCGCCAAGCCGCTGCTCGGCCGGGAGGGCGCGTCGATGCGGATCGTCACGCCGTCCGGCGGCCTGGAGACGCCCGGTTCCTATGGCCAGGAGGGGTATGTCTACCAGGGCTTCGAGGCGTTGCCGGAGTTCGGCGGCCAGCGGCCGGTCCTGGGCGCCTGGGTGGTCGCCGACGAGGCGGCCGGCCTGGGCATCCGGGAGACGACCGGCCTGATCACCGACGACACCTCTTCCTTCGTACCTCACCGAATCGAGTGACCGTGACCACCCTGTTCCTGGAACATCTCGCCCGCGGCGCGGGCTCCATCGCCTCCTACGCCGCCGTCGGCGTGATCCTGATGATCGTCGGCTTCTACGTGATCGACCTGGCGACCCCGGGCAAGCTCAGCCAGATCATCCGCACCGAGCGCAACCCGAACGCGACCCTGCTGGCCACCTCCGCGCTGGCCGCGGTCGGCCTGATCGTGGCCGCCTCCATCTGGGGCTCCGGCGGGCGGCTGGCCGAGGGGCTGGTGAGCACCGCGGTGTTCGGCCTGGTCGGCATCGCCGTGCAGACGCTGGCGATGCTGCTGTTCGACCGGGTGGTCGGCATCTCCGTGCGCGAACTGGTCAAGGAGCCTCAGCTGCAGCCGGGCGCCCGGCTCCTCGCGGTGACCCACATTGCGATCGGCCTGATAACCGCCGTCGCGGTCATCTGAAATCACCTGGCACTCTAGGAGACGTGACAGACCGGACCCGGGAGGACACCACTCGCAGGCTCGAGCGCGCGATGGGCTCGCTCGGCACGGCGGCGATGGCGCGGATGGACGACCAGTTGCCGTGGTTCCGCGCGCTCAGCGCCGAGGACCGCTCCTGGGTGGGGCTGGTGGCGCAGGCGGGCATCGCCGCGTTCGTCGAGTGGTTCCAGCACGCGGGCGAGGACCGGCCCACGCCCAGCATCGAGTTCTTCGGCACCGCGCCGCGTGAGCTGAAGCGGTCGATCTCGCTGCAGCAGACGGTCGACATCGTCCGCGTCGTCGTCCAGGTGGTCGAGGCGCAGACCGACGAGCTGGCCGCGCCCGGCGGCGAGGACCAGCTCCAGCAGGCGATGCTCCGCTACACCCGGGACGTGGCGTTCGCCGCCGCGCACGTCTACGCCCGCGAGGCCGAGGCCCGGGGCTCCTGGGACGCGCGGCTGGAGGCGCTGATCGTCGACGCGCTGGTGCGCGGCGAGGTGGACGACGGGCTGCACTCCTGGGCCGCCGCGCTCGGCTGGACGTCCTCGCCGGTGGTCGTGATCGCCGGGCACGCCCCCGAGGGCGACCCGCGCGCCGTCATCGACGGGCTGCGCGAGCGGGGCCGCCGCATCGGCATGGACCTGCTCGCCGGTGTCCAGGCCGACCGGCTCATCGTGATCGTGGGCGGCGCCGAGAGCGTGAACGACGCGGCCCGGCAGGTCGTCGCCCGGTTCGGCGAGGGCCCGATCGTGATCGGCCCCGAGGTGCCCGACCTGCACGCCGCCGCGCGGTCGGCCCGGGCCGCGCTGGCCGGGCTGAAGGCCTCCTCCGGCTGGCCCGACGCGCCCCGGCCGGTGCACGCCGAGGACCTGCTGGCCGAGCGGGCGCTCGACGGCGACGAGGACGCCAGGGAGCAGCTCGTCGAGAACGTCTATCTGCCCCTCGCGGGCACCCCGCTGCTCGATACGCTGGCCACGTACCTGGAGCAGGGCACGTCGCTGGAGGCGACCGCGCGACTGCTGTTCGTCCACCCCAACACGGTCCGCTACCGGCTCAAGAAGATCACCGAGCTGACCGGCTACCAGCCGACCGAGGGCCGTTCGGCCTTCACCCTGCAGGTGGGGCTCATCCTGGGGCGCCTCGCCGACAGCGCCGCGATGTGGCGGGCCCTAACGTAATCTTCCCGAAACCCCTACTGTGGGGTTCCTACAAAACAGCCCGGACAAAGTTCGTTCAGATCTTCATCGGCGTGTCGAAGTTCTACAGGGCATGGTGGATTTCGTGCTTGTAGTCGTCGCGCCGGGCCAAGGCGCCCAAACCCCAGGTTTCCTCACCCCGTGGCTGGAGCTGCCCGGTGTGGCAGACCGGCTCGCCGCGTGGTCGGAGGTCGCCGGGCTCGACCTGATCGCGTTCGGCACCACCGCGGACGCCGACGAGATCCGCGACACCGCCGTCGCCCAGCCCCTGCTCGTGGCGGCCGCGCTGGCCAGCGCCGAGGCGCTCGGCGTGAACCCCGACCTGCTGGCCGGCCACAGCGTCGGCGAGTTCGCGACCGCCGCGCTGGCCGGGGTGATCACGCCCGAGCAGGCGCTGACGCTGGTCCGCGAGCGCGGCCGGGCGATGGCCGAGGCCGCCTCCGTCACCGAGACCGGCATGACCGCCGTGCTCGGCGGTGAGGAGCCCGACGTGCTGGCGGCCATCGACAAGCACGGCCTGACCCCCGCCAACATCAACGGCTCCGGCCAGATCGTCGCGGGCGGCACGCTGGAGCAGCTCGCCGCCTTCGCCGACGACGCCCCGGCCGGCGCCCGGCTCCGCCCGCTGGCCGTGGCCGGCGCCTTCCACACCGCGCACATGGCCCCCGCGGTCGCGCGGCTGCGCGAGGCCGCCGCCTCCGTCACCCCGGCCGACCCCACCGTGCGGCTGCTGTCCAACGCCGACGGCCAGGTCGTGACCGGCGGCGACGAGGTCATGAGCCGCCTGGTCAACCAGGTGAGCAACCCCGTGCGCTGGGACTCCTGCATGGCGACGATGGCCGAGCTGGGCGTCACCGCGATGATCGAGCTGCTGCCCGGCGGCACGCTGACCGGCCTCGCCAGGCGCGGGCTGCGCGGCGTGAAGACCGTGGCCGTCAAGACCCCCGAACATCTCGACGCCGCCAGGGAGCTGATCAAGTGAGGATCGCCGACACCGCGCCCGGCGCCAGGCTGCTGGCCCTCGGCCACTACCAGCCCGCCCGCGTCGTCACCAACGACGAGCTGGCCAGGACCATGGAGACCAACGACGAGTGGATCCAGTCCCGCGTCGGCATCAAGGAGCGCCGGGTCGCCGCCGACAGCGAGACGCTGGAGGACATGGCGGCCCAGGCGGGCGGCAAGGCGCTGGCCGCCAGCGGTCTGGCCGCCGATGACATCGACCTGGTCATCGTCGCGACCTGCACACTGGAGTCGCAGATCCCCAACGCCGCCGCGGTCGTCGCGCACCGGCTCGGCATCGACGCCCCCGGCGCCTTCGACGTCAACGCCGCCTGCGCCGGCTTCTGCTACGCGCTCGGCACCGCCGACGCCGCCATCCGCGCCGGCTCGGCCCGCAACGTGCTGGTCATCGGCGCGGAGAAGCTGTCGCAGTGGATCGACTGGACCGACCGCTCCACCGCGGTGATCTTCGCCGACGGCGCGGGCGCCGCGGTCGTCGGCCCCTCCGACACCCCCGGCATCGGCCCGGTCGTGTGGGGCAGCTCCGGCGACAAGTCCGAGGCCATCCGCATCGACGACCGCCACAGCTCGCTGCAGCAGGAGGGCCAGACGGTCTTCCGCTGGGCCACCACCGCGCTCCACCCGGTCGCCAAGCAGGCGTGCGAGCGCGCCGGCGTCGACCCGTCGGAGCTGGCCGCGTTCATCCCGCATCAGGCCAACCTGCGTATCATCGAGTCGATCGCCCGTCGGCTGGGCGCCGAGCGCGCGGTCATCGCCCGCGACATCGTCACCGCCGGCAACACCTCCGCAGCCTCCATCCCGCTCGCGCTCTCGCGCATGCTGGAGCGCGGCGAGGTCCGCTCGGGTGAGCTCGCGCTCATCCTCGGCTTCGGCGCCGGCCTGACCTACGCGGGTCAGGTCATCGAGATCCCCTAAGAAAAGCTTGTACGGCGAAGCCGTGCAGAACCAGGAAAACTAAGGAGAACCAGCGACATGGCCACCGAGCAGGACATCCTCCAGGGCCTCGGCAAGATCATCAACGAGATCACCGGCATCCCGGCCGCCGAGGTCACTCCGGAGAAGAGCTTCGTGGACGACCTCGACATCGACTCCCTGTCCATGGTCGAGATCGCCGTGGCCGCCCAGGACGAGTTCGGCGTCGAGATCCCCGACGACCAGCTCAAGAACCTGAAGACGGTCAAGGACGTCCTCACCTTCATCCAGAACTAGAACGTCCTTACCCCTGATCGACAAGGAGTGCGAAACGTGAGTGCAAACCGGGTACGTGTCGTCGTCACCGGGCTCGGCGCGACGACGCCCGTCGGTGGAGACGTCGCCTCGTCCTGGTCGGCGCTCCTCGCCGGTCAGTCGGGTGTCAGGACCCTCACCGAGGACTGGATCGACACCGTCCCCGTGACGTTCGCGGGGACGGCCGCGGTCGACCCGACCGAGGTGCTGCCCCGGCCCGAGTCCCGCCGTCTCGACCGCAGCGAGCAGTTCGCGATGGTCGCCGCGCGTGAGGCGTGGCAGGACGCGGGAGCGCCGGAGGTGGCGCCCGAGCGGCTGGGCGTCGTCGTGTCCAGCGGCATCGGCGGCATCAACACCACCCTGTCCGCCTACGACACCTACAAGGAGCGCGGCTGGAACCGGCTGTCGCCCTTCACGGTGCCGATGCTCATGCCCAACGGCCCCGCCGCCTGGATCGGCCTCGACCGGGGCGCCCAGGCCGGGGTGCACGCCACGGTGTCCGCCTGCGCCTCCGGCGCGGAGGCCATCGGCTACGCGATGGACATGATCAGGGCGGGCCGGGCCGACGTGGTGATCGCCGGCGGCACCGAGGCCGCCATCCACGGCCTCAACGTGGCGGCCTTCGCCGCCGCCCGCGCCATGTCCACCCGCAACGACGAGCCGCAGCGCGCCTCCCGGCCGTGGGACCGCGACCGCGACGGCTTCGTCCTGGGTGAGGGCGCCGGCATCCTCGTCCTGGAGTCGGAGGAGCACGCCCGCGCCCGCGACGCGCGGATCTACGCCTACGCCTCGGGCGTCGGCTACTCGGCCGACTCCCACCACATCACCCAGCCCGAGCCCGAGGGCCGGGGCATCATCATGGCGATGACGCAGGCGCTCACCGACGCCGGCATCACCGGCCAGGACGTCAAGCACGTCAACGCGCACGCCACCTCCACCCCGGCAGGCGACGTCATCGAGGTGCAGGCGGTGGCCAAGGCCATCGGCACCCACCCGCTGGTCACCTCGACCAAGTCCATGACCGGCCACCTCCTGGGCGGCGCCGGCGGCATCGAGTCCGTCTTCACCGTCAAGGCGCTGCAGGAGCGCATCGTCCCCGCCACCATCAACCTCGACAACGTCGACGACGGCATCGAGGTCGATCTCGTGCACGGCGCCCACCGCGCCCTGCCAGCGGGTGACATCGCCGCGGTCAACAACTCGTTCGGCTTCGGCGGCCACAACGTGACCGTCGTGTTCAAGGGGGCTTAAATGACCGTGCTCGACAACCGCGTGGCGACCGAGGGTCCCGAACAGGAGCCTGCCGATCCCCGCGATCCCGCCGTCCGCCTGGCCGCCCTCCTCGACGAGGGGTCGGTGCGGCTGATCACCCCCGAGGACAAGAGCGGCGTGCTGGCCGCCATGGGCCGCGTCGAGGGAGTCCCCGTCGTCGCGTTCTGCAGCGACGCGCGTTATCAGGGCGGCGCGATGGGCAGCGAGGGTTGCGAGCACATCGTCCACGCCTATGACGTGGCCGTCCGCGAACGGGTGCCGGTCCTCGGGATCTGGCACTCCGGCGGTGCGCGACTCGCCGAAGGCGTCGAGTCGCTGCACGCCGTCGGCCGGGTGTTCGCCGCCATGACCAAGGCGTCGGGCGTCGTGCCGCAGATCTCCGTGGTCGTCGGCCCGGCCGCCGGCGGCGCCGCCTACGGCCCGGCGCTGACCGACCTGGTGATCCTGGCCGACTCGGGCCGCATCTTCGTCACCGGCCCCGACGTGGTCCGCAGCGTCACCGGCGAGGACGTCACCAGCGCCGCCCTGGGCGGCCCCGAGCCGCACAGCAAGCGCAGCGGTGTCGTGCACGTCGTCACCAAGACCGAGACCGACGCGCTGCTGAAGGCCCGCCAGCTCGCCGTGCTGCTCGGCCACCAGGGCCGGGTCCGCTCGTCGGAGATCGGCGAGGTCGACTTCTCCTCGCTGCTGCCCGACTCGCCGCGCCGCGCCTACGACGTCAAGCCGCTGGTCAACGGCCTGCTCGACGAGCCCGGCGTGGAGCTGCACCCCAAGTGGGCGCCCAACATCGTCACGTCGCTGGGGCGGCTCGGCGGCCGGACCGTCGGCGTGATCGCCAACAACCCGATGCGGCTGGGCGGCTGCCTCGACGCCACCTCCGCCGAGAAGGCCGCGCGTTTCGTGCGCATGTGTGACGCCTTCGGGGTGCCGCTGGTCGTGCTGGTGGACGTGCCGGGCTACCTGCCGGGCGTCGGCCAGGAGCACGACGGCGTGGTGCGCCGCGGCGCCAAGCTGCTGCACGCCTTCGCCGAGGCGTCGGTGCCGCGCATCACGCTCGTCACCCGCAAGGCCTACGGCGGCGCCTACATCGCGATGAACTCCCGCGCCCTCGGCGCGACCAAGGTGTTCGCGTGGCCGACGACCGAGGTCGCGGTCATGGGCGCGGTCGCCGCGGTCCGCATCCTCAAGCGCCGCCAGCTCGCCGCCGCCTCCGAGGAGGAGCGCGCGGAGCTGGAGCAGCGGCTCGCCGAGGAGCACGAGAAGCTCGCGGGCGGGCTCAGCCGCGCGCAGGAGCTGGGCGTGATCGACGAGGTGATCAAGCCGGAGGAGACCCGGGGCGCGATCGCCAAGGTCCTGGCCCAGGCGACCCCGGCCCGGGGCGCGCACGGCAACATCCCGCTGTAGTCCGGACGACGGCGAGGG
>NZ_JAHKRO010000137.1 GCF_019396325.1 Nonomuraea ceibae
AAGAATGGTCTTAATGGCGCTGGCGGTATTCGAGTCCGGGTCTGGTAGGCGAGGTTTTCCCCGCGCTGGCGAGGTGGCCGGCCCCGGGCGCGGCCGTGCGGCCCCCTGCGGCCCCGTGGCCGCCTCCAGGGGCGAGAGGGCCGGGGCGGAGCCGACAGGGCCTCACAGGGGCTCTCAGAGCCGCACAAGCCCGATCGGGCCCAGGTCGCGGTCCGGCCCCGGCCGGAACCGCGGCTCCCCCGGGCCGGCCCCGGCCGGCTCCTCCACACACACCTATCTCGCCCAGGAGTGGTAACAGTGGTAACACCCCAGGTCAGCGGTGGTAACACGGGTGGTAACAGGAGTGGTAACGCCCCCCGGCCGGGGTGGTAACAGGCCCCTGCCGGCCGGCCGGGCGGGGTCGGCCGCCACCGCCCAGCTGGCGGCCGGCCGCACCGCTCACCATCCCGGCCGCGCGCCCGCCGGCCCCGCCCGGCCGGGCAGGAATCACACCCAGGAAACAGAAAGCCAGCGCCATTCATGCGAGACGCCTGGACGCCTGGACGCCCGGCCTACCCACCCCGGACACGCCCCCTCGCAACCCCTGTCACGCGCCTACCGGCCCGTTTATGCCTCGCCGGAGGCGTGCTAGAGAGCCATTGTTATAGGTCGCACGCGAGAAACAATCAATAAATAAACACGAGAAAGCGCCCCCGGAAACCAAACCCGGAGGCGCTAACGAGAGATTTTCTATCTTTCAGGAAGCGTGAATCTCGGTGGAACTGGTCGCTCCTCTTCGGTCCCGTATTTGTGGAGCTGATAGGCCGACTTTGCGAGGGCGTGAGCGGCTTCCCACTTCTCGGTATCACCCTCCCCGATTGCGTCTCGGATGTGCTGACGAGCCTCTTTGGAGATTTGCAGCATCTCGTCTCGACTGATTCTCATTTCCGCTTGCCTCTACTTCCCGTGTCGGCGTTCGATGAGTGCGAAGTATTCGGGAGTGCCGAACTCCGGGCACTGGCACGGAGCGTTGGCGCATAGCGCGCATCGGATCTGACTGGCGTCCATCTCGCCGGAGACGTAGGAATCGAGATCCGGGGACCATTTGGCGCTGATCTCGTCGCGGTTCTTCTTCGACATGCTGACCTCCTTTTGAGTGGTGAGGTGAGCAGCTTACACGCTGCCCGTGCCCTCTGCTCTGCGCTTGGCATGCCAGTCGCGCAGTTCTTCTGCGGTGTACTTCTCCGCGCGCCCGAGCTTGACCCCGGCCGGGAACGGGATGTGCGGCTGCCCGTTCTTGGCGCGAGCTTTTGCGCGTTGCCTTTCCTTATGCCACCAGGCGTAGGTTTCCGGGACCACACCCTCATTGACTGCCTCTTCGAGGGTGTATCGGTGAACCTTCGGCTCGGGGCCGTAGTCGGTCGTTACCGGCGCGCTGAGAGGCGCCATTTCCTTGTCCTCTGCGGGCGCGGCCGGGCGGGTACGGAACGGCAATACATTGCCCTCCAGAGGTGCCTCTACAGGGCTCTGAGAGGGCGTCTGGGCAGCTCCGGCCGGGTGCGTGGTGTCCTCTGTCCCCTTGTCCTCCTGCGGGGCTGTGATCTCAACATACGATCGTGCACCCCCTCCAGGGGACAGCTCAGGGGACAGCTCCGCGGCGCGCTGGGCCCGGACTGCGAGCCCGCGCTCAAGGAACGGATGCATTTCCTCCAGGCTCCAATTGGGAGCCTGAAAGAGGCGGTTAATGCCATTGACTGCGAGAACCCATTGACCCTTTCGAGTCGGGCACGGCGGAATGGGCTTGCTATCGACGACGGTGCCCCACGTGCTGGCGTTGAAGCCAGTGAGCATTTTGATTCCGTACATCTCGCGGAGCGCGCCGCCGAGTCCCGGGTCCGCGCCACCGCCGGCGGCTGCGGCAGTGAGTTTCTGATAGGTGGAGATGACGTGAATGTTGTAGCCACCGGCAGCGAGTAGCAGCGTTGTAATGTCGTCCCACACCGGGCAGATTTTCGGCATCTTCCCGGAGACGAGATAGTCCTCCAGAATTCCGGCGATCACCGGGTTAGCGATGCAGAGTTCTTCGATCTTTTCGGGGTTCTCGCGAATGCGGGTCCACCACCGGTTGATGTAGAGCGAGAACAGGTTTTGCTCTTCCAGGTGGAGATAGAGCGGACGCCAGGGCTTGGGGCCGCGCTCCTTGCCGCGCCGTGCCTCGAATTCGCGGCACACTCGGTGAATAGCGACCCACATAAGGTCGAGCCTGCGAGGGTCGTTGTAGATCTCGACGTCGGGGAAGATGTCGCACCCCTCGAAAGAGTCCTCCTTGACGTCGATCATTACTTGGCTTCCCCCCTGGAACCAGTATTGAGCGACCAGACCCCGGTTCACGGTGGACTTACCTTGCTGCGTACGGGCCGATAGTGCGGTGTGCGGGGACTCTTTCTGGTGGTAGGTGATAATCGGCTCATTGTCAGCTCCGATACCAACCAGCGCGCATTCCGTCTCGGTACTCGACAAGATCAGATCCTGGACATCTGCGACGGCGACGTAGGTCGGAGGCTGGGGCTTGTGGCTGAACGTCACGGCGAACGGCTTGCGGTCGGACACGCGAGACGCCCAGTCACCGCCCAGCCGCTCCGCCACGATCCGGCGGGCCTGAGAGACGTGCTCCGGCCGGTACTCGTCCGGCAGGCCGATGACGACCTGGGCCGTCTCCTCCTTCCACTCCTCCGGGACCTCCACGGTCGGCAGGATCTCCGCCGGTGTCTTGCCGTAGGCGACCGCGAGCGCGGCCACCATCGGCTTGACGATCTCCACGATGTAGTCAGGCTCGGGCGGCTGATGCCACAGGGTGAGCTGGTACGGCGCGGTGTCGGAGCGCAGGAACGCCCAGTCACCGCCCAGCCGCTCATGCACGATGGCCACCACGTCGTTGATGTGGTGCGGCCGGTGATGGCTCGGCAGCGGTAGCAGGATCTCGCACTCCGGGTTGTCCCAGTCGTGGCTGATCGCCATCGCGTCCAGGATCTCGTCAGAGCTCTGCCCTGTGGCGACCGCGAGCGCGTCAGCCATCGGCCGGATGACCTCCACCACATAGTCAGGCTCAGGCTGCCGGCGAATCAGCGTCAGCACGTACGGAGCGCGCTCCGACAGCGCCCGGTCCCACCGGCCGCCCAGCCGCTCCGTGACGATCTCGACCACCTCGGCGAACTGACGCTCACGCCACCCGTCCGGCACCGGAATACGCAGGGTCGCCCCGGGCTCGTCCCACCGCTCCGGCAAAACGACGTCCCGAAGGATCTCAGCGGGCGTCTGAGCCAGGACCGGGGCCAGCGCGGTAGCGATGGGCCGCACGACCTCCCGGACGTGCTGCGACTCCTCAGGCTTGCGGATGAGGGTCAGCGTGTAGGGGGCGCGGCGGGACGGCTCAGCTGCCCACTCACCGCCCAGCCGCGCGGCCACGATCTGCGCGGCCTTGGCCGCGTGAGAGTCGTCCCAGTGATCCGGCAGGGGCAGCACGACCACCGCGCCGGTCTCCGTGTAGTCGAGCGGCACCTTCACCCCGGTCAGCTGCCACTCCTGCTGACCGAACGCGCGAGCGAGCGCGGCCGTCATCGGATACACCAGCTGCCGGCGGTGCTTGCGGAGGCTGATAGCCCGGTACAGGCCGTAGCCAGCCAGGCCCAGCACCGCGAGTATGCCGGCCGCCAGCAGCGGCCAGGCGTAGACGTACAGCCACGCCAGGACCACCAGGGCCGGCGGGATGAACGCGCGCAAGATGACCGGCCGGCCGTCCAGCGGGTTGAGCGAGGGCCGCCGCTGGACGGCGGTGGCGGAGCGCCACATGGTGGCGCCGGACGGGTCGGTGTGCCCCTTCGAGCCCACGATGGTCCCGCCGATGCTGATCTGCTTGCGGCGCATGTGCTGGACCGCCCCCGCGATGCCCAGACCGAACGAGGCCAGCAGCAGCAGGCCCCAGAACGGGCCGGGATAGGCGTCCTCGATGAGGCCCAGGGGCCGGCCAACCAGCCCCAGGAACGATGCGAACGCGTCGAACAGCTCACTCATGACGGCACCTCCTCCTCTTCGGGGTCCTGGACCACGAGGTGTTTGATGAGCTGCACCAAGGTGTTGTTGCCGTCCCCGGCCTCCTCCGCCCGGACCACGAAGGACTCCCACAGCGAGATCGCGAGGTCACCGCGGAACTGGTGGCCGGTGGTCCGGTGGCGCATCGCGGCGCGGGTCTCGTTGACCCACATGCCGATGCCGTTGACCACCTGGTGATAGCGCGCCTCGGTGTCGTCGGCCCGCTGTAGGGCCTCCTGGAGGGCCTCGCGCAGCGTGCGCAGCTCCTCACATGCGGTTTCGAGCTGGTTGCGGTAGACGCCCAGGGTGCGTTCGGTCTCCTGCCATGCCTGGTGGAGCCGGTCTATCTCGCTGGCAGAATCTCTGAGGGTCCTGGTTCGGACGACGCGGAACATCACACGACCTCCATCCGGATCAGCCGGCCACCGAGCCGGACGAGAATGCAGTCCCCGCGCAGGGAGAGCCCCTGAGCAGCTGCGGCGGCTGTGGCCGCGCGGGCGGCGGCGAACGCGGCCACCCCGGCGCGGTCGGCGCGGACGAACGGCCGGAACATCGCCACGACCGCCGCGAACAGGATCAGCGCCACTCCGAGCGTCCAGGCCAGCACGGGCAGAACGGCCGCCAGGAGGTCCGCCAGCAGATAAGTGATCATCGGTTCATCCCGTCATGGTCGATAGCGGGGGGCAGAGCGGGCAGGGAGGGGAGCATGTCCGGGGTGACCGCGACCGGGATGATCTGGTCGCGGTCCACCTGCATATACACGATCTGGAGGCGATCCGGGGCGGCTGCGACCTGAGGCGCGGCGTTCATCCGGATAGCGGAGTGATGCGTCATATCAGGAGGTACGGGCGCGGCTGCGGGGCTGGTCGAGCCGGGGCCATACCAGGGGCCGACCTTGGCTTGCAGGACCATCGCCCCGAACACCACGCCGGCCCCGAACGAGCCAGCGCCCACCAGGGCGAGTGAGATGATGCTCATGCTTGAAACTGCCTTCCCGGGCGGTAGCGGTAGTGGGTGGGGTCGCGGTGCCACGCGGCCCCACCTGTTCTTGGGCTGTAGACGTCTGGCCGTCTGGACGTCGGAGACGGGGTTACCCTTGATCATTCTCATGTGGGCCTCCGTCCGGTTCGTCGTCGGCGAAGGCCAGCTCGATCAGTCGCCGGGCCTCCGAGAGCATGTCGGTCTGTGAGGCCGAACCCTGGGCCTGGGAGCCCAGTACGTCACTGAAGTCACCCCGCAAGATACGAGCGAGCTTTTCGAGAAAGACGGCGGCGACAGCGATGCCCACCTGCATGTCGGTCAGGGTGTCTGCCGTGACGGCGGCACCGAGAAGATCCCGAGCCTCGTCGAGCTTGCTAGCGATCGTCTCGAACAGCGCGTCATCGTCGTTCATGGCTAAACGCTCCCTGTCAGCGGGGCCGGTGTGGTCTCCGCCACCCTGGCACGCTCACGGCGCAGACTGGAGCGAATCGTGTCGAGCTTCGCCGGTATCCCGGCACGCTCGAACCGGGTCATGATTTCCTTCGGGGTCACGGTGAACAGGTCCACGCCCATCTCCGCGACGGTGGCACGCACATGTGCAGCCACGCTGTCCGCCTGACTGGAGTCATCCTCGATGTGGTGCCCGTGGGCATGCGTAGGGTCATCGCTCGGTACGGGTGCGGGCTCCCGGAAAATGACCGGGGTGGGAGGAGCCGTGACCGTAGTCGTAACCGTGCGGGTTGCAGACGTCTGGACGTCGTGACCCCAGTCGTCCGCTGACCCGTGACCGGTCACCGCAGGGTCACCGGCCGGGGCATGACCCGGGCCTGACCCGTTGCCCTGGTCACCGGTGGGGGCATCGGGTGACCCGTGACCGGTCATCAGCGCCGTCTGAGGGTCATCGTGTGACCTGTTGACCCTCAGACGTCCCGACGCCTGGACGCCAGATGGAGCACCGAGTGACCCGTGACCCGTCAGCGCGGGGGCAGGGGCGCGGAGCGCGGCCAGCAGCCGGGCCACCTGCGCGTCATCGTCGTTCGTGCGCTCCACGGTCACCTCGGGCGCGGCCGGGGCGGGCGTGCTCTCCTGCGGGGCTGGGACGTCCAGACGTCGGGACGCCTGGCGGATAACCACCGGCACCGTCTTGGCCCGGGACTCCGGAGCGGGCAGCCACGGAGATCTGACCGGCACCTGAGCGAGGTCGGCCGTCCCGAACATCACCGCGAGCTGCCGCATGAGCTTGGCCACCAGCTCCGGGTCATCCGCGAGCCGGGCGTACTCCACCGCGCGATCGGTCGCGCGGTCCAGCCGGGCCAGAGCCCGCCGGCGCTTGCGGGTCGCGTCCTCCGGCAGCATCCGGAGTTGCTTGGCGCGCTTGGCCACCGTCGTGATGTAGCGGTGTACGGCCATCTCGCCGGCGTTGCGGTCGGTCGGGTCGGCCAGGCCCAGCACCACCAGGAGGCGCGAGAAGGTGAACCGCCACGCCACCCGCTTGGACCCGCCGGAGCGCTGCCGCTCCACCTGCATGCCGCGCTCCCACAGCCACGCGGCCACCAGCGGGGCCGCGAGCCGGAACACCGCCTCAGGGAAGCTGCGCGCGTCCATCGCGGACAGCACCGCAGACAGGGACGTGAGCGCCCACACCGCGATGCCGTCGATACCGGCGGAGAACTTCTCCCGCATGTTGCGGCGGGCCCGCACGGCGGACGTGATGACCGCGATCTCGATGAACGCGAACAGCAGCAGCCGTAGCGGGCCGTCCAGTCCGAGCACGTCCTCCGCGAACCGCCACATGCCCTGAGCTGACACCCCGGTCGCGATGCCGGCACCCGCCACAGTGAGCAGGTCCTCGATACCCCACCGCTGGTGGGTCTTCTGGACCAGAGTCCGGCCGGACCGCCCGGCCGCGCGCAGCAGCCGGACGACCAGGACGACGGCGAGGGCGCCGGCCGCGAGCGCGAGCACGCCGGCCCCGATCGCCAGCACAGGGTTCGCCTCCGCCCACGCGAGCAGCTGCGCGCCGGTGGGCATCGTGTTCTCACTCATCGGACACCTCGGGCAGCTCGGAGAGTTGATCGATCAGGTAGCGGTGGACCGGCTCGAACAGGCCGGGGAGCAGCTGCTCTGCCTCCTTGAGGCTGACCCACTGAACGGCGGCGAGTTCGTCCGGGTCGCCCACGATCGGCTCGTTCTGGCCGCTGACCGCACACGCGAGGTAGATCATTGTGCGCCCGGTCTTGGGGTGGACTCGCCGGCCGATCTCACGCTCAGCGGCGATGACGCGGAGCCCGGTCTCTTCCTTGACCTCGCGCGAGGCGGCGTCGGCCGGGGACTCGCCCGGCTCAATCTCGCCGGCGATGAACGTCCAGGGCGGGGTCCCGTCGTGCCGCTGACCAAGTAGCACACCCCGCTCGCTAGTCACGATAGCCGCGACGACCGGAGGCTTCTCCGGCAAGCGGGCCTCGTTGGTAGTCGGCGGGGTGTCCTGGGGAGTAGCCCCGTCCTCACCAAGGATGTGCCTTGCGACCGCATCCAGGTTCTGGAGTCCCACGGCGACGAGAGCATCACTGAACTCGGCCTTGGTGACCCTCCTACGGGTCAGGGCCATTACATCGATTACGGACCGATCCATCTCAGTCGAGACCTTCTCTGACACGTACAGCCTCACGGGGTACCGCCTCCCATCTGTCTGGGCCATGACTCTTTTCCTTCCTGACTCACTGAGGATACGATGCCCCTGCGATCCTCACAAGCCCTGTTTAGGTCTTGCGATCCTAGGTTAGGATAAGTGAGGATCACAGAGGTACGGCTGCCACTGTTGGCAACGTGACAACCGTAGGACAAGCAGGGCTCACAGAGGATCACTCGTGAGCGACAACACAAAAGGCCCCACCGGGGGCTCGTGGAAAAGATCCCGGTGGGGCCGCAACCCGAAAGGTTGTGAGGTCCATCATGCCTCAAATCAGACAGCGGGGCACCGCTGGTCAGACGCCATCCACGTGGGTGTGTGACGGCTGCGGCCGTCCGAACCCCCGCGCGGCGATCTGCTGCCAGGGCTGCGGGGGTTCGCGATGAGCAAGCCCAACGACGTAACCCCGGACCAGGCCGCCCGCATCGAGGCCGCTCTCGGCCGGGTCGTCCAGCTCCGCGCGGAGAACGCGGGGCTCCGCCGACAGATCAAGCAGGCCGCCGGTGCCCCCGGCAGCGTCGTGTCCCTGCTGGACCGGCGTCCGCGAAAGGCGGGCCGGTGATGGGAAAGCAGACGAACAGCCCGCAGGACCTGCCCCCCTTCGAGCCCAGCGTGACCGATTGGGGCCGTGAGCCCCAGCCGCTACGCGACCTGTACGACCAGCTGCTGCCTGAGCTGCACGGCCGCGACCAGAACTTGAAGGGGCGCCGCTGATGTGGGGAATCATGAAGCGGCTGCTGCCGTACACGCTCGCGGCAATGGTCGGCCTCGCCTGCGCTGGCGCGATCAAGGAACGTGCCGACCGCGACCGGGCCGACGTCGGCCGTACGGTCCAGGTCACGCCCACGGTCACCTCCTCCCCGGACCTGTCGGAGATCGCTTGCGATGCCGATGGGTGCTGGTTCGTGAACCAGGTGGGGGGCCGATGATGCTGCGGGTTCACGACACGTTCGGCGACATCATCGACCACCAGCGCGACTACGCCGCCGCGATCGACACCGCGACGATGACCGGCGACCTGGGCGCGCTGGAGGACCTGGCGGCGGCGTGCCGCACCGAGCTGGTAGCCGAAGCACGCCGGCAGCAGGACGCGCGGCTGCTGTACCGGGTGGCCATGACCTCACTCGCGGAGGCATGGACGCACGACAGCGCGCGCGTCCTGGTTAACGGCGACACCGCCCGCGCGGTCCGGGCCGAACTGGAGGTCCTGCGGGGCCGCGGCGACGTCGACGGGCTCGCGCACGAGGCAATGGCGGAGTGGTACCGGCTCTTCGACCACGCCCGCGCGGGCGGAAACGTCCCGCTGATGGGGCGGCTCGCCCGGGTCGCGCTGGCGGAGTTGTGCGCCTACGAGGCGTGCATTGACGCCGGCATCACCCCGGCCCAGATCAGCCTTCTCGGTGCGGGAGGTGAGGGCCGGTGAACCGCTGGACCTGCCCGCCCGTGGAGCAGCAGCTCCGGGCCGTGGAGGCGAACGCGCTGCGCGGTGAGCTGATCCGGCTCGCTGCCGCTGAGGACCTTCTGGCCCTGGTGGACGCCGAACTCGCGCAGATGCAGCAGACCCTCGACCAGATGGGGGCCGGCCGATGACGCGGAAGCTCACCGAGGAGGAGTACGACACGGCTCAGGGCCGGGTCGTGCGTGGCGCGCGGGAGCGGGCTATCGCGGAGCTGAGGGCCCAGGAGGAGACCGGGCTCGTCCCCGGCCGGGGCCGCAAGACCAGCACCAACCCCACCCCGAAGAGGGGGAAGCGCTGATGGCCAAGAACCAGAAGGCCAACCGGGCGGACATGCAGAAGGCCGCCCGCGCGGCCAAGCAGATCGCCGCGAAGTGGTCGGGTCAGCCCGGCCCGGACGCCGAAGAGATCGTGGCGGTCAGTCAGGCGATGGCTGACCGGTACGTGAAGCGGCTCGCCAGAGAGGAGGGCAAGCGGTGATCGGTCTGCTGAACGCCTTGCTCCGCCGCCGCAACCGGCCGCCCCGGGGATTCCCAGCGGCCGGCCTCGACCTGTACGACAGCGAGGACGGCGACCTGGTCGCGCTCGGACACGTCAGCGCAGACCGGATGACGGCGGCCGTCGCCGAGTACATCCAGCACACCCGGTACGCGCCCAACGCGGTGGTGGACGACCCGCTGGCCGTTCTCGCCGGCGGGGCTGACCGGGTGCGGGCCACGGTCTGCTACGGCTACGCCACGTTCGACCTGAATCCGGCCGGGTTCAGCGAGTTCAGCGCCGTGCTGTTCGTGAAGCCCGGGACCAAGGGGGCTTGGCCCATCACCTACTGGCCGGGGGAGGACGGATGACGGTGTACGTCGACGACTGGCGGCAGCCCGCGAGGGTCGGCCGGATCGGTGGCTACTGGTCTCACCTGGTGGCCACGACGGACGCGGAGCTGCACGAGTTCGCCGCGAGCATCGGTCTGCGCCGGGAGTGGTTCCAGGAGTTCACCAAGGCTGGCCACCTTCGACGCCCGCACTACGACGTGACCGACGCCAAACGGCTCCAGGCGATCCGGGCCGGGGCGGTGGCGGTGTCGTGGCGCGACCTTCCCCAGCTCCGGCGCGAAGGGAAGGTGGCTTGACCTTGAAGTCCCGTCCGGGGTCTGGCTGGAGTGCGGCTCTGGCTAGACCCCGGAGTCTGGCGTCCATACGTCTGGACGTCTCCACAGATTCATCAGAGCTGGTCTCCCCCCGGGGCCTGTCCCGCCAGGGAGACCAGCTCTTTTCCCGTGCCACGCCGCTGGAGGAGAGCACCGCTCATGGCGAAGTTCAGGCTGAAGTACCACGACCCGGAGGGCTCGGAGTGGGGCATGCCCACCTACGGGTGGCGGATGGCTCCGGGCCACCTGAAGACCATGCGGCAGCTCGCGGCGGCCGGGCTCCGGCCCGGTGGCCAGGGCGTCCAGGCACAAATCCTGTGGGGTGTCCGGCGAGTACGGGCCGCCTACCTGTACGACGTGCGGCTGGCCAAGCCGAAGCGCGTCCCGACCGAGCGGCAGCTGGAGGCGCTGAGCAAGGCCCTCGCGGCGCGGCGGACCTGTGCGGAGTGCGGCCGGGACGCGGGCTATGTGCTGCCGCGCTGCTACGGGATGTGCCTGGACTGCGCGGAGGATCGGGGGCTGATCTCCGCATGACGTACAGACGTCAACGCCTGGTGAGGCAGGGGATCAGGCCTCACGCAACACGATGCCTTGATCGCATAGAGAGGCCCACAGTGACCGATCACAGGCGTAAGGTGATGCCTCACAACATGCAGAAGCCCCACCTGTCTCCCGGCGTTTGCCGCGCCGGAGGTGGGGCTCTGCACCAACATCGCTCTAAGGGGAGAGTCTACGTGACTCAACGCCTGCTCTTGCAGTGCCATGCGCGTAATGCCAGCGTCACCGCTGGTCACGGTGTGTCGGGAAACCTGGCATGACCGCCGAACAGGTCCCGCTATCAGCGGGTGTCCGGCCGGTGCCGGGGATGACCGGCCGGGAGTCCTACGTCTACGACGTCGACGCCGGCGAAGTCCGCCAGGCCGGCCCCGGCCGGGGAAGGCTGGTCCTGGACTGGTGTCCCAGGGTCACCCGGCATCTGGGCCAGTACACCTCGGACGGCACCGGGTTGACCGCCAGGAAAGTCACGATCGAGGTCGACGGCATGATTGCCACGGTCCCGATGGGTGACGTCGATGACGGCAGCGTGTGGCGGACCCGGTTTCAGAAGGTGCAGGGCCGCGCGACCCGGGACGTCCGCGACCTGCTGACCAACATCGTTGAAGATCAAGCCTCCAGGCTGCCGCTGGAAAGCCTGACGCCCCGATGGGTGGACGGACGCCTGGTGATGCCCCCACCGGAGGCGTGCCCGCGCGGGTACGGACAAGTCGCCGGCACCCGGGAGGAGTGGCAAGACCAGCTCCGGCAGATCGCCCGGTCACCCCGGATGATGCTGGTCGCCGGGCTCGCGCTCGGCGGGCTCTACCTCCAGCCGCTCGCCCGGCAGATGACCCGGCAGTCCTACGTCGTGCACCTGCCCGGCGGCAGCAGTGAGGGCAAAACCTCCACGATGATCGCCGCCGCCTCGATGTTCGGCTACCCGGACCCTGAGGGCGTGGTTGAGTCGTGGAGCGTCACCAAGCAGGGGCCGGGCGCGTGGCTGCGCTCCATGCATTGCCTGACCGGGTTCCGTGACGAGCTGGGCGCAAGCGGCATCACCGGGCAGCAACTCGAATCGCTGCTGTTGAGTCTCATGCAGGGCTCCGAGCGTGGCATGTCCGAGCGGACCGGCGGAGGCTACCGCGAGTCGCAAGGGTCCTGGAAAGGCGCGCTGATCAGCTCCGGGAACGTGGCGATCCTCGGGCAGATCACGAACGAGGGCATTGCCGCCCGGGTCATCGAGATCCGGGGCGGGCTGACCATCGACGCGACACACGCTGATCTGGTCACCTCCCAGGCCAAGCGGACCTATGGGCATGCGCTGGCCGCGATCGTGGAGCGCGGGCCGACGCCGGACGCCTTCCGGGAACTGATGACGCGGGCCGCCGAACAGCTCGGACTGCCGCCCGGCGGGGTGCCGCGCCGGATCGGCGAACATCTGGTGATGGGGATCGCCGGCGTGATGATGCTGGCCGACCTCGCGGGCGTTCCCGAGATCACGACCGGGGTGGCTGACGCGGCCCGTGAGATCCTTGCCGATCTGCTGGACTCCCTGGCCGAACGCGGCACCAGGCCGGGGGACAGGCTTTTGGCGGCGGTGCGTGAGTCGATGGCCGCGCGGGTCGCGGAGTGGCCGGACCTGGGCCGCTACCGGGTCGCCGCGAGGGGGGAAGCGGTCTTGCCGCGCGAGATCTTCGGATGGGATCTGCGGGGCGAAGAGGGCGAGTATGCAGGCTGGGACGTGGCGATCCTGCCCGGCAGGATCAAGGCCATCGCCGCTGAGGCGGAGATCATGGACGTCGGTATCGCGCTCGGTGACCTGGTCAGCCGGCAACTGATCAGGCGTACGAAGTCCGCGAAAGGCCGGCAGACCGTACTGCGCATCGGCAACGGCGACACACAGAAGGTCTACGTGCTGCGCGGGGTCACTCTCGATGACGGGCCGGACGAGCCTGATGTTCCCAGTCAGCCCCAGCAACCGGCGCTTGCCCTGGTGAGTGAGCCCACCACGGGGGCGGGTTCCGTTCCCGATGAGCAGCCGGACGTCCAGGCTCCGGAGCCGCCAGCAGTTGAGGTCCCACCGCCGGCGGAACCGGTCTCGCAAACTGCCCCGGAGCTGGCCCCGGCAGTTGAACCGGCCACGCCCGTCGACGGGCTGGAGGTCAGCCCGGCCGGGCCGGTGCTCGCGCTCGCGGCCGACCTTGACGGCATCTATCTGCCGGACGGCACCGTCTTGGAGCCAGGCCCGGCCGGCATGGGTGCGTGGCTGGACAGGGTGGCGGAGCTGATGCCGACCGGCAGCGTGGCCATCACGCACGAGCTGGCCGCCGCGCTCGGCTACCCGGCAGGGCCTCAGGCTCAAATCCCGGCATCGGTCACCAGGCGCCGCCGCAAGGCTGAGCCGCCGGCGTGCCCGGCGCTGGACGACGCCACGGCCGCGGGCTGGTCTCACTCCCGCAAGGGCATCGGCGGGTGGACCGCGTTCTGGCGTGGCACTGACGTGTCGTTGCAAGTGGCGGTCCTGGACTGGCAGACCCGGCAGCACATCTCCGGGCAGTGTGCCCTGTACCTGTCCCCGGATGACACCCCGATGGAGGCCGCCTACCTCCTGGGCCGGTGGCGTGAGCTTGCCGGGGTGCCGCACGCCTACAACGCGGGCAGCTCCCTGACCGGGATGATCCGTGAGGAGTACAGCCCGGCCAACCGTAAGCCTGGCGGGCGGGTCCCCAAGTTCAAATGGGACGGGGAAGGCACCCCGGCCGCCGGCATCCAGAAGGAGACGCATCTGACGTGGCGGCGGCCGTGGTCGCTGTGGACGCCGGAGGAGCAGGCCGCGCCGTTGGTGGTGCCGTTCGACCGGTGGAACGCCTATCTGGCCGCGCTCGGCTCGGCAGAGCTGCCCTGGGATGGGCTTGTGCACGCCGGGGTTGACGGCGGTTTCGACAAGACCCGCGCCGGCTATTGGCTGATCGCCGGGACGTGGTACGCCAGGACGGCCGGGCAGCTGCTTCCGGACCTGACGCACCGCAATGCCGGCGACGGCGACGGGCCGGTGTGGCGCACCACTGACACGGTGCGGCTGCTGCTGGAGAACGGGATGCCGCCTGAGGCGATCCTGGACGCCTGGCTGGCTCCGGAGCGGCCGACGCCGAACGGCCGCGCCTACCCGGGCACGGCAGGCCGGGGCCGCACGCACACGGGCCGGGTGCTGCTGCCGGTGGCCAAGCGGCTCTCTGAGGCGCTGCTGAGCATCCCTGAGGGTGTGGCCGACCCGGCGGAGGGGCGCGTCCGAGCGTCGCTCAAGGCCGCTTACAGCGAGGGATACGGCATGCTCGCGCACGGTACGCCGTGGGTGAAGCGGCCGGACTGGGCGGACATCATCGTGTCCACCGCGCGGTGCACGATCCTGCGCCAGGTGATCCGGATCGGTCAGGAGACCGGGCGGTGGCCGGTGGGGCTCAATAGCGACTGCGCCTACTACACCGCCGACACGGCGGACCCGGAGGCGGCTAACCCGGGTCTGAAGCTGGCCCAGGCCGGGCCGGTGCTCGGTGCCTACCGGGTGAAGCCGGGCGAGATCGTCAGCGTGGAGGAATGGCGGGCCAAGCTTGAAAGGAGCGAGGGCTGATGCCGAAGATCAGAGGAAACCCGGTGAGCCTGGCCTCCGCCTCCTATCGGCTGATCACTGGCAAGAGTGAGGCGTCAGAGCCGAAGAGCACGCAGGAGCGTACGAAGTTGGTCCTGGAGGCTCTGCAAGAGGGCGGGCTGACCCGGACTCAGGCCAAGCAGACGTTGGCCGGTGAGGCGGGCGTGGGGGTCCGGACCGTGGAGCGGTGGGCGGCCGGCACGCAGGAGGCCAAGGACACCGCGAGGGGCGCGCACGCCAGCGCGCTCGGTAGCGCGGTCCGGGCGGTGCGGACCCCGGCGAGCCGGGTTCAGTCGATCCGGGACGCGGCTACCCGCGCCCCGTCCGACCCGGCCAGTGCGGTCACCCCGGCCGGGGGCGAGGATTTCAGCCAGGAGGCCCGGGACGCGGCCGGCCGGGCTTCGCGGCTGGCCAACGACGACAACGGGCTGACCATCACCGGGGATGTCACGGTGAGCCAGAGCACCCAGGAGGGCCGCACCCTGAAGTTGGGGCGGTGGTTGCCGGAGGGGTCGTTGGATCATCTGCCGGATGTGTTCCGGACGGGCGGGGCGGAAGCGGTCGCGGCCGAGATCAACCGGTTGATCGGGCAGCACTACGTAGCCGGGATGACGGTCAGTAACGTGACTGAGATCTATTTCCACACCTACGAGACCTGATCGCCAGACGGCCCCGGCCATCATTGGCCGGGGCCGACCTACTGCCAGGAAGCGGAGACTGACGTCTAGACGTCACCAGCATGGAGCCCCCGGCCATCGGGCCGGGGGCTCCATCGCGTCGGTCACTGATGCCCTGGGGCTCGTCAAGCGGCCCGGGGGCCGGCGGGGGACGCCGCGCTGGCTAGGAGGATGAGAACGGTTTCCAGGCTGATCGTCAGGTCCTCGCGGTCGAACGCCAGGGAGGTTGCCAGGGCACCGGCCCGGCCGGGCAGGGGCAGCGCGGGGAAGCGACGACCGTGGAAGGACTCCACGTCGTCCCCGTGCTCTCGGGCGTAGGTGTGCAGGTCGGTCGCGTAGAACAGAGCGGTCTGACCGCCTTCGTAGTCGGGGAGTAGATCCTGTTCCCTGGCGTGCCAGGCAGCAGACAGCAGGAGGCCGGCCCGGCTCTCGGGGGCGATGGCGGTCCAGGTCTTGAGAAGGTCGCCGTCATGGGTGGCGTGGACGTGGATCGGGTCGTGGGGATGGTCTGCGAGCACGTTCTTAAGATCGATCAGTGCGTTCGGGATCTCCGCCGCGATCTGCATGAGGTGGAACGGTGGTGTCTCCATAGGTTTCTCCTTCGGGAAGGGGTGAGGAGTCGCTACCTTGCTTCGCCTTCACTCCACAGGAGTGTGCCGTCACATCCCGTGATCGGGCATGGGGTTTCGTCCAGGTCGACGGGGTCGTCGCTGTGGAGGTCAGTCCAGAAGCCAGCCTCAGCCCCACAGTCAGAGCAGGTGGCATGAGCCGCATATGTCGAGTTCATGATCACTTTCCTTCGTTGCGGAGTCGGTTCGCGGTCTCCTGGAAGGCGTGGCGGGTGACGTCCGCGATGGCCGCCTCTTCGTAGTTCCCCTGTTCGAGGTAGCGCAGCTCGTCATCCATCAGGATGGATGCGAGGTTGTCGTACTCCGTGGCCTTACGCTCGCGGGCCTGGGCTTCCCTCTTCTTGCTGCCGAACATGTCGCGTTCTCCCTTTGTGGCGTCTGGACGTCTAGGCGTCATTTTGTGCGTGCGGCTTTGATGATCTCTTCCACGATCTCCTCATCGCTGAGGTTCGTGCGGTCGATCAGCTTCGCGATCAGGATGTGGGCACCGATCCGGGCGTAGGCGCGTTCCTGATCGTGGGTCATCTCCGTAGTCCGGGGCTGGAAACGGCGGTCGCTCACCTCAGCCCTCCAGCAGTTCGGCCAGCATCGCCCGGTGAGCGGGGAACACGGTCCCGTGGAAGGTGGTCTCCACCGCGCGCAGCAGCTCCGGGTAGGATGCCGCCGGCAGCCACATCGCGCGCTTGGCATCGTCGGCGCCCGTCAGCGTGGGCAGCTCGCTCGCGTGGAAGGTGGCGCGGCTTGGGACGGTGACCATCCATGCCTCATCGCTCGCGCGGGGGTCGGGAACGTACCGGGCTGGCAGCGTCTCCCAGACGGTCCCGGCCGGGAGCGTGAGCCCCGTCTCCTCCTGCAGCTCGCGCACGGCCGCCGCGGCCGGGTCCTCCCCCGGGTCGACGTGGCCGCCGGGCAGTGCCCAGCCGTGCCCGTCCGTCCGCTCGACCATCGCCAGCCACCGCCCGCCGGCGGTGATGCCTACCACCACCGCATCAGCCGCCAGCGCCTCGCCCCAGTGCCCCAGCTCGTTCCTGCCGTACCGGATGCCCGTCTGCTGACAGGGGTTGACCGGGCGGCCGTCGACGACCTGGAACGGGATCGCGGCGCGGGCCTGGCGCGGTGCCCAGTCGATGAGGGCCGGGTCTGCGATCGGGTCGGCCCACCCTTCCACAACTCCTGTGGTGAGCACGTCGGGGTGCGTGTAGCTCTTGGCCTGGCTCATCGGGTTTCCTTTCTGTCCGGGTAGGTGATCGCCCACTGTTCGGGCTTCTTCGGGGCAGTGCGGGTGATGCTGTCGCGCCGGCGTTGCGCGGTCGCGCGGCTGACGCCCATCGCGGTCGCTAGCTCACCGTAGGAGCCCCCTTGATCGGCGTGGGCTCGAATGGCGGCGGCAGTGGCTCCGCTCACGCGCTGCCGGAGGGTTTCCAGGTCTCGGATCAGCCATTCCGTCCAGGCGGTGTCCGCTTCGATCGGCTGGTCTTTGAGGCTGAGGCCGGCACCCTCTGGGATCTCCGGACTCCGGCCGGAGCGCAGGGCCGCCAGGCCCACTAGGAGCGTGTCGACAGCCTCCAGCAGTTCGGCAGCATCGGCACCGAGCGCGGCAGCCTGATCAGGCGTGAGACTGATGATCAGATCCAGTCCGGCACGTCGCGCGTTCTCGCCCTGGTCGTAGGTCAGCATCGCCCCTCCTTCCTGTATGCGTTTGCATACAGGAAGAGTGTGTATGCATTCGCGTACGGGCGCAAGCGCTCACGAGGTATCGGTCTGGCTCTGGTTCTGTCACCCTGGAGGGCAGACGTCTAGACACCTAGACGCATCACCTCGGAGGTTGCATTGGCTGAGGACACGGACATCACGTCCGTGGTCGCGTACAAAGGCGGGGTCGGGAAATCCCTGCTCGCCTATGAGCTTGCGTACCTGCTGGACGCCGTACTGGTGGATCTCGACTGGGACCGGGGCGGCGTAACCCGTCAGTGGGGTTACCGGCATGAGGACCGGATTCGGTCTCCGCTGCTGGACGCCTTCGACAAGGGCAAGGCCCCGACTCCGTTGCAGGGCTACCGCAAACCGCTGCTTGTGCCGAGTCACCCAGACCTAGCCACGAACCAGCCGCCGGCCGATTACGTGGCGGACCAGCTGGAGGCGTGGGCGCAAGCTTGGGGCCGGCCGGTGGTGGTGGATACCCATCCCGGCGGCTGTGAGACCACCTACGGGGCCGCGAGCGCCGGCCGGGTCGTGGTCTGCCCGTCCCCTCTGGCTACCAAGGAGCTGGAGGCCCTGGAGGGCATGCTCGACGAGTTGGCGGACTACCCGCTGCTGATCGTCCCGAACAAGGTCCCCCGCGTTCCCCCAGCGGCAGAAGTGGCCAGGCTCGGCAGGCTGGTCAAGGCTGCCAAGGTGCCCGTAGGGCCTCCGGTCTCATTTCACTACTGGCTAGAGCGTCGCAAGATCCGCGTGGCTGTGACCTCGTATGATCCGGTTCCGGCCCGGGTCAAAGCCCTGGACGATGAGCTACGCGCGGTCGCGGAGACGGTAAGGGGCTATGGCCGACACACCTGACAACGGAATGAAGGCGCTGGAACGCAAGCGGGAAGACGCCCGCCGGAGCCGCAAGGCCCCGACGCCGCGTCACCCCCGGCCACCGGAGCCGGAGCCCGCCGCAACTCCTGCCAAGGGTTCAGACAAAAGCAAGGACCGGTCAGCCTTCACCTGGAGGCTGACCGTTGACCAGAAGATCCGGCAGACGACACTGATCAACCGGCTGTGCATGGATCTTGGGCAAGGCCGACTCGATAAAGCCGACGTCCTAGAGGCTCTGGTCACTCTCGCGGAGACTAACCGCACCGTATACAACGCGCTGGTGTCGAAACTCTCGGCTCACTGACGCTGAAAAGGCGGGCTGGACCACACATGGTCTGGCCCGCCTTTTTTCTGGTCATCCGGTGCCGTACAGGTAGTGACACGCACGATTCCGGGTCACGTTCGCTGGCACGTTCGGCGGGAAAAGCTCATCGCATTTCCGGTCAACCAAGCGTGGGTCGAGTAGTCCATTTCCACCGCTGTTGGTTTTCCCCGTGCTGCGAGGCTGGCTCGGTGGCTGGGCCTCTTTCTGCCGCGACGGTGAGACAGTGCCGGTGTCCCTGGAGGGTCTGCGCGGCGCCGTGTGATCCTGACGCTTGGCATCCCGACGTGAGGAGCCCTTGCCGCGCGGCTTCTCCGTTCTCTCTGGCCTGGGCCGGGCCGACGGGGTGATGGCCGGCGGGCTCGGAGGCTCCACGGACGGAGTTGCGGCCGGCGTGCTCGGCCAGCTGGTCGACGGCAGCGAGGCAGGAGAAGTCCCCGCCGGCGGAGCCCGGCCCGGGAAGCACCGCCAGGAGCACGCCCGCCAGGCCGGCGACCGCGACCACCATCCCGACCGGGGCCACTGCTCTCCAGTCCACGCGACTCAGGTCAGGCCCGTACCACGGCCGCGGCCGGGGAGGCTCCGACCGATGCAGACCGGCCGGCGGCGGGTCCGCATCGGAGGCGGGGGCGGCCGTCTCCGGTTCTGGCGGCCACGGGTCCGGCGGCTCGGTGGCGGGCTGTGGTCGCACTGGCCAGACGCGCGGGCCTGGCCCTCCGTTCTCCTCTGACATAGGCCCCCCTAGATCAGCCCTCGCTGTTTGCACAGCTCTATGAGGTGGTGGGCGTCCCTGACATCAGGTCCGATCCGGCGGGCGAGGTCCGCGAACTCAAGGGGGTTGGTCGTTCCGACCAGTCTAGGAATCGTGTCCTTCAGGCTCATGAGCCGGGCGATTAGATCTTGCCTGGGGTCACTCATAGCGCGCACCTCCTGACTCTCTGTGCTCTTGATCGCACAACGGTAGTCGGCCCAGACGTCAAGGCGTCCAGTTTCAGCAATCCCCTTGACGGTGTACGAAAGTTCATACACTCTGAAGGTGTACGAAACCTCATACACCGAAAGGAAGATCATGGGGAAGAAGAAGCGCGAGAAGAGCACCGAGACGGTCGTCCCGGCCGGCCAGACCGAATCCCTCGGAGGTCGCAAGATCTCCGGAACCAAGGACGTGCGGATCAAGACCGACAAGAAGGGCAACCGCACCATCACCACCAGCGGCGACCTGTTCATCTCAAAGGGCTAAGACAACGCTATGAGCATGAAATTCACCGAAGATCAGAACGGACCCGCCGTCACTATCCGGCTCCCCTCAACACTCGGAAACGACGCCGCCGTACTGTCCGACTGGTTCGACACCCTGATCTGGGCTCTCCACAATCTGCGGTCCGGCGCCTGGGATTTCGAGCGCGCCACCCCGGAGACCCGCACCCACGTCGACCTCGCAATCAACGACCTGGAAACCCGCCTCTCTCCCCGGCTCTCTGGCCTCCGCGATGCTCTGATCAGACGGCACTACGAGCTTGGAGGATCACACGGGGAGCTCGCGCTCGCCCTGGACGTCCCGCGCAGCACCGCCCAGCACCGTCGCCGCCAGCTGGACCCTGAGCCCACCGCCTGGGAGCGCTGGGCAACAGATGGCAGACCGGCCCCCACCACCCCGACCGGCTCAGAGAACCCAACCTGAGCGACCCAGCCCCAGCCCTGATCACGAGAGGAACCACATGAGCCCGTTCAGGAAGAAGAAGGACGATACTCCGCCACCGCCCGTAAGGCGGGACAAAGTTATCGCCATGATCAAGGCCGATCTTGACCGGGAAGACGCGATCGACCGCGAAGACAACGAAGCCTGGCGACGCGCGCAGGCCGCAGGAAACACCGCGTGGCAGGGCGCCACGAAAGCCGAGATCCAAGCCGCAAACGAAGGAGTCAAGCGCGCGACGGACACGCGCTGGTTCAAGTAGCTCACAGCAAAAGGAGAGGCGCGGCCAGGTGGCCACCCGGCCGCGCCAGACGTCTGGACGTCCAGACGTATCGGGAAACGGGAAACGCTGGAAATCATCCAGTCAGCCACTCATACTGAAGAGAGAAGCCTCTCCCGGCTCTCTCCCGAAAGGAAGCACACAATGAAACTCAGGGCTAAGGACTGCACTAAAGAGGAAATTCGTCAGCTGGTTGCCAAGGATCATAAGGTTCCGGCTTATGCAGTAGACGTCAAGGAGAATGGTTCGGTGACTGTCTCAGGAAGTGACGGCGAACGAGTCGTTGGGAGATGGACTCAGAACGACGACTAACAGTTCTTTCCTCTTATTAAGCGCCTCCGGGTTTGGTTTCCGGGGGCGCTTTCTGGTGTTTGTTTATCGATTGTTTCTCGCATGCAGTCTATAAGAATGGCTCTCTAGCGCGCCTCCGGCGAGGCATAAACGGGCCGGTAGGCTCCTGGAGGGGGTTGTGAGGGTGTGTGTTCGGGGCCGGTAGGTCGGGCGTCCAGACGTCCAGGCGTCTCGCTGAATGGCGCTGGTCTGCGTTTTCCTGGGGCGTGATTCCTGCCCGGCCAGGCGAGGCCGGCGGGCGCGCGGCCGGGATGGTGAGCGGTGCGGCCGGCCGCCAGCTGGGCGGCGGCGGGCGGGCTTGCGCGGCCGGGCCGGGGGAGGCCTGTTACCACCCCGCCCGGGGGGCGTTACCACTCCTGTTACCACTGGTGTTACCACCGCTGACCTGGGGTGTTACCACTGTTACCACTCCTGGGCGAGATAGGTGTGTGTGGAGGAGCGGGCCAGGGTCCGGCCGGGGAGCCGCGGTTCCGGCCGGGCCTGGCCGCGACCTGGACCCGATCGGGTGTGTGCGGCTCTGAGAGCCCCCTGTGAGGCCCTGTCGGCCCTTCCCGGCCCCTCGCGCCTCTAGAGGCGGTCACGGGGCCGCAGGGGGCCGCACGGCCGCGCCCGGGGCCGGCCACCTCGCCAGAGCGGGGAAAACCTCGCCTACCAGACCCGCACGTGAATACCGTCAGCGCCATTAAGACCATTCTC
>NZ_JAHKRO010000138.1 GCF_019396325.1 Nonomuraea ceibae
CGCAAACGCTGGATCACCCGCTGGAAGGCCGCCTTGAACGCCTTCGCCATCACCTTCGACGGCCGCCTGACCCCGACCACTCGATAACTAATCAAGATCGAGATACACCGTTATCTAGACACACCCCCACGTCGCGGCCTACACCGGGGCGCGTCGTGGCGAGCTGCTCAATCTCCGCTGGTCTGACGTGGATCTGGATGCTAAGCAGATCACGATCACCGGCTCGGTGGGCGTCGTCGAGGGTCAGCGGGTGGAGGGAACGACCAAGAGCGGCAGAACCCGGGTCGTTACTATCGACGACACCACCGTGACCGTCCTGAAGGAACACCAGAAGGCGCAGGAAGCCGAAAAGGAGCGCCTCGGCGACGAATGGCCCGACGACGCCGAGCACGTGTTCCTGACTGCCTGGGGAGGCCCGATCTACCCCACGACCGTCACGAACCTGCCTCGGAAGCTGATCGAGGCTCACAACGAGGACGCAGGCGAGAAGCTCCCCATGATCCGCCTACACGATCTCCGCCACCTGCACGCAACCATGCTGCTCCTGGCAGGCGTCCCTGTTCACGTCGTCGCGGCCCGCCTCGGCCACGCTGACCCCGCGATCACTCTCCGCGTCTACGCCCACGTGATCCGCTCAGCGGAAACAGCCGCCGCCGACATCTTCGCCAAGTCCCTGGAGGAGCCCTGTTAGCAAGAGTGTTAGCAAAAGGCCCCCTGTGATCATCACAGGGGGCCTTTGACCTGGAGCCGCCTTCGGGATTCGAACCCGAGACCCCTTCATTACGAGTGAAGTGCTCTGGCCGACTGAGCTAAGGCGGCGTGCCGTACAGCTTGAAAGAGTCTACAGGAGCCCAAGGGGTCCTCGCTCCCCGCAAACCCCCGAATCGGCTCAAGGGGTCAGCGGTCCGTCGAGCACGGCATGGGCGGCGGGGGTGTCGCCTTCCCAGGACAGTCCGGGGTGGGTGCGGGGCAGCCGGCCCCACAGCATCAGCAACAGGTCGGCGGCCGGGCCGGCGATCTCGGCGACCGGTTCGCCGGGGCCGTAGACGCAGGTCAGCCCGGTGTCCGTGGCGCGGACGCGGATGGCGTGCGCGGGCGGCTTCGCCATGCCTCGGTTGATCATGCGGTAGGCCATCGTGTCGAACACCTCCGCCACTCCCTCGCCGGCCAGCGTCGGGTCGAGGGTCGGGGTCAGGCCGAGGGCGTGTTCGGCGTCCCAGCGGTGGATGAGCGTCTCCAGCGGGCGGCGGCGCTGCCAGAAGCCGACCGTGTGGGGCGGGTAGAAGGTCCACGCCTCGGCTGACGGGTCGCGGTCCAAAACGTCGAGCAGCGTCGCGGTGGTCTGGTCGAACCAGGCGCCGAGGCCGTCGCGCGGGGCGGGCGGGGCCTGGTGGTCGCCGTGGCGTTCGGTCACGGCCGTGGCCGCCCACAGGTTGCCGCCGCCGAGGTGGTCGGCCAGGTCGTACAGCGTCCAGTCGCCGCAGTGCTCGACCGGGGCGGACAGGTCGCCGTCGAGGCAGGCGCGGAAGGCGGCTGACTCGCGGCGCAGGTGGTGGAGGAGTTCGGCGGGGCGCATGCGAGCACTCTAGTGGCCGGGTCACCCCTGATGACATGGGGGGATATGTCGGGAGCTAGCCTGATATGGCTGCTCCATCCCCTCGGGGAGCAGTCGCTCGGTATGTCCGGCGCACAACGGAGGGATCATGAACGGCTACCCGCAGATCGCGGACCACGGCATGATCGGTGACCTGCAGACCGCCGCGCTCGTGTCCGGGACGGGCACCGTCGACTGGTGGTGCACGCCCAGGTTCGACTCCCCGAGTCTCTTCGCGTCCATTCTCGACAGCGAACGCGGCGGGCACTGCCGGTTGGCGGCCGACGTGGACCGGATCGAGGGGGCGACCGTCCGGCAGCTCTACCTGCCCGACACCGCCATCCTGGTCACCCGCTACATGGCTCCCGGAGGCGTCGGCGAGGTCGCCGACTTCATGGTGCCGGACACCTCCGCCACCCCGTCGGCCCGGCATCGCCTCGTCCGGGTCGCCCGGGTGGTTCGCGGCAGCCTGCCGTTCACGCTGGTCTGCCGTCCGCGCTTCGACTACGGCCGGGCGCCGCACTCTCTCAGCATCCTGGACGACAGCTCAGCCGTCTTCGAAGGCCCCGGCACGAGCCTCCACCTCCAGGCCGCCGGGCCGCTCACCCTGCGCCAGGACAGCCAGGACGGCCAGGACGGCCAGGACGGCCAAGACCGCCAGGACGTGGTCGCCGATTTCACCCTCCAGGCCGACGAGATCGCCGCGATCGTCCTGACCAGCGACAGCCACGGCGAGGCCGGTCCGCCGATGCCGCCGCTGACCCTCGACGGGGTGCGCGACAGCTTCGACGCCTGCCGCGCCTTCTGGCACGACTGGCTGCGCTCGTCCCGGTATCGCGGCCGCTGGCGTGACATGGTCACCCGATCGGCGATCACCCTCAAACTCCTCACGTACGCGCCCACGGGCGCGCCGATCGCCGCCGCCACGATGGGCCTGCCGGAGCAGATCGGCGGCGAGCGCAACTGGGACTACCGCTACACCTGGATCCGTGACGCCTCCCTGTCCGTCCGGGCCCTGATCGACCTCGGGTTCGTCGAGGAGGCCCAGGCGTTCCGTACGTGGCTGCGCGAACGCCTGGACGCCGGCGGCGACGCGGAGGAGCCGTTGCAGATCATGTACCGGGTCGACGGGGACCCGCACCTGACCGAGGAGGTGCTCGACCACCTGGAGGGCTACCAGGGGTCGAAGCCGGTACGGGCCGGGAACGCCGCCGCCGGGCAGCTCCAGCTCGACATCTACGGCGAGGCCGCCGACGCCCTGGCCCAGGCGCAGGAGATCGGCGGCATCCGCGGCTGGCGGTCGTTCGCCGGGCTGCTGGACTGGCTGGCCGACACCTGGGACCGCCCCGACGAGGGGATCTGGGAGACCCGTGGCGGGCGCCAGGACTTCACCTACAGCCGTCTGATGACCTGGGTCGCCTTCGACCGGGGCATCCGGATGGCGACCGCCTACTCCCGCCCCGCCGACCTCGCCCGCTGGACGAGCGTTCGTGACACCGTCTTCGATCAGATCGTCGACCGCGGCTGGAGCCACCGGCGGCAGGCCTTCGTCCAGCACTACGGCACCGACGTGCTGGACGCGTCGCTGCTGCTCATGCCGCGCGTCGGGTTCATCGCGCCCCGCGACCCGGCCTGGCTGAGCACGCTCGACGCGATGGAGAAGGAGCTGGTCAGCGACAGCCTCGTCTACCGTTACGACCCCGCCGCCTCCCCCGACGGGCTGCTCGGCTCGGAGGGCACGTTCAACCTGTGCAGCTTCCTCTATGTCGAGGCCCTGGCCCGCGCCGGGCGGCTGCAGCAGGCGCGTTACGCCTTCGACAAGATGCTCACGTACGCGAACCATGTCGGCCTGTTCGCCGAGGAGATCGGCCCGTCGGGCGAGCAGCTCGGCAACTTCCCGCAGGCGTTCACCCACCTCGCGCTCATCGCCGCCGCCATGGCCCTGGACGAGCAGCTCGAACGCGCCGAATCGTCCCCGGGCTAGACCGTACGCGCTCACCGCGCGCCGGCGGGGAGCCGGATGGCGGCGGCGAGGCCGACCAGGGCGAACACGCCGAGCGCGATCATGGCGAGCGCGTAGGACCGGTTCCCCTGGGCCGGCCCGGCGATGAGGATCGTGCCCGCGATCGCCGTGCCGAACGACGAGCCGAGGTTGGAGACGCTGCGCGACAGCCCGGAGATCTCGCCCTGCCGTTCCTCGGGGAAGCTGGACTGCACCAGGTTGACCGACGGGGTCAGCATCACGCCCACGCCGAGCCCGATCAGCAGCAGCCCCGGCGCGAACGCGACCACCCTGGACGAGGCCCCGACCAGGAGGAGCAGGACGCCGATCCCGGCCACGGTCATGACGAAGCCCGCCGAGATCAGGGCCTTCTGCGAGTGCTTGCGGGAAAGGCGCTCCGCGGCCAGCGACGTGATGAGCACGCCCACGGTCGCCGAGGTGAAGATCACCCCGGTCTGGATCGCGCTGTAGCCGCGGACCGTCTGCAGGAAGACCGCGACGACGAAGGACGTGCCCATGAGGACCAGCCACTGCATGTTCTGGGTGATCAGTCCAAGATTGGAGGTACGGTTCCGGAACAGGCCGGTGCTGAGCAGCGGCTCCTTCCCGGCCCGTTGCCGCGCGCGGATGTGGAGGAAGAACCAGACCAGGAAGGCCGCTCCGGCGACGAGGAGCACCGCCATCAGGACGGCGTCGCTGCCGGCCTGGAGGATCCCGAACACGACGAAGAACATGCCCACCGCCGAAAGCACCGCCCCGGCGGCGTCGAAGGGGCGGTCCGGGTCCGGCGCCACCGGGTCGGCGATCCCGCGGCTGAAGACGATGATCACGGCGACGACCAGCGCCTGGAAGAGGAACGCGGCCCGCCAGTCGATCGCCGTCGCGATGAATCCGCCGATCAGCGGGCCCGCCGCCGCGCCGACGCCGCCCAGCCCGCTGATCACGCCGAACGCCCGGGCCCGCGACTGGAGATCGGCGTAGGCCATCGTGGCGAGGATGTAGACCGGCGGGATCAGCAGCGCGGTGCCCACCCCTTCCAGCACCGAGTTGCCGAGCATCAGCACGGCCAGGCTCGGCGACAGCGCACTGATCAGCGCGCCGATCCCGTACAGGGTGAGTCCGAGGAGGAAGCAGCGCTTGCGGCCCCAGCGGTCGGTCAGCTTGCTGCACGGGATCATGAGCACCGCCATGATCAACAGGAACAGCGTGATCGTGCTCTGCACGCCCTGAACCGTCGTGTCCAGGTCCTCGCCGATGTCGTTGATCATCACGTTCATGTTGGAGCCGGCGAAGCTGCAGATGAACTGGGCGAGGGCCAGCGGCGCCAGGACGCGCCCGCTCATCACCCCTCCCAGAAGGGAGAAAATGGCTGGATCACCACTTCTCCCTCGCGGATCACCCCGTGAGAGCCCTCGGGAATCTCGTTCCAGGTGCCCGCGAGATCACGCAGCGGCTCCGAGACCACGAAACGCGTCCCCGCGCCGAGTAGCCGCAGGGCCTCCAGCTCCGGATGCAGCTCCCGCACCTGCGCGATGTCGGTGGAGTAGAACAGCGACCCGGGGCGGCCCGCGCTGGCGTGGCGGAACA
Organism: Nonomuraea ceibae; assembly: GCF_019396325.1. Lineage (GTDB taxonomy): Bacteria > Actinomycetota > Actinomycetes > Streptosporangiales > Streptosporangiaceae > Nonomuraea > Nonomuraea ceibae. The sequence continues at coordinate 5,184 of NZ_JAHKRO010000138.1, forward strand.
TCCACACGGACTCGCCGTCCGTCGTGGCCACCGTCATGTCGACCGGAGGCGGGGTTCCGCGGCGCCGGGCGAGCTCCTCCACCAGCCCGACGGCACGGGCCACGGCACTCGGCGGGTCGTCGGCCAGCCCGAACGTGAGGGCCAGGAAGAACAGCAGCTCCGAATCGGTGGACCCCTCGATGACGGGGTAGAGCGACGGCTCCACCGCCATCGCCATGTCACGCCGCAGCTCGCGGAATCCCTCCACGGCTCCGTTGTGCATCCACAGCCAGCGCCCGTGGCGGAACGGATGGCAGTTGCTGCGCTGCACCGGGGTTCCGGTCGACGAACGGACGTGCGCGAACAGGAGGGGAGTGCGGATCTGCCGGGCGATCTCCCGCAGGTTCCGGTCGTTCCACGCGGGCTCGACGCTCTTGAAGACGGCGGGCTCCGCGCCCTCGCCGTACCATCCGATGCCGAAACCGTCGCCGTTCGTGGTGGTCACCCCGAGCCTCGCGTGCAGGCTCTGGTCGATGAGCGAGTGCACCGGCCTGAACAGCAGGTCCTCGGCCAGAATGGGTTCTCCGCAGTACGTCATCCATCGACACATGGTCACCTCGGTCGTCAGTGGTGGAACGCGGCCTTCAGCGCCACGATGATCAGCCCGAGCACCAGGTTGACGGCGCTCGTGCCGAGGACCGCGCGCGAGGAGGCGCCGACCCCCACGGCCGCGGCGGCCGCCCAGCCGACCTGACCGGCGATCGCGACCACGAGGGCCAGCCACACGGTGGCCTGCGGTTCGAGGCCCAGCAGCGGGCCGACGGCCACCACCGCGGCCGGCGGGATCGCCGCCGTGACGATCGGCCACTCCTCGACGCCGGCCCGGCGGATGTCGGCCAGGCTCGCGGAACGGAAGACCGTACGGGCGCCGAACAGGCGGGCGTGCACGTGGGCGGCCCAGAACACCACGCTGGTGCCCAGCAGCAGCAGGACCAGCTCCAGGCGCGGGAACTTGCCGAGCGTCCCCGCACCGGCCACCACGGAGGCGGCCAGCAGCGATCCGTAGACCGCACCGGTGTAGTCTCTCGGCCGCCGGGCGCCGTTCCCGTGATGGTTGTCCATGGGGTGACCCGAGCGGGGCGTGCCGCGCGGTCAGCGCGCGCCGGTGCTCTCCATCATCTCGCGCAGTTGCGCCTCCTCCTCGCGGCTGAGAGAGGTCTGGATGACGTGTCCGCCGTACGGCTGGACCTCCGGGATGACCTTGTCCGGGGTGCTCCGCACGACCAGGACGAACAGCGCGGCGGTGCCGGGCTCCAGCTTGTCGCCGAGCTCCCGCATGAACGCGTCGTTGACGCCGAGGTCCGTCATCGCGCCGCCGGCCGCTCCGGTGGCCGCGCCCAGCGCCATGCCGAACAGCGGCATGAAGAACAGCATCCCGATCAGGCCGCCCCACAGCGCGCCGCTCGCCGCGCCCATGCCGGTCGTGCCGACGCCCTGGTGCAGCTTGATGGTGCCGTTGTCCCGGCGTTCGACGATGGCCATGTCCTCGAGCGTGATCAGGTTCTGCCGCTGGAGCTCCGTCAGGCGGTCGCGGACGGCGACGGCGGTGGCGACGTCCGGGTAGGAGATGGCGATGAGGTTGCTCATGAGGTCTTCTTCCTCGACGTGGCGATGTGCTCAAGGTGATCCCCCTTTCGCGATCGGGCGGCCACCACGACCAGGCAAAAACATCCCCTCCGTATTTGGCGATATCCACGCAGAACATGAGGGGCGCCGGGGGCACACTGGTAAGTGGCGGAGATGCTGACGGCAGCGCGATCCGCTCCCGGAAGCCCCGCCTCGCGGAGGGGAGTCGAACATGGAAAACCCGCGATACGGACGAACGCAGGAGACATCCCGCGACCAGACCGCGGCGGTGCCCCAGCAGCGTCAGGATCAGCAACCGGCGCAGGTCCGCCCGGTGGAGACGCAGCCGCAGCCCACCGGCTGGGTCGGATGGGTGATCTTCGCCGGGATCACGATGATCATCCTGGGCTGCTTCCAGGCCCTGATGGGGCTGGTGGGCATCTTCAACACCGATTTCTACCTCGTCACCGCCAATGACCTGGCCATCCCGGTCAACTACACGGCCTGGGGCTGGATGCACCTGATCATGGGTGTGGTCGTCGCCCTCGCTGGTGCCGCGGTCATGATGGGCAAGGCATGGGGCCGCGTGGTCGGCATCCTCCTCGCCGGTGTCCAGGCGCTGGTCAACTTCGCCTGGCTGCCCGCGTACCCGCTCTGGTCGATGATCGTCATCGCCGTGGACGTGCTGGTGATCTACGCCCTGGCAGTGCACGGCGGGGAGATGAAGGCGTTCGACAGGGGCGACCGCCTGTAGCCGCATCCGGAAACATCACCACAAAGTGGACAAATGGCCTTAAACTGCACGTAACTCCCGGTCGAGGTCAAGGGGTATGCCGTGCACAAAGTCGTCCACATCCGGCCGCTCGACGACGTCGTCGGACACGAGCGGTCGGCCGACTGCCTGTGCGGCCCCGCCGGAGAGGGCGTGTACGCCCAGGCCACCGCGCAGGCGCTCGGCATGATCTACCGGCACCACGCGCTGCGCCCCTGCCACGACTGGGAGGCCGCGGCCGAGGCGTGACGGGCTAGCTCTCCTCCTCGCCTGACGGCTTGCCGTACATCGTGTCGTGCTGGATGCGCGGCGAGCACACCGACGCCGACGGGCACGCGCAGCGCCTGCCGCCGTCGTCCAGCCGCACGGTCACCGTGTCGGCGGGCACGTTGTGGCCCACCACCGTGCCGTCGCCCTGCGGAGTGCTCACACGGCTGCCGTTCTTCGGCATCCGGTAGCGGGTCTCGACGTACAGCGGGTGCTCGTACTTGAGGCAGCACATCAGCCGCCCGCACGCGCCGGCGATGCGCAGCGGGTTGACCGGCAGGTCCTGGTCCTTGGCCATGCGGACGGAGACCGGCTCGAAGTCCTTGAGGAACGTCGCGCAGCACAGGTCGCGCCCGCAGGGGCCGATGCCGCCCTGGAGGCGGGCTTCGTCGCGCGGGCCGATCTGCCGCAGCTCGACGCGGGCGCGCAGGTTGCGGGCGAGGTCACGGACCAGGGCGCGGAAGTCGACGCGGTGCGGGGCCGAGAAGTAGACGGTGTAGACGTTGTCCTGGTCGAGGTAGTCGACGCCGACCACCTTCATGGGCAGCGTGTGGCGTTTGATCAGGCGTTTGGATACGCTGCGCGCCTCGGCCCTGCGGCGCTTGTTGGTCTCGTCGCGGGTCAGGTGCTCCTCGCCCGCGAGGCCGGCGCAGACGGGCAGGCCGTCGATGTCCTCGCTGGTGTACTGCGGCGCCCACACGCACTCCGCCACCTCGGGCCCGGCGTCGGTCGGGACCAGCACCTTGTCGCCCACCGCGGGGCTGTGGGGGCCGGGGTCGAGGTAGTAGAGCCGTCCGTAGCGGGTGAAGCTCACGGCCATGATCATTCCCATGGGCTCGTGCTCGCCTCCTACCGGCGTCGGGGACACGTACCTGCCACAGTACGCGCCGCGCCGGGACGGAGCTTCACGCCCTGAGCGACAGCATCATGGACTCGACCGCGATCTGCGGGTTGACGTTGAGGTCGAGGCGCTCGCGACAGCGCATGATCGCGTCGATGCGCCCCAGCGTCTCCTCCGGGGTGGTCGCCTTGGCCACCTGGTCGAGGTCGAAGCGGAGGTCGTCGTTGGCCAGCTCGACCCCGGCGCCGAACTGCATGGCCAGCACGTCGCGGTAGAACGACACCAGCTCCAGGAGCGCCGCGTCGAGCGAGTCGCGCTTGATGCGGGTGGCGCGGGACTTCTGCCGGTCTTCCAGGTCCTTCAGCGCCCCAGCGCCGCCCCGGACCAGGCCCCGGTTGAGTCCCTTGCCCGTGGAGCCCTCGCCGTAGATCTTGCGCAGCTCGCTGGTCTCGTTCTCGTTGAGCGCGGCGGTGGCGGCGGCGGCCTCCTCCTCGGCGGTCTTGACCAGCCGCTCGGCGGCGCTGACGCACTCGCCGACGCCCGACAGCGACCGGGGGATGGACAGCACGGCCTCACGGCGGCGGCGGGCCCCCTCGTCCAGGGCCAGCGCGCGGGCGCGGCTGATGTGGCCCTGGGCGGCGCGGGCGGCGAACTGGGCGGTCTCCCAGGGCACGCTGTCGCGGGTGGCCAGCAGGTGCGCGACGGCCTCGGTGCCGGGCGTGGTGAGCGTGACGAGCCGGCACCGGGACCGGATGGTGATCATCAGGTCGTCGGGGGCGGGTGCGCAGAGCAGCCACACGGTGCGCGGCGGCGGCTCCTCGATGGCCTTGAGCAGGGCGTTGGCGGCGGACTCTGTGGCCCGGTCGGCGTCCTCGAACAGGATGACCCGCCACCGGCCCTGGGTCGGCGCGCCCGCCGCGCGCAGGATGAGCTCGCGCGTCTGCTTGACGCTGTAGGACAGCCCGGCGGGGCGTACGCACTCCAGGTCGGGGTGGGAGCCGATGAGCACCTGATGGCACTGGTCGCAGTGGCCGCAGCCGCCGTCGGGGCAGAGCAGCGCGGCGGCGAAGGCACGGGCGGCGTCCTCGCGGCCCGCGCCCGGCGGGCCGGTGAACAGCCAGGCGTGCGTCATGCCGGCGCCGCGCCCGCCGCTCACCGCCTCGGCGGCGGCCGCGGCGGCCCGCGACAGCACGGCCGTCGCCTGGGTCTGGCCTACCAGGTCATCGAAGACACCCACGGGTCAAGGCTAGTCGCGGATGGCGGGCATCGTGCCCGTGATGTCCTCGGACGTGCGCGGCACCGGGTCGGGCAGGATCTCGCGGACCCGGTCCTGGATGGCGCGGGTGATCTCGTCGGGCTCCAGGGTGCCGTCGACGACCAGGTAGCGCTCGGGCGCTGCGGCGGCCAGCGCGCGGAACTCCTTGCGCACCCGCTCGTGGAACTCCAGCGGCTCCGACTCGATCCGGTCGGCGGCCCCGCCGAGCCGGGTCAGCCCCACCTCGGGCGGGGTGTCGATGAGCACGGTCAGGTGCGGCACCAGCCCGCCCGTCGCCCAGGCGTTGACCTTGGACACGTCGCCGGGGTCGAGCGCGCGCCCGGCCCCCTGGTAGGCGAGCGAGGAGTCGACGTAGCGGTCGCACACCACCAGCGCCCCCCGGTAGAGGGCGGGCCGGATGACCTTCTCGACGTGCTCGGCCCGGTCGGCGGCGTAGAGCAGCGCCTCGGCCCGCGCCGACAGGCCGCGCTCGGCGGCGTCGAGCAGGATGGCGCGCAGCCGCATGCCGACCTTGGTGGCGCCGGGCTCGCGGGTCTGCACCACGTCGTAGCCCTGGTCGCGCAGCCAGATGGCGAGCATCCTGGACTGGGTGGTCTTGCCGGACCCCTCGCCGCCCTCGAAGGCCACGAACAGCCCCGGCACGTGCTCGGCGGGCCCGGCCTTGAACCGCTCGCCGCGCAGCGCCGCGATCAGGTCCTCGGTGATGGGGACGCCCTTGCGGTCGTCCATGTGGCGCAGCCCGAGCACGCCGACGAGCGCGGCGACCACGCCGCCGACGAGCAGCACCAGGTTGGTGCCGCTGAACTCGTAGGTCAGGTCGCCGAAGGTCAGCAGGTGCTCGCCGAACAGCGCGGCCAGCGGCGCGGCCACGGCGACGACCAGCAGCAGCGTCACCCGGGCCGTCGACTGCAGGAACGAGAACGTGCGCCCGCGCAGCCCGTCTTCGACCTCCAGGCCGATGAGCGTGTAGCCGATGATCCAGGCGATGCCCGCGCACGCCCCCAGCGCCACGGTCAGCATGACCACGATCACCAGGTTGTGGATGAGCGCGATGGCCATGAGGACGAGCCCGGCCACGATGAGCGACAGCCCGAACAGCCGCCGCCGCGACAGCTCGCGCAGCAGCCGCAGCCCGAAGAACATGCCCAGCGCCATGCCGACGAAGACGGCGCCGAACACCACGCCGTAGGCGGCGTCGCCACCGCCCAGCGCCACCACGTAGATCTTGGCGACGCCCACCACCGCGCCGCCGGCCGCGAACGCGCCCAGCATGCCGATGATCAGGCCGCGCACCAGCCGGTTGCCGCCGACGAACCGCCAGCCCTCGACGATCTGCTTGAGCACCGAGGGCGTGGAGATCGCGCCGTCGCGCTTGGGGATGTCGCGCAGCGTGAAGATGAGGAACGCCGACACCAGGTAGGCGCAGGCGTTGACGACGAGCGCCAGCGCGGTGGCGTCGACCCCGGCCAGCGCCGGCACGAGGTTGCGCCCCACGTCGCCGGCCACCGACAGGGCGGCGAACAGCGCGGCGGCGACCGGCGCGCTGCCGTAGGTCACCATCAGGTTGAGCTGGTTGGCCGACTCCAGCTGCTCCTTGGGCACCAGGTTGGGAACGGTGGCGTCTTTGGCCGGGACCCAGAACAGGTTGACGCACTCGACGAGGACCGTGGCGACGATGACCCACTGGTAGCTGCCGACGATCGGGATCGACAGCACGACGGCGAAGCGGGCCAGGTCGGCGGCGAACATCGTCAGCCGCCGGTCGAACCGGTCGGCGAACGCCCCGGCGAGCGGCCCGAGCAGGACGGCGGGCAGCATCTTGGCGACGAACACGCCGCCGATGGCCAGCGACTGGGTGCGGTAGTCGCCCTGGGTGAGGTTTCCGGCCATCGCGGTCAGCGCGAGGATGTTGAGCCAGTCACCCAGGCTGCACACCGACATGGCAGTCCACAGCCGGCGGAACGGCGCGTTTGCCAGCACGTGTGCCTGTCGGCGGCGGCCAAGGACGGTCATGATGTCAGCGTATCCAGGTCAGGGGGAGCGGCGAGTCGGATATGACCGGCTGTGCGCTGGTAAGCGCACCCGTCAGTGTGTCGGGGAGTGCACCGCTCATGGACACCGTCTCCGCTCCCAGCTCCGTCAGTCACCGCGCTTGGCCCGCTCGATCAGCGGCGCCCAGGCCGTGCGGACGGGCGCGGGCAGATCGAGATCTTCCCAGAGCTCGACGAGCAACACCCCATCCACGTGATCGAGCACGTCCTGCGGCCGGCCTTCGCTCAGCAGCGCCGCATATGCCTCGCGGCGTTGCTCGCGGTCGGCCAGATCGTAGACCCGGCCGCCGTGGGCCACAATGCCCAGGGCCGCGGACACTGGCAGCCGTGGCAGACAACTCGGCACAGAACCGGCGAACTCCACCTTCGGCTCCAGCGCCAGCCGGAACCCGGCGGCGTCGAGGATGCGCCCGGCCGTCTCCAGGGTGGGTGACTTGCGCCCGTGCTCGTAGGCCGAGAGCGTCGTGCGCGAGGTGCCGCTGCCCTCGGCGAGCTGCTGCTGGTGCAGCCGCGCCGTGTGGCGGGCGTGCTTGAGCAGCATCGCGCCGTGCTCCGTCCAGAACTTGACGTCGGGCTTCATCCGTCACCTCCCGTAGTATCCGTTCGGATACTACTCTAGATTAGCCCAGCGTGACCACTGGTTTGCGTAAAGTCAGCGCAGCTCCAGCATAGTGATCTCAGGCGGCGCTCCGACACGCACCGGAGGGCCCCAATATCCGGCCCCGCGCGTCACGTACACCGGCATGCCCTTGACCGTGCCCAGCCCCGACACCACGGGCTGCTGGAGCGGGACGATCAGGTTGAACGGCACCATCTGCCCGCCGTGCGTGTGGCCGGAGAGCTGCAGGTCGACGCCGTGTTCGGCGGCTTTCTCCGCCTGCACCGGCTGGTGGGCGAGCAGGACGGCGGCCCGGTTCGGGTCGCGCCCGCCGAGCGCCCTGGCGAAGTCGGGCCCGTCGTTCATGGTGACGCCGTTGACGTCGTTCACCCCGGCCAGGTCCAGCACCGCGCCCTGATGGCGGATCTCCACCCGTTCGTTGCGCAGCGACCGCACGCCGAGGTCGGCCAGCTCCTCGATCCACTCGCCCGGCCCCTGCTCGGTGAAGTATTCGTGGTTGCCGGTCACGAAATAGGCCCCGTAGCGGGACTCCAGGTTCTTGAACGGCTTCGCCAGCCGCCCGAGCGCGGACACCGAGCCGTCGACCAGGTCGCCGACGATCGCCACCACGTCGGGCTCCAGGCCGTTGATCATGCGCACGATCCGCTCGGTGTGCCCGATCCCGGTCAGCGGCCCCAGGTGGATGTCGCTCACCACGGCGAACCGCAGCCCGCGCAGCCGCTGGTCGAGCCCCGGCAGCGTCACCCTGACCGGCTCGATCACCGGGTCGCCCAGCGCCACCGACGCGCCGTAGCCGACCGTGCCCAGCGCCCCGACGCCCGCGACCGCGGCGGTGGCCCGTCCCAGGAAGAGCCGCCTGCTCATGCCGTCGGCGGCGGGCCTGGGCTCCTCGGGCGGCCCCGCCGGCCCCGGCGGCCCCGCCCCGGCGGGCACCAGCTCCACCACCGGCGCCGGACGCCTGCCGCGACGGCGCATCACCAGCGCCGCCACCGCCCGCGGCACCTCCAGCACCACGAGGAACACGACCAGGTAGAACATCACCGCGATCCACAGATAGCCCGGCCACGCCAGCCAGTGGAACGCCTCCATACGCGAGGCCACGAAGGTCGCCACCACGAGCACGAACAGCCCCGCCACCACGAAGCTCAGGCCCCTGCGCAGCCTCCCCGGCCCGGTGGTGGAGCGGACGAGCCGGTGCCACAGGTAATAGTGGACGGCCGCGACCAGAGCCACCATGAAGAAGACGAAGAGCACGCCGTCATGCTACGAGCGCGCGATCAAGCCCGCGTACGGCCGCTGAGAGGGCTCTCAGGACTTGGCGGCGGGCTTCTTCGCGGCCGTCTTGGCGGGGGCCTTCTTGGCCGGCGCCTTCTTCGTCGTCTTCTTCGGCGCGGGCGCCCGCTCACGCCGCTCGGCCAGCAGCTCCGCCGCCCGCTCGATCGTGATCTCCTCGACCGTGTCGCCCTTGCGCAGCGAGGCGTTGGTCTCGCCGTCGGTCACGTACGGCCCGAAACGACCCTCCTTGACCACGACCGGCTTCTTGGAGTTGGGGTCCTCGCCCAGCTCGCGCAGCGGCGCCGCGGCCGCGGCCCGGCCCCTGCCACGCTGCTTCGGCTGCGCGAACAGCTCCTTCGCCTGCTCGATCGTGACCGTCAGCAGGTCCTCCTCCGACCCGAGCGAGCGCGAGTCGGTGCCCTTCTTCAGGTACGGGCCGAACTTCCCGTTGTGCGCCACCACCGGCTCGCCGTCGAGCTCGCCCACCTCGCGCGGGATCGTCAGCAGCCGCAGCGCGTCGTCCAGCGTGATCGTGTCGAGCGACATCGTCTTGAACAGCGAGCTGGTGCGCGGCTTGGGGGCGTCCGCCTTCTTCGTCCGCTTCTTCGGGGCGCCCTCGGCAGGCGGCGCCTCCTCCGGCAGGATCTCGGTCACGTACGGGCCGAACCGCCCGTCCTTGGCGACGATCATGTGCCCGGTCACCGGGTCGCGGCCCAGCTCACGGTCGCCGGTCGGGCGCGAGAACAGCTCCTCGGCCTTCTCGGCGGTCAGCTCGTCGGGCGTCATGTCCTCGGGCACGTTGACCCGGGCGCCGTCGCGGTCCAGGTACGGGCCATAGCGGCCGACGCGGATGACGATGTCGGTGCCCCTGATCGGGAACGAGCTGATCTCCTTGGCGTCGATGTCGCCCAGGTCGGTGACCATCTCCTTCAGGCCCTCGTCACCGTCGCCGCCGAAGTAGAAGCGCTGCAGCTCCGGCACCCGCTCCGCCCGGTCGTTGGCGATGTCGTCGAGCACCTTCTCCATGTCGGCCGTGAAGTCGTAGTCGACCAGGTTGCCGAAATGCTGCTCCAGCAGGTTGACCACGGCGAACGCCAGGAAGGAGGGCACCAGCGCGGTGCCCTTCTTGAACACGTAGCCGCGGTCGAGGATCGTGCCGATGATCGACGCGTAGGTCGACGGGCGGCCGATCTCGCGATCCTCCAGCTCCTTGACCAGCGACGCCTCGGTGTAGCGGGCCGGCGGCTTGGTCGAGTGACCCGCCACGTCCAGCCGGGTCGCGCTCAGCGCGTCGCCCTCGGCCAGGTTGGGCAGCCGCTTCTCGGAGTCGTCACGGTCGGTCGACGGGTCGTCGTGACCCTCCACGTACGCCTTGAGGAACCCGTAGAACGTGATCGTCCGGCCGGAGGCGGTGAACTCGACGTCCTCGCCGGCCGACGATCTGCCGCCCACCTTGACCGTGACCGACTCGCCGACGGCGTCCTTCATCTGCGACGACACCGTGCGCTGCCAGATCAGCTCGTACAGCCGGAACTTGTCGCCCGTCAGCCCCGTCTCGCCGGGCGTGCGGAACTGCTCGCCCGACGGCCTGATCGCCTCGTGCGCCTCCTGCGCGTTCTTCACCTTGCCGCTGTAAACGCGCGGCTTGTCCGGCACGTACGCCTCGCCGTACAGCTTGATGGCCTGCGAACGCGCGGCGGCGACGGCCGTCTCCGACAGCGTGATGCTGTCGGTACGCATGTACGTGATGTAGCCCTCTTCGTAGAGGCGCTGCGCCACCTGCATCGTGTACTTGGCGGAGAAGCCCAGCTTGCGGCTGGCCTCCTGCTGCAACGTGGTCGTCCGGAACGGCGCGTACGGCTTGCGGGTGTACGGCTTGCGCTCGACGGACTTGACCGCGTAGGACGAGCCCTGGAGCCGGCCGGCCAGCTCGCCCGCGGCGGCCTCGGTCAGGTGGAGCACGTCGTTGTTCTTGAGCAGGCCGGTGCTGGCGAAGTCGCGGCCCTGGGCGACCCGCTTGCCGTCGACGCCGGTCAGCGTGGCGGTGAAGTCGCGCGGCCGCTCCTCGGCCTTGCCCGTGTCGAACAGCGCCTGGAGGTCCCAGTAGTGGGCAGCCGTGAACGCCATGCGCTCGCGCTCCCGCTCGACCACCAGCCGCGTCGCCACCGACTGGACGCGCCCCGCCGACAGCCTCGGCTTGACCTTCTTCCACAGGACCGGGCTGACCTCGTAGCCGTAGAGGCGGTCGAGGATGCGGCGGGTCTCCTGGGCGTCGACCAGGCGCAGGTTGAGGTCGCGCGGGTTGGCCACGGCGTTGCGGATCGCCTGCGGGGTGATCTCGTGGAACACCATGCGGTGCACCGGCACCCGCGGCTTGAGCACCTCACGCAGGTGCCAGGCGATCGCCTCGCCCTCGCGGTCCTCGTCAGTGGCCAGGTAGAGCTCGTCGGCGTCCTTGAGCAGCTGCTTGAGCTTGCTCACCTGCGAGCGCTTGTCGGGGTTGACGACGTACAGCGGCTCGAAGTCGTGCTCCACGTTGACGCCAAGGCGTGCCCACGTCTCCCCCTTGAACTTCTCGGGGATGTCGTCGGCCCGCTCAGGCAGGTCGCGGATATGGCCGATGCTGGACTCGACGACGTAGCCGGCGCCGAGGTACCGCTCGATCGTCTTGGCCTTGGCGGGCGACTCCACGATCACCAGGCGTGTTCCGCCGGCGCTGCCGTTGTTGGCTGGCACGCTGCTTCCTACCTCGCTGTTCGCTTGCAATTCCCCCTGCCGGGAGCCGGCACAGATCTGAAAGGTAACCCGACTCGCGGATTTTTCCTTCCCCCGGGGCTACCCACTAGCTTCCGGGTCCACCCACAAGCACGCAGAATAAGGGCCCATCGAGACGCATGGCGCCCTGACTCACCCTGGAGACTAATCGTTGTGCTCGACTACTCCTACATGGATATCTTCATTCCGCGCGATCTGTCCCGCGAAGCCGCACGTCAGCTGCTGACCGAGCACGCTGAGTACGGCCAGTGGGAGCTCGCCCGGGTGCGGCTCCATCCCGACGGGAGCCGCCGTGTACGGCTGCGCCGAAAGATCGTGCGCGTGCGCAGCACTCTATGACAAAGGCTTTGCCCGCCCCGGGCCGCGCCCCCGGAACGGGCAAAGCGTCTATGGGCCACTGCCCGCAGGCTGCGGGCAGTGGCCAGGTGTTGCTACTTCCGGCCGAGGCGGAAGCGGCGGGTGGTGGCGAACAGGGTGGCCGAGGCGGCGCACATGGCGCCCAGCACCAGCGCGAACAGCGAGCCGGTGGACATCCCGGTGACGCCGGTCGGCTGGGCGGCGCTCATCAGGCCCAGGTCACCCGTGGGCAGGCTGCCGGTCGCGGAGCTCACGGCGCCGCCGACCGGGGTCGAGGAGACGAGGGCGGTGGCCGGCTCCAGCGCCGACACCGGGCCGGTCGCGGCGGAGGTCCGCTGCTTGCCCTGGACGCCCGGCCGCTTGCCCTGGACGGACGGCTTCTTGCCCTGGACGCCGGGCTTCTTGCCCTGGACCGCGGGGGTGGCGGGCTGGGCGGGCACGCCGGGCAGGCCCGGGACCGCGGGCAGGCCGAGCGTGCCGGCGACGTCGCCGACGACCGGCAGCGGCGGCAGGCCGGAGCCGCCGCTCATCTGCTGGGCGACACCGCTCGCGTCCTGGAGGCCGCTCAGCGCGGGCACCGCCGGGAGCGCGGGCAGCACGCCGCCGCCCTTGGCCGCCTGGGCCTTGCTGCTGTGGTGCTTGTAGTGGCCGTGGTGCGGCGGGGTGCCGACGTGCGCCCCGCCCAGGCACCCGGCAGCAGCGTCACCCAGGACGGCCACGGCGTTGCCGCAGACGTTGACCGGGGCGGTGATCGGCGCGATCACCTGGTTGCCGGCCAGCACGCCGGACCGGCCGGACGTGGTGTTGCCACCGGCGCCCACGCCGTTGTGGGGCGAGACGAACGCGCCGCCCTTGCAGTGGGCCTCCGACAGGCCGAGGGCCGCGACCGCGTTGCCGCACGCGTTGACCGGGGCGGTGATGGGAGCCACGACCTGGTTGCCCGAGCCGACCCCGGAACGCCCGGACGTGACGTTGCCGCCTGCGCCCTTGCCGCCGTTCTTCACCGAGACGCCGCCCTTGCACCCGGCGAACGCCTCACCGAACAGCGCCACCGCGTTGCCGCAGACGTTGACCGGAGCCGTGATGGGGGCGACCACCTGGTTGCCGCTGAGCACGCCCGACCGGCCCGACGTGTGGTTGCCACCGGCCCCGGAGCCGGCCGCCGAGTTGTGCACCGACGAGCCGCCCTCGCACCCGGCGGGCGCGTTGCCGACCGCGTTGCCGCAGGCGGTGATGGGCAGGCTGACCGGGGCGATGACCTGGTTGCCGCTGCCGGCGCCGTAGCGCCCGTCGGTGTCGTTGCCGGTCGAGCCCACGTGGCGGGAGCTGTGGTAGTGGCGCCCGTGGCCGCCGCCGTTGGTGACGGACGAGCCGCCCTTGCAGCCCGCGAACGCCTCGCCGAACACGGCCACCGAGTTGCCGCAGATGTTGATCGGGCCGCTGATCGGCGCGATCACCTGGTTGCCGCCGAGCGCCGACGAGCGGCCCGACGTGGTGTTGCCCCCGGCGCCGGTGCCGGTGTTGTGCACCGAGGCGCCGCCCTTGCAGCCCGCCGTGGCGTCACCGAAGATCGCCAGCGCGTTGCCGCAGGCGTTGATCGGGGCCGTGATCGGCGCGGTGATCTGGTTGCCGCCGATCAGGCTGTGGTCGCCCGAGGTGCGGTTGCCGCCGGCGCCGCCCTTGCCCGAGGTCTTGACCGTCGAGCCGCCGGTGCACCCGGCGTCGGAGTTGCCGAACAGCGAGACCGCGTTGCCGCAGGCGTTGACCGGGGCGCTGATCGGCGCGTTGACCTGGTTGCCGCCCAGGACGCTGGACCTGCCGGACGTCTCGTTGGGGATACCGCCCCTGCCGGTGTCGACCACCGACGCGCCCCCCTTGGAGCTGGCGCTGGACTCGCCGGCCACCCCGACCGCGTTGCCGCTGATGTCGATGGGCAGCGAGATGGGCAGGTTGACCTGGTTGCCGCCGCCGACGGAGGAGTCACCGTCGGTGTCGGCGAGCGCGGTGCCGCCGCCGAACGACATGACCGCCACCGCGAGCAGAGCCGCTGGGGCCGAAGCCTTCGCCCACGTACGCATAATGGATACTCCTACTGATTTCTTGGGGGATTACCTGACAGTTCGCACCCAGCCGTGGCCCGTGCGGGGCCTGCGGAATCGCAGGGCGCCGCGCACAGCGGAGACCTCGGGGAAATCGCGAACCAGGGACTGACGTGTCACCCGTTGGCGGAAAGTCGTGAACCGCCATGAGCGGAGGGATCGAAGCCGCGCTCCGCCACCGGCATCGGAAAGCCGGAACTCTGTCGCGGGGACTCAGTCAGGAGAGAAAGAAGGGTCGTCCGCCGCTGTGCGGACGACAGGGGGCAGCACGTACGGAAGAGCGACGTGCATGACCTCGAGCCGCGGGTCGAAGACAGACCTCGCGACGTCCCCCATGTTGGACCCGAACGGGCCGTTGCCACTGCCGTTGGGCACCAAGCCATCGGTGTCCAGGATGTTGTCGGCGGTGGAGGATGGCGGGAGGCCGGGATCCGACTGGCTGGTGAGCCCGTCGACCTTCAGCCCGGCCATCGCCCCGGCGTTGTCGAACACCGGAGCCGTGCCTACCGGGGGGAAACCGTCCGTGATGGACCCGGTGGCGTGCGGGGGTGTGCCGGCTCCTGTCGCCGCGGTGGAATCCGCGGCAGCCGGAGCGGAGAAGAGCATCCCGAACAGAAGCGCGAGCAGCCAACCCGCGGCCAGCACACTGCCGACCGCGACCGCTCGCACGACGACCCGACGGGCGCCGGCCGCGAACCGCGCCATCCGGTCAGCCCTGCGGGTGATCGGATCCTCTGCTGAGACAGTCACGGGCACGCGCCACGCATCGAGGGACATCGCCCTCGTCTGCCGCGCCGTGCGTGCCACGTGTCCTCCTCGGTTTCCAGGACCGGCTCCACCATCAGGCGGAGCCGGTCCACGGACTCACCCCTCAACGGTCCGTAACCGTAGCAGCACCCAACGTTGCCGCAAGTGCTTTTCACAAGAGACCCAGTAAGTGGTCAAGCTCGCGGCACTCGTATCGGGGCAAAGCGGGTCGGAGCTGCCGCGCCGCCCCACGACACGCGCTTGCGGAGGGCAAGAAACGAGGGCCGCCACGCCTGGGTGGTTAACCGGTATGACGCACCCCTCAGAGTTTGCTAACCTTACGGAGCCGACGCGAGATGACGGTCCCGCGTGCAGGCACCAAGTCCGGGTGGCGGAATAGGCAGACGCGCTAGCTTGAGGTGCTAGTGCCCTTTGCGGGGCATGGGGGTTCAAGTCCCCCCTCGGACACGTACTCCGGTACATGCTGGGCCTGGCTTCAACTACGACGACTCTTTCTGAGGGTTCGTAGGTGAGGTGCAGGCCCATTTGCGTGTAGAGGTCGTTCCGGTCTGCGGGATCCGCGGCCTTGAGGACCTCCGTCATCTCGGCCAGTCTTGGGATCAGCCCCATGACCTCCTTCTTACGGTTGACGGCCCGCAGGCTTCCTTCCGCTTTGAGCCGCTCGGCCCGGGTCTCGGCCATCCACCTGCCGATCTCCTCGGGATCTCCGCCCGCGTCCAACGTCGTCCGATAGCGGGCCATCCGACGGTCGCAGTCGTCGACGGTCCGCTTGGCCGTCTCGATCGCGACCCGGTCGGCCTCGCTGTCTCGCGCCTCCAACAGGGTCTCGACCGTTCGCCGGAGGTTTACGGGCGCGAAGACCTGGCACAGCCAGGTGTCCAGCTCGCCAAGGATGTGGTCCTCGCGGACGTAGACCGTACGCGGGTGCTCGATCTTGTTGGCCAGGGCGTACTCGGTGGGAAACTTGCACCGGTAGTGCGTGCGGCCGTTGTTCCACGAGGCTTCCATCCGGCGGGCACAGACACCGCAGTGCAGCAGGCCGCGCAGGACGTACGCTCTCGGACTGCGACGGGGCTTGCGCTCGACGGCGGGGCGGCCTTTCGCCGACAGCAGCTTCTGCACACGCTCGAACGTCTCCGTGTCCACGATCGGCTCGTGCGCGGTCTTCTCCGACCAGACCCACTGGCTCTCGGGATTCCACTTGAGCTTGGTGATGTGGCCCTGGGTGACGTCCTGGACGTCCAGGAGCTCTTCCTGCTTGCGCTGCTTGTTCCAGACCTGACGACCGGTGTAGCGGGGGTTCAGCCGGATGGCCTGGATGGCTGATTACGTGGTCCTCCAGCTCCCGTCGCCGGCAAAGCCATGCGGCCAGGTATCTTCGGTATCGTCCTTCTGCTACGGGCGTCAACAGAGATACCTCTCTCCGGAGATCAAGGAACGTAGCAATGCGACATTCAGCTCAGCTACCGAAGGAAACCACCCCCTGAGCTCCTAAAGCCCCAGGTGAACAAGTGTCGGCCCCGCGCATGCGGGGGTGGTCCATGTTGGGGGGCAGCCGGAATACGGCAGAAACGGGCCGCCTACTTGGCAACAACTACCTTCCGCTGCTGGATCAGCATTACGGCTCGCACCGCTCGGCCTTGTTCACCCTGGTGGCCTCGATCGAGCTGGAGTCGACCGCCGTAGTGGCTTGTGCCCTCGTCGCTGCTTGTTCTTGTTGCATCGAACGCTTCTTGTCGTCGCCTGGCGTACCCGAAGTGGATGCCTC
>NZ_JAHKRO010000139.1 GCF_019396325.1 Nonomuraea ceibae
GGGGGAGGGGAGGTGGGTCACGGGCAGGGGGTGGGTGGGGGAGGGGCGTCGTGCGTGCGGGGCAGGCCGAGCAAGGGGAGGGCCTGGGCGATGGTGGTGCCCGGGGCGGTGAGGGTGTCCCAGTGGGTGTGCACCTTGGCGGTGATGCCGGGCGTGGCGAGCATGAGCTTGGCGTAGGCGACCTCGGCGGGTCCCCACGCGAGCATCGCCTGGCGTCCCAGGTTGACGTCGGCGTAGAGCATGCGTGGTGGCTCGGGCGGCGACGACTGGCCGGCGATCCAGAGGGCGAGCATCATGCGGGCCTGACCACGGGCGTCACACGGCGTCCGTCCCTGAGCCCCGTCCGGGGTCCCGTCCGGGGTCCCGTCCGGGGTCCCGTCCGGGGTCCCGTCCGGGGTCCCGTCCGGGGTCTCGGCCGGTGCGTCGGCTGCGGCCCTGCTGAGTGAGCCGCGGAGCCCGGTGGCCCACAGTCCCACCCCCTGGGCCAGCATGGTGCGCTGGTCCGGGTGGCCCCAGGTCATCGGGGCCTGCAGGGGTGAGGCCCCGTCGTGTCCGTAGTACCAGCTCAGCGCCGTCTGCTCGACCCGAGGCAGGCGGCTCCGTACCGGGGCGGGCAGGACCGCGGCGGCCGGGCCGACGGCCTGTTCCCACAGCGGGATCCACGGCTCGTACCCCGGGTAGGCGCAGTACGTCACCCCGTTGCGCAGGGAGCAGCGATGCGCGCCTGGCCCGAAGAAGCGGTCGAACACGCGCCGGTCCACGGTGTCCGGGCCCAGGAGTCCGCCGCCGGGAAGGCGGACCGGGGGTGAGGCCGCCGCGACGGCCCCCGCGGGCGCCGCGACCGCGAGCGCCGCCACGACCGCGACGGCGGGCAGCAGCCGGGGCCGGTGCCTGAGCAGCGCGACCCCGGCGAAGGCCGCGGCGAGCGCGAGCACGTACAGCAGGTGGATCCCCGACGGCCGGTCGGGCCAGTCGGCGCGGTGGTCCTGCATGACCGGCAGCCACCAGCCGAGGAGGTCGTTCTGCGGGTTCGTGTAGATCAGGTAGCCGAGGACGGCGGCCACCATCGGCCCGGCGATGAGCCGGCGCGCCCACCGTCCGACGGCCGCACCGAGGGTGGCGGCGAGCATCGCGACGGCGACGGCGGTCAGCGGCTCCCACGGGTCGAGCCGTCCGGCGGCGGGCCCGGTGGCGAGCCGGATGGCGAGGTAGCCGCCCATGGCCGCAGCCGTGGCGAGGCCGGCGACGAGGGGCGCGGCCAGCAGGATCGCCCGGGTCCGGTGCTCGGCCCGGCCCGGCAGGCCGGCGAGCGTCTCGGGCATGCCGTGGCGCTCGTCGCGGGAGACGGCCAGCGAGGTGACGACGAGCACCATCGCGGCCAGGCAGGTGGACAGCCCGGTCGCGTGGACCGGGTCGACGCCCCAGTGGGGCTGCTGGCCCCGGCTCAGGTAGGTCTGCAGAACCAGCACCAGCGCGGCGGCGCCCCACACCAGCGGATGCCGGGCCAGCCTGCGCGCCTCGAACAGGAACAGCCGCCGCGTCACGCCGCCTCCCCGAGCAGCGTGAGGTAGCCGTCCTCGACGCCGGGCGCCGTCCCGTGGGCGGCCGGGGGCCGTTCGCCGAGGGTGCGGTAGCGGCCGTCGGCGGTGCGCCAGAACACCCGTGACGCCGGCGGCGCGGTGTCCGACAGCCACACCCGCCCGGCGGCGACCTCGGCGAGCTGGCCGGGTGTCCCGTCGAAGACGGCGCGGCCCTCGCGCATGACGATCACGCGTTCGCACAGCGCCGCGACGTCCTCCGTCTGGTGCGTGGACAGCACGACGGCGCGGCTCTCGCCCATCCGCGAGATCAGGGTCCTGAACAGCATCCGCTGCGCCGGGTCCAGGCCCACGGTGGGCTCGTCGAGGATGAGCAGGTCGGGTTCGCCGAGCAGCGCCTGGGCCAGCGCGAGCCGCTGCCGCATCCCGCCCGACAGTTTGCGGACCTTCGTACCGGCCTGGCCGGTCAGGTCCACCTCGGCCAGGACGCGCCGCACCTCGGCGTGCCGCTGTTCGCGGTCGGTCAGCTCCTTGAGGATCGCCACGTAGTCGACCAGGTCGAACGCGGTGAAGTGCGGGTAGAAGCCGGGGTCCTGCGGCAGGTAGCCGAGCCTGCGCCGCAGCGCGGTCCGCTGGACGGGGTCGGCCGGGTCGAGGCCGAACGCGTCGACGGACCCGCCGTCGGGGGCGAGCGTGGTGGCCAGGCAGCGGAGCAGCGTGGTCTTGCCGGCGCCGTTCGGGCCGAGCAGCCCGGTCACGCCGGTGCCGACGGCCAGGTCGAGCCCGGCGAGCGCGTACCGCCCGCCGTACCGTTTGGTGAGGTTCGTCACAGTGATCATCTGATGCTCATCCGGTAGAGGCGGAAGGACAGGGACAGGGCGATCAGCCCGTACGCGACCTGCGCGGCGGGCCCGAAGGCGGTCAGCCAGCCGCCGGTGAGGTGGCCCGCGCCGACGACGGCCAGCCACAGCGCGCCCACGGCGAGCGCGGAGACGGGCACGGGCAGGCGGTGCGACAGGGCCAGGCAGGCCGAGGCGGCGGCCAGCGACGGCAGCAGCCAGGCGGCGCTCAGGCCGGGCGGCGCGGGCAGCAGCGGCGAGGCGACGAGCGCCAGCGGGGTGGCGACGGCGAGCACCGCCGTGGCGCGGGTCAGCAGCAGCCTCGGCCCGGCCAGCGGAGTCGCGGCCAGCAGCTCGTGCGCCGGGTCGGCGCGCGGCCCGTAGGCGAGCGCGATCCCGGTCAGCGGCAGCACCGGCGCCAGGATGAGGAACGCGGGCAGCAGCTCGGCCTGATGCCGCGCCGCCAGCACGCCGAACGCCAGCGCGGCCACCACCGCCGCCATCCAGGCCCGGCTCATCGTCGGCGTCGCCGACAGCAGCCTGGCCAGGTGGCCGGGCACGCCGCCGAGCCGCAGCAGGCGCTCGCCCCAGCCGGGGCGCGGCCTGATCAGCTCGGTCTCGATGCGCCCCCAGGACGCCTCCAGCCAGGCGCTCTCGTACGGCACCGCCGCCCGGCACTCGGCGCAGCCGCCGAGGTGGGCGTCCACCGAGGTGGCCAGGGGCGCGGCGAGCGTACCGGCGAGATAGCGGTCGCGTAGTTCGTCGGAGATGTGCCAGCTGGTGGTCATGACAGTTCCTCGCGTAGCCGGGCCCGGGCGCGCATCGCGCGGGACTTGACCGTGCCCTCCGGGATGCCGAGCAGGTGCGCGGCCTCCCTGGTCGTGAGGCCGTCGAGCACGGTCGCCTCGATCACCGCGCGCAGCTCCTGGGGGAGTCGCGTCAACGCCCCGCCGAGGTCGCCGTGCTCGACGCCGAGCAGGACGACGTCCTCGGCGGACGCCGACACCGGCGCGTGTGCCGTCTCGCTCTCGCCGGTGCCGATCCAGCGCGAGCCGCGCCCGCGCAGCGCCGAGACGAGCCGGCGGATCGCGATCGTCCACAGCCAGCCCGCCGCGTTGCCGCCGTCGAACCGGCCCGCCGACCGCCACACGGCCAGGAACGTCTCCTGGAGCGCGTCGTCGACCACGTCCGGGTCGGGGCAGCGGCCGGCCAGCCGGGCGCGCAGCCAGGGCGCGTGACGCTGGTGGAGGATGCGCAGCGCGGGCGTGCTGCGCGCGGCGACGGCCGCGAGCAGCTCGGCGTCGGAGCTGTCGGCGCCGACGCCGGGCGGGGGCTCGCGCCGCCGGAAGGGGAACGCTCTCACACCCCCTCTATCGCACACCGGGAGCCGCCCGGTTCGCGGCGGGTTGACCTTGACGCTGCGTCAACGAGTTCACTGATGCCGACCCCCCGCGCAACCATCACGAGGAGTGACTTCGCATGCGACCGACCCTGCCGTTCGAACGGCCCCGTCCGCTGGCGCCGCCGCCGGAGTACGCGCGGCTGCGGGCCGAGGCGCCCGTCGCGCCCGTGCTCGCCCCCGACGGCCGGCCCGCCTGGCTCGTCACCTCGTACGACGCGGCGGCGGCGGTGCTGGGCGACCGCCGGTTCGGGCTCGCGCCGGCCGGTGAGGCGCAGCCGGGCAACGACACGCTGTTCCAGGACGGCGAGGCGCACGCCCGGCTGCGCCGCCTGGTGGCGAAGGCGTTCGCCCCCCGCACGCTCACCGCGCTGCGGCCCCGGGTCGGGAAGCTGGCCGGGGAGCTCGTGGCGGCGATGACCGGCCCGCGCGCCGACCTGGTCGAGGACCTGGCCACGCCGCTGTCGATCGGCGTCATCGGCGAGCTGCTGGGCGTGCGCGCCGCCGAGCGGGACCGCTTCCGCGCGCTGGCCGACGCGGCGGGCGAGGCCGACTTCTTCTTCGGCGGGGAGGAGGAGGTGGCCGCGGCGGCGCGGGCGTGGGAGGCGCTGGGGGCGTACGCGGCCGAGCTGGTGGAGGCGCGGCGGCGCGACCCCGGCGACGACCTGCTCAGCACGCTCGTCGGCGTGCGGGACGCCGATGACGGGCGGCTGGGGGACGCCGAGCTGGTCGCGATGGTCACCACGATCGTGTCGGGCGGCTACGTGTCGGCCCGCAACGCGATCGCCGTCGCCGCGCTGCGCCTGCTCGCCGAGGACCGCCTCGCCGACGCCGCAGGACCCGCCGGGGCGCCGGACGCGGTCGTGGACGAGGTGCTGCGGATGCAGTCGGGGCTGACCGGTGAGCCGTTCCCCCGCTACGCCCACGAGGACGTCACGCTGGCCGGGACCCGGATCGCGGCCGGTGACCTGGTGCTCGTCCGGCTGGAGGCCGCGCACCGGGACCCGGCGCACTTCCCGGACCCGGACCGGTTCGTGCCGGGCAGGCGGTCGAGCCCGCTGCTGGTGTTCGGCCACGGCGCGCACTACTGCCTGGGCGCGGTCCCGGCCCGCGCCCAGGTCGCCGCCGCCCTGGACGCGCTCGCCCGGCAGCGGCCCGGCCTGCGCCTGGACGGGCCGGTGGAGGCGATCGAGTGGATCGAGACGGGCCCCGACCTCGGGCCGAAGGCCGTGCCCGTTGTCCTCCACGAGGTTGACTGACCGGTCATTCATAATAAGCTGGGCGGCATGGCACCGAAGAGAGTCGACCATGACGCGCGCCGCGAGGAGATCCTCGCCGCCGCCGTCCGGGTCTTCGCCCGCAAGGGCTTCGCCGCGACCCGCATCGAGGACGTCGCCGCCGAGGCAGGCATCGCCAAGGGCAGCGTCTACCTGTCCTTCGACAGCCGGGAGGCGATCCTCGAAGCCGCCTTCGCGGCCCTGAACACCGCCTGGCAGGACATTCTGCGCCAGGCCCGCGAGGGCGGCGGCGACCCCCTCGACCGGCTCGCCGCCCTCGTGCGCTCGGTCGTCGAGGTGGCCTCCCGCGAGCCCGAGCTGAGCCGGGTGCTGCTCGACCTGTGGGCGCTCGGCCGCGGCGACCCCGCCGCCCCGCTGGACATGGCCGGGCTCTACGACGACTACCGCGCCGCCGTCGCCGGCCTGCTCGCGGAGGCGGCCGGGCAGGGGCTGGTACGGCCCGGCACGGGGGAGAGGGAGGCCGCGGTCGTCGTCGGCGCCGTCGAGGGCTGCCTGCTCCAGTGGATCATCGACCCGCGCCTGCCGATCGGCGACCTGGCCGGCCCGGTCGTCGCCGTGTGCCTCGACGGGCTGCGCGCATGACCGCGGGGGAGCCGCGCGGCCTCGGCAGCCGCGTCAACGGCCTGCTCGTCGCGCCGGGCGCCACCGGCGCCGAGTCGCTGCTCGCCTACACCGCCGCGCTCACCGGCACGCTCGTCGCGGTGTGGCAGGCCGGCGGGCTGCCCGCGCTCGCCGTCGTGGTGATCGCCGTGCTGGCCTTCGACCTGTTCGGCGGCGCGACGGTCAACGCGACCGCCGCCGCCAAACGCCGCTTCCACGGCCCCGGCCGCACCCGGCGTCACCACCTGGCGTTCGTCGCCCTGCACGGGCAGCCGTTCCTGCTCGCGCTGACCGTGCCCGGGGTCGGCTGGGGCGGGGCGGCGCTGGTGTACGGCCTGGCCCTGGCCGGGGCGGTCGCCGCGCTGGCCGTCCCGGCGGACCTGCGGCGGCCGGTGGCGTACGCGGCCACGGTCCTGGCCATCGCGGTCTCCTGCGCCGCCATGCCGGTCGCGCTGGCCTGGTTCGCGCCGGTGCTGTTCGTCAAGCTGCTGCTCGCGCACCTGCTCCCCGAGTGAGATCACGGCAGGGCCCCGAGTAGGGCAAGATTGATCCCTTTCTTGCGCACGACTTGAGGAGCCGGCATGGACCGCAGACGCTTTCTCACGCTGACCGGCGCCGCCGGGGCCGCCGCCGTGGGGCTCGCCCGGCCGGCGCACGCCGCCGCCGCGTACCCGTACTTCAACCGGCGCGTCCCCGACGCCGCGCACACCAAGATGGGCGAGCTGGCCCGCTACGGCATCGCCACCTTCGCCTTCACCCCGTCCAACGGCTGGGTCATGGTCACCCGCGACGGCCGCTACGCCGCGGCCGGGGTGCCGTCGGAGTGTTTCGCCGAGCTCAAGAAGCTGCTCGCGGCGGGCAGGAAGGTGCACTGCGTGGCCTTCCCGCCCGAGGGCGGCAACCGGTGGCTGATCACCACCGACACCGGGGTGACCGCGCGCAACGTGCCCGAGGAGTGCTACCAGCGCGTCCTCACCTACTACAAGGCCGGTCAGCAGGTCGTGCACGTCGCCTTCCCGCCCGCCGGAGGCAACCGGTGGGTGGTGGTCGGCACCAAGGACGCCTTCTCGCGCGGCATCGACGACGAGTGCTACCAGATGATGCGCAACCTGACCCAGGGCGGCCGGCGGATCACCCGGGTGGCGTTCCCATACACCGGCGGGTGGGCGGTCGTCGCGCAGGACGAGTTCCACGTGCGCGGCATCGACGACGAGTGCTTCAAGGAGATGAACGACCTGGCCGCCGGCGGCTGGGAGGTGCACAACATAGCCTTCTCGCCGGTCGGCGACGGCTGGTCGCTGTGCTCGCGCGGCCAGGCCCCCGCGCTGCCCGCCGACCCGGTGCGCAAGGTGGAGAACTCGGTGCGCGGCGCCACCATCTGGCAGCGGATGCGCGACTACGGCACGCCCGGCGTGGCGATCGCGGTGGTGATCGGCAACCGGGTCGCCTGGTCCACCGGCTACGGGTGGCTGGAGGCGGGCGGCGGCGCGGCCACGCACCCGGAGTCGGCCTTCCAGGCGGCCTCCATCAGCAAGGCCGTCGCCTCGGTCGGCGTGCTGCGGCTGTCCCAGACGCTCGGCCTGCCGCTGTCGGGCGACGTGCGGCCGCATCTGGGCTGGACGCTGCCGCGCCGCGCGTGCGTGCCGGAGGGCTCGGCGCCGACGATCGACCGCCTGCTCACCCACCGGGGCGGCGTCATCGGGCGCGGCTCCACCTCGCCCGCCGAGGCGTGCTCGGGCTTCGCGGCCGGGGGCGGCGGCTTCGCCGGCTACGGGCCGGGCGTGAGCGTGCCCTCGCTGCTGCAGGTCATGAACGGCGAGGGCAACTCGCCCAGGATCGAGCTCACCACCGAGCCGGGCGCCGAATATCACTATTCGGGCGCCGGGTTCGTGCTGCTCCAGCGGATGATCGAGGAGAAGACCGGCCTGTCGCTGGACGCGTACATGACGCGCGAGGTGTTCGGCCCGCTCGGCATGAAGACCAGCTCGTACGCGCTGTCGCCCGCCTTCGAGCTGGCCTCCGGGCACACCTCGACGGGCGCGGTGATCCCCGGCAGGCGCAACCGCTACCCGGAGTCGGCCGCTGCCGGGCTCTACACCTCCGTCCTGGACCTGGGCCGCCTGATGGCGTGGCTCAACCGGGCGTGGAGCGCCACCGGCGACATCGCCGGCCCGCTCACCAGGGCCTCCGCGCGCACGCTGCTCACGCCCGGCCCTCAGCCGGACATGGGCCGCGGCCTGTTCCTCGCCAACCGGGGGACGCGCGACTTCTCCTACACCCACGACGGCTCCAACTACGGGTTCAAGTCCGTGTTCAGGGGCTATCCGGAGCTCGGCGCGGGCTACGCGATCCTGGTGAACGGCAACCAGTCCGGCCTGGTGAACGAGATCGCCGCGGCCGTCAGGTCCGTCTACGGCTGGGCCTGACCGACCGGCTCGGCCCAGTCGATCACGTACCGCTGCTCGGGGCCGACGGCGCGCTCGGGCGCCATGACGGTGCGCATCGCGAGCGGCATCAGGATCGGCATCAGCGCCCGCGCCACCGGCCCGGGAGCCTTGGCGTGGTTGATGCGCGAGGCGCGCGCCGCGACCCGCTCGACGCGGGGGCGGCGCAGCCGCTCGTACGCCTCGAACGCGGGCCCGGGGCCGGGCAGGTCGCGCAGGCAGCGGGCGAGCTGCACGGCGCTCTCGACGGCGAGCGAGGCGCCCTGGCCGGAGCTGTTGGACGGCGCGTGCGCGGCGTCGCCGACCAGCGCCATCCGGCCCCGGTGCCAGCGCGGCAGGCTCGGCATGATCTTCAGCGAGCCGAGGACCTGGAGCCGGTCGGGGCTGGTGGCGCGGATCAGCTCGGCGCCGGGGTCGTCGCCCGCGTGGACCTCGGCCAGGACGCGCAGCCACTCGGCGGCGGGGACGGCGCGGGCCTCGGCCGGGCTCCAGGGCCGGTCCTGGGGCAGGTTGGCGCCCCACTCGGTGCCGCCGCCGGGGTGGCGGCGGTAGAGGTAGAAGCCGCGTCTGCCGAAGGCGTAGACGATGGTGCCGGGGTGCTCGGGCACCTCCACGTCGGCGATCGACTCGAAGCCGAGCAGCCCGGTGTGGAGGGGGCCGGGCGCGGCCGGGTCGATCAGCGTGCGGACGGTGGAGTTGACGCCGTCGGCCCCGACGAGGATGTCGGCGCTCGCCGTGGAGCCGTCGGCGAAGCGGGCCACGACGCCGGGGCCGGGCTCGTCCACGGACACCAGGCGGCGGCCGTGCTCGATCCGCACGCCCTCGGCCCTCGCCCGCTCGTGCAGCGCCCGGTGCAGGTCGGCGCGCCACAGCAGGCGTAAGGAGGGCACGCCGGGCAGCGCGGGGATCTCCATCCGGCGGCGCCCGAAGGCCATGACCATGCCCGGCATCGGCCGGGAGACGGCGAGCACCGCGTCCTCGGCGCCGACGGCGCGCAGCGCGGCCAGGCCGTTCGGCGCGATGGCCAGCGAGCCGCCCACCCCGTCGGCCGTGGTGGGATAGGCCTCGTACACGGCCGCGTCGATGCCGGCCCGGCGCAGCGCGATCGCCGCGACGGGCCCGGCGACGCCGCCGCCGATCACGATCGCCGTCCTGACGGTCATGTCCGCGCCTCCGTGAACTCCTGCCAGGCCCGGACGTAGGCCGGGTCGCTGAGCGATGCGACGAGCTCGGTGACGAAACGCCGTTCGGCCTCCAGCAGGGCCAGCCGGTAGCGCTCCTCGGCCAGGAACACCCACAGCACGCCGTCGCCGGCCGCGGCGGCGAGCACGCCCTCGACCTCGGCCACCTGCTCGTCCAGCGTGGCCAGGCGGCGGCCGAGCAGGGCGGCGGCCTCGGCCGGGTCGAGCACCGACAGCAGCGACAGGGCGACCCCGAAGTGCGGATACTCCTCGCGTGGCTGGGCGACCAGCTCGCCCAGCCACGTGTGCAGCTCCTCCCGGCCCTCGGGGGTGATGCCGTAGATGGTGCGCTCGGGCCGCTGGGTGTCGCGCACGGTCTCCCGCTCGGCGACGAACCCGGCCTTGCGCAGCTGCTCCACGACCATGTAGAGGGAGCCCCGGTTGTACTTGATGTTGCGGTCCTTGCCGTGCTCCTTGAGCCGGCGCCCCAGCTCGTACGGGTGCATCGGCTCGGCCGTCAGGTAGGCGAGCACGGCCAGGGCCAGCGGGTTGGCCACCTTGCGCGGCATCCGGCAACTCCCTCAGTTAGTCGGTTTCGACTAGTCGATACCGACTATAACTCAGGAGTCGAGTACCCACAGCTGGTTGGTGCTGGAGGAATTGCAGCGATCGGCGAAGACGGCGTGGGTGAACCCGGAGCGCCCCTCCATCAGGCACCGGTCCTTCAGGTGCTTCCAGCGCAGGAGCTGCCAGTCGCCGCCCATCCGCTCCCGGACCAGGCGGACGGTGAAGCGCTGCCGCTTGTTCCCGGCCTGGCAGCGGCGCGCCAGGACGGCGTCACGTGCCGGGGCGTCGGCGCAGGCGCGGGAGGCGCCGAGGCTGACGAACTGGCCGTGCTTGGTGCGCCGCCAGCGCAGCGCCTTGGCGTACGGGTCGCAGGACCAGGTGTGCAGCAGGTGGCCGAGCTTCCGCACGGTGCGGTCCTTGCCGACGCCCAGGCACCCGCCCGACGAGACGTTGCGGATCATGAACCCGCGCTCCGCCGCCGCGGCGGGCGCGGCCGGGAGGAGCGTGGCGACGAGCGTGACGGCGGTGACGGCGATCCCTAATCGTCTGATCATGGCCCGGGATGCTAGCCGGGCGTGAAGACCCGGCCAAGCTGCCGGTCGACGAGCGCGACGGCCTCCTCCGGCGTGCGCTGGCCGAGCAGCACCCGCGACATCAGGCCCTCGGCCCCCGCCACCAGGAACGCCGCCTCCGCCTCGACGTCGACGTCCGGGCGCACCTCGCCGCTCTCCAGCCCGCGCGCCAGCAGCCCGGCGACGAGGCCCTCCAGGGCGAGCGGGGCGTCGTGGGCCACCGCGGCGAGCGCCGGATCGGCCAGGAACCGGACGAAGTACGCCACGTACACCAGGTGCCGGTTGCGGCGCTCCTCGTCGAGCGGCAGCAGCTCCATGAGCACGCCGCGCACCAGCGCCCGCGTGCCGGGCTCGTCGCCGAGCAGCTCCAGCCGCCGCCGGGCCCGCTCCTCCGCGTCGGCGTTGAGGATCTCCAGGGCGCCGAGCAGGAGCTGGTCGCGGGTGCCGAAGTAATACTGCAGCAGCCTGGCCGAGACCCCGGCCTCGGTGGCGACCTGCCTCAGCGTGACGTCCTCCAGGCCGCCCCGGGTGGCCAGCCGCCACACGGCCTCGGCGATCTGGCGTCGGCGCAGGTCATGGTCCGCCTGTCGGGGCATGGTGCGACCGTACCATGATCAGGCGGGCAGGGTCTCGCCGGTCTCCAGCAGCGTCTTCATGCTCGACAGCAGGGCCGGCCAGCCCTCGGAGACCATGTCGCGCAGCGTGCTGCCGGGGTCGAAGCCGTCGTGCACGACGGTCAGCTTGACCGTGTCGCCGTGCGGTTCCAGGTCGAACGTGACCTTCGTCCGGCCCTCCGCGGTGAGCCGGGCGAGCGTCTCGGGGCTCACCCCGGCGGCCTCGGCCCACTCCGGGGTGAAGGTGTGCCAGGTGTAGGACAGGCGGCGGCCGGGCTCGGACTCCAGCACGACCTGCGCCGGGTGCGCGGTCCTGCGGCCGTTCTCGTCCCAGGTCATGGGGGAGCCGGGCGTCCAGTCGGTGTCGAAGGAGACGCCCCAGTAGCGGCGGGTGAAGGCGGGGTCGGTCAGCGCCTGCCACAGGCGCTCGGGCGTGGTCCTGATGTAGGTGGTGTAGACGAAGGCGTTCATGGCGCTCTGCTCCAGTGTGGTGCGTAGGTCGTGCAGCGCCTGTGCGCGCTGCCGGTCGTAGCGGCCGATCCACCGCTCGGCGATGGCGTTGATCGGCGCGGCGTCGAGGTAGTGCAGCTTCTCCCTGCCGCGCCGGATGGTGGTCACCAGGTGGGCGGCCTCCAGCACGGCCAGGTGCTTGCTGACGGACTGGCGGGCCATGTCGAGCCCGGCGCACAGCTCGCGCAGGCTCTGCCCGTTGCGCGCGTTGAGGCTGTCGAGCAGCCTGCGGCGGCTCGGGTCGGCCAGCGCCCGGAACACCTCGTCCATCCGCACTCCCCATGACATGCAGCCATCTGGCTGCCTTTCGAGGATAAGCAGCCGGACAGCTGCATGTCAAAGGGTCCCTACGCGTCCCTGCGCCGCAGCAGCAGCCCGCCGGCGCCGAGCGCGCCCGCCGCCCATACGGCGAGCACCGCCAGCCCCTCCCAGGGGCCGAGCGGCAGCCCCGCCGGCTCGGTGACCTGCACCGTCAGCCCGGCGTTCATCGGCGACACCCGGTAGAGCAGCCGCTGCCAGCCGGCGTCCCGCACCAGGAACGTCAGCAGCGCCGGCAGGTAGAGCAGCCCGAGCACCGTCCCGGCCGCGACGGCAGGATCGCGCACGGCGACGGCCACGCCCAGGCTCAGCAGCCCGGCCAGGGCCAGATAGAGCACCGACCCGGCCGCCGCCCGCAGCACCGGCCCGTCCGCGAGCGACAGCGCCTCGCCGCCCGGCAGCAGCAGCCGCGCCGCGGCCAGCGAGCCGAGCACCGCCACGCTCCCGGCGGCCAGCGTCAGCCCGCAGAGCAGCACGGCCTTGGCCGCCAGCACACCGCCCCGGCGCGGCATCGCCGTCAGCGTCGTGCGGATCATCCCGGTGCCGTACTCGCCGCCCACCGACACCACCGCCAGGATCGCCACGACCGCCTGCCCGGCCACGATCCCGGCCAGCGCGGTCCTGGCCACGTCGTACGGAGGGTCCGCCAGCGCGGCGGCCACGGCGGCGCCCACCCCGGCGGTGACCAGCACGACGGCCGCCAGCAGCCAGCCGGTGCCCGGCGCCGTGCGCAGCTTGGTCCACTCGGCGCGCAGGAGCCGGCTCACGCGTCCCTCCGGCGCAGCGCCGCCACGGCCAGGCCCAGCGCGAGCGCCGCGTAGGCGGCGAGCACCGCGAGCCCGCCCCACGGCGGCAGCGGATAGTAGCCGAGCACCGGCGCGTAATGCCCGGCGACCTGCGGATACTCCATGACCGTCTGCTGGACGGCGAACCCGGCCGCCGGCGTCAGTCGCAGCAGCCAGCGGGCCGCCTCCAGCGGCAGCACCGAGACCGTCGCCAGGAAGTACGGCAGCACGATCACCGCCACGGCCACGGCGACCGCGAGCACCCCGCGCCGCAGCAGCGCCCCCAGCGCCAGCGCCAGCACGGCGGCCAGCGCCAGCAGCGCCGCGCTGCCCACCACCACCCGCGCCCCGGTCAGCAGGCTCACCGGCAGCACCCGGTTGCCGTTCGCCTCCAGGACGCGCACGCCGAGCGGCACCGTGACCGCGGCGGCGGCCAGCCCGGCGGCGAACGTGACCGTGCCGACCACGATCGCCTTGGCCGCCAGCACTCGCCCCCGCCCCGGCGCGGCGGCCAGCGTGATGCGGATCAGCCCCCCGCGGTACTCGGCGGCGGCGAACCCGGCCGCCACCACGACCACCACGACCAGCCCGGCGAGCAGGCCGGTCAGCGTCTGCTCGGCCCGCATCCCGCCCTCGTCGCCGGCCGGCGCGATGTCGCCGGTGCCGGTCACCGTGAACGTGTCCCCCTGGCGGACGTGCCGGCCCGGGTGGTGCGGCGCGCCGCCGGGCCCCACGGTGACGCCGACGTCGTCGTGGCTCCACGCCCCGCCGGTCGCCGCCCCCCGCACGCCGACCTGCTCGAACGCGGCCGTCGCCTCGGTGAAGCGCTGCACCGCGACCGTCCCGCCGAGCACGTCCTGCGAGAACGTCAGGTCGCCCGGCGAGGTGACGAACAGCCCGATGCGCACCGACTCCGGCAGCCCGGCCAGCGTGGCCGTGCCCACCTCGGCCCACGTCCGGCCGTCCGGCGACTCGAACCCGGTGAGCTCGTCACCCGAGCGCACCAGCCGCAGCCACACCGGCGCGGACGCCGCCGTCCCGGCCCTGTCCTCGGTGAAGCCGTGCTGCATGCGCACGCCGTGCCCGCCGGTGACCATGACGGCGGCGTACGCGGCGCCCTGCCTGGTGCCGTCCTTGACCATGACGCCCGCCTTCGCCCACGGGACGACGCCGGGCACGAGGTTGGTGACGCCCGGCCGCTCGTCCGGCTTGCGGATCCGCCCGGTCATCGACGCGACCCTGGCCGTGATGGCGCCGTCGCCGTCGAGACGCTGGTGGACGAAGAAGAACCGGTCGGTCACCGCCTCGCCGCCCGGCCCAACCGGCGGCGCGGGACAGGCCACCTCGACCGCGCCCATGCCGCACGACGCATGGCTGCCCGCCGCGGCCTGCAACCCCAGCCCGGCGGTCAGCGCCACGGCCGCCACCAGGCCGAGCACCCAGCCGCGCACGGTCCTGAACTTGGTCCACTCCGCGCGCACCAGCCGCCGGAACCCGCTCATCGCGCCGCCCCCCGGAACTCCACGGCGTCGCGGGTCAGGTCCATGTACGCCTCCTCCAGCGTGGCGCGGTGCGCGCTCACTTCGGCGAAGGGCACCCCGTCCCGGGTCAGCAGCTCCACCACCCGCTCGGCCGCCAGCCCACCGGCGGTCAGCGTGTCCCGGCCCGTCGCGGCCACCGTCGCGCCCGCCCGCGCCAGCGTCTCCATCGCCTCCGCCCGCGCCCGCGTCCGCAGCGTCACCCGGCCGCCGGAAGCCGCCTCGATCAGGTCCGCCACGCTCGTGTCGGCCACCACCCGCCCCCGGCCCGCCACCACGAGATGGCCGGCCGTGTCCTCCAGCTCGCTCATCAGGTGGCTCGACACCAGCACCGCCCGCCCCTCGGCGGCCAGCGACCGCAGCAGGCCGCGCATCCACACGATCCCGTCCGGGTCCAGCCCGTTGAACGGCTCGTCCAGCATGAGCACCGGCGGGTCGCCCAGCAGCGCCGCCGCGATGCCGAGGCGCTGCCGCATCCCCAGCGAGAACCCGCCGGCCCGCCGCCGCGCCACCGCCGCCAGCCCGGCCAGCTCCAGCACCTCGTCCACCCGCCGCCCCGCGAACCCCTGCGAGTGAGCCAGCCACAGCAGGTGGTGGCGCGCGGTCCGGCCCGGCTGCGGCGCCGCCCCGTCCAGCAGCGCGCCGACGTGCGCGAGCGGCGTGCGCAGACTCCGGTACGGCCGGCCGCCCACCAGCGCCGTGCCCGCGTCGGCGGCGTCCAGGCCGAGCACCACCCGCATCGTGGTGGACTTGCCCGCACCGTTGGGCCCGACGAACCCGGTGACCCGCCCCGGCGTCACCGTGAACGACATCCCGTCCAGCGCCGGCACCTCGCCGAACCGCTTGCGCAGCCCGGCCACTTCGATCGTTGCCTCCATGTCCGGGAACCCTAGGGGCGACCACCCCGCCCGGTCGTCACGGTGCCGAGCCATCTCGCAGGTCACGGGCGCGAGCGACGCGGCATCCCTCCTGGGAGGGATGCCGGGACGCCGGCGGGCGGGAACAATGGGCACCTGTGAAACCAGGGGAGGTCCGGCAGCGGTGGCGGCGGCTGCTCGCCGCGAGCCCGCACACGCCGGCCCTGCCGACAGCCCGGCCGGCGCTGCTGCCGGCGCTGCTGATGTCACTGGTGGTGGCGCTCGCGGTCGCCGAGTCGCTGGCGCACGCCGGTGACGCGCCGCTGACCGGCCATCCGATGGGCGTCCCGGCCCTGGGCCTGCCACCGGGGGAGCCCGGGCCGGCCGGGCAGGGGCCGGGCGGGCGGCCGCTCGCGTTCGTCGGTCACGCGCTGCTGGCGCTCGCCACCACGCTGCCCGCCGGGCTGCTCCGGGCCCGCCCCCTGGCCGCCGCCGCGCTGGTCACCCCGGCCACCGTCGTATCCCTGGCCGCCTTCCAGACCCTCACGATCGCGGGCGCCGCCGCCCAGCTCGTCACCGCCTACCGGCTCGGCCGGGCCGGTCCCGCGCGGGACCGGCCGTGGGCGCCGCTCGTGCTCGCCGGCGTGCCGTTCCCGCTGCTGGCGCTGGCCGGCCACCTGGGCGGCGGGACGGGCACGTACGCGGGGACGCTCACCATCGCGCTGGCCGCGCTCGTCCCGGCGACGCTCGCGGCCGGCGCGGTCCGGCACGCCGCGCGCGTCACCGCCGCGCACGAGGACCTGGCGGGCACGCTGCTGGAGCACACCGCGCGCGGCGAGCGCGCCCGGATAGCCCGCGAGCTGCACGACGTCGTCGCCCACCACATCTCCATGGTGAGCGTCCAGGCCGAGACCGCCCGTCTCACCACCCCCGGGCTGCCCGCCGCCGGCGCCGAACGGCTGACCGCCATCGGCGACACCGCCCGCGCCGCCCTCACCGAGATGCGGCGGCTGCTCGGCGTGCTGCGCGAGGACGCCGGCGGCGAGCCGGGGGAGCGGCGTCCTCAGCCGGGGCTGCGCCTCGGCGAGCTCAACGCGCTGGTCGACGAGGCGCGCGAGGCCGCCGGCAGCGCCACCCGGCTCATCCTCACCGGACCGCCCGTCCCGCTCGACCCCGGGGTGGAGCTCGCCGCGTACCGGATCGTCCAGGAGGCGCTCACCAACGCGCGCAGGCACGCGCCCGGCGCGGCCGTCGACGTGGAGCTGCACTACGGCGGCGGCCTGCTGCGGGTGCGCGTCCGCGACAACGGCCCCGGCGGCCCCGGCTCTCCCGGTGGAGGGCACGGGCTGACGGGGATGCGGGAGCGGGCGGTCGCCGTCGGCGGCGAGCTGCGGGCCGGGCCCGGGCCGGGTGGCGGGTTCATGGTCGAGGCGACGCTGCCGGGGGCCGCCGCATGATCCGCGTCGTCGTCGCCGACGACCACCTCGTCGTGCGCACCGGGTTCGCCGAGCTGCTCGGCACCCAGCCCGACTTCGCCGTCGTCGCCACCGCCGCCGACGGCGCCGAGGCGGTGCGCGCCTGCCGCGAGCACGCGGCCGACGTCGTGCTCATGGACGTGCGCATGCCGGGCACCGACGGCATCGAGGCCACCCGCCGCCTGGCCGGGCCGGGCGGGCCGCGCGTGCTCATCCTGACGACGTTCGACCTGGACGAGTACGTCTACGACGCGCTGCGGGCGGGAGCCAGCGGCTTCCTGCTGAAGGACGTGACCGCCGAGCGGCTGTTCGACGCGGTCCGGGTCGTCGCGGCCGGTGAGGCGCTGCTGGCCCCGGCCGTGACGCGCCGGCTCATCGACGAGTTCGCCCGCCAGCGCACCGGGCGGCCCGTCGGCTCCCTGGCCGGGCTCACCCCGCGGGAGACCGAGGTGCTGCGCCTGGTCGCGGAGGGGCTGTCCAATCCGGAGATCGCCTCCCGGCTCACGATCACCGAGGAGACGGTCAAGACCCATGTGAGCCGGGTGCTCGGCAAGCTCGGCCTGCGTGACCGCACCCAGGCCGTGGTGGCCGCCTACGAGTCGGGCCTGGTCGTCCCCCGCGCACGGCCATAACACCGTAATAGGGGCAAATTGCGTCGTCGCGCGGGCGGCCTCCCCCGCATACCGTGACAGCACTCCCCAACTCTCAGAGGAGGCTCCATGTCAAGAGCCTTACGCGCTCTGTTCGCTCTCGTCCTCGGCGTCACGGTCCTGCTCGTCAGCTCGCCCGCGCAGGCGGTCACCGTGCTCCGGTACGACGCGTCCAGGGCCGCCGAGTTCCGCGGCGTGGTCGACCAGGCCGCGCAGATCTGGAACTCCAGCGTGACCAACGTCCGGCTCGAGCCCGGCACCCCCGCCCACTTCATCGTCTACGCCGACAACGGCTGGCCCCGCGCCATGCCCACCAGCCTGGGCCGAGGCTACGTCTGGATGGGCCGGCAGGCCACCGCCCAGGGCCACAACGCGCTGCGCATCGCCACCCACGAGATCGGCCACATCCTCGGCCTGCCCGACCGGCGCACCGGCCGCTGCACGGACCTGATGTCCGGCGCGAGCGCGGGCACCTCCTGCACCAACCCGTACCCGAACGCCGCCGAGAAGGCCGAGGTCAACGGCAACTTCGCCGGCGCCTCGCCGCGGGTGGAGTTCGGCCAGGTCCACGTCAACCGCTGACTCGTCCGGATGAATCGGTGACGCCCTGTTGCGCGGCGGCGCGAACGCTGTTGCGCTGGGCGTCATGGCACGCGTTCTCCAGGCCGTCACGGCGCTCGCCGTGACGGCGGCGGCGGCCGGCCCGTCAGGGGTGGGCCGCGCCGCCGAACTGCGTTACGCGGGCGCGATGATCTCGCCCGTGCTGGTCGCCGACAGCACGCGCCACGCGCGGCACGGCGACGTGCTGTCCTCCGGCGGCGGGCGGGTCCTGTCGCCGGGCGGGCGGTTCCTGCGTTTTCCGGCCGGCTCCTGCCTCGCGCCGCCGTGCGCGCAGGCGATCATCGTGCCACGCGTGCCGGACGGGCTTGGCGAGCTCGGCGGGCCGGGCCCGTTCGCGTTCGGGGCCGCCGTCCGGCTGACGGCCGAGCCGCCGCGGGCCGCCGGGATGAACGTGTGGCAGCACGGCCTGGCCGGGCCCGGGCACGCGCAGTGGAAGCTGCAGGTGGACGGGGGAGTGCCCGCCTGCCGGTGGTCGGACGGCGCGGGCGTGGTGCTGCTGCGCCCGGCGGCGCTGCGGCTGCCGGTGGGGCGCTGGTACGTGCTGCGGTGCGCGCGGGTGTCACCGGTGCTGTTCGAGCTGCGGGTGTTCGACCGGGGGAGCGGGGCGCCGGTCGTGGCGCCGGTGTACGCGACGGGGAGGCTGGGCACGATCCGGCCGAGGGGAGCGCCGACGGTTGGCGGCAAACGGGTGGACCCGGCGCGGGACGACCGGCAGACCGACCAGTTCCACGGAGATCTGGACGACGTGTATTTCGCCTACCAGTGATCTACTTTGTAAAGGCGCCGGGATTGTACACATCATCCAGGGTACAAACTTCGCAACCCGCACCGAACGCACCAGCAGAGATCTGCTGAATCATTGCCCTGCGTGACGGCTCTTGCCCGGACCGCCGGGAAGGGGGCGGAACAGGGGAGGTGGCCCGTGGGAACGACATCCGTATGGATCGAGATGCTGGGACGGGACCTGCGGGTCGTCGACACCGGCCGGTTCGCGGAGGGTCGCAGCGGGCTGGCGCTGCCCGAGGGCAGCGGGCTGCGGGACCTGATGGCGGCGCCCGCGGCGAAGGAGGCCGAGCGGCGCCTGCGCGAGGTGCTGGCCACGGGCGAGCCGGTGGTCGACTGGTGGCAGGTCATCCGGCCGCGCGAGCCCGGCGGCGAAGAGCGATGGGTGTCGATGTCAGCCTTCCGGATGGAGGACCACGGGGAGCCGTCGGGCGTGCTGGTGGTGT
Organism: Nonomuraea ceibae; assembly: GCF_019396325.1. Lineage (GTDB taxonomy): Bacteria > Actinomycetota > Actinomycetes > Streptosporangiales > Streptosporangiaceae > Nonomuraea > Nonomuraea ceibae. The sequence goes on from NZ_JAHKRO010000139.1 coordinate 19,036, forward strand.
TCGCGGAGGTGGGCTCCGAGGACCCGGGGCGGCGGCTGGAGCTGCTGTACCGGTCGGCGGCGAGCATCGGCGCCTCGCTGGACGTGGTCGGGACGGCAGAGGACCTGGCGGGCGTGCTCGTGCCGGGCCTGGCGGACCTGGCGGCGGTGGACCTGTCGATGGCGGTGCTGAACGGCGAGGAGCCGTCGCCGCTGCAGCCGGGCGTGGCGCTGCGGTTCCACCGGTGCGCGGTGAGCGGGCCGTGGCCGGAGGGGACGGCCCAGGCCGGGTGGGAGCTGCCGCCGATTCCCGAACTCCGCGAGATGCAGGAGTTCTGGCTCGGGCAGTCGCTGCTGTCGCTGACCGCCGAGGAGGCCATGCGGCTGCTGGGGGACCGGCCGGAGCTGGTGCGGCTGCTGGTGCCGGAGAACGCGCGGGCGATGCTGTGCGCGCCGTTGCGCGCCCGGGGGATGCTGCTGGGCGCGGTGACGCTGTGGCGGGCGGCGGGCTCGGACCCGTTCGACGACGAGGACACGCGGCTGCTGGCGGAGATCGGCTCGCGGGCGGCGCTCGGGCTGGACAACGCGCGGCGCTACGCGCAGGAGCACCGCGCGGCGGTGACGTTGCAGCGGAGCCTGCTGCCGCAGGTGCCGGCGTCGCTGACGGCGGCGGAGACGGCGGGGGCGTACGTGCCGGCGGGCGGGGCTTCGGGGGTGGGGGGCGACTGGTTCGACGTGATCCCCCAGTCGTCGTTGCGGGTGGCGTTCGTGGTGGGCGACGTGGTGGGGCACGGGCTGCGGGCGACGGCGGCGATGGCGAGGCTGCGTACGGCGATCCAGGCGCTGGCGGACCTGGACCTGTCCCCGGACGAGCTGCTGGCCCACATGGACGACCTGGTGGTGCGGCTGGCCGAGGAGTCCGATCTGGAACGCGTGGACGTGATGGAGGCCACGTGCCTGTACGCGGTGTTCGACCCGGTCACGCGGCGGTGCGTGATGGCCAGCGCGGGGCATCCGCCGCCGGTGGTGGTGCCGCCCGGCGGGCCCGCGGCCTTCGTGGAGATGATGCCGGGGCCGCCGCTGGGGGTGGGCGGCATGCCGTTCGAGCCGGTGGAGGTGACGCTGCCGGACGGGGCGGTGCTGGCGCTGTACACGAACGGGCTGGTGGACGCCGACGACCACGACCTGGACGGGGGGATGGACTCGCTGCGGCGGCGGCTGGACGGGCTGTGCCGGCCGGACGGCTCGCTGCGGGAGATCAGTGACCGCTTGATGACGGAGCTGTCGCCGGAGTCGCGCGCCGACGACGTGACGCTGCTGCTGGCGCGCACGCATGGGGTGCCGGAGGGGGACATGGCGTCGTGGGAGTTCCGGGCGGATCCGTCCATCGTCGCGCAGGCGCGGATGGTGGCCAACGAGCAGTTGTCGCTGTGGGGGCTGGACGCGCTCGCGTTCACGACGGAGCTGATCGTGAGCGAGCTGGTGACGAACGCGATCATGCACGCGGGTGAGCCGGTGGGCCTGCGGCTCATCCGCGACCGGCGGGTGCTGGTGTGCGAGGTGTCGGACCCGAGCAGCACCCAGCCGCGGTTGCGGCGGGCGCGCGAGGTCGACGAGGGCGGGCGGGGGCTGTTCCTGGTGGCGCAGCTGGCGGCGCGATGGGGGAGCCGCTACACGCCCGAGGGCAAGACGATCTGGACGGAACAGCCGATCGGTTAGGGCAGGGGCGGCCTGCCGCGCACGACGCCGGTGGTGAGGGCGCCGACCTCGCCGATCTCGATGTGGACCGTGTCGCCGGTGGCCAGCGTGAACGGCAGGTCGGGGACGAGGCAGGTCCCGGTGGCCAGCACGACGCCGTCAGGGTGCACGTCGGCGGCGAACAGGTGCGCGACCAGGTCGTCGAGACGGCGGTGCAGCTCCGCCGTGGAAGCCTCGCCTGACCAGGCGAGGGCGCCGTCCCGGTGGATGCGCATGCTGATCGGCAGCGCGTACGGGTCCGGGACCTCCCAGGCGGGGCGGATCGCGGGGCCGAGGGCGCAGGCGCCCAGGTAGACCTTGGCCTGGGGCAGGTAGAGAGGGTTGGCGCCCTCGATCGTGCGGGAGCTGACGTCGTCGCAGACGGTGTAGCCGGCGATCTCGCCGTGGGCGTTGACGACGAGAGCCAGCTCGGGTTCGGGGACGTCGATGACGGAGTCCTGGCGGACGGCGATCGTGCCGCCGGGGCCGACGACGCGCCAGGCGGTGGACTTGAAGAACAGCTCGGGGCGTTCGGCGTCGTAGACGCGCTCGTAGACGTCGGCGTCGGCCTCGCTCTCGGTGACGCGGGCCTGGCGGGAACGGCGGTAGGTGACCCCGGCGGCCCAGACCTCCATGCGGCCGTCGACGGGGGCGAGAGGGGTGCCGGGGGCGGGCTCCGGGGGCGTGCTGTCGGCGGCGGTGGTGACGAGGTCGCGCAGGTCGTCGAGGGGGAGGCGGAGAAGTTCCGGGAGGGGGAGCGGGAGAGGGTGCACGGTGTCGCCGGCCTGAACTCCGGCTCGGATCTCGCCATTCCGGGCATAGCGCACGATGTGCCTCATGGAGTCGATCGTAGGCGGACCGCCGCCGCCGGGCGGCGCCCGGGGCC
>NZ_JAHKRO010000014.1 GCF_019396325.1 Nonomuraea ceibae
GGCCGCGGCCCCGGCGGCCCTCGCGGTGGCTGCCGTGGTGGCCGCCGGGGTGGTCGCGGCGCGGGCGGCGGCGAGCTCGTCGCGCAGGCGGGAGCGGAAGGCCGGGTCCGGGCCGCCGCCCAGCGGGGTCCTGCCGAGCTCGGCGAGATGCTCCAGCACCCGCTCCTGCGATCTGCGCGCCCTACTCATGGCGGCCCCCTGATGCCCCCGCGGCTCGGTCCTGTGGTGATACCTGCCTAACGACGTTCCGTGGCGAAAGGTTACGCAAGGTCGTGTTTGAGCGCCCTGGCCAGCGCCCTGACGGCACGGAACTGCAGCGCTTTGATCGCTCCACTCTTCTTCCCCATGATCAGCGCGGTTTCCGCGAGCGACAGGCCGTGCAGGAATCGCAGGACGACGCACTCCTGCTGTTCGGGGTTGAGATCCCGGACGGCGCGCAGCACCCGGTCGTTGATGATGGCGGTGACCACGGCGTTCTCGGGGATGTGCGAGCCGTCCAGGGGGACGTCGAGCACCTCGCCGGTCGGGACCTCCAGGCGGTAGCGTCCGGACTTGAAGTGGTCGGTCACCAGGTTTCTGGCGATGGTCACCAGCCAGGCGCCGAAGTCGCGGCCCTGCCAGGTGAAGTCGGCGATGCGCCGCAGCGCCCGCAGGAAGGTCTCGCTGGTCAGGTCCTCGGCGAGCGGGTGGGAGCCGACCCGGAAGTAGATGTAGCGGTAGACGAGGTCCACGTAGCGGTCGTAGAGCGTGCCAAAGGCGTCCGAGTCGCCGGTCTTGGCGTGCAGGACGAGGGTGCGCAGGTCGTCGGGGAGGTCTTCGCGCACGGCAGGCTCGGTCGCCGGAGCGGGGCCAGCGACTGCTGGCGCGAGCAGCCCGGCGAACGGCCACGAGTCAGGCATCCGTTATCCCTAGGGCGAAGGGGTGCGGCGTGCTCGAACACTCTAGAAATCAACCGGAAATTCCACAATCCGCATCCTCTTGGTAAGACTCCCCGCAATCGGCAGATACGGTGTGGACGCACCCGTTCCCTTTTCGGCTACCGGTTGAGAGGCGTAGTCCGGCAGCATTGGAGTCACCATGGAGATCCTCGTTGCTGTCATCGCCTTCGCCGGAGCCATCCTGGCAGGAGTCGCCTCGGGCGCCCTGGTCAGCCGGTTGCGTGAGGAGCCCGAGGGCTGGCTGATCGCCTGGACCGTTTCAGCGGCGGCGCTCTGCCTCGCGCTGGGCGTGGCGGGATTCGGCCACCTCATGGGGTTCGGGACCGTCACGTTCAAGCTCGTCCAGATCACCGGATCGCTGCTGGCGCCGCTCTGGCTGGCGATCGGGCTGATCCAGCTCCTGGCGGAGAAGACGCCGCCGAAGTTCCTCGGCTGGCTGTTCGGCATCGCCTACACGTTCGTCGCCTTGGTCATCATGGTCGTCGACCCGCTCGTCAGCGACGAGATGGGCAAGTCGCTGCCCGACGCGTCGGCGCACTGGGCGCTCATCCCGTCGTCGCTGCTGACCGGCGTGCACGCGATCGCCGCGCTGATCATGCTGGCGGCGGTGGTGGTCGCCGCGCTGCGCTGGCGCAACGGCGACGAGTACGACACCGACAACCTCCACGCCACCGTCATCATCGCCCCCTCGGGGCTCGCGCTGATGGGCGCGATGCAGTTCCTGAGCAACGGGTTCTTCATCATCGTGCTGCTCCTCGTCGCCGCCGCGGCGATCTGGTACTGCGTGCTGCGCCCGCTCGCCCCGTACGAGGACGACGACGAGGACGACGAGCTCGCCGCGGCGGAGAGCCGGCGCGCCGAGCGGGCGGCCGGGCACCGCGACGACCGGCCGGTGGCCGGGCACCGCCAGGAGCCGGTGGGCCGCCGTGAGGCGCCCGAGCCGATCGCCGAGCCGGTACGGCCGCGCAAGTCGGGGCTGGGCGACCTGGTGGCCGAATACCGGGCCACCGACGACGTCGACTACGCCGCCCGCATGTCGCCGCCGTCCGACCCTGGCCCGTCGACCGGCTACATCATGAACGGCGAGCGCGCCGACTACGCCATGCCCGCGCCGAGCGAGCGGCCCGACCCCACGATGCCGTCCACCGGCTCGATGCCCGCCGCCGGCGCCGCCTTCTCGGGCGCCGAGCTGTTCTCCCCGCGCACCGGCCCCCAGTCGGTGCCCCAGCCGGTCGTGCAGCCCGCCCCGCAGACGGGCAGGCTCTCGCCGAGCATCTACGGCATGCTCACCGTCTTCACGCTCATGGACGGCTCGGGCGCGGCCTTCGACCGGCTCGCCGAGCAGACCGTCGAGGCGGTGCGCCGGGGCGAGCCCGACACGCTCGTCTACGCCTGCCACTCGGTCAAGTCGGCGCCGCTGCAGCGCATCGTCTACGAGCTCTACCGCGACGAGGTGGCCTACCGCGACCACCAGCGGCAGCCGCACATCGAGCGCTTCATCGCCGACCGGCAGTCGATGGTGCTGGCCACCAACATCATCGAGCTCAACGTCAACGCGGCCAAGGTCGTGCCGCTGCCGACCGCCATGTTCTAGCCGGTGAGCGCCGCCCGCAGGCGCTCCTCGGACACCCGCCAGAAGTCGTGCTGCTCCCCGTCGATCAACGTGACCGGGATCATCTCCCAGTAGCGTTCGCGCAGCTCGTCGGAGGAGTCGATGTTCACTTCCTCCCACGGCACGCCCAGCTCGCCGGCCACGCGGGCGATGATCTCGCGCGCGTCGTCACACAGGTGGCAGCCGGGCTTTCCGAGCAGGGTGATGCGGTGCATGGCCTCCACGGTAGCGCTCGCTGGAAGGTGACTTTGTGCATCGGTTCACAAAAGGATTAACCTGAAAGACGGTTCTAATCCACTCACGCGGCCTGAGGCCGCCCGTTCCCCTGGAGCTCCGGCACGTGAAGAGCCCGTCCCACCCCCGTGATCGCGGCATTCCCGAGGCAACGGTCGCCCGGCTGCCGCTCTACCTGCGGGCGTTGCACGGGATGGCCGAGCGCGGGGTGGCGACCGTGAGTTCGGAGGACCTCGCCGTGGCCGCCGGCGTCAACTCGGCCAAACTCCGCAAGGACCTGTCACACCTGGGCTCCTACGGCACCCGTGGCGTCGGCTACGACGTCGAGTACCTCGTCTACCAGATCTCCCGTGAGCTTGGTCTCACGCAGGACTGGGCCGTCGCCATCGTCGGCGTCGGCAACCTGGGCCGCGCGCTCGCCGGTTACGGCGGGTTCGTGTCGCGGGGATTCCGCATCGCCGCCGTGTTCGACGCCGACCCCGAAATCGTGGGCGACGACATCGCGGGGTTGAATGTGGAGCACATCGACGAACTGGAAGCCGTGATCAAGCGGCGTGGAGTCTCGATCGTGGTTCTGGCGACACCGGCGGCGGCCGCACAGGAAGTATGCGATCGTGTGGTGGCCGCCGGGGTGACCAGCATCCTCAACTTCGCCCCGGTCGTGCTCACCGTTCCGGACGGCGTCGATGTCCGTAAAGTCGACCTATCCATCGAACTGCAGATCCTTGCGTTCCACGAGCAACGCAAAGCTGGGGGGCCACTCATGGCAGTGGACAGTCAATGAGTGTTCTGGCGATCGGGCTCAGCCACCGCACGGCGCCGGTGGCCCTGCTGGAGCGTGTCTCCGTAACGGGTGACGCGCTCGTCAAGCTCCTGCACGACGTGCAGCAGGACCCCTGCGTGGCCGAGGCCTTCGTGGTCTCGACCTGCAACCGGGTCGAGGTCTTCGTCGCCGTGGACCGCTTCCACGCCGCCGTCAACGCCGTCACCGGGATGCTCAGCCTCCACTCGGGCGTGCCGGTCGACGAGCTGACCCCGCACCTCTACGTGCACTACGAGGAGCGGGCCGTCGAGCACCTGTTCTCGCTGGTGTGCGGCCTCGACTCGATGGTCGTGGGCGAGGGCCAGATCCTCGGCCAGGTCCGGCGGGCGCTCAAGCTGGCGCAGAAGCAGGGCACGGTCGGCGCGACCCTCAACGAGCTGGCGCAGCAGGCGCTGCGCGTGGGCAAGCGCGCCCACACCGACACCGGCATCGACCAGGCGGGCGCCTCCCTGGTGACCGCCGGGCTGGCGCTGGCGGGCGACCTGACCGGCCTGCGCGCCCTGGTGGTCGGCGCGGGCTCGATGAGCTCGCTGGCCGCCGCCACGCTGGCGCGCGCCGGCGTCACCGACATCGTGATCGCCAACCGTACGTACTCGCGCGGCGCGCGGCTGGCCGAGACCGTCGGCGGCCGGGCGGTGGAGTTCGCCGCGGTCGCCGGTGAGCTGGCCGAGGCCGACCTGGTGATCACCTGCACCGGCGCGGGCAAGCACGTGATCACCGCCGACATGGTCACGCGCGGCGCGTTCCTGCTGGACCTGGCGCTGCCGCACGACATCGACCCGGCTGTGCGCGCCGTCCCCGGCGTGACGCTGGTCGACCTGGAGACGATCCAGGAGTCCGGCATCGGCTCGCGCGAGGGCGACGCGGTCAGGGCCGTGCGCGCGCTGGTCGCCGAGGAGCTGACGGCCTACCTCGACGCCGAGCGGGCGGCCCGGGTGACCCCCACCGTGGTGGCGCTGCGCAGCAAGGCGGCCGGCGTGGTCGAGTCGGAGTTGGGGCGCCTGCTGATGCGGGTCCCCGAGCTTGACGGCAAAATCAAGGACGAGGTGACGCTCACCGTGCAACGGGTCGTTGACAAACTGCTCCACGAGCCGACCGTGCGTGTCAAGCGGCTCGCCACCTCGCCCGGAGGCGATCATTATGCCGAGGCGCTGCGCGAGCTGTTCGACCTGGATCCGAAGATGCCCGAGGCCGTGAGGGAGGTGGAGCTGTGACTCCGCAGACGGGGCCGCTGCGGCTCGGCACGAGGCGCAGCCTGATGGCGACGACGCAGTCCCAGATGGTCGCCGACGCCTACACCGAGCGCACCGGCAGGGCGATCGAGCTGGTCGGCGTCACCACGTTCGGCGACGTGAGCAAGGCCCACCTGGCCCAGCTCGGCGGCACCGGCGTGTTCGTCAGCGCGCTGCGCGACAAGCTGATCGAGGGCGAGGTCGACTTCGCCGTCCACTCCCTGAAGGACCTGCCCACCAAGCCCGACCCGCGCATCGCGCTGGCCGCGCTGCCCGCCCGCCACGACCACCGCGACGCGCTGGTCGGCCGCTGCTCCTTCGCCGACCTCCCGGCCGGCGCCAAGGTCGGCACCGGCTCGCCGCGCCGCGTCGCCATGCTCCGGGCCATGCGCCCCGATCTGGAGTACGTGCCGATCCGCGGCAACGCCGACACCCGGATCGGCAAGGTCACCTCCGGCGAGCTCGACGCCGTCGTGCTGGCCTCGGCCGGCCTCACCCGGATCGGGCGGACCGCCGAGATCGCCCAGATCTTCGAGGTCGAGGAGCTGCTCCCGGCCCCCGGCCAGGGCTCGCTGGCCGTGGAGTGCCTGGCCGACCGCGACGACCTGGTCGCCTTCCTCGGGCAGCTCGACGACCCGCGGACCCGCTCCGCGGTGGCCGCCGAGCGGTCGGTGCTGGCCGCCCTGGAGGCAGGCTGCTCGGCGCCCGTGGGTGCGTTCGCGCTCGATGACGGGCACACTCTGAACCTGACCGCAGCGGTCGTCGCCATCGACGGCGCCCGCGCGGTGCGCAAGTCCACCGCCGGCTCTCCTTCGGAGGCGGAAGATCTGGGTCGCCGGCTCGCGGCCGAGATGCTTCACGAAGGGGCCGACAGATTGATGGGGGAGCATTCCCATTGAGCTCCGATAGTCCGACCTCCGGTTTCGTCGCGTTCGTAGGCGCGGGGCCCGGCGACCCGAACCTTCTCACGCTCCGCGGCGCCGAGCTGCTGGGCAAGGCCGACGTGGTGATCCTCGACGAGGACCTGCACGGCCCCCTGCTCAAGCACTGCCGCCCCGGGGTCGAGGTCGCCGCCGACGACCTCGTCAAGCACGCCAAGTCAGGCCGGCTCGTGGTGCGGCTGTGCGAGGGCGACCCGATGCTGTTCTCCTCGATCACCGAGGAGGCCGCGGCGCTCGCCGCGGCGGAGGTGGACTTCGAGATCGTGCCCGGGGTGCCGCCCGCGACGGCCGTGCTCGGCTACGCGGGCATCCCGCCGGCGTCGTCGGTGCCCGAGTTCCGGGTCGTCGACGCCACGCAGGACCAGGACTGGTCCTCGCACGCGGCCTGTCCCGGCACGCTGGTGATCTACAACGGCATCACCGAGGCCGTGGCGATCGGCAAGGCGCTGATCGCCGGCGGCAAGCCCGACAGCACCCCGGTGGCCGTCAGCAGCGGCGGCACCACCACCGAGCAGTACACGGTCGTCTCCTCGCTCGGCAGGCTGCAGGCCGACCTCAAGCACGCGGGCTTCACCGAGCCGGCGCTGATCGTCGTCGGCGAGGCCGTGGGGCTGCGCGACAAGCTGTCGTGGTTCGAGACCAAGCCGCTGTTCGGCTGGCGGGTGCTGGTGCCGCGCACCAAGGAGCAGTCCAAGAGCCTGTCGGAGCAGCTCACCTCCTACGGCGCGGTGCCCGAGGAGGTGCCGACCATCTCGGTCGAGCCGCCGCGCACCCCGCAGCAGATGGACCGCGCGATCAAGGGCCTGGTCACCGGCCGCTACGAGTGGGTGGCCTTCACCAGCGCCAACGCGGTCAAGGCGGTGCGCGAGAAGTTCGAGGAGTACGGGCTCGACGCGCGGGCGTTCGCCGGGCTCAAGGTGGCCGCCGTGGGCGACGCAACCGCGCGGGCGCTGGTCGAGTTCGGCGTCAAGCCCGACCTGCTGCCGTCGGGCGAGCAGTCGTCGGAGGGCCTGGTGGCCGAGTGGCCGCCCTACGACTCGATGCTCGACCCGATCAACCGGGTGCTGCTGCCGCGCGCCGACATCTCCACCGACACCCTCGTGGCCGGGCTGACCGAGCTGGGCTGGGAGTGCGACGACGTGACGGCCTACCGCACCGTGCGGGCCGCGCCGCCGCCCGCGCCGATCCGCGAGGCCATCAAGGGCGGCGGGTTCGACGCGGTGCTGTTCACCTCGTCCTCCACGGTCCGCAACCTGGTGGGCATCGCGGGCAAGCCGCACAACGTCACCGTGATCGCCGTCATCGGGCCGCAGACGGCCAAGACGGCCGAGGAGTTCGGGCTGCGCGTCGACGTGATGGCCGACAAGGCGTCCGCGTCGGCGCTGGCGGCCGCGCTCGCCGAGTACGGCGCCAAGCAGCGCAGCGCCGCGCTGGCCGCCGGTGACACGCCGCGCAGGCCGTCGCAGAACCGCAGAGGAGCCAGGAGGAGAGCCAAGTGAGTGCCGAGTTCCCCGTCGCCCGTCCGCGACGGCTGCGCCGCTCCCCGGCGCTGCGCCGGATGGTCGCCGGCACCCGCCTGCACCCCGCCGACCTGATCCTGCCGATGTTCGTCAAGGAGGGCATCGACGAGCCGAGCCCGGTCGCGTCGATGCCCGGCGTCGTCCAGCACACCCGCGACTCGCTGCGCAAGGCCGCCCACGAGGCCGCCGAGGCCGGGGTCGGCGGGCTGATCCTGTTCGGCATCCCGGCGGTCAAGGACGCGCGCGGCTCGGCGGGCGACGACCCCGACGGCATCCTCCAGGTGGCGCTGCGCGAGGTGAGCGCCGAGGTGGGCGACGCCATCGTGGTGATGGCCGACACCTGCCTCGACGAGTTCACCGACCACGGGCACTGCGGGATCCTCACCGAGTCCGGCGACGTCGACAACGACCTCACGCTGGAGCGCTACGCCTCGATCGCGGTCGCGCAGGCCAGGGCGGGCTCCCAGGTCGTGGCGCCGAGCGGCATGATGGACGGCCAGGTGGGCGTGATCCGGGCGGCGCTCGACGCGGAGGGCTTCTCCGGGGTGCCGATCCTCGCCTACTCCGCCAAGTACGCCTCCGCCTTCTACGGGCCCTTCCGCGACGCCGCCGAGTGCGCGCCGCAGTTCGGCGACCGCAGCACCCACCAGCAGGACCCCGCCGGGCCGCTGGAGGAGGCGCTGCGCGAGGTGCGGCTCGACCTGGCCGAGGGCGCCGACGCCGTCATGGTCAAGCCCGCGCTGGCCTACCTCGACGTCATCCGCGCCTTCCGCGACGAGGTGGACGTGCCGGTGGCCGCCTACCAGGTGAGCGGCGAGTACGCGATGGTCGAGGCCGCCGCCGCCAACGGCTGGATCGACCGCGAGCGCACGATCATGGAGTCGCTGGTGGCGATCAAGCGCGCCGGCGCCGACCTGATCCTCACCTACTGGGCGACCGAGGTGGCACGCCGCCTCTAACAGGGGGTTTCCCGTCGGGTCCTGGGACCTGTGCGTTAGAGTGCCATGACAAGTGCTGGTGTGTCCCGCGTGGCTATTGAGCCCGGAGAGCCGGGGCCTCCTCAGGCACCGAAGCGACGGGAGACACCAATGGTGGGGGTACCTCTGGCTCGGCGTACCAGGAAACGGTCCCGGCCGACGCGGATCGACGCCGTGCTGGGCTACGCCGCACTGGGCTGGCCGAGCGTGCCGGGAGCCTTCCCGCTGCGGCGGGGCACTCGAGCGTGTTCCTGTGACCGGCTCGGCTGTCCCGACCCGGGCGCGCACCCCATCTCCCCCGCCTGGAGCATTCAGGCCACCACCGACGCCACCCAGCTCACCCGCTGGTGGCAGCGGGAGCCCGAGGCCAACGTCATCCTGCCCACGGGGCGGGTGTTCGACGTCTTCGACGTGCCCCTCGCGCTCGGCCTGTCGGCCCTCACCCGGATCGACAACGCAGGCGCGGACTCCGGCCCGGTCGCCGCCAACGGCGACCGGGTCTTGTTCTACGTGGCCACGCGCGGCAACCCGGAGGACGAGGACGAGTGGTGGTCGTGCCAGCTCGACTGCGACCCGGCCACGATCGAGGACACGCCGGGGCTGCGCTGGCACTGCCGCGACAGCTACGTGCTGGCCCCGCCCTCCACGCTGCCCACCGGACAGCCGGTCTCGTGGCTGCGCCCGCCCGACGGCCGGCCGCTGCCCGACCCGCTCCGCCTGCTTGAATGGCTGGCCGACTAGGGGACTAACCTGGTCTGGTGAGCCGTACACGCATCTCCGAGGACCTGTTCGCCCGCGCCAGCGCCGTCGTGCCGGGGGGTGTCAACTCGCCGGTCCGCGCGTTCGGGGCGGTGGGCGGCACTCCGCGTTTCATGGCCTCCGGGCAGGGCCCGTACATCACGGACGTCGACGGCAACCGCTACGTCGACCTGGTGTGCTCGTGGGGCCCGATGATCCTGGGGCACCGGCATCCGGCCGTGGTGGAGGCCGTGTCGCAGGCGGTGGCCCACGGGTTCTCGTACGGGACGGCCACGCCGGGCGAGGTGGAGCTGGCGGAGGAGATCGTCCGCCGGGTCGCGCCGGTGGCGAAGGTGCGGCTGGTGAGCTCCGGCACCGAGGCGACGATGAGCGCGGTGCGGCTGGCGCGCGGGTTCACCGGACGGTCCAAGGTGATCAAGTTCGCCGGGTGCTATCACGGGCACGTCGACGCGCTGCTGGCCTCGGCGGGGTCGGGTGTCGTGACGTTCGGGCTGCCGGACACGCCCGGGGTGACGGGGGCGTCGGCGGCCGACACGATCGTGCTGCCCTACAACGACGTCAAGGCGGTGGAGGAGGCGTTCGCCTCGGCCGAGATCGCCTGCGTCATCACCGAGGCGTGCCCGGCCAACATGGGCATCGTGCCGCCGCTCGACGGGTTCAACGCCCGGCTGCGCGAGCTGTGCACGGCCAACGGGGCGCTGCTCATCGTCGACGAGGTGCTGACCGGCTTCCGCGTCTCGCCGTCGGGCTGGTACGGGCTGGACCCGGTGGAGGCCGACCTGATGACGTTCGGCAAGGTGATGGGCGGCGGACTGCCGGCGGCGGCGTTCGGCGGCCGGGCCGAGGTGATGGCCCATCTGGCGCCTGAGGGTCCCGTCTACCAGGCGGGCACGCTGTCGGGCAATCCGCTGGCCTGCGCGGCCGGGCTGACCACGCTGCGCACGCTCGACGCCGACGCCTACGCGAAGGTTGGCGCGGCCGCTTCGGCGGTGGCGCGAGCGGCCACCGAGGCGCTGTCGGAGGCGGGGGTGCCGCACCGGCTGCAGACGGCGGGCAGCCTGTTCTCGATCTTCTTCACCGACCGGCAGGTGACGAACTTCGCCGACGCCCAGACGCAGAGCACGGCCGCGTACAAGGCGTTCTTCCACGCGATGCTCGACCGGGGCGTCTACCTGCCGCCGTCGGCGTACGAGGCGTGGTTCCTGTCGGCGGCGCACGACGAGGAGGCGCTGGAGCGGGTCGCCGACGCGCTGCCCGCCGCCGCCAAGGCGGCCGCCGCGGTCCTCTGATTGGCGAACAGCACCCCGGCCACGATGAGCACGGCCGCCACCGCCTTGAGCCAGGTCAGCGGCTCACCGGTGAAGAGGGCGGCCGACGACATGCCGAAGACCGGCACGAGCAGCGTGTACGGGGCCACGGTGGAGGCGTCGTAGCGGCGCAGCAGATAGCCCCACACGCTGAAGCCGCCGAGCGTCGAGACGAACGCCACGTACGCCAGCGACAGCCAGCCCTCGGCCGGGGCTGCGAGTGACGGGACGCCCTCGACCAGCAGCGACAGCAGCAGGAGCGGGGGCGCCGACAGGGCGCTCACCCAGACCATGAAGCGCAGCGAGTCGGGCGGGGCGGCCTTGCGCTGGGCGACGTTGCCGAGACCCCAGGCGGCGGCCGCGGCCACGCAGAGGGCGAAGGCGCCGGCCGGCCCGGACAGGCCGAAGTCGACGGCGACCAGGGCCAGGCCGCCGAAGGCGACGGCCAGGCCGGCGACGCGACGGGCGGTGAGCCGCTCGCCGAGGAGCGTCACCGCGAACACGATGGTGAACAGGACCTGCGCCTGCAGGACCAGGGAAGTCAGCCCGGCCGGCATCCCGGCGCGCATGCCGATGAGCAACAGCCCGAACTGGCCGACTCCGAGAGTGGCAGCCACCGCGCCGACCCATCGCCAGGGAACTCCGGGCCGCCCCACGAGGAGCAGCGCGGGCAACGCCGCCAGCGCGAACCGCAGGCCCGCGTACAGCAGGGGCGGGAAGTGCTCCAGCCCCACCTGCATGACGACGAAGTTCACTCCCCAGACGGCCGCGAGGCCGACGGCGAGGGCCAGGTGGCCAGGTCTCACGCGGCGGACGTCTTGCGGTAGCGGATGCGCTGCTCGCGGGCCTGCTCGGCGAGGGCCTTCAGGTAGGAGGTGGTCTGGTGGGTCTGCTTCTTCGTCTTAAGGATTCGCATGCATATATTTTCCAACGCTACACCTTTAACGACAAGCGAGACTTTCTATGCTTAACCCTTTAGACTGGCTTACATGTTGGACTTGAACCGGCTCAAGGCCCTACATGCCGTGCACGTCTACGGCTCGGTCGGCGCCGCCGCCGACGCGCTCATGGTCACGCCGTCGGCCGTCTCGCAGCAGATCGCCAAGCTGGAGCGCGAGACCGGCGCCAGGCTGGTCGAGCGCAACGGGCGCGGCGTGCGGCTGACCGACGCCGCCGGGCTGCTCGCCGAGCACGCCGAGCGCATCCTGGCCCTGGTCGAGACCGCCGAGGCCGACTTCGAGGCGCTGCGCGGCCAGGTCGTCGGCCGGCTCAACGTGGGCGCGTTCCCCACCGCCGCGCGCGGCCTGATGCCCGCCGCGCTCGCCGAGCTGCGCGAGCGCCACCCCGACCTGCTCATCCAGCTGTACGAGCGCGAGCCCGAGCGGGTGATCCGCGAGGTGGCCAGGGGCGAGCTCGACCTGGTCATCGTCCAGGACTGGCTCAACCGGCCGATCGCCATCCCCGAAGGACTGTCCCGGAAGTCGCTGCTCGAAGACGTGGCCGACGTGGCCGTCCCGGCCGACCACCCGCTGGCCGGCCACAAGGAGATCGCGCTGTCGGCGCTCCAGGGCGAGCGCTGGATCAGCTCCACGCCCGGCACGATCTGCCACGACTGGCTGGTGTTCACGCTGCGCAGCGCCGAGGTCGAGCCGGAGATCGCCTGCATGGCCGACGAGTATCCGACCCACCTCGCCCTCGTGGCCGCCGGGCTGGGCTGCGCGATCGTGCCCAGGATGGGCCGCGACCCGGTGCCCGACGGCATCCGCTTCATTCCGATCCGTCCTGGTCAGAGCCGCCGCATCTACGCGCTCTGGCGCACCGACGCGGCCCGCCGCCCCGCGATCCGCGCCACCGTCGAGGCGCTCGTACGCTCCAGCAGCCGCCACGAGAACGCCTGGGCGGTCACCTAGGACAGGGCGATGGCCACCAGGCCGCCCAGGATGACCCCCGCGGCCAGCAGCCGGTGGTCTCCTTCCGACCGGCCAGACTCCATCCACCCGCGAGCCGGGCCCGGCGAGCGGCTAAGCTGAAGCCCACCATGGCTGAAACCACTGTCGTTCACCTTTTGCGCCACGGTGAGGTGCACAACCCTGGCGGCATCCTCTACGGCAGGCTCCCTGGTTACCACCTGTCCGAGACCGGCCAGCTGATGGCCAAGACCGTCGCCAAGTCCGTGGCGGGGCGCGACATCGTCGCCCTCTACAGCTCGCCGCTGGAGCGTGCGCAGGAGACCGCCGCGCCGCTGGCCGCCACGCTCGGCCTCGACATCGTCAGCGACGACCGGCTGCTGGAGGCCGGCAACCTGCTGGAGGGCCGGATCTCCGGGCCCGGCCTGCAGTTGCTGCGCAGCCCGCGCAACTACCGCTACTTCTGGAACCCGATGCGGCCCTCGTGGGGCGAGCCCTACCCGGTGATCGTCGCGCGGATGAAGTCGATGGTCGAGGACGCCAGGGAGGCGGCGCGCGGGCACGAGGCGGTGCTCGTCAGCCACCAGCTCCCGATCTGGGCGATCCGGATGGCGGCCGAGGGCCGGCGCAGGCTCTGGCACGACCCTCGCCGCAGGCAGTGCGCGCTGGCCAGCCTCACCACGTTCACCTTCGACGGCAACCGGCTCGTCAGCGTCGGCTACAGCGAGCCGGCGGGGTCGCTGGACCGGGGACCCAGCGTCCCGGGCGCATGACAGCGCCGGTAGAGTTGCAAGCTCTACCGCTTGTAGTACAAGGAGATCATCCTCCCGTGCGCGCGACGTCAATCTCACTGGCCCTCATCGCCGTCCTGGCCGCGGGCTGCGCGGGCAACCAGGGCGGTCAGCCCGCGGCGGGTGACACCCGCTTCGTCGCCGGCGACGGGAAGATGCAGGTGTTCGCGACGGCCGAGCGCGAGCCGGCGCCCGCCGTCGAAGGGCCCACGCTGGAGGACGGCACCGCCTCCCTGGCAGCCCACAAGGGCAAGGTCGTCGTGCTCAACTTCTGGGCCTCCTGGTGCGGGCCCTGCCGGGCCGAGGCGCCCGTGCTCAAGGAGGTCGCGGCCAAGACCAAGGGCACCGGCGTGGAGTTCATCGGCATCGACTTCAAGGACCGCAAGGCCGACGCGCTCGCCTTCGAACGCACCGAGAAGACCGGCTACCCGAGCATCTTCGACCAGCCCGGCAAGATCGCGCTCGCCTTCCAGGGCACGGTCCCGCCCGCGGCCATCCCGTCCACGCTGATCATCGACAGGCAGGGCCGGATCGCCGCCCGGGCGCTCGGCGCCGTCCGCTACACCGACCTGATGGACACGGTGACCAAGGTGCGCGATGAGTGACGTGGTCGCGTCCGGCTCACTGCTGCTGGCGGTGCCGATCGCGGTGCTGGCCGGCGTGGTCTCGTTCCTGTCGCCGTGCGTGCTCCCGCTCGTCCCCGGCTACCTGTCGTACGTCACGGGCATGAGCGCCGACCCCAAGCGGGGGCGGCTGGTGCTGGGCACGCTGCTGTTCGTGGCGGGGTTCGCCGCCGTGTTCGTCGTCAGCGGGGCGCTGTTCGGCGGGCTCGGCGCGGCGCTGCTCGGCAACGCCGAGATCATCACGCGGGTGCTCGGCGTGCTCACGATCCTGCTCGGGCTGGCGTTCCTCGGCGTGGTCCCCGGGCTGATGCGCGACGTGCGCATCCACAGGATGCCCTCCGCGGGGCTGGCCGGCGCGCCGCTGCTCGGCGTGGTGTTCGGGCTCGGCTGGACGCCGTGCATCGGCCCTACCCTGGCCGTCGTTCTCACCCTCGGACTCAACGAGGGCAGCGCCTCGCGGGGCGCCCTGCTCGCCGTGGCCTACGCGCTCGGGCTCGGGCTGCCGTTCGTGGCCGCCGCCCTGGCCTACAGCAAGGCGCTGCACACGTTCCGGGCGATCCGCAAGCACTCGCGCCTGATCACCCGGATCGGCGGCGGCATGATGGTGGCCGTCGGCATCGCGCTGGTCACCGGCCTCTGGGGAGAGATGATCGCCACCATGCAGGGCCTGATCGGCAACTTCCGGCCGGTGATCTGATGAGCGTCGACGAGCTGGAGAGGGAGCGCGCGGCCAAGCCCGCGGGCATGGGCCTGACCGGCTGGCTGCGCTGGTGCTGGCGCACGCTCACCTCGATGAAGACCGCGCTCATCCTGCTCTTCCTGTTCGCGCTGGCCAGCGTGCCCGGCTCGCTGATCCCGCAGCGCAGCGTCGAGCCCGACAAGGTCGCGCTGGTCTACAAGGACAGCCCGGCGCTGGCCGAGTGGTACGACCGCTTCCAGCTCTTCGACGTCTTCACCTCGGTCTGGTTCGCGGCCATCTACCTGTTGCTGTTCACCTCGCTGATCGGCTGCATCATCCCGCGCACCGCCACCTACCTGCGCGAGCTGCGCCGCAAGCCGCCGGCCGCGCCGCGCAACCTGACCAGGCTCCCGCACTCCGCCTCCTTCGACGGCGACCTCACGGTCACCGAGGCCGCCAGGCGGCTGCGCAAGCTGCGCTTCCGCGTCGAGACCGGCGACGGCTGGGTCGCCGCCGAGAAGGGCTACCTGCGCGAGACCGGCAACCTGCTCTTCCACATCGCGCTGCTCGGCGTGCTGGTCGCCGTCGGCTTCGGCTCCCTGTACGGCTACCGGGGCAACGTGCTGGTCGCCGAGGGCGACGGGTTCGCCAACACCGTGGCCGCCTACGACCGGTTCATCCCCGGCCCCCAGGTGTCGGCCGAGTCGCTGGAGCCGTTCAGCTTCGAGATGACCGACTTCCAGGCCACCTACCAGGTCGAGGGGGAGAAGCGCGGGCAGGAGCTCGACTACTCCGCCTTCCTCAAGGTCACCGACGCTCCCGGGGCCGCGCCGCGCGACTACGAGCTCAAGGTCAACGAGCCGCTGGAGGTCAACGGCACCCAGACCTACCTCATCGGCCACGGCTACGCCCCCGTCTTCCGCGTCACCGACGCCAAGGGGCACGTCGCGTTCGAGGGGCCGGTGCCGTGCATCATCGCCGACAAGCCCACGCTCACCTCCGACTGCGTGGTCAAGGTGCCCGACGCGCAGCCGACGCCGCTCGGCTTCCTGATGCGCTTCCTGCCCACCAGCGTGCCGCTGACCGACGGCAGCTACGCCTCGGCCTTCCCCGGGGCCATCCAGCCCGGCGTGCAGGTCCTGGGGGCGTTCTCCGGCGACCTCGGCATGCGCTCGGGGGAGCCCAGGTCGGTCTACGAGCTGGCGCCGCCCGAGCTGATGAAGAAGCTCAAGCCGCTGGTCATGGGCAAGGACGTGCCCGCGCCGCTGGCTCCCGGCCAAACGCTCGACCTGCCCGACGGGGCGGGCAAGCTGGAGTTCGTCGAGGTCAAGGAGTGGATGACGCTCCAGATCGCCTACGACCCCGGCCGGCTGCCCGCGCTGCTCGCCGCCTCGACGGCCACCGTCGCCATCGTGCTCTCGCTGGTCATCCGGCGCCGGCGGGTGTGGGTGCGGGTCAAGGACGGCACCGTCGACGTGGGCGGGCTGACCCGCACCGAAGGGTCCGCGGCCGGGTTCGCGGAGGAGTTCGACGACATCGTCAAGGTTCTAGCAGCAGGAGACAAGGATGAGCGCTGAACCACTCGCGGAGCTGAGCGACCTGTTCGTGGTCGCGGCAGTGCTGCTCTATCTGTTCGCGATGGTGGGCTTCGCGCTCGAGCTGGCCTTCGGCCGCGCCCGTGCCGACGCGCCCGTCAAGGGCCGCGCCCGCACCCCCGTGACGGTGGGCGCCGCCTCCTCGGAGGCGGAGGCCGGCATGCCCTCCGACGACGCGCCGCAGCAGCCCGTCCCCGCGTTCGCCCTGCGCGGCGGCATCGCCGGGGTCGTCCTGGCCTGGCTCGGCTGGGCGGCCAACCTCGGCGCCATCGTCACCCGCGGCCTCGCGGTCGACCGGTGGCCGTGGGGCAACATGTACGAGTTCATCGTCGCCATCTGCTTCGCCGCCGTCTCCGCGTTCCTCATCACCCAGACGCGCACCAACATCCGCTTCCTCGGCGGGTTCGTCATGGTGCCGGCGGCGCTGGGGCTGGGGCTCGCGTCCAAGGTCTTCTACACCTCGGCCGGGCCGGTCGTGCCCGCGCTCAACTCCTACTGGATCGCCATCCACGTCACCGCCGCCATCATCGCCAGCGGGCTGTTCGTGCTCGCGGGCGTGGCGGGGGTGCTCTTCCTGGTGCGCGGCGACGGGCTGTCGCGGCTGCCCGCCAAGGCCGAGCTGGAGAAGGCGGCGCACCGGGCGATCGTGCTGGCGTTCCCGCTGTGGACGTTCGCCGTCATCGCGGGCGCGCTGTGGGCGGACCGGGCGTGGGGCCGCTACTGGGGCTGGGACCCCAAGGAGGTGTGGTCGTTCATCACCTGGGTCGGCTACGCGGCCTACCTGCACGCCCGCGTTACGGCCGGATGGCGTGGCCGGGCGGCGACCGTCGTGCAGCTCGTGGCGTTCCTGGCGCTGCTGTTCAACCTGGTCGGCGTCAACATCTTCATCGAGGGCCTGCACAGCTACGCCTGAGGCTGAGAGCGCCGTGGAGGCGCTCCGGGCGGTTCCCTCCGCCCGGAGCCTCACTCCGCCTTCTGGTGGCGTCTGCGGCGCTCCCAGAAGGCGGACGCTGGAAAGATTTACCTGAAAAAGTGAGTGACAGGCGTTTCGGAGGGGCGGTTACTTCTCTTCGCCGCGCATGCGACGGTCGAGTTCGCGAAGGAAATCGGGGTCGTCGTCGGGGCCCTTGGGGATGCCCGCGGTGGAACGCGGCTGCACCGGCCAGGACTCCTGGATGGGCCGGGGACGTCCGCGCAGCATCCAGAACAGCCCGCCGATGAGGGGAAGCACGGCGACGACGATGAGCCACACGGCTTTCGGGGAGTGCCTGACCTCTTCCTCGGGGGTGGTGATGACGTCGAACAACGTGAACAGCCAGAAGGCCAGCAGAGCCAGGCCGACAATGACACCTGCCATGCCCCGAACTGTAAGCCATCTCCAGCGTGTTCGTGCCACCTGATGTCGCATTTCGGATGACTGGCGAAGATCAGCGTCGTACCGTGGAACCCGATTCGGCGCCACGGGGCGGTGAGGGGTGCGATGGCCATTTCCAACGACAAGGGGCGCCATCGGCGAGGTCGCTGGTGGCGGCGCGGGTCGTACCTCTTTTCGCGCCGCACCGAGGCTCCGCCCGACGCGGACCGGTCCTTCTGGGCCAACGCGCGGGGAGCCTATCGGCGAGGCCACAGTGAGGTGGGCCGGGCCGCCGGGGAGGGCACGGAGACGCCGGGCTTCCGCCGGCGCGAGCGCGAGCGCCGTGACCAGCCGGCGCGCCGCCCCGACGCCGAGCGCCGTGACCAGCCGGCGCGCCGCCCCGACGCCGAGCGCCGTGACCAGCCGACGCGCCGGCCCGACGCCGACCGCCGTCCCTGGGAGGGCGGGGGACCGGACGAGCAGGGGAGGCGGCGGCCGGAGCGGACGCCCGCCACGGCCCCGGAGCGGCCCCGCTACACGTGGCAGGACTTCGAGCTCGACGGTTCACACGCGCGGGCCCGGCCGCATCCGCCCGACGTGCCGCCGCTGGGCGACGGGCTGCGGCACTGCGGGAAGCTGGAGGCGATCCTGCACCGCCAGTGGGACGCCCGGCTGGGGCCGCCGCCGCCCGATCTCGTCCGGGCCGTGGAGAGCCTGGCCAGGCTGCCCGACCGGCTGAAGGAGCGGCTGGCCGAGGGGCTGGAGGGCATCTACGTCGGGCCGGGCGGCGTGCCGGACCTGGACGACATGGGCTATCTGCGCGGCGCGCCGCTGCCGTCGGGCCGGGCCACGTGGGACGTGTGCGCGGGCGCGTACGGGGACCGGAAGGTCGTGGTGGGGGACCGGCCCTCGCCGACGCCGGACGTGATGATGCACGAGGTCGGGCACGCGATCGACGACATCGATTCGGTGTTCGGCGTATGGGTGTCGGACACGCCGGAGTTCGTGGCACTGTTCGAGAGGGTCACGCCGCTGCTGGCGTCGTCGTTCCACCGCCAGGGCGGGGGGCTGGGCCGCAAGGAGTTCTTCGCCGACGCGTTCGCCGCCATCGCCTCACGGCAGCGCCCCGCGCTGGTCGACATGCTCGGCGGCAACACGCGGATGGCGCTCGACGTCATGTTGTTCTTCAACCGGCGCTACGGAATCTAGGTGATCGGCCATGTACGTCATCCGGCTCGCTGACGGGACCCTGCGGGTGCCGAGGAGCCTGGCCAGCGAAGACGGGCGCCTGATCGGGAACGCGTATGTCGAGGTGGAGCCCGGCGAGCCCGGTTACGACGAGTGGTTGCAGGAGTCGTTGACCGAGGAGGAGGCGGCCGAGCGGCGGCGCCGCTGGGCGGAGGAGAACGACGAGTTGGAGCGGGAGTTCCTGGCGTACAAGGCCGACCAGGACGGCGACTGAGGGGCAGGATTCCGCCAAGGCGCCAGCCACGGTCGGCGGATGGCGCCTTCCCGCGCTCGCCTTACGGATGGGCCGGCGAGCACGCCGTCTCGGTGATCCTGGCTGGCAGGATCACCGACTGGGCGGTACGTCAAACACGCGGGGACTCCCCTGTCGGCCTGTCGGCCGTCAGAACGTCCTCGCCTCGAAGAAGGGCGTGCACTTCCGATTCACGGAAGCGCCGGTGCCCTCCGGGGGTGCGGATACTGCTGATGCGGCCTGCCGCAGCCCAGCGCGTAACCGTCTTTGGGTCTACCCGGAAGAGGGCGGCAACCTCTCCAGGGGTCAGCAGACGCTCGCTGCTACTCTCCACCAATCTCTCCCCCTCGCATCCCGCTTCCTGCCAGCGGGCGGACAGGTAACCAGTGTGTCGAGCGAAGCCTGATTTATCCGTGGTTTTCTGCAAAGATCACGGGTTGTTATCAGCTGACTGCCCGATTGTTATATGATAGAGCCTCTTTGGGGCTCTCGTGGGTGTTTCTTTACGAAACACCCTTACTGGGCACAGTAGCAGCGCTCGTGCCCGATGCGAAGAGCGACCGGAGGCATGGGCCGAGTAATCTCGAACCCGTGCATCCCGTTCTCGTTTACACGTTGTCCAGGATCGGCCTGTTCGGCATCGCCTTCTTGGTGCTCTGGCTCCTCGGCGTGCCGAACCTGCTGGTCCTGCTGGTGGCCGCGTTCGCGATCAGCGGCATCGCCAGCTATGTCCTGCTCTCCAAGCAGCGCGACGCCATGAGCGCGCGCATCAGCGGCAGGATCGACCGCGCCAAGCCGCAGGACGACTAGGGCAGAGGGAACATGCCAATCCGGGCATGGTACTCCCGCCCGAGTCGGGTTGTGTCGCTACCGACTAGTAGTCCTGTCCTGTTCGCCAGAAAAGCCTTGACGCCGATCCCGCGCTCGCGGCCGGGATTCCAACTGAGCGCCTTTCCCGTCCGTGGATGAATGGCCCCGATGCCCTCGCGCGGCACCGCCCCCGGGCCGGCCGAGTCATGGCCCTGCGGATTGTCCAGCCAGCGCTGATGCCCTCCGACGTAGACCGCGCTGCCCGTGACCGACACCGCGTAGAGCGAGTCGCCGCCTGTCTTGTTGACCCAGGTGGGCTTGACGTTCCTGCCGGTGGCGTACGTCTCGAACCTGGCCGCGCTGTCGCACGTCCCGCGCCTGGGCCCGCCGGTGGTGACGACCACGAAATAGCGGCCGTCGGGCGCGAAGTCGAGGCCGCGCACGTACCAGGGGAAGACGTCCATGCACTTGCCCGTGTACGCGTCGGTCCGCCACGGGGCGAGCTTGGGCGCCGGGCCGCCGATGTCGATGAGGCCGAGCTGCGGCCGTGACTGCCCGTCGAGCGTGGTGAAGCTGCCGTCGACGGCCAGCCGGTCGGCCGTGGCGGCGATCGCGTGCACCCGGACCCGCCGGCTCAGCGGATCGCCCGGCGTGATGGTGAAGGCGGGGTCGGCGCGGCCGGTCGTGGCGTCGAGCCGGGCCAGCGCGGTGCGCGGGCGGGTGAAGTCGCCGCCGGCGTAGAGGTGGGCGCCGCGCCTGGCCAGGGTCGCGACCGCGCCTCCGGAGACGGCCGGGCGGAACGAGGGCACCGGCCGGCCGGTCGCCAGGCTCACCTGCGCCAGCGACCTGGCGCGGTGGCCGTCGACCTCGTGGAAGTCGCCGCCGACGTAGACGGTGCCGTCGTCGCCGGCGGCCAGGCTGTGCACGGGCCCGCCCACGCCGGGGGCGAAGCGGGGCAGCACCCGCCCGGTCGTGAGGTCGAAGGCGAACAGGTTGTCGCGCCGGTAGGTGGTGGTCCTGGTGGCGTCGGCGACCGCCGAGAACGAGCCGCCGACCACCACGGTGTCGCCGACGAGCGTGATGGCGTTGACGATGCCGTCGAGAACGTGCGGGGTGTGGTCGACCGGGTTGGCCGAGACCACGCGAGGGTGCGCGGCGGGAGCCGCTGCGATGATCGCCGCAAGGGCGACTCGGGCAAGCATTTGCCCATTCTTAGCAGACGCAATGTAGTCGTGCCGCTACTTTCCGTTGATTGTCGGGAATGGCCCTAGGCTGTTACGCATGACGCGCGCTCAGTTGGACAAGCAGCCGGACGAGGTCGCCGCGATGTTCGATCGCACCGCCCGGCGCTACGACCTCGTCAACGACGTGATCTCGATGGGCCAGGTCAGGGTGTGGCGCAAGGCCGTCGCCGCGGCCGTCGACGCCGGGCCTGGGGAGGTCGTGCTCGACCTCGGAGCCGGCACCGGCACCTCGACCGACACGTTCACGACGCTGGGCGCGCGGGCGATCGCCTCCGACTTCTCGCTCGGCATGCTGAGCACCGGCGTGCGCCGCCGCGGACGCAACGCGCTCACGGGCGAGGGGGTGCCGTTCGTCGCGGGCGACGCGATGCGGCTGCCGTTCGCCGACGACGTCTTCGACGCGGTGACGATCTCGGTGGCGCTGCGCAACGTGCAGGACACCGGTCAGGCGCTGCGCGAGATGCTGCGGGTGACCAAGCCGGGCGGCCGGCTGGTGATCCTGGAGTTCTCGCACGTGACGTTCGCGCCGTTCGATCTGGTCTACCGCGAATATCTGATGCGGCTGTTGCCGAAGGTGGCCAAGATTTTCGGCTCCAACGACGATTCGTACGAATATCTGGCCGAGTCGATCCGTGACTGGCCGGACCAGGCGACGCTGGCGCGCATCATCCAGGACGCCGGATGGCGGCGGGTCGCCTGGCGCAACCTCGACTTGGGGATCGTGGCCATGCACCGCGCGTTCAAAGCCGCGTGATCTACTAGGCTCTGACGGCCCCCCGGCTGCCACTTTGTCCAGGAAAAGGGTTAGACTGCGGGCCGACAAGTTTGTGAAGGGGTTCACAAAGGAACGAAGGCGAGACACCCCGAGGCCAGGCCTTCGAGCGTGTAGGACAGGACAGTCCAGTGACCGTGCCAGCAGTTGACGCTGACGTCATCGTCGTCGGCGCCGGTCCCGCCGGATCCGCGACCGCCTTCTACCTGGCCCAGGCGGGTCTCGACGTGCTGGTCCTGGAGAAGACCCGCTTCCCCCGGGAGAAGGTCTGCGGTGACGGCCTGACCCCGCGAGCCGTCAAGCAGCTCCTCAACATGGGCGTCGACGTCGACGCCCCCGGCTGGGTGCGCAACAAGGGCCTGCGCGTCGTCGGCGGCGGCCTGCGCTTCGAGCTCGACTGGCCCAAGCTGGAGCGCTTCCCCGACTTCGGTCTCGTACGGACCCGCCAGGACTTCGACGAGATCCTGGCCGCCCACGCGGTCAAGGCCGGCGCGCGCCTGATGGAGGGCGTGACCGTCACCGGGCCGGTCCTCGACGACCGCAGCGGCCACATCACCGGCGTCACCACCAAGGACGGCACGGTCTACCGCGGCCGGCTGGTCGTGGCCGCCGACGGCAACAGCACCCGGCTGGCTCTCGGCATGGGGCTGCAAAGGCGCGAGGACCGCCCGATGGGCGTGGCCGTGCGCACCTACTTCACCAGCCCGCGCCACGACGACGACTACCTGGAGACGTGGCTGGAGCTGTGGGACGACCAGACGCTGCTGCCCGGCTACGGCTGGGTGTTCGGCGTCGGCGACGGCACCGCGAACGTGGGGCTCGGCCTGCTCAACACCAGCACCCACTTCAAGAACATCGACTACCGCGACCTGCTGCGCCGGTGGTGCCGGTCCATGCCCGCCGAGTGGGGCTTCACCGAGGAGAACATGACGGCCCCCATCCGCGGCGCCGCGCTCCCGATGGCCTTCAACCGGCAGCCGCACTATACGCGCGGCCTCCTGCTCGCCGGCGACTCCGGCGGTTCGATCAACCCGTTCAACGGCGAGGGCATCGCCTACGCCATGGAGACCGGCGAGATCGCCGCCGAGGTCGTCGCCAAGGCCCTCAAGGGCACCACCCCGGCGCAGCGAGAACGTGTCCTGCGGACGTATCCTCAGACGTTGAAGGACGCCTATGGCGGATATTTCACGCTGGGCAGGTTGTTCGTGCAGGCGATCGGGAAGCCGGGTGTGATGAGCTTCGGCACCAGGCACGGGCTTCCCCACCCGAGGCTGATGCGCTTCGCGCTCAAACTCCTTGGTAATCTCACCGACCGGCGAGGCGATGCGTCGGACAAGATCATCAACGCACTCTCGAAGGTCGCGCCACGAGCATGAATCCCACACCCATCCATAGATCAGGCTGCGCGCCCGCGCGCGCGGCGACTCCGGAGGAGGCGTAGCGATGGACCTGTACGTGCCCATCCTGGTGCTCGCCGTTCTCGCGGGGGGCTTCGCGATCTTCTCGGTCGCCATCGCCCCCTTCACCGGTCCCAAGCGCTGGAACCGCGCGAAGCTTGACGCCTACGAATGCGGCATCGAGCCGACGCCCCAGCCTGTCGGTGGCGGACGGTTCCCGCTCAAATACATGATCACGGCGATGCTCTTCATCGTCTTCGACATCGAGATCATCTTCCTCTACCCGTGGGCGGTCTCGTTCGCTCCGCTCACCAACGACGCGGGCAGCGTGATCTCCTCCGGCCTCGGGGTGTTCGCGCTCGTCGAGATGCTGCTGTTCATCGTCACCGTGCTCGTGGCCTACGCGTACGTGTGGCGCCGCAAGGGTCTGGACTGGGACTGAAAATGGGACTTGAAGAGAAACTCCCCAGCGGGTTCATCCTCAGCACGGTCGAGCAGGCCGCGGGCTGGGCACGCAAGAACTCCGTATGGCCCGCCACCTTCGGGCTCGCCTGTTGCGCCATCGAGCTGATGGCCACCGGTGGCCCCCACTACGACCTGGCGCGCTTCGGCATGGAGCGCGCTTCGGCGTCTCCCCGGCAGGCCGACCTGATGATCGTCGCCGGTCGCGTGTCGCAGAAGATGGCTCCCGTCCTGCGGCAGATCTACGACCAGATGGCCGAGCCCAAGTGGGTCATCGCCATGGGCGTGTGCGCCTCCAGCGGCGGCATGTTCAACAACTACGCCATCGTGCAGGGCGTCGACCACATCGTGCCCGTCGACATCTACCTGCCCGGCTGCCCGCCGCGCCCGGAGATGCTCATCGACGCGATCGTCAAGCTGCACGACAAGATCCAGAACATGAAGTTCGGCGCGCACCGGGCCAAGCAGATCGAGGACCTCGAGCTCAAGGCGCTGCGCACGCTGCCGCTGATCGACCAAGGGGCCGCCAAGTGACCTCCCCTGACAACCTCCCCGAGGTCCCCGGCGCCGAGGTGCCCGAGGTCGCCAAGACCCCGGAGGCGCCCGTCGCCCGGCGCGGCATGTTCGGCGCCGCCGACTCCGGCGACACCTCCGGCTACGGCGGCCTCGTCGTCCGCCGCGCGCCGCAGATCTCCACGCCGCGCCCGTACGGGGGCTACTTCGACGAGCTCGTCGACGCCCTCGGCCTCGACGACGCCATCGAGCGCGTGGTCGTCGACCGCGGCGAGCTGACCCTGCACGTCAAGCGGGAGCGGCTGGTCGAGGTCTGCCAGAAGCTGCGCGACGACGCGGCGCTGCGCTTCGAGCTGTCGCTGGGCGTCACCGGCGTGCACTACCCGCACCTGGCGGGCGAGGAGCTGCACTCGGTGATCCACCTGTGCTCGATCACCCACAACCGGCGCGTCCGCGTCGAGACGAGCTGCCCCGACGCCGACCCGCACATCCCGTCGACCGTCGGCGTCTACCCGGGCCACGACTGGCACGAGCGCGAGGCGTACGACTTCTTCGGGATCATCTACGACGGCCACCCGGGCCTGACCCGGATCATGATGCCGGACGATTGGGACGGGCACCCCCAGCGCAAGGACTACCCGCTGGGCGGCATCCCGGTCGAGTACCGCGGGGCGACCATCCCCTCGCCCGACCAAAGGAGGTCGTACGCGTGAGCGAGTTCTTCGAGCAGCGCGTTGACGACCGGAGGGAGGATCACGCGTGAGCACCGCATATGACGAGGCGACCGAGGGCAAGGTCTACTCGGTCACCGGCGCCGACTGGGACGAGGTCGTCAGCGGGGTCCGCGACTCCGACGACGAGCGCCTGGTCGTCAACATGGGCCCGCAGCACCCGTCCACGCACGGCGTGCTCCGCCTGGTCCTGACCCTCGACGGTGAGACGGTCACCGAGGCGCGCGGCGTCATCGGCTACCTGCACACCGGCATCGAGAAGAACATGGAGTACCGGACGTGGACGCAGGGCACCACGTTCGTCACTCGCATGGACTACCTGTCGCCGATCTTCAACGAGACGGCCTACTGCCTGAGCGTGGAGAAGCTGCTCGGCATCGAGGACCGCATCCCGGACCGGGCGCAGGCCATCCGCGTCATGATGATGGAGCTCAACCGGATCGCCTCGCACCTGGTCGCGATGGGCACGTTCGGCATGGAGCTCGGCGCGACCACGCCGTTCCTGTTCGGCTACCGTGACCGCGAAATGGTCATGGAGCTGTTCGAGTACATCACCGGACTGCGCATGAACCACGCCTACGTGCGGCCGGGCGGCGTCAGCGTCGACCTGCCCGCCGGAGCCGTGGACAAGGTCGGCGAGTTCCTCAAGGAGATGCCCAAGCGGATCAAGGACATCCGCAAGCTCCTCGACGAGAACCCGGTGTACGTCCGCCGCACCAAGGACGTCGCCTACCTCGACCTGACCGGCTGCATGGCGCTCGGCATCACCGGCCCCATCCTGCGGGCCGCCGGCCTGCCGTGGGACCTGCGCAAGTCGCAGCCCTACTGCGGTTACGAGACCTACGAGTTCGACGTGGCGACCCAGCGCGGCTGCGACGTCTACTCCCGCTACCTCGTGCGCATGCAGGAGATGGAGGAGTCCCTCAAGATCATCGAGCAGGCCCTGGACCGGATCGCCGGCCCGCTCAAGGGCGACCCGGTGATGATCGAGGACAAGAAGATCGGCTGGCCCGCGCAGCTCGCGCTCGGCCCCGACGGCTTCGGCAACTCCCCCGACCACATCGCGCACATCATGGGCAGCTCCATGGAAGCCCTGATCCACCACTTCAAGCTGGTGACGGAGGGCTTCCGCGTGCCGGCCGGCCAGGCCTACGCGCCGATCGAGTCGCCCAAGGGCGAGCTCGGCGCGCACGTCGTCAGCGACGGCGGCACCCGGCCCTACCGCGTCCACTTCCGCGAGCCGTCGTTCTGCAACCTGCAAAGCTTCCCCGCCATGGCGGAGGGCGGCCAGGTCGCCGACGTGATCGCCGCGGTGGCTTCTATCGACCCCGTCATGGGAGGTGTGGACCGGTGACTTATTCACCGGAAGTCCGCGAGCGTCTCGAACGCGACGCCAAGGAGATCATCGGCCGTTACCCGAAGACGCGGTCGGCGCTGCTTCCGCTGCTGCACCTGGTGCAGTCGGAGGACGGCTACGTCTCCGACGACGGGCACGAGTTCTGTGCGGAGATGCTGGGCCTGAGCAAGGCGGAGGTCGTCGGCGTCTCGACCTTCTACACCATGTACAAGCGCAAGCCCGCCGGCGAGTTTCACGTCGGCGTCTGCATCAACGCGCTCTGCGCCGTCATGGGCGGCGACGAGATCTGGGACGAGCTGTCCGAGCACGTCGGCGTCGGCCACGAGGAGACGACCGGCGACGGCAAGATCTCGCTGGAGCGCCTGGAGTGCAACGCGGCCTGCGACTTCGCCCCGGTCATGATGGTCAACTGGGAGTTCTTCGACAACCAGACGCCCGAATCGGCCAAGCAGCTCGTCGACGACCTGCGTGACGGCAAGGACGTGCGGCCCACCCGCGGTCCGAAGAAGCTGTGCACGTTCAAGGAGGCGTCGCGGGTGCTCTCCGGCCTGCCCGACGAGCTGGCGGGCGACGGCCCCTCGGCCGCCGGCCCCTCGCTGGAGGGCCTCAAGCTGGCCAAGGCCAACGGATGGAAGGCCCCCGAGGCATGAGCACGACCCTGACACCGGTCCTGACCGCCAACTGGGACCGCCCCGACTCCTTCACCATCGACGGCTACGGGCCGTACGAGGCGGCCAAGAAGGCGCTGGGCATGGACCCGGACGCCGTCATCCAGGCCGTCAAGGACTCGGGCCTGCGCGGCCGCGGCGGCGCCGGCTTCCCCACCGGCATGAAGTGGGGCTTCATCCCGCAGGGTGACGGCAAGCCGCACTATCTCGTCGTCAACGCCGACGAGTCGGAGCCGGGCACCTGCAAGGACATCCCGCTCATGATGGCCAACCCGCACTCGCTGGTCGAGGGCGTCATCATCACGGCGTTCGCGATCCGCGCCAACCACGCCTTCATCTACGTGCGCGGCGAGGTGCTGCACGTCATCCGGCGGCTGCACGCGGCCGTGCGCGAGGCGTACGAGAAGGGCTATCTCGGCAAGGACATCTTCGGCACGGGCTACGACCTGGAGCTCGTCGTGCACAGCGGCGCCGGGGCGTACATCTGCGGCGAGGAGACGGCGCTGCTGGACTCGCTGGAGGGCTTCAGGGGTCAACCGCGGCTCAAGCCTCCGTTCCCGGCCGTGGCGGGCCTTTACGCCTCGCCTACTGTCGTGAACAACGTCGAGTCCGTGGCCAGTGTTCCCTCGATCATCGCCAACGGGGCCGACTGGTTCGCCGGGATGGGCACCGAGAAGTCCAAGGGCTTCGGCATCTTCTCGCTGAGCGGCCACGTCACCAGGCCGGGCCAGTACGAGGCTCCGCTCGGCATCACGCTGCGCGAGCTGCTCGACATGGCGGGCGGCATCCGCGCCGGGCACCGGATCAAGTTCTGGACCCCGGGCGGCTCGTCCACGCCGATCTTCACCGACGAGCACCTCGACGTGCCGCTCGACTTCGAGGCGGTCGGCGCGAAGGGCTCCATGCTCGGCACCCGGGCGCTGCAGATCTTCGACGAGACCACCTGCGTGGTCCGCACGGTGCTGCGCTGGACCGAGTTCTACGCCCACGAGTCGTGCGGCAAGTGCACGCCGTGCCGTGAGGGCACCTACTGGCTCAAGCAGGTGCTCAAGCGCCTGGAGAAGGGTCAGGGCACCGAGGACGACCTGTCGACGATCACCGACATCGCCGACAACATCCTGGGCCGCTCGTTCTGCGCGCTCGGCGACGGCGCCACCAGCCCGATCCACTCCTCGGTGAAGTACTTCCGCGAGGAGTACCTCAAGCACTTCGAGGTCGGCGGCTGCCCGTTCGACGCGAAGAAGTCCACTCTGTGGGGTGACCAGTGACCGTGACAGAAACTGAGACCACCCTGGTGACCCTCACGATCGACGGGTTCCAGGTCAGCGTCCCCAAGGGCACGCTGATCATCAGGGCGGCCGAGCTGCTGGGCATCCAGATCCCCAGGTTCTGCGACCACCCGCTGCTCGACCCGGCGGCCAACTGCCGCCAGTGTCTCGTCGACATCCCCGACGCCGGCAACGGCCGCGGCTTCCCCAAGCCGCAGCCGTCGTGCGCGATCGAGGTCGCCGAGGGCATGGTCGTGCAGACCCAGCTGACCTCGCCGGTGGCGGAGAAGGCGCAGCGGGCGGCGATGGAGTTCCTGCTCCTGAACCACCCGCTCGACTGCCCGGTCTGCGACAAGGGCGGCGAGTGCCCGCTGCAGAACCAGGCCATGTCCAACGGCCAGGGCGAGTCGCGCTTCCAGGAGCAGAAGCGGACGTTCGCCAAGCCGCTGCCGCTGTCCACCCAGGTGCTGCTCGACCGCGAGCGCTGCGTGCAGTGCGCGCGCTGCATCCGCTTCTCCGACCAGATCGCCGGTGACCCGTTCATCGAGTTCTTCGAGCGCGGGGCCAAGGAGCAGGTGGGCGTCGCCGACGGCGAGCCGTTCCAGTCCTACTTCTCGGGCAACACGGTGCAGATCTGCCCGGTGGGCGCGCTGACCGGCGCCGCCTACCGGTTCCGGGCCCGCCCGTTCGACCTGGTGTCCACGCCGAGCGCGTGCGAGCACTGCGCCTCCGGGTGCAGCCTGCGCACCGACCACCGGCGCGGCCGCGTCACCCGCCGCCTGGCGGGCAACGACCCGCAGGTCAACGAGGAGTGGAACTGCGACAAGGGCCGCTGGGCGTTCACCTACGCCACGCAGCCCGACCGGCTCAGGACGCCGCTGGTCCGCAACGAGGAGGGCGTGCTGGAGCCCGCCTCCTGGCCGGAGGCGCTGAGCGTCGCCGCCCAGGGCCTGGCCGCCGCCCGCGGCAAGGCCGGCGTGCTGGTCGGCGGCCGGGTCACGGTCGAGGACGCCTACGCCTACGCCAAGTTCGCCCGGCTCGCGCTCGGCACGAACGACGTCGACTTCCGCGCCCGGCCGCACTCCGCCGAGGAGGCCCGCTTCCTCGCGCACGCGGTCGCCGGCAAGGGGATCGAGGTCTCCTACGCCGACCTGGAGAGCGCCCCCGCGGTGCTGCTCGTCGGGTTCGAGCCCGAGGAGGAGTCGCCGATCGTCTTCCTGCGCCTGCGCAAGGCGTGGCAGAAGCGCGGCCTCAAGGTCACCGCGATCGCCCCGTTCGCCACCAACGGCCTGGCCAAGATGGGCGGCGCGCTCATCCGCACCGCGCCGGGCGGGGAGGCCGACGCGATCGGCGACCTGGTCGGCACGCTGGCCGAGGGCACGATCGTGCTCGCCGGCGAGCGCCTGGCGACCGTCCCCGGCGCGCTGTCGGCGCTGGTCCGGCTGGGCGCCGCCTCCGACGCCCGCATCGCCTGGGTCCCGCGCAGGGCCGGCGAGCGCGGCGCGGTCGAGGCGGGCGCGCTGCCCAACCTGCTGCCGATCGGCCGCCCGGTCGACGACGAGAGCGCCAGGGCCGAGATCGCCCGCGCCTGGAACGTGTCCTCGCTGCCCGCCACCCCGGGCCGCGACACCGACGCGATGCTCGCCGCCGCCCGTGACGGGGAGCTCGACGCGCTGGTCGTGGCCGGCGTCGACCCCTACGACCTGGCCAACCCGGTCGCCGCGCTGGAGGCGCTGGAGAACACGCCGTTCATCGTCAGCCTGGAGACGCGCGCCAGCGCCGTCACCGACCGGGCCGACGTGGTGCTGCCGGTCGCCACCGTGCAGGAGAAGAGCGGCACGTTCGTCAACTGGGAGGGCCGGGGCCGCTCGTTCGAGGCCCCGCTCAAGGTGCCCGGCCTGCGCAGCGACCTCGCGGTCGTCGGCGACCTGGCCGACCGCATGGACGTGCACCTGGGCCTGCCGGACGCCAAGGCGGCCCGGCGCGAGCTGTCGGGCATCGGCTCCTACCGGGGCACCCGCGTCGCCGCGCCGAGCGTCGGCGCCGGCTCGCCCGCCGCCCCCGCCGCCGGCGGGGCCGTGCTGGCGACCTGGCACCTGCTGCTCGACGACGGCCGCCTCCAGGACGGCGAGCCGTACCTGGCCGGCACCGCGCGGGCCGCGGAGGCGCTGCTGTCGGAGAGCACGGCCGCGGAGATCGGCGTCGCCGACGGTGACAAGGTCGTCGTCGGCGGGCCCGGCCCGAACGCGGTCACGCTGCCCGTCCGCATCGCCGACCTGCCCGACCGCGTGGTCTGGGTGCCGTCGAACTCGGGCGGCTGCTCGGTCACGCGCGACCTCGGCGCGGTGGCCGGCGACATCGTCACCATCGGGAGCGCCTCATGACCTTCGTTCTCGCGGCCAGTCCGACCGTCGAAGACTTCGGCAAGGACCCGCTCTGGATCACCATCATCAAGGCGGTCATGCTGTTCGCCTTCCTGATGCTGGGCATCCTGTTCGGTGTCTGGTTCGAGCGCAAGCTCATCTCCCGGATGCAGAACCGCTATGGCCCCAACCGGGC
This sequence comes from Nonomuraea ceibae, assembly GCF_019396325.1. Taxonomy (GTDB): domain Bacteria; phylum Actinomycetota; class Actinomycetes; order Streptosporangiales; family Streptosporangiaceae; genus Nonomuraea; species Nonomuraea ceibae. The sequence goes on from NZ_JAHKRO010000014.1 coordinate 30,554, forward strand.
GGGCAAGTTCGGCCTGCTCCAGTCGGTGGCCGACGGTCTGAAGATGGGTCTGAAGGAGGACATCTTCCCGCGGACCGTGGACAAGGTGCTCTACCTGCTGGCCCCGGTCATCATGGTGATCCCGGCCTTCCTGGCCTTCTCCATCGTGCCGTTCGGGCCGATGGTGAACCTGTTCGGCGTGCAGACGCCGCTCCAGCTCGTCGACCTGCCGGTGGCCGTGCTGTTCATGCTGGCTATGGGCGCCGTCTCGGTCTACGGCGTGGTGCTGGCCGGCTGGTCGTCACGCTCGCCGTACGCCCTGCTCGGCGGCCTCCGGTCGGCGGCGCAGGTGGTCTCGTACGAGATCGCGATGGGCCTGTCGTTCGTGGCGATCTTCCTGTTCGCCGGGACGCTGTCCACCTCGGAGATCGTCGGCGCGCAGCAGCAGACCTGGTACGCCGTGCTGTTGCTGCCGTCGTTCCTGGTCTACGTGGTCTGCATGTTCGGCGAGGCCGCGCGCATCCCGTTCGACCTGCCCGAGGGTGAAGGCGAGCTGGTCGGCGGGTTCCAGACGGAATACTCCTCGTCGCTGAAGTTCGCCCTGATCATGATGGGCGAATACCTGCACACCTTCACCGCCTCGGCCATCGCCGTGACGCTGTTCATGGGCGGCTGGCGGGCACCGCTCCCGATGAGCTGGGAGTGGGCGCACACGGGCTGGGTTCCGGTGCTCTGGTTCTTCATCAAGTTCGTGCTGACGTTCTGCTTCATCGTCTGGGTGCGCGCCTCGCTGCCGCGTGTCCGGTACGACCAGCTGATGTCGCTGGGCTGGAAGGTCCTGATCCCGGTCAACCTGGCGTGGATCCTTCTCGTCGCCGCCGTTCGCAACATCATCTACGTGAACAACGGCACGTTCGAGGGGAGCATCTACGTCTCCGCCGGGCTCGGCGCGATCGTCGTCATCGGGGCGCTGGCCATCTGGATGCGGTTCGACACCGTGAACCAGCGGCGCAAGGAAGCCAGGAAGGCGGAGGTCGAAGCCGAGTTCGAGGAGCTGTCCAACGAGCCGACGGCAGGCGGCTTCCCTGTGCCGCCGCTCGATCTGCCGCACTACCACGGGGTGCAGCACAAGGAGATTCCCAGTGGGACTAACTGATTGGCTGAACCCCGTCAAGGGCTTCGGGGTCACCTTCCACACGATGTTCAAGAAGCCCGTCACGACCAACTACCCGGAGGAGAAGAAGCCGACGGCTCCGCGCTTCCACGGGCGGCACCAGCTCAACCGCTGGCCTGACGGGCTGGAGAAGTGCGTCGGCTGCGAGCTGTGCGCGTGGGCGTGTCCGGCCGACGCCATCTACGTGGAGGGCGCGGACAACACCGACGAGGAGCGCTTCTCGCCGGGCGAGCGCTACGGGCGCACCTACCAGATCAACTATCTGCGGTGCATCCTGTGCGGCCTGTGCATCGAGGCGTGCCCGACCCGGGCGCTCACCATGACCAACGAGTACGAGCTCGCCGACAGCAACCGCGAGAGCCTCATCTACACCAAGGAGATGCTCCTCGCGCCGCTCACCCAGGGCATGGAGCAGCCGCCGCACCCCATGCGGCTCGGCGAGACCGAAGAGGACTACTACCGGCTGGGACGGACCAATGGGTGAGACCATCACTTTCTGGGTGCTCGCCGTCGTGTCCGTCGGCGCCGCGCTCGGCGTGGTCTTCAACCGGAAGGCCGTCTACTCGGCGCTGATGCTCGGCACCGTGATGCTCTGCCTCGCGGTCCTCTACGCCGTGCAGGACGCGCCCTTCCTGGCCGCGGTGCAGATCATCGTCTACACCGGCGCCGTCATGATGCTGTTCCTGTTCGTGCTCATGCTGGTCGGCGTCGACTCCTCCGACTCGCTCGTGGAGACGCTCCGCGGCCAGCGGTTCTGGGCGATCATCGCGGGCGTCGGATTCGCCGCGCTGATCATCCTGGCCGTGGGCAACGCGATCTTCGCGCCGCAGACGGGCCTGGCGATGGCCACCGGTCAGGGCGGCTACATCCGCTCGATCGCGCTGCTGCTGTTCACCAAGTACGTCTTCGCGTTCGAGGTCACCTCGGCGCTGCTCATCACCGCCGCGCTCGCCGCGATGGTGCTGGCGCACCGCGAGCGGCTGGCCAAGAAGGCCACGCAGAAGGACCTGTCCAAGGCCCGCTTCCTCGGCGACCGCCCGTCGCCGCTGCCCGGCCCGGGCACGTACGCGACCGGCAACGCCATCGACATGCCGGCGCTGCTGCCCGACGGGTCCGTGGCCGAGTCCTCGGTCAACCGCTACATCGCCCGCTACGACGTGGAGCATGGGCACCTGCCCGAGGACCCCAAGCTCGCCGAGGCCATCAAGCACCGGGCCGAGGAGGAGTCCAAGTGACGACGCATTACCTCATCCTGTCGGGCCTGCTGTTCGCGATCGGCGCCATGGGCGTGCTGATCCGGCGCAACGCGATCGTCGTGTTCATGTGCGTGGAGCTCATGCTCAACGCCTGCAACCTGGCGTTCGTCACGTTCGCCAGGCAGGTCGGCAACCTCGAAGGCCAGATCATCGCGTTCTTCGTGATGGTGGTGGCCGCGGCCGAGGTCGTGGTCGGCCTGGCAATCATCGTGACGATCTTCCGAACCCGCAGGTCCGCGTCGGTCGACGACGCCAACCTGCTGAAGTACTAAGAGGTGACTGGTGGAATCTCCTGCTGAGATCATCCAGCACACCGCTGGTGGCGCGATCGGCGTGTCCTGGCTGATGATCGCCCTCCCGTTGCTGGGGGCGTTCATCCTGCTGGTGTTCAACCGGTTCACCAACCGGTGGGGCCATCTGCTGGGCGTGGCCATGTCCCTCGCCTCGTTCGCCGTGGCGGTGCTGGCGTTCGTCGAGTTGCTCGGACTCGGCGAGGATCAGCGCCGCAGGGCCGTGCGGCTGTACGAGTTCATCCCCAGCCTGAAGCTCGACATGGGGCTGCTCGTCGACCCCCTGTCGGTCAGCTTCGCGCTGCTGATCACCGGTGTCGGATCGCTGATCCACATCTACTCGATCGGCTACATGTCGCACGACCCCGACCGGCGCAGGTTCTTCTCCTACCTGAACCTGTTCGTCGCCGCGATGCTCCTGCTGGTGCTGTCCGACAACTACGTCGGGCTGTTCATCGGCTGGGAGGGCGTCGGCCTGGCCTCGTACCTGCTCATCGGGTTCTGGCAGTTCAAGCCGTCGGCGGCGGTCGCGGCGAAGAAGGCGTTCGTCGTCAACCGCGTCGGTGACTTCGGGCTGCTGGTCGGCATGTTCATCATCTGGACGTCGTTCGGCTCGCTGGCCTTCAAGGACCTGGGCGCCCAGCAGATCGGCACGGCCTCCGACGGCACGCTGACCGCCATCGGCCTGCTGCTGCTCCTCGGCGCGTGCGGCAAGTCGGCGCAGCTCCCGCTGCAGTCGTGGCTCCTGGACGCGATGGAGGGCCCGACCCCGGTCTCGGCCCTCATCCACGCCGCGACCATGGTCACCGCCGGCGTCTACCTGGTGGTCCGCTCGGGCGCGTTCTTCGAGGCGTCCGACGTGGCCTCGCTGGTCGTCACGATCGTCGGTGTGGCCACGCTGCTCGCCGGTGCGATCATCGGTTGTGCCAAGGACGACATCAAGAAGGGCCTGGCCGGCTCGACGATGTCGCAGATCGGCTACATGATGCTCGGCGCGGGCCTCGGCCCGGCGGGCTACGCCTTCGCCATCGCGCACCTGATCGCGCACGGCTTCTTCAAGGCCGACATGTTCCTCGGCGCCGGCTCGGTCATGCACGGCATGAACGACGAGGTCGACATGCGCAAGTACGGCGGTCTCCGCAAGTACATGCCGATCACCTTCGCCACGTTCATGGTCGGCTACCTGGCCATCATCGGCTTCCCGTTCCTGTCCGGCTTCTACACCAAGGACGGGATCATCGAGACGGCCATGGAGCACGGCGCCTGGATGGGCTGGCTGGCCGTCCTCGGCGCGGGCATCACCGGCTTCTACATGTCCCGCATGATCTTCATGACGTTCTTCGGCGAGAAGCGCTGGGAGAAGGACGCGCACCCGCACGAGTCGCCCTCGGTGATGACCGTGCCGCTGATCCTGCTGTCGATCGGCTCGATCGTGCTCGGCTACTTCCTCATCATGGACAACAGGCTCATGCACTTCCTGGCGCCCGCGGTGGGCATGCCGGAGCACGCGCCCGTCCCGCACGTGTTCAGCACCACCACGGTGGGTCTGTCCACGCTGGCGCTGGTGGCCGTCGGCGCGGCGATCGCGTGGATGAAGTACGGCCGCGCCCAGGTGCCGGCCGTGCAGCCGCGCGGCTCGTTCCTCACCACCTTCGCCCGGCGTGACCTGTACGGCGACGCGCTCAACGAATCGCTGTTCATGCGCCCCGGCCAGTGGCTGACCCGCATCGCGGTGTACTTCGACAACCGCGGCATCGACGGGCTGGTCAACGGCCTGGCCGCGGGCATCGGCGGGAGCTCAGGGCGCCTGCGGCGGCTCCAGACGGGCTTCGCCAGAACGTACGCGTTGTCCATCCTGATCGGCGCCGCCCTGCTGACCGGCGCCCTGCTCCTCGTTGGGAACATCTGATGTCGTCACTCTGGCTCCCGATACTCATGGCGGTGCCCGTGCTGGGCGCCATCGTGGTAGCGCTGCTTCCCAAGGGCAGCGACAAGCTGGCCAAGCAGGTCACGCTGCTGGTCTCGCTGGTCGTGCTGGCGCTGACGCTCGTCATGGCGTTCCAGTTCACCGGCGCCCCCGGTGACCGGTTCAAGTTCGCGGCCACGTACGACTGGATCCCGAGCTTCGGGGTGCACTTCGGGGTGGGCGTCGACGGCATCGCGCTGGTGCTGATCGCCCTGTCGGCCGTGCTGGTGCCGATCGTGGTGCTCGCCTCGTGGCACGACGCCTCCGGCGTCAAGGCCGCCGACGGCACCGTGGTCGCGCCCAAGCGGTCGGTCAAGACGTACTTCTCGCTGCTGCTCGTGCTGGAAGCGATGATGATCGGCGTCTTCGCGGCGACCGACATCTTCCTGTTCTACGTCTTCTTCGAAGCCATGCTGATCCCGATGTACTTCATGATCGGGTCCTATGGCGGGGCGCAGCGGTCCTACGCGGCGGTCAAGTTCCTGCTGTACTCGCTCTTCGGCGGCCTGCTCATGCTGGTCGCGGTCATCGGCCTGTACGTCGTCGCGGGCAAGGGGACGTTCATGTTCCCCGAGCTCGTCGGCGCCATCCAGGACCCGGTGACGCAGAAGTGGCTGTTCGCGGGCTTCTTCATCGCCTTCGCCATCAAGGCGCCGCTCTGGCCGGTGCACACCTGGCTGCCCGACGCCGCCGCGCAGGCTCCGGCCGGCGCCGCGGTGCTGCTGGTCGGCGTGCTGGACAAGGTCGGCACGTACGGAATGCTCCGGTTCTGCCTGGAGCTGTTCCCCGACGCCGCCAAGGCGTTCACCATGCCGATCATCGTGCTGGCGGTCATCAGCATCATCTACGGCGCGATCGTGGCCATCGGCCAGACCGACATGAAGCGCCTGATCGCCTACACGTCGATCTCGCACTTCGGCTTCATCGTCATGGGCGTGTTCGCGATGTCGCAGGTGGCCCAGGAGGGCGCCGCCCTCTACATGGTCAACCACGGCTTCGCGACCGGCGCGCTGTTCCTGGCGGCCGGGTTCCTCATCGCCAGGCGCGGCTCCCCGCACATCGCCGACTACGGCGGCGCGCAGAAGGTCACGCCGCTGCTGGCCGGCTTCTTCCTGGTCGCCGGTCTGGCCGGGCTCTCGCTGCCGGGGCTGTCCTCGTTCGTCAGCGAGTTCATGGTGATGATCGGCACCTACTCCAGCCCGGCGTTCGGGTCGGGGGCGCTCACCGTCGCGGCGATCGTCTCCGCGCTGGCCGTCATCCTGGCCGCCGTCTACATCCTGTGGATGGTGCAGCGGACGCTCAACGGGCCGACCGCCGAGCCGGTCAAGGCGTTCAAGGACCTGAACGCGCGCGAGGTGTGGGTGCTCGCGCCGCTGGTCGCCCTGATCATCGGCTTCGGGTTCTTCCCCAAGCCGCTGCTCGACGTGATCACACCCGCGGTGACCAGCACGCTGTCCAACGTGCAGGTCGACAACCCGGCTATCGCTGAGAAGGGAGCCGGTCAGTGAACAACGTCATCGAGGCGCCGACGATCGAGTACGGCACGCTGGCGCCGCTGCTGCTCGTGTTCGCGGCCGCCGTCGTCGGCGTGCTGGTGGAGGCGTTCGCGCCCCGCTACCTGCGCAGGTCCATCCAGGTGCCGCTGACGCTGCTCAGCCTGGTCGGCGCGTTCGCGCTGGTGCTCGTGACCGTCGTCGGCGGCGGCGTGCCGACCGAGCCGGTCGCGATGGGGGCGCTCGCGGTCGACGGGCCGGCGCTGTTCATCTGGGGCGTCATCCTCGTCCTGTCCATCGTCTGCGTGCTGCTGATCAACGACGAGGGCCACTTCGTCGCCTCGGCGGCGTCGGTGCCCGGCAGCGCCGACGAGGAAGAGGCCGAGCGGGCCGGCAGCGCGCACACCGAGGTCTACCCGCTGGCGCTGTTCGCGGTGGGCGGCATGCTCATGTTCCCCGCCGCGAACGACCTGCTGACCATGTTCGTCGGCCTTGAGGTCATGTCGCTGCCGCTGTACCTGCTGTGCGGCCTGGCCCGGCGTCGCCGCCTGCTCTCGCAGGAAGCCTCGCTGAAGTACTTCCTGCTGGGCGCGTTCTCCTCGGCGTTCTTCCTGTACGGCATCGCGATGCTGTACGGCTACGCCGGGACCGTGTCGCTGGCCGGGATCGGCCAGGCCATGACGACCGGGGCCGCGCTGGACCCGCTGCTGCTGATCGGCTTCGCGCTGGCCGGCGTGGGCCTGCTGTTCAAGATCGGCGCGGCGCCGTTCCAGGCGTGGAAGCCGGACGTCTACCAGGGCGCCCCGACGCCCATCACCGCCCTCATGGCCTCCGGCACGCTGGTGGCCGCCGTGGGCGCGCTGCTGCGCGTCTTCTGGGTGGCGCTGGGCAACCTCGACTGGAACTGGCGTCCGGTCATCTGGGTCATCGCGGCCCTGACGATGATCGTCGGCGCGGTGCTGGCGATCACGCAGACCGACATCAAGCGGATGCTCGCCTACTCCTCGATCGCGCACGCCGGCTTCCTGCTGGTGGGCGTCATGGCCACCTACTCGGCCGCCGAGGGCAACGCGGTGTCGCTGCAGGCGATCCTGTTCTACCTGCTCGTGTACGGCATCACCACGGTCGGCGCGTTCGCCGTGGTCACGCTGGTGCGCGATCCCGGCGGCGAGGCCAACCACCTCTCCCGCTGGGCGGGGCTGGGCAAGCGGTCGCCGATCCTGGCCGGGGTGTTCGCCTTCTTCCTGCTGGCGTTCGCCGGAATCCCGCTCACGAGCGGCTTCTTCGGCAAGTACGCGGTCTTCACGGCGGCGCTGGGCAGCGCCTCCGAGGCCGGCGACTCGCTGGGCGGCTGGATGACCGGACTGGTCGTGGTCGGCGTCATCGCCTCGGCGATCGCCGCGTTCTTCTACGTCCGCGTCATCGTGCTGATGTTCTTCAGCGAGCCCGCGGCCGACGGCCCGGCCATCGCGATCCCCAGTGCGGGGACCGTGGCGGTCATCGCGGTCTCGCTGCTGGTTACGGTAGGAGTCGGGCTGTACCCGGAGCCCGTGCTCGACCTTGCCCAGCAGGCTGCATCTGGCCTTTTCGTTAGATAGGGGATCCCATATGTCCGCGCCTCCCGTTGTTGACCTTCCCATCGAGGACGAGCGGTTGGCGCAGGACGTGTCCAACGGGCTGGCCGCGGTGGAGAAGCTGCTGCGCTCGTCGGTGGAGAGCGAGGACGCCTTCGTCACGGAGGCGTCCAAGCACCTCATCGAGGCCGGTGGCAAGCGTTTCCGCACGCTGATGGTGCTGCTGGCGGCCCAGTTCGGCGACCCGTCGGCGCCGGGCGTGGTGCCCGGCGCCGTGGTGATCGAGCTGACCCATCTCGGGTCGCTCTACCACGACGACGTGATGGACGAGGCCCCGGTGCGCCGGGGCTCCCCGTCGGCCAACGCCCGGTGGGACAACACCGTGGCCATCCTGACCGGCGACTACCTGTTCGCCCAGGCTTCCGACCTGCTCGCCGACCTCGGGCCCGAGCTGATCCGGGTCCAGGCGCAGACGTTCTCCCGCCTCGTACAGGGGCAGATCCGCGAGACCATCGGCCCTCAGGCCGGTGACGACCCGGTGGCCCACTACATCAGCGTGCTGGCCGACAAGACCGGCTCGCTCATCGCGGCCTCGGGCCGCTTCGGGGCGCTGCTGTCCGGTGCTCCCGCCGACGTGGAGGAGCGGCTGAGCCGGGCCTGCGAGGCGATCGGCGTGGCCTGGCAGCTCGGCGACGACCTGCTGGACGTGGCCTCCACCTCCACCGAGTCGGGCAAGACGCCCGGCACCGACCTGCGTGAGGGCATCAAGACGCTGCCGGTGCTCTACGTGCTGGCCTCCGACCCGTCGTCGCGGCTGGCCGAGCTGCTGTCGGGGCCGGTGGCCGAGTCGGACCTGGACGAGGCGCTGACGCTGCTGCGGGCGCACCCGGCGATGGCTCAGGCGCGGGCCGAGCTGGACGCGTGGGTGGACCGGGCTCGGCACGACATCTCCGGCCTGCCTGACATCCCGGCCAAGTCCGCCTTTTTGGCGCTATGTGACTACGTGGTCGAGCGGTCGGGCTGACGCCTTCTTCTTCGGCCGCCGCGCCCGTGCCGCGCGGAAGCTGTCGTACGTGAAGATCGCCAGCGCGATCCACACGATGGCGAAGCCGGCCCACCGGCTCGGCGGCATCGTCTCCTTGGCGATCAGCACCCCGACCAGGAACTGCAGCACGGGCGCGATGTACTGAAGCAGCCCGATCGTGCTGAGCGGCACCCGGATCGCCGAGGCGGTGAACGCCAGCAGCGGCAGCGCCGTGATCACCCCCGCCCCCACGAGCAGCGCGGCGTGCCCCGCCCCCAGGGTGCCGAACGTCGACTGCCCCTGCTGCTGCAGGAACGTCAGATACGCCAGCGCCGGCACCAGCAGCACGAGCGTCTCCACGGTCAGGCTCTCGGCCGCCCCCACGTTCGCCTGCTTCTTGACCAGCCCGTACACGGCGAAGCTCACCGCCAGCACCAGCGCCATGTACGGCGGCCGCCCGTAGTTGACGGTCAGCACCAGCACCGCCAGCGCCCCGAACCCCACGGCCGTCCACTGCAACGGCCGCAGCCGCTCCTTCAGCAGCAACACCCCGAACAGCACGCTGACCAGCGGGTTGATGAAGTAGCCCAGCGCGCTCTCGACCACGTGGCCGGTGTTGACCGCGTAGATGTACGTGCCCCAGTTGACCGTGATCACCACCGCGGCCACGGTCAGCAGCCCGAGCTTGCGCGGCTGCCGTACCAGCTCCTTGACCCACGACCAGTGCCGGCGCACGAGCAGCACCGCCACGACGGCGACCAGCGACCAGACGATGCGGTGCGCGAGGATCTCCACCGCTCCGGACGGCTTCAGCAGCGGCCAGTAGAGGGGGAACAGTCCCCACATGGCATAAGCGGCCACCCCGAACAGCACACCGCGTCGCAAGTCAGGCATGTCCCCTATCTTCGGGCATTACCATGCTTAAACACAAATGTGCACATCTATACGGGACTATGTAGAAGGTGTAAAGCGTTGTGCCCTCTGTAGAGTGAACCGTGGAGGTGCGCTATGGGTTGGCTGTTCGGAACCAAGACATCGATGGTCAGTCGCGAGGACGCCCTGCCGGGCCGCCCCGACCCGATCCCCGTCCCCGCCCGCCACGCCGTCCTCGACGCCCCGCTGGCCCCGCCCTACCCGCCGGGCGTGGAAGTCGCGGACTTCGGCCTGGGCTGCTTCTGGGGCGCGGAGCGCAAGTTCTGGCAGACGCCCGGCGTCGTCACCACGGCCGCCGGCTACCAGGGCGGCTACACCCCCAACCCGACGTACGAAGAGGTCTGTAGCGGCCGCACCGGACACACCGAGGTGGTGCGCGTCGTCTTCGACCCGGCCGTGATCTCGTACGAGGAGCTGCTGAAGGTCTTCTGGGAGGCGCACGACCCCACCCAGGGCATGCGCCAGGGCAACGACGTCGGCACCCAGTATCGGTCGGCCGTCTACTACCACTCGCCGGAGCAGCAGAAGGCCGCCGAGACCTCGCGCGACGCGTACCAGAAGGTGCTGACGGAGGCGGGCTACGGGGCCATCACGACGGAGGTGGCACCGGCGGGACCGTTCTACTTTGCGGAGGAGTATCACCAGCAGTACCTCTTCAAGGTGCCCGACGGGTATTGCGGCATCGGCGGCACAGGCGTGAGCTGCCCTGCGGGGCTGACCTCCGGCGACGCGTAGACCTGGGGGGAGATAGTTGGATCGTGGCCCATGGTCGCCGATACGTTCGGCGTCGATGATGGGCCAGCGCTGTCTTGGGGTACAGCCTTCACTACGAGGTTGTGGCGGCGACGGCTGCGCGCCGCCAGCGCGGGCGGCAGCACGGCCGCCTTCCCGCCGGGCGTGCGGCCTTGGGGACTGTCCCGGCGGAGAGAGGCCAAGCCGCCCGTAGTCAGGTATACGGGCCCAGCCGCCCTATTTTAGATCGCTTCACGGGTTGCCAGAGCGGCTGATGCTCGATGGAGGCTGAGGGCGATCGACGCTCCAGGGCTTCGTTCCTCAGTCTTGCCCCACCGCATCAGCCGTCGTTCGGCTAGTGAAGTTCTGCGCGCGCGATCTCAAGCATCGTCCATTCGTCGAACGACATCTCGTAGACGGAAGAAAGCGCCTTTAGGGTTTGGGCGCTCGGAACGGCCAGCGCATGTTCGAAGTCGTTGATCGTCGCTTCCGCGATCCCCGACTGGGCTGCGGCCTCTTCCCGTGAAAGGCCGGCCTTCTCGCGTATGTCGCGAAGTTGCGCGGCCAGTCGTCCTTCGGGGCCTTCGGGGAGCCTGGACGGCTCGGGGGGCGCTGACTGCGATTTCTTGTTCGTCTCGGAAGCGACCGGCGACGAGTTCACCAAGGCCGTGACCCCGCCGGACAGCAGCCCGAGAAAGAGCAGCAACAGCACCAACAAAAACACACCGGACATGCCGGCGTCGGAACCGACGACGGGCGCGGGAGCGACGGCGGCGGAACCGCGTCGCGTGTGGGCCCTAACTCGAACGGTCTTGCCGCTCCTGAGGCGCCGCAAGTGAGATCGTACGGAAACCATGGTGCGAGGGTAAATGGCACATCCGACACTTCTCGCCGAGAGCAAATAGGGGTAAGTGAAGTACATCGATTTGGAAAGCCGGGCCTTCCTTCACAGAGAGCTTAGGGTGTGTTAAGGAGCGTCCTCTATTGCGAATAGGGTGTACCAGTACGAGGGGGTCGCTCTTTCATGCCTCGCTTCCCGGCGCTGGCTCACTGCTGGCTCACTGGGCTGCCCAACGTGTGGCGGCGGGGAGGTGCTGTGCGGCTGACCGGCAGCCAGGGCGGAGTCAGCATTTTGCTACTTCGAGTAGTAAACTCAGGCCATGAGCATGCCAGAACGAGACTTCGGGCCGGGGGACGGTCCGGCTGCCAAGGTCAGTGTGTCTCTGAGAACGGGCAACATCCGCGCTGTCCGAGAGCGGGTCGGAGCCCGCGGGTTTTCCGCCTACGTTGATGCCGCTGTGGAGCGTCAGATCGAGCGGGACCTTCTGGAGGAAGCCCTGCAGGTGAACGAGGCCGCCTCCGGGCCCATCCCGCAGGACTTGCGTGACGAGGCGGCGGAGTTGTTCCGCCACGTGAAGTCCGCGCCCGAACTCCAAGAGGAGGACTCATGGCGCGCGCACGAAGCCGGTTGAGCGCGGGCACCGTCGTCCTCGATTGCGAGGGGCTGGTGAAGTGGTGCGAGGCCGACCAGCGGGTGACGGCGTTCGTCAGGGAGGCGCAGGACAACGATTTTAGGGTTGTGGTCAGCGCCATGACGCCGATCGAGGCGCAAGACGTTCGGGTCAAAGGGGATCGTCTCAGGTGGTATCTGTCCCGGTTGAAGATCGAACCGGTGACCGAGGACATCTCCTCGCGAGCGATCGAGCTTCTTCGAGATGCCCGGCTGCATGGGCACAAGTACGCCATTGACGCCGTGGTCGCGGCCACCGCGCTGCGTTCGGTGCGCCCTGCCGTCGTCCTGACGTCTGATGAGGACGACATGAGCAAGCTGTGCGGGAAAGCAGTGCAGGTGGTCGCTGTCTAGGCTGCGTGAGGGCCGCACGGATGTCGGCGGCACCGCGGTTGTCGTCGGCGTCGGCCTGTCGTAGCCAGTTCTGCAGGCGCGACCGGCTGACGCGCAGGTCTTGGCGAGCTGGACGAGTGGTTTGTCGCCTTGGCGTGCGAGCTCGACCGCGCGGCGCCGGAACTCTGGTGGGTGAGGTGCGGGCCTGGGGGACATCCTTCTGCGGCACTGGCAAGGGCGTGGCCTGGCCGGTCGGCTTGAGGCCCGGTGAGGCGTAGCGGTTTGCAGGGGGACTCGGGTACGTGACTCTTAGTAGCCGAATCCTGGTAATCGCAGGACGCTGTGCTCGCGCGGCCATAGCATCGTTGCTATGGCCTGGGGTACCGTGGAGCTCGAGCCGGAGGTTCGGGAGTGGCTGGAGAAACTATCGGCGGAGTCGTTCGCGCGTGCGGCTTTTTACATCGACTTGTTGGCGGCGGAGGGTCCGCTCCTCGGGGACCCATACACGCGACAGCTTGATGGCAAGCTGCGCGAGCTACGGTTCTACCTTGATGATCTGACCATGCGGATCAGCTACTGGATCGCACCGCAGCGGCGGGTCATCCTTCTGACCGTTTTCCGCAAAACGCGAATGAGGGAAGATCGAGAAGTTGACCGGGCGCGGCGGGCGCTGTACCGCTGTAGGGACGAGGCGCACTCGGTAGACGAGGAGTGGTGATGACCGAGCGGACCGATTGGGCCGATCTCCGGGATCGACGGCTGTCCGAGCCGGGTGCGGCCGAGGCTTACGATGCGACTCGTCTTGCCTTCGAACTCGGTCGGGCAGTGCGGCGCATGAGGGAATCCCGTGGCTGGAGCCAGAGCGAGTTGGCCCGGGCTGCCGACATGACGCAGTCGGCCGTGGCTCGTTTCGAGGCTGGAGGCACCGTTCCGACGTTGCCGGTCCTCGAGCGTCTGGCCCGAGCTCTGGACGCCGATCTGGAAGTACGGATCCTTCCACGTGCTCCTGCGGCCTGAGGGTGAACCGTGGGTTCGCCACCTGGCTCCCGACGAACTTCGTGCTTTCATGCTGGAGCTCGGCGGAGCACTTTCCGACGAGGCCGAGCCGCATGTCGACGGCGTCGCCCATGAGGTCATCGCGGGCTGGCGGGCCACAGCCAGAATCAAGGCTGACCCTGCGCGATACGCCGAGGCGCGCCGGCCTACGAGTGGGGACTCCGGGCCGGTACAGGTTGCGCCATGAGCCCGAACGCGTAGGCCGGGTCACGGAGGCACCCGCCGAAGCGGTCGGATCAGGGCCAGTAGTCGGCTTCTGGTAGGCGTAGGTGGGTGTCGGGGCTGGTGAGGGAGCGGGTGTCGGTGGGGCGGAGGCCGGCGGCGGCGAAGCAGTAGGCCTCGGCGTGGCCCTCGTACAGGAACTCGAGCAGGATCTCCTCGGCCGAGGCGTCCGGGGAGACGTTGCCGCCGCCCGGGTGGGTGTCCCAGTCGACGACCTCGCCGTCGCGGAAGACGCAGCCCTGGTTGCCGCTCTTGGGGTTGGCGAACATGCCGTACGCGACCGTGCCGGCGGAAAGGGCCTTCATGACGCCGGGGGCGTCGGCCATGTACCCGGACGCCTGGCTGACGACGCAGCCGCCGGGGACGTCGGTTACGCCGATGAGCCGCAGTGCCTCGTCGTGGAAGGGGTCTTCGAGGATCTCGTCCACCTCTGCCTCGTCGGCGGGTTCGGCGGCCAGGCGGCGTGCCGCTTCGGCGGCGGTGATGCCGCGGACGCAGGCCAGGCTGAAGCCGTCCTCGTCCTCCAGCTCGTCCAGCACGGCGATCAGGCGGTCGGCCTCGGCGACCGCGGCGGCCTCCGCCTCGGTCAGGGTTGCGTGACCCTGGGGGAAGGGGAAGAACAGGCCGGGGGTGGGGCCGGCCAGGCTGAGGCGGCCGGGCGACCAGCCGTTCATCATGGTGCGCCACGGGTCGGCTCCGGCGGCGACCAGGGCGCGGGCGATCCCGGGCCGCTTGTTGAAGACCGCATCCCAGAGCGCGGTGCGGCCCTCACACTCCGCGTCGACGTCGTCGACCCGGGCGGCCAGCTCGGCGATCACCTCCGGGGAGCCGCGTTCCGCCGCGGCGTGCAGGGGACGCGTGTACGGGTACGCCCCGTCGTTCGGGTCGGCGCCGGCGTCGAGCCTGGCGCGGACGAGGGCGAGGTCGTCCCAGGAGTGCCACCCCAGATCGGACCATCCGGCGGATGCGTTGGCGGTCATGACGGCTCCCTCGGGATCACGTGAGCGGATGCGAGCGGAGCAATCATGGCGGAGGGGAAGGACAATTTCGCCGGGCAGCAGGAGTCACCTGGGCTCAGAGGGCTCGGTGGTGGCGACCAGTTCGACCTCGAAGCCGTCCTCGTTCTCCAGGTAGGCGGCGTAGTGCTGCCTTCCGCCCGCGTACGGGTGGCGGTCGGCGTACATCAGGGTCCAGCCGTGGGAGGGGGCTCGTTCGACCAGCGCGTCCAGGCGGGGGCGGGGGCCGGCGTGGAAGGCGAGGTGGTTCAGGCCGGGGCGGGAGCGGTCGTGGTGGTCGGCGGTGAGTGCGGGGGACTGCTCCAGGACGATGTACGTGGCTCCCAGGCGCCAGCTCCGGCCGTCGGCCCAGCTCTGGAACGCGACGTAGCCGAGCGATTCCAGCAGCCATTGCCAGCTGGTCCGGGCCCGGTGGAGGTCGGGGACCCAGATTTCGACGTGGTGCAGCATCCCGGTGGTGTCCATGCTTGGTCACTGTCTCATCAGCCGAAAGTACGGTTCGGGGCGGGATCTTATGGCTGAGGTGGTTCGGGGCGCCGGTCGTCACCATCGGAGGCATGAGGGATGCGAAGGCGGCAACGCGTGGCGGGTGGCGGGTTCCGGCCGGGCTGATCGGGCTCGGTGTCGTCCCGCTGGTCGCGGGGGGCATGCGGATGGTCGAGCTGGCCGGGGGGCCGGTGGGCATGCCGGAGAGCGCGGCTTCCGGGATGCCGGTGCCGCTGGTGTCGCACATCCTCTGCGTGACCGCGTACACCGTGCTGGGGGCGTTCCAGTTCGTCCCGAGGTTACGGGGGCGTGGGGGGAACGGCTGGCATCGGCGGGTGGGGCGGGGGCTGGTCGGGTTCGGGCTGGTCGCGGCGTTCACGGGGGTGTGGATGGCCGTTCGTCCTGAGGACGGGTGGCTGCTGGTGGGCATCAGGGTCGGGTTCGGGACGGCGATGGCCGTCTGCATCGTGCTCGGGTTCGCCGCGATCCGGCGGCGGGAGGTCGCCCGGCATCGGGCGTGGATGATCCGGGGGTACGCCATCGGCCTGGGGGCGGGGACCCAGGCATTCACGCAGGCGCTGTGGGTTTCCGCGGTGGGGGTTCCGGGGGAGTCGGCCAAGGCGCTGCTTCTCGGCGCCGGGTGGGTGATCAATGTGGTGGTGGCTGAATGGGTGGTCCGGCGCGGTGCCCGCTAGCCAGGCCGGCCGCTCTCCGGTGGCGTGTCGGTCCATTCCACCTCGTACGTCTCGTACGCGGACACCTCGCCCGGCTGGTGGAAGCGTTCGGGCTGGGTGGCGGCGGTCAGGCGGCGCGGTTTGCCGTCGTCGCCGGGCGGGAGGGCGCGGGAGCCGTGCGGGGGTGTCGCCACGAGGTCGCGCATGGCCAGCAGGGTGCCGCCGGCGGGGTCGATGATCCACTGGCGTCGGTAGGTGCCGAGCTGCTGCGGCGCGGTCGAGGTGCCGAGGGGGATGGTCGTCTCCAGCGGCAGGGAGATCACCACGCCGGTGCGGCCCAGGGGGTCGGGGGCGCGGCCCTCGATCGTGACGCCGGGCAGGGTGGCGAGCATGCGGTACGCGGCGGCGCGGACGGCCGGTGGGGCGGGGGCCTGGGCCAGCAGGGTGCCGGCCACGTCGCTGAGCGCTCGGACGCGGGCCTCGCCGTCGAGGGCGCGAATCGGTTGCCTCTTCACCTTCGGGGCGTAGGGCTCCCAGTTGCCTTCGAGGTCGAGCAGGGCTTCTTTCAGCGGCTCCGGGTCGGTGGGCAGGGCGGCCAGGTCGCGGGGCGTCATGCCGTGGACGCGCGGGTCGCTCATCCGGCGGCAGGCCGGCTCGTGGCCGGACGCCTCGAAGAACAGGGTGCCGCCGCCGGGCTCACGTACCTTCGCGGGCGAGCCCGCCTGCTGCCATCTGCGCCGGTCGCGGGCGGTCCAGGGGCGGGCGGGCAGGTCCCGGAGCGCGGTGCAGGACGCGCCGGTCCGGTCGGTCCACTGGTCGTAGCGCATCCTGGAATCGACCTTGTAGTGGTTCGCCGCGCTCGTGCCGACCGCGTAGATCTTCCCGCTGACGCGGGTGGTGTGCCAGTACGTGCCGGGCGGGTCGGCGCGGACGTTGGCCGCGGCCACCAGCAGGGCGTTCTCCGGGCGGGGCGCGGGCCGGTCGTCCCGCGGCGATTCGTCCCGAGACGATGGCAGGGCGACGGCGACCAGCGTGGCCGCGACCAGGGCGGCAGTCGCCAGCATGCTCATCACGGGCGCCCGGCGGCGGCGCGGCGGGGTGGCGCGCCAGTCGGCGCGCAGGGCGAGCGTCTCCGGGCTCTCCTGCTCGGCCAGGGAGACGCGCATCCGGCGGAGCGCGTTCAGTTCATCCATCGTGGTCCTCCCTCGGGATGGCCTTGCGGAGCTTGGCCCTGGCGCGGTGGATCTTGGCCTTGACGGTGCCGAGGGGCAGGCCGAGGACCGCCGCGATCTCGGCGTACGACAGCTCGCCCCAGGCCAGCAGCAGGATGGCGTTGCGGTCCTGGGCGTTCAGCGTGGCGAGGGCCCTGGCCAGGCGGGGGGCGTGCGCGGCGGCGGCCACGCGGTCGCCGACCAGGTCGGCGATGCCGTCCTCGGCCGGGTCCACGCCCGTGCGGGCGAACGCCTTGTACATGCGGGTCTCCTGCCTGTGGTGCCTGGCGATCGCGTTGGCGGCGATGCCCCACAGCCAGGCGGCGAACTCCGCCCGCCCGTCGAACCGTTCCCGCTGCCGGAACGCCGTGGCGAACGTCTCCGCCACGACGTCGTCGGCGAGCGTGGGCCCGAGGCGGCGCTTGACGTAGGCGTGCAGGCGCGGCGCGTGGCGGCGGAACAGCTCGCCGAACGCTTCGGGGTCGTGCGAGGAGATGGCGACGATCGCCGAGTCGTCGAGCTGCTCCGCGGGTCGGCTCACCACGCCGGCCGTAGCCCCATGATGGATTCCTCTCGTGTCCGAGACGCTGACATATCCCTCTATCCCGATGGCCGCTCCCCGGTTGCGTCCGCCGTTAGGGTGCGCAAGTGATTTCCTTCCGCAGCATCAGCGCCGACGACCCCGCCGCCGGTGATCGCGCCGCCGTGGCCGCCGAGCTGGTCCGGGCCGCGCTGGCCGGGTTCGGGGAGCCGGTGCAGTACGCGATCAAGGTGGCCGGCGACCGGCGCGACGACCCCGCCGTGGCGTGGCGGCGGGCGGCGGCGCACGCCGCGGGCCTCACCAGGGAGGTCGAACGGCTGCAGTTCGAGTGGACGCCCGCCGACGGCGCGCCCGCGACGGCAGGCACGCTGCGGTTCGCCGAGGCGTCCGACGAGGAGTTCCTGGCCGTGTTCGCGCGGATCGCCGAAGGCAGCCTGGACGCGCACACCCGGGTGAGCGTGGCGGCCAACGGCGTCGAGGCGACCGCCCGCGAGGAGATGGACTTCTACCTGGACGCGCCGGGCGAGCGTGCGTGGTGGCGGCTCGCGTACACACCGGAAGGCGAGGTCGCGGGCTGGCCATCCCGTCGGCGACGCCGTACCACCGGAACGTCGGCTACCTCGGCGTGGTCCCCGAGCTGCGGGGGCGCGGCTACGTGGACGAGGTGCTGGCCGAGATCACCCGCTTCCACGCGGCGAACGGGGAGCCGCGCGTCACCGCCACCACCGACGTGGGCAACGCGCCGATGGCCGCCGCGTTCCGGCGCGCCGGATACCGCAATACGGAGATCCGCATCAACCTGTCCAACGACCTGCCGGTCAGCACACCTTGGGCAGCGAGCACACCTTGGCCGCCATGCGGGAGGCCGACGCGCGCAGCTTCTTGACCGCGCCCTTCCGCGAGTGGCCGAGGGTGTCCAGGTCGCCGGTGTAGAGGATCAGCGCCCGGCCCTTGCGCGTCGCGATGCCCGACATCAGGGGCGCCCACTCCCTGTTCAGCTTGTCGTACATCATCAGCCGGACCACCGCCGCCTCGTCGCCCACCCGCGTGCGCGCCACCTCCCAGCGCGTCCTCCCGTCGCCGGACCACGAGTACGGCTTGCCGTCCGGCTTCGTGCGGCAGCGGCGGGCGTCGGCGAGAAGGCCGCGCATGGCGCTCCTGGCGGCGACCTCGCTCCGGTGGATCACGAGCTGCTCGGCGGAGTGCGAGGGCGCGCTGGTGTCGTGCGTGATCGTACGCACCGCCGCCCGGCCCGCCGCCGGGACGCGCTTGCGGCCGCACGGGTTCAGGGTGAGGGGCGCGGTCTTCCTGTCGCTGATCTTCCACCACACCTCCGACTTCTCCATTTCGGACAGCGGGGTACGGGCTTCCTTCTCGGTCAGCAGGAAGTTCTCGGGCACCTGGACAGGCGACAGCGCCAGCGTGGCGGCGAGCAACGTGATCAACATGCCAGGTTGGATGCCCCGAATGCCGCACTTGTTCGCCGTCAGCAGGGAGCTTCATTCGAGGTAACGATTGCCGAAAAGAATCGGGGATGCCTCGTTCCTCGGATCGGCGTGTGCGAATATCGCACTATGAAGGAGCCCGGGGAGTGGGCCGATATTGGCGAGCGTGTCCGGGAATGCCGTGTAGCAGCGGACATGTCTCAAGAGCAGCTCGCGTCGGCCCTGAAGCTCGATCGCACGATGATTGCCAAGATCGAGCGTGGAGTTCGTCGTGTCGACGCGCTTGAGCTGTCCCGCCTGTCCACGGTGCTCAGGGTTCCGCTGAACTACTTCCTCGCTCCGCCGCCACGGGTCGTGTCCCGCCGGACCGAGTTGGCTGAAGACACGGCGACCGACGCGGCCCGGCAGTCCTTTGGCATGGAAATCGCACTCTCCACCTGGCTCGGCGACATTCGCCAGCTTGTGGAACTCGGTGAATATGCGCCGCCACGCGGCGAAAAGTACCCGGAGGCGATCGAGGATGTCCGCAGTGCTCGCCGTGCGGCTCACTGGGTGAGGGCTCGGCTCGCCCTCGAAACAGGACCCATCAATTCCCTCATGAGCGTTTGCGAACGGCTGGGGCAACTGGTCGCCGTGGTGGAGGCGCCAGGCGATGGCGCCTCCCTCATTGACGGCGATCTCGCCGTGGCGGTCGTCAGCAAGGCGGGCGAACCGGGCCGCCGGAGGTCGACAGCGGCTCACGAGCTCGGCCACATGATCATCGGGGACGAGTACTCCTCGGACATGGGCATCCATGCCTCAAGGGATGAACGCGAGGCGATCATCGACGCCTTCTCCGCAGAGCTTCTGTTGCCGGTGGAGGCCTTCGGTACGGTCACCCGCAGCGACGGGCGGGCGACGCGGGAGGACCTGGTGGTTCTCGCCGCACGCTTCAGGACCTCATGGTCGCTGACCGTACGGCAAGCCGTCGAAGCGCAAGCCATCGACAGGGGCGCGGCGAAGGAGATGCGCCGCCGGAATCCGACGCGTGCGGAGCTGATGGAGGCGGTCGGATGGACTCCGCAACCTGACCTGGAGACCGTACGAGTTCCGCCCGGCTACGCTCACGCGGTGGTGGAGTCCTACAAGAAGTCGCTCATCACTGCCCACCGTGCGGTCGAGTTGATGCGAGGTCAGATCGTGGCAGCCGACCTGCCGTTACGTGACGATGCGGATCCCGAGCTTTGAGCAGCGTGGAGCCGGACCCTGTCCTGGTGTTCGACGCGACGTGTCTCAGCCACTTCTCGCGCGCCGAGCGACTTGACGTCCTACGTGATCTGCTGTCCGGGGTCACGTGTCTCACAACGCACGTGGTGCGGGAAGAAATACGGGCGGGCTGCGGGGCGCACCCGCTCCTGCAAGCCGTGCTCGACGCCGACTGGCTCGGTCTGGCGAGGCTTGACGAACTGGACGAGATCAAGTGCTTCGTCAAGTGGGTGCAGCGTATCGGTTCCGAGCAGCGGAACCTGGGAGAGGCCAGCGTGTTCTCCGCCGCCGAACTGCATCACGGGATCGCCATCACCGACGACCGTGAGGCGGTGGCGGTAGGGAGAGCACACGGACTGGAAGTGCATGGCTCCCTTTGGATTCTGGCTCGGGCGTGCCGTGATGGGAAGCTCAACGACGTGGGCGCCGGCAACATCGTGGACGCTCTGACGGCGACCGGGATGCGCCTGCCGTGTTCCGGCTCCACGTTTCCGTCCTACATGCACCACAACATGGGCTCCTGAAGATTTCCTAGCCGAGGATGCGGACTTGGGCGGCGGGGAGGGGTTTGGTCCACCAGTGGGCGTAGCGGCGGTAGGTGGCCGGGTCGCGGGCCGCCAGCAAGGTCGCCAGGGCGGCGGCCTCAGTGGCGAGGGACTGCCAGGTCTCCTCGTCCAGCGGGTGGAAGGCCGTGGCCTCGATGCCGTCGTCGACCGGGCGCCAGACGCCGGCGACGTGGCCGTCCACCAGGAGGGTGGGCAGGACGTCGCCGTTGCGGCGGGTGACCAGGGGGCGGTAGGCGGGCGGGATGACGCGGCTGCGGTCGGCGTAGGCGAGCAGGATGCTGTCCCACATGGGGAGCAGGCGCGGCGGGGCGGGGGTGTCGGCGGCGGGCAGGGAGGCGCCGGCCAGGTCGTACAGCGTGACACCGCCGGGGCCGTCGAGCTCGACGACCTGGCCGGTGAGTGACTGGAGGACGCGGCGGACGACCGGGCGGTCGAGCAGGGTGAACTGGGCGAGGTCGGGCGCCGTGGCGGGGCCGAACGCCTCCAGGTAGCGCAGGGCCAGGTGGCGGAGGGAGTCGTCCTCCGGGGCCGGGGGCGTGGTCGAGGCGACGAAGGCGCGGCCGGCGAACGACCAGGGGCCGCCGGTGGGGGCGTGGCGCAGGGGCGCGAACGTGCGCAGCGCCCACCACATGCGGCGGCCGTGCTCGCCGAGACGGGACTCCAGGAGGGCTTCGATCTCGGCGGCGGTGCGCGGGACGGCAGTGAAGGCGGCGAGGTGGGGAAGCAGGGCGTCGGCGTCGTCGGCGGTCAGGCCGGTCGAGGTGAAGCGGCGGTCGTACAGCCGGACGGCGCGCAGGTTGGCCCGCATCGCGCCGTGGAAGGCCGGGTAGTCGGCGGCGTGCACGGCGTGCAGGGTGATGCGCATCAGCGTCGCCTTGACGACGGTCCCGGTGGCGAAGGCGGCGTCGAGGTCGGCCGGGTCGAAGCCGGCCAGCCGGTTCCACAGGGCCAGGTAGGGCGAGGCCGCTTCCTGGGCCTGCAGGGCGGCGATGCGGCGGATGCCGTCGCTGACGCCGAGCGGGGCGCGGCGCAGGAGCAGTTGCCGGTCGAGGGTGGCCCGGTTGAGCTGCCGGGCGGTGAGAGGCATGCCGGTGACCTGTCCTTTCGTGAAATGTCGGGAAAGGGTACCGGCCGCTCGCGCTGTCCGAGGCGGTCAGGCCGTGCGGGGGAGCGCCCGGCTGTTGTGCAGGATGCGGAAGCGCCCGTCGGCGCCGGGGTCCAGGAAGGCGACGCCGCGGTGCAGGCCGCCGTCCGGCTCGGTCTCGACGAAGTGCGTGTCGTCGAGCGCCACCAGCGTGGTGATCGGGTTGGTGACCACGGCCTCGGCGATGGCGCCGTGCGGGACGATCGTCATGGTGAGCGACGGGCCGCCCTCGTGGCTGATGCGGATCGAGGCCAGGCCCATGTCGTACGCGCCCACGTACCGGCCGGGGTGGAAGGGGACCGGGACGGCGGGCGGCGTCACGGCGGCGGGCGGGCGGACGCCGGTGAGCTCGGCCAGCAGCGGGAGCAGCAGCTCGTCGTGGAGTGCGGCGGGCGCGCCGCCGTTGGTCAGCAGCACCACGGCGGTGCCGGTGTCGGGGACCATGCGCAGGAACGCCGTCTGGCCGATGGTGGCGCCGTGGTGGCCGATCACCGCGCGGCCGTCCCACGCGTACAGCTCCATGCCGAGCCCGTACGAGGCCGGGAACCCCGACAGCGGCGGCGGGGACGACTGGTGGGTGCGGATCGCCTCGGCGGAGGCCGTGGAGAGCAGGCGGGAGCCGTCGCGGGCGAGGCCGAGCGTGAGGTGCAGGCGCGCGAACTCCAGCAGGTCGGCGGCGGACATGCAGAGCCCGCCTGCCGGGTCGAGCGCCCGGGGGAGCGACCACACGGGCGCGGGCTGGACGGTGCCGCCCGCCTCGACGTGCCCGACGGCGGCCCGGTGGAGGAGCGCCTGTTCGGGCAGGGTGACCGTGGCCGTCAGGCCGAGGGGCGCGATGAGCCGCCGGTGCACGGCCTGGCTCCAGCTCTGGCCGGTCAGCACCTCGATCAGGCGGCCGAGGACGACGAACCCGGCGTTGTTGTACGAGAACAGGGTGCCGGGGCGGACGATCTGGGCGGCGCGGGAGAGGTTGGCGACGAGACGGGTGATGGCGTCGTCGCCGCGGCCGTAGTCGTCGAGGTCCTCGCCGGAGAAGCCGGCGGTGTGGGCCAGCAGGTGGCGCGCGGTGATGGCGGCGGCGGCGTCCTCGTCGGGCAGCGTGAAGCCGGGCAGCCGGTCGCGGATCGGCCGGTCGAGGCCGAGCAGGCCGTCGTCCACGAGTTGCATGACCAGCGTGGCCGTCCACGTCTTGGTGATCGAGCCGACCTGGAACAGGGAGTCGGTGGTGGCCGGGACGCCGGTGCGCAGGTTGAGGGTGCCGGTGGCGGCTTCGGTGACGGCGTCGTCGTGCAGGACGGCGATCACGGCTCCGGGGACGCGGTGGCGTTCGGCGAGCGTGGTGAGGCGTTCTTGCAGATCGGGCATGGCGGGGGTCCTTCCGGGGACGATTGACTTCATTTTTGAGACTATAGCCACAAATGAAATCAATAGCCACGGCCGCGCTACGATTCCGGGGTCGGGAGATCGGGAGGACGTCAGTGAGCGATGTAGGTGTGCTGCACCCCGTACGGGTCCGGGTGGTGCAGATCCTGGCGCTCGGCCCCCACACCGGCACGCAGCTCCGCCAGGCGCTGCCCGAGGTGCCCTACAGCAGCCTCTACCGGCACATCCGGTGGCTCACCGACGCGGGCGTCGTCCACGTCACCGGCGAACGCAAGGTGCGCGGCGCGGTCGAGCACACCTACGAGCTGGACGAGAGCGCGGTCCAGGGCGCGCTGCCCGATCCGGGGGAGCTGACCCCGGCCGACCATGACCGGGCGGTGACCGCGTTCGTGACCGGGCTGATGGCGCAGGCGCACGCCTACCTGGGCAATCCACCCGACGATCCGGTCGCCGACGGGCTCACGTACACGCTGGTGCACCTGTGGGCCGACCCCGGCGACGTGGCGCGCATCCACGCGGGGCTGCGCGAGCTGATCGGCCCGCTGCTGGAGAAGGAGCCGGCCGAGGGGCGGCGGCAGATCACGCTCGGCGTCGTGACGATCCCGCAGCCGCGCCCCTGATCAGCGGTCGAACATCAGGGCGACGACGAGGGCCCCCATATGGGGCCGGTGATCCGCTCCGTCGTGGTCGTGGTCAGTCCTCGTCGGCGGGGAGGGCGAACAGGCGGACGTGGATGGGCCGGGCGCCGGGCGGGGCGTCCTCGGGCCGGTGGTTGTACTTCAGCAGCAGCGCGATGTAGGCGTCGAAGAACTCGGCGAACTCCTCCTTGGTCATGCGTCCCATGCCGCGCGACGCCTTGGCCCAGTCGGGGTCGCGGTAATAGGCGGCCGGGAAGCGCTCCAGCAGCTCGCGGTCCTCCTCCAGGCCCATGCGCTGGAACTCCGCCAGCACCGGCCGGTCCTCGGGCGCGAGCTGGTCGGCCGTCGGCAGGCGCAGGTCGCGGGGGCTGTCGGACTTGCGCCACCAGCGCTCTCTGCCGGCGGAGCGCTCGGGGATCTCCTCGATGAGGCCGTGCTTCTCCAGTTGGCGCAGGTGATAGCTGGTGGTGCCGGTCTTGGCGCCGAGCAGCTCGCCGAGGGTGGTGGAGGTGGCGGGGCCGTGGATGCCGAGGTGGCGCAGCATCAGCCGGCGCATGGGATGCGCGAGGGCCTTGAGCCTCTCCGGGTCGAGCAGGGAAGGCTCTTCGGGCTCCTCATCCTTCATGACGATCAGTCTAGTCCTTGCGAGTGAGATTTGCAGAGAATTCTCTGCCGAGAAGTCTCTGCAGATTATATTCGGCGATATGAGACGACTTTTCGCCGCATTGGCGGTCGTGCTGGCGCTGGTCGCCACACCCGCGGCGGCCATCGCCGACGAGCCGGAGCCGGCCGTCCCGTCCGACCTGGCCGCCACGGAGGTGAGCTTCCGCGGCAGCGGCGGGCTCACCCTGCACGGCACCGTCCTGTCCCCCCGCACCCCCGGCGAGCGCCCCGGGATGGTCCTCGTGCACGGAGCCGGTACGGGCACGCCCAGGACCAAGCTGATGGGCGAGGCCGTCGAGTTCGCCCGCCGCGGCATGGCCGTGCTGATCTACGACAAGCGCTCCGAGGGCTACTCGCTCTTCGAGCGCTCCTACGAGCAACTGGCCGAGGACGCGCTCGGCGCCGTCGCCACTCTCGGCGAGCAGGACGGGGTCGGCAAGGTCGGCATCTGGGGCCTGAGCGAGGGCGGCTGGGTCGCCCCGATCGCGGCGTCGCGGTCGCCGGAGATCGCGTTCGTGGTGCTCGTCGGCGCGAACTCCCTGCAGCCGCTGCGCCAGCAGACCTGGGCCGTGGCCGCCGGGCTGCGCAAGGCCGGGGTGTCCGGGTCGCTGGTGGACCGGGCCGAGCACAACCTGTATCGGGCCATCGCCGACGGCGGCCTGTTCCCCGAGCCGTACCACGACGCCGAGGCGGTCCTCGCGGCGGTGCGCCAGCCGGTGCTGTCGATCTGGGGCACGAACGACCTGCTGACGCCGCCGCAGGAGAGCCCGCCCGTGATGGCCGCCGCCCTGGAGAAGGGCGGCAACCGGCAGTACGCGTTCCGCTTCGTCGCCGACGCCGACCACGCCGCGCACCGGACCCCCGACGGCGGCGTGACGCGGCTGCCCGAGCTCGCCCCAGGCTACGCCGACGCGGTCGGCGCTTGGGTCGAGCAGGTCGTCGCCGGCAAGGCGCCCACGGCCGACGTGTCAGGCCCCGAGCCGCAGCAGGCGTCACGCACCCGGCCCGTCGAGCCGCCTGCCTGGTGGGAGTCGGCCTCGGTGCAGACGGCCGCGCTGGTGCTGTTCGTCGTGGCGTTCCTCGCCTACCCGGTGGTCGCGCTGGTCAGGCGGCTGCGCGGGGCGTCGCGGGCCCCCGCCAGCCGGGCCGCGCGCCTGGTCAGCGCGGGCGGGCTGGTGGCGGTGCTGGGCGGGTTCGGCTACCTGTTCAGCGTGGTCATGAGCGGAGGGAAGCTTGCCTCACCCGGTCCCCTGCTGGCGGGGCGGCCGGTGATCTGGCTGGCGCTCCAGGTGCTGGCGGTGGCGGTCGTCGCGGCCACCGTGCTCGCCGCGCTCGCCTGGCGGCGGACGCCGGCCGGAGGGGAGAAGGTCCGGCTCGGCGTGCTGCTGGCCGGCGGCCTGGTCTTCGTCCCGTGGGCCTTCTACTGGGGGCTGCTGATCCCTTAGGAACTGTCGGCGGCGTTTGCTACACAGGAGCACATGGGTGTGACCGTCGATGAATTCCTCACCATGCTGGACAGCCTGCCGGAGGTGCGCACGAGCGACGGCGGGAGCTGGGTCGCGCTCAAGGTGCGTGACAAGGGCTTCGGCTACCTGTGGGAGGAGACCGAGACCGTCGGGCTCAAGTCCACCATCGAGGAGCAGCTCGCGCTCGTGGCCGAGCGGCCCGAGGTGTTCGAGATCCAGTTCACCGCCGGGCGGTTCGGGTGGGTCGTCGTCCACCTCGACAGGATCGAGATGGACGAGCTGTTCGAGCTGACCGCCGAGGCGTGGTGCCTGACCGCGCCCAAGCACCTCGTCACCGCTTTCGAGGAGGCCCATAAAATCGGTCAGTAATGGGACAGATAGGGCTGAGAGAGTGGCGTGAGGACGACGCTCCGGCGGTGCTGCGTGCCTTCCGGTCGCCGGACATGGCCACTCAGGCGTCCTGGCCGGTCGTCACGCTCCAGGACGCGGTCGGCTGGATCGCCTCCTGGACCGGCGTGGGTCACGCGTTCGCCGTCACGCTCGGCGGGCGGGTCGTCGGCAACGTGGCGGTGACGGGGATCGACAGGCACGACAACGGCTGGGTGTCCTACTGGACGGTGCCCGAGGTGCGGGGGCGCGGCGTCGCCTCGGCGGCCACCGCCGAGCTGGCCCGATGGGCGTTCGGGGAGCGCGGGCTGTTCCGGCTGGAGCTGGGGCACCGCACCGACAACCCGGCCTCGTGCCGGGTGGCCACCAAGGCGGGCTTCCGCCCGGAGGGCGTCGAGCGCGGGAAGCTCCACTACGACGGGATCCGCTACGACGTCGAACGCCACGCCCGCCTCGCCACCGACTGACATCACCTCCGGAACACGCCGCCTTCCGGTGCGGGCGCCTCGCCGCTGAGTGGCGGTGCCTCCCGGATGCGGCGTCCTCCACCGACCGGCGGGCGCCTTCCGGATGCGCCCGCCCCGCCCCGGGGTGGCGGGACGGAGGGTCACGGGGGCGGGGGGATCTGGGGAGGCTGGGGGATTCGGGGGTCCCGGGCTTCCCGGGGATCGGAGCTGAGGTGCTCCGGGGCTCGGGGAGCCGGGGCGCTGAGGGGATCGCCGGGGGCCGGGGGTAGTTGGCGGGATCTGTGGGATCCGTAGGATCCGGCGGGGTAAATGGGATCGCCTGGTTATTTGGGGGCGGGGTGATCTACGCTTTTGTGGTGGACAGCGACAGCCTGGCCGCGGCCGCGCTCCTGGCGGGCCTGAGCCGGGCCTCGGGAATCCTCGCCGAGTTACATCACCCGTTCGTGCGCAGCGCGCCGTTCGCCGCCTTCCTCCCGCCCGCCGGGGCCCGTACCGGCGTCATGTTCACCCTGCCCGACGGCCGTGAGGTCACCGTCGCGGTCTCCGTCGCCGCATCGGGCGGCGGCGTGCTGCAGGTCGACGGCGCGGTCACTCTCGACGGTGAGCCGCTGCTCGATCTGCCCCGCCGGACCGCCGTGGAGCTGGGCGACGCCCTGGCGGTCCTGGACGAGTACGCGGCGGACGTGGCGCAGCCCACAGGCCGGCTGCTGGACCAGCTACTGGACGAAATTGTCTAGTTGTCAGACAATGTCCGTATGAGGAACGGACCGCTCGCCGTCGTGGCCGCCGCCGTGCTGTGGGGCACGGCCGGCACCGCGGGCATGCTCGTCTCGGACGACTCCGTCGCGCTGGCCGCCGCCCGGCTCGTCATCGGCGGCGCGGCGCTGGCCCTGCTCGCCCGGGGCGGGCTGCGGCAGGCGGTGCGCCCCGGTCTGCTGCTGGCCGCCGTGGCCGTCGCCGCGTACCAGCTCTGCTTCTACGCCGCCGTCGCCCGCACCGGCGTGGCCATCGGCACGGTGGTGGCGATCGGCAGCGGGCCGGTGTTCACCGGGCTGCTGTCCTGGCTGATGCACGGGCAGCGGCCGAGCGCCCGGTGGGCGGCGGCGACGGCGGCGGCGGTGGCCGGGTGCGCGGCGCTGATCGCGGGCGGCGGCGCGCAGGCCGGTGGCCAGGTGGTGTCCGGTGTGCTGTTCGCGCTGCTGGGCGGCCTGCTCTACGCCTTCTACGCGGTCAGCGCGGCCCGCGCCATCAGCGGCGGCAGCTCGTCGAACGCGGTGATGGGCGTGCTGTTCGGCGGCGCGGCGGTCATCATGCTGCCGGTCCTGATCTGGCGGGGCTCCGGCCTGCTCGGGCCGGGCTCCTCCTGGCCGGTCGAGCCGATCGTCCTGCTCGCCGTCCTCTACCTGGGCCTGGGCACCACCGCGCTGTCCTACTTCCTGTACGGGCGCGGGCTGCGGACCACTCCGGTGGCCACGGCCGCCACGCTGGCGCTGGCCGAGCCGGCTGTCGCGGCGCTGCTGGGCCTGGTGGTGCTCGGTGAGCGGCTGGCCCCGGTCTCGATCGGCGGGCTGGTGCTGCTGGGGGTCAGCCTCGTGGCCGTGGCGCTGCCCGAGAGGCCGGCCCGGGTGGACGTACGGGAGAAAACGCCCGCCGGGGCGCGTTAGAGTCGCACGCGTGACGCCGCCCACCCAGCCCGGCCATCCAGTCCGGCCAACCCAGCCGGTCCAGTCGACCCAGCCGACCCAGTCGCCGATCCGGCCTGTGTCCGCTGTCGGCGCGCTGGCTGACGCGCTGCGCCGCCGGGTGCTCTCCGGCGAGATCGAGCCGGGCACGCCGCTGCCCGAGCAGGAGATCGCCGCGGCCTACGGCGTGGCCAGGCCGACGGTGCGCGAAGCGCTGGCCGTGCTGGTGCACGAGGGGCTGCTCAGGCGCGAGCGCAACCGCAGCGCGCATGTCGCCGAGGTGACGCTTTCGGACCTGGACGACCTGATGTTCGTGCGCAGGCCGCTGGAGGACCTGATGGCCACGGCCGTGGCCGGGCGGCGGGTGCCGGAGGCCGACGCGGCGCTGGCGCGGATGGCGGCGCTGCCCGCCGACGCGCCCTGGTCGGATTCGGTCGCCGAGCACATGGCGCTGCACGAGGCCCTGATTGAGGCGGTCGGCAGCCCTCGGCTGGAGCGGCTCTACGGGGCGCTGGCGGCCGAGACGCGGCTCGGGCTGGTGCGGCTGCGGCAGGTCTACGAGGAGCGTGACGTGCTCGTGCGTGAGCATCGCGAACTGCTCGACGCCATCGCCGAAGGGCCCGCCGAGGCGGCCAGGGCGGCGGTGGCGGCGCATCTCAGCCATTCGTGGGGTCACTCCCAAAGCAGCGCGAACCCTTGCGGGACTGCCCCGTAACTCGCAAGAATCGCGGCCATGCACGGCGAACCAGTGCCGGACTCCTATGTGTATGTCACGGAGGAGGGCGTCACCCGTCACTACGCGGACGGGAGCGTCGAGGCCCTCGCATGGGAGGACGTCGTGGAGGTCCGTGTGGCCACCGAGCCGGAGGCCGACGTCCTCTACATCCTGCTCGATCGGGAGGGCGAAGGGTGCGTGGTGCCGCGTTCGGCAACCGACGCCACTTTTCTGGCGCGCCTCCGCTATCTTCCTGATTTCGACCTCGACAGGTTGACCACGGCGTCGGATTCGGCGCATGACGGCGTTGTGGTCGTGTGGCGGAGCCCCGATCCGCCGTCCGCATTGCCCGATCTTGAGTATGACTAGCCTGTCACCTGCCGAAATACCGGCATAAACCTCGCATTTTCCCGAACTGTGCCGCATCACTGGTGGACCGTTCCGTCAAGCCCTGGAGCCGGATCGCCGGCCGTCCGATTGTGGCCAAAAGTCGATATTCCCCATTACAAGTTGGATCTTTACTCTTTAGTGGGGGCCGCCGCCCTTGATTGTGCATGGGGTGTTGTCAACCCATGGGGTTCAAGGAACGTCACGTTAACGCGGTGCACATGAGTTCTGGGTGGTGCTATGAGGGTGGGGACTGAGGGGTCCGCTGTCGTGCTCCTCGAGGCCGTGCCACGCCATGCGTCCAGCATCTGGACACGGGCGTATCTACGGCTTCTGTTATCCGGGGACACGATCTGCGCATTACTGGCATGCGTCTGCGTGCTGAGCGTCCGGCTGCTCTACGGGGCCTACATTCCGCCGGAGGAGTTCCTGCTGGGATTCGCCCTGGTGGCGGCCTGGCCGGTGGCGCTCAGGGTCGGCGGCGCGTATCGCCAGCGCGCGAACGGCGAGGGAACGGACGAGTTCAAGGCGGTGTTCAACGGCGGGGTGGGACTGATGGCCGCCGTCGCCATCGGCGCATATGCCACGCAGACCGCGATCGCGCGGAGCTTCGTGATGGCGATGCTGCCGCTGGCGCTGCTTTCCACGCTTTACTTCAGATATCGGATGCGCAAGCGCCTGCATCGCCGCCGGGCGGTCGGCGACTACATGCGCCAGGTCATCGCCGTCGGGCATCGGGAGTCGATTCTCGACCTGGTGATGCAGTTCCGCCGTCAGCCGTATCACGGGATGCGGGTCGTGGGGGCCTGCCTGCCGCAGGACCGGATGGACGCCGACCTGGACGGGATCCCGGTCCTCGGTGACTTCGCCGAGGTGGCGGACGTGGTGGCGCACACCCGGGCCGACGCGGTCGCCGTGCTGGCCTGCCCGGAGCTCGACGGGTCGGCGCTGCGCCGGCTCGCCTGGAGCCTGGAGGCCACGCGCACCGACCTGTTCGTGGCGCCCGCGCTCATGGACGTGGCGGGGCCGCGCATCAGCATCAGGCCGGTCGCCGGGATGCCGCTGCTTCACGTGGAACATCCCGAGTTCGACGGCGGTCGGCAGTTCGTCAAGAGCGTGTTCGACCGGGTGGTGGCGGGGGCCGCGGTGCTGCTGCTCGCGCTGCCGCTGCTGGCGATCGCGCTGCTCATCCGGATGACCAGCCAGGGCCCGGCGCTGTTCCACCAGACAAGAGTGGGCAGGCGGGGCAAGGAATTCCAGGTCGTGAAATTTCGCACGATGGTGGTGGACGCGGAACGCCTGAAAGGCTCCTTGATCAATTCGAACGAGTTCGACGGGGTGCTGTTCAAGATTCGGAACGATCCAAGGATCACCCGCGTGGGAGCGTTCCTGCGCCGCTACTCGCTCGACGAGCTCCCGCAGCTCCTCAACGTGGTCCGCGGCGAGATGTCGCTCGTCGGCCCGCGCCCGCCGCTGCCGGAGGAGGTCGCCCAGTACGGCACCGACGTGCGCCGCCGCCTGGTCGTCAAGCCGGGCATGACCGGCCTCTGGCAGGTCAGCGGGCGCTCCGACCTGTCCTGGGAGGAGTCGGTCCGGCTCGACCTGCGGTACGTGGAGAACTGGTCGCTCATCCTGGACCTGCAGATTCTCTGGAAGACCTGGTCCGTCGTCACCCGTGGAGAAGGGGCCTACTGACCGTGAAAGCACTCGTGCTCGCCGGAGGGTCGGGCACACGGCTCCGGCCCATCACCCACACCTCGGCCAAGCAGCTCGTGCCCGTCGCCAACAAACCCGTGCTGTTCTACGGGCTGGAGGCCATCGCGGCGGCCGGCATCCGCGAGCTCGGCCTGGTCGTGGGCGACACCCAGGCGGAGATCGAGGCGGCGGTCGGCGACGGCTCCGCGTTCGGGCTGGAGGTCACGTACCTGCGCCAGGAGGCGCCGCTCGGGCTGGCCCACGGCGTGCTGATCGCCCGGGACTTCCTCGGCGACGACGACTTCGTCATGTACCTGGGCGACAACTTCATCGTCGGCGGCATCACCGGCCTGGTGGACCGCTTCGCCCGGGAGCGGCCCGCCGCGCAGATCATGCTCACCCGGGTGGGCGATCCCCGCCAGTTCGGGGTGGCCGAGCTCGACGACCGGGGCCGGGTCGTCGGCCTGGAGGAGAAGCCGGCCCGCCCGAAGAGCGATCTGGCGCTGGTCGGCGTCTACCTGTTCAGCCCGGCGGTGCACGAGGCGGTGGCCGAGCTGAAGCCGTCGGGCCGGGGCGAGCTGGAGATCACCGACGCCATCCAGTGGCTGCTCGAAGCCGGTCTGCCCGTCGAGTCGTCGGTGATCACCGGCTACTGGAAAGACACCGGCAACGTCACCGACATGCTGGAGGTCAACCGGCTGGTGCTCGAATCGCTCGAGGCCGGAGTGCTCGGCTCGGTCGACGACGCCAGCGAGCTGGTCGGCCGGGTCCTGGTCGAGCCGGGCGCGGTCGTCGAACGCTCGCGCCTGGTCGGCCCGGTGATCGTCGGGTCCGGCGCGGTCGTCCGTGACAGTTACGTCGGCCCGTTCACCTCGATCGGGGCCGGGTGCGCGGTCACCCGCAGCGAGATCGAGTACTCGATCGTGCTGCCCAGGGCGTCGATCGAGGGCGTGGGCCGGATCGAGTCGTCGCTCATCGGCCACGACGTCGAGGTCACCCCGGCTCCCAACACGCCCAGAGCCCACCGTCTCGTGCTGGGCGATCACAGCAAGGTACAGATCAGTTCATGAAGAGAATCCTGGTGACGGGCGGCGCGGGCTTCATCGGCTCGCACTTCGTCCACGGGCTGTCCGGTGCGGACGTGACCGTGCTGGACAAGCTCACCTACGCGGGCAACCGGGCCAACCTCGAAGGCGCGCCGCACACGTTCGTGCACGGCGACATCTGCGACGGCGCGCTGCTGGCCGAGGTGGTGCCGGGCCACGACCTGGTGGTGAACTTCGCCGCCGAGTCGCACGTCGACCGCTCGATCGCGGGCGCCGGCGAGTTCGTCCGCACCAACGTGCTGGGCACCCAGACGCTGCTGCAGGCGTGCCTGGACGCGGGCGTGCCCAAGGTGGTGCAGGTGTCGACGGACGAGGTGTACGGGTCCATCGACATCGGCTCCTGGGACGAGTCCGCCCCGCTCCAGCCGAGGTCGCCGTACGCGGCGGCGAAGGCGGGCGGCGACCTCATCGCCCGCTCGTACGCGGTCACGTACGGGCTGGACGTGTCGATCACCCGGTGCGGCAACAACTACGGGCCGCGGCAGTACCCGGAGAAGGTGATCCCGCTGTTCGTCACGAACCTGCTGCGCGGCCGGAAGGTCCCGCTGTACGGCGACGGCGGCAACGTGCGCGACTGGATCCACGTCGAGGACCACTGCGCGGGCATCCGCCTGGTCGCCGAGGTGGGCAAGCCGGGCGAGGTCTACCACATCGCGGGCACCGCCGAGCTGACCAACAAGGAGCTGACCGGCCGCCTGCTGGACGCGACCGGGCACAGCTGGGCCATGGTCACGCCCGTCGAGGACCGCAAGGGCCACGACCGCCGCTACTCGCTGGACGACCGCAAGCTGCGGGCGCTCGGCTACGCGCCGCGCATCCCGTTCGACCAGGGGCTGCGCGAGACCGTGCGGTGGTACGCCGACAACCGTGACTGGTGGGACGGGTTATGAGGTGGCTGATCACGGGCGGCGGCGGGATGCTGGCCGCCGACGTGCTCGACAGGATCGGGCTGACCGGTGAGCCGGTGCTCGCGCTCGGCCGGTCGGAGCTGGACCTGCGGGACGCCAGGGCGGTGCGCGACTTCGTGTCCGCCTACCGGCCGAGGGTGGTGGTCAACTGCGCCGCCTGGACCGCCGTGGACGAGGCGGAGACGCGCGAGGCCGAGGCGCTGGCGGTCAACGGTCACGCGGTGCGCACGCTGGCCGAGGCGTGCGAGCGCGTGGGGGCGCGGCTGGTGCACGTGTCGACCGACTACGTCTTCGACGGCGCCGGGGTGCTCCCGTACGCGGAGGACGCGCCGACGGCGCCGCTCAACGCCTACGGGCGCACCAAGCTCGCGGGCGAACTGGCGGCGCTGGGGCACGGCCACTACGTGGTGCGGACGGCGTGGCTGTACGGCGCCACGGGGCGCAACTTCGTCCGCACGATGATCGAGCTGGCCGGGAGCCGCCCGTTCGTGGACGTGGTCGCCGACCAGCGCGGCCAGCCCACCTGGTCGGCCGACCTGGCCGACTTCCTGGTCCGGCTGGCCCAGTCGGACCTGCCGCCGGGCGTCTACCACGGCACCAGCTCGGGCGAGACGACCTGGCACGGCCTGGCCACGGAGGTCTTCACGCTGCTCGGCGCCGACCCGGCCCGGGTGCGCCCGGTGCCGGCGGCGGCCTTCCCGCGCCCGGCGCCCCGGCCCGCCTACAGCGTGCTGGCCGGCACCCGGTGCGAGCTGATGCGCCCCTGGCGCGAGGCGTTGCACGCCGCCTGGCCGGTGCTGGCGGGGAAGGCGGGCCGTCAGTGCGTCGTCGCGTAGAACCGCCGGCACGCCTCGAAGTCGGGCAGGAGGCCGGCGGTCATCGCCTCCTTGAGCGTGGGCGCCGCCGCGTCCTTGTCCGACAGCAGCGGCTCGGGCCCCCACGGGATCGCCAGGTCCGCGTCGAGCGGGTGCACGCCGTGCTCGCGGCCCGGGTTGTAGGGCTGGGAGCACAGGTAGACGACCGTGGCCTGCTCGCTCGTCGCCTGGAACGCGTGGCCCAGCCCTTCGGCGACGAGCACCGCCCGGCGCTCCCGGTCGTCCAGCGTCACGGCCTCCCACCGGCCGAACGACGGCGAGCCCGTACGCAGGTCGACGACCACGTCCATGACGCTGCCCTGCACGCACATGACGTACTTGGCCTGGCCGGGCGGCACGTCGGCGAAGTGCACGCCGCGCAGCACCCCCCGGGCGGAGACCGAGCAGTTCACCTGGGCCACGTCGAACGGGCGTGGCAGGTCGGCGGCCCGGTACGCCTCCAGGAACGCGCCACGCGGGTCGGTGTGGACGCGAGGCGTGTGGCACCAGGCGCCGTCGATGCCGAGGGGATCCATGACGCGCACAGTAACGAGTGCGGCAGTCCGAGCGAAATATCCCACGGCCTTGGAGCGTGCGAATGATTGTTTGCCGGTTATGCGGATCGGGCGACCTCGCCTCGGTGGTCGACCTGGGCGCCACCCCGCCCTGCGAGCGGTTTCTGACCGCCGCCCAGCTCGACGAGTCTGAGACGACCTACCCGTTGCACCTGCGGGTGTGCACGGCGTGCTGGCTGGCGCAGATCCCGCCGCTGATCACGCCTGAGGATACTTTCACCGATTACGCGTACTTCTCGTCCTATTCGACGTCGTGGGTGGAGCACGCCCGCGCGTTCGTGGCCGGGCTGGAGCTGAAGCCGGACACGTTCGTGGTGGAGGTGGCCAGCAACGACGGCTACCTGCTGCGGCACGTCGTGGACCGGGGCGTGCGCTGCCTGGGCGTCGAGCCGTCGGTGAACGTGGGCGAGGCGGCCAGGAAGCGCGGGGTGCCGACGGTCACCGCGTTCCTGACGCCGGAGACGGCCAGGCAGGTCGTCGCTGAGCACGGCCCGGCCGACTACGTGGTGGCCAACAACGTCTACGCGCACATCCCCGACGTGATCGGGTTCACCCGGGGGCTGCGCACGCTGGTGGCGGACGACGGCTGGGTGTCGATCGAGGTGCAGCACCTGCTCACGCTCATCGAGGGCAACCAGTACGACACGATCTACCACGAGCACTTCCAGTACTACACGGTCGCCTCGGCGCAGCGGGCGCTGGCCTCCGGCGGGCTCACGCTGGTGGACGTGGAGCTGCTGCCGACGCACGGCGGCTCGATCCGGCTGTGGGCCAGGCCGTCGGGCGAGCCGTCGGCGCGGGTGGCCGACGTGCTGGCGCTGGAGAAGGCGGCCGGGCTGCACGAGATCTCCGGCTACATCGACTTCGCCGCGCGGGTCGCCAAGGTCCGGCGTGACCTGCTCGGCTTCCTGGTGGGCGCGGCCGAGGAGGGCCGGACCGTCGTCGGCTACGGCGCCCCGGGCAAGGGCAACACGCTGCTCAACCACTGCGGGGTGCGGCCGGACCTGCTCGCCTACACCGTGGACCGCAACCCGTACAAGCACGGCAGGTTCACGCCGGGGGCGCGCATTCCGGTGTTCGAGCCGGAGCGGATCGCCGCGGACCGGCCCGACTACGTGCTCGTGCTGCCCTGGAACCTGCGCGAGGAGCTGGCCGAGCAGCTCTCCTACGTCCACGAGTGGGGCGGCCGGCTGGTCTTCCCCATCCCTTCCCTGGAGGTCGTGTGAAGGTCGTCCTCTTCTGCGGCGGGTACGGCACGCGGATGCGCAGCGGCGCTCCCGGGGACGCGCCCAAGCCGATGCAGCTCGTCGGCCCCAGACCGCTGATCTGGCATGTGATGCGCTATTACGCGCACTTCGGGCACAAGGAGTTCGTGCTCTGCCTCGGCTACGGCGCCGACCAGATCAAGGACTTCTTCCTGCGGTACGAGGAGACCGCCTCCAACGACTTCGTGCTGCGCGGCGGCAGGGTGGAGCTGCTGGCCAGCGACATCTCCGACTGGACGATCTCGTTCGTGCACACCGGCATCGAGTCGTCGATCGGCGAGCGGCTGCGCCGGGTGCGCGAGCACCTGGACGGTGAGGAGGTGTTCCTGGCCAACTACGCCGACGTGCTCAGCGACGCGCCGCTGCCCGAGATGATCGACCGGTTCGCGGCCTCCGACGCGGGCGCCTCGCTCATGGTGGTGCCGCCGCCGGGCACCTTCCACTGCGTCGAGGTCGCCGAGGGCGGGCTCGTCGGCCAGATCACGGCTGTCACGGAGATGCCGCTCTGGGTGAACGGCGGCTACTTCGTGCTGCGCCAGGAGATCTTCGAGCACATCCCGGCGGGCGGCGACCTGCTCGTCGACGGCTGCCGGGAGCTGGCCAAGCGCGGCCGGCTGCTGGCCTACCCGTACCGCGGCTACTGGCGGCCGACCGACACCGTCAACCAGCGGCTGGAGCTGGACCGAGCCTACGCCAGGGGCGAGCGGCCGTGGGCCGTGTGGGAGCCCGCGGCATGATCGACCTCCTGCCCGGCAGCCTGCGCAGGGTCGCCGCCGTCGCCGCGCACTGCGACGACCTCGCGATCGGCGCCGGGGGCACGCTGCTGGCCATGTGCACGGCCCACCCGGGGATCAGGGTGGACGCGCTGATCCTGTCGGGCGGCGGCACAGAGCGGGAGCGGGAGGAGCGGGCCGCGCTGGCCGCCTTCTGCCCAGGCGCCGACCTGCGGGTCACCGTGGGCAAGCTGCCCGACGGCCGGCTGCCCGCGCACTGGGAGGAGGCCAAGCGCGCGGTGGAGGAGCTGCGGCTGCGCACGGTGCCGGACCTGATCCTGGCTCCGCAGCCCGGCGACGCCCACCAGGACCACCGGGGCCTGGCCGAGCTGGTGCCGACGGCCTTCCGCGACCATCTCACGCTCGGCTACGAGATCGTCAAATGGGACGGCGACCTCGGCCGGCCCAACGCCTACCAGCCGCTCGACCTGGCGCTCGCCGAGCGCAAGGTCGCGCTGCTGTGGGAGCACTACCCCTCCCAGCGCCGCCGCCACTGGTTCGACAGGGAGGCATTCCTCGGACTCGCCCGGGTCCGCGGCATCGAATGCCACGCACGTTATGCCGAGGCCTTCTACGTGCGCAAACTCACTCTCGACCTCGCAGGAGGCTGATCGACATGCGCGTTCTGCTCACCGGGCACCAGGGCTACCTGGGCACCGTGATGGCGCCGGTGCTCACCAGAGCCGGGCACGAGGTGACCGGACTGGATTCCGGGCTGTTCGCCGACTGCGTCCTCGGCCCGGCCCCCGACGACCCGCCCGGCCACCGGGTGGACCTGCGCGACGTCACCGAGGCGCACCTCGACGGGATCGACGCGGTGATCCACCTGGGCGCCCTGTCGAACGACCCGCTCGGCGCGCTCGCGCCGGAGCTCACCTACGCCATCAACCACCACGCCTCCGTCCGCCTGGCCAGGCTGGCGCGCGAGGCGGGCGTGCGCCGCTTCCTGTACGCCTCCACGTGCTCGGTGTACGGCGCGTCCGGCGGCGACGAGCTGCTGGACGAGGACGCGCCGCTGCGCCCGGTCACCCCGTACGCCGAGTCGAAGGTGCGCGTGGAGGACGAGCTGGACGAGCTGGCCGACGCCGACTTCTCGCCCGTCTACCTGCGCAACGCCACCGCGTTCGGGTTCTCGCCGCGGCTGCGGGCCGACATCGTGCTCAACAACCTCGTCGGCCACGCTCACCTGACCGGGAAGGTGCTGGTGCTGTCGGACGGCACGCCGTGGCGGCCGCTGGTGCACGCCGCCGACATCGCCGACGCGTTCGCCGCCGTGCTGACCGCGCCGCGCGAGGCGGTGCACGGCCGGGCGTTCAACGTGGGCGGCGAGCAGAACAACCTGACCGTCGCCGAGATCGCCGAGCACGTGGTCGAGGCGGTGCCCGGCTCCGAGCTGGTCATCACCGGCGAGACGGGGGCCGACCCGCGCTCGTACCGGGTGGACTTCTCCCGCATCGAGGCCGCGCTGCCCGGCTACCACGCCCGCTGGACGGTCAAGGCGGGCGCGGTCGAGCTGGCCGACGCCTACCGCGACCACGGGCTGACCGCGCACGACTTCCGGCGCCGGTTCATCCGGCTGGCCCGGCTGGCCGACCGCCGCGAGGCGGGTACGGTCTCGCCGGAGCTCAGGACGTGACCGGGGAGGACATGCATGCCCTGGTGGAGCGGCTCTTCCCGGTGTGCCGCTCCATCACGGGCGACGGAGTGCGGCGCACGCTGGAGATCGTCGGCGAGCGGCTGCCGCTGACCGTCCACGAGGTGCCGACCGGGACCCAGGTGCTCGACTGGACGGTGCCCAGGGAGTGGAACATCCGCGACGCCTGGATCAAGGACCCCGAGGGGAACCGGGTCGTCGACTTCCGGCGCTCCAACCTGCACGTGGTGGGCTACAGCGTGCCCGTGTCGGCCACGATGACGCTCGACGAGCTGCGCCCGCACCTGCACACGCTGCCCGGCCAGCCGGACCTGGTGCCGTACCGGACCAGCTACTACGCCGAGACGTGGGGGTTCTGCCTGGCGCAGCGGGTGCTCGACGGCCTGGGGGAGGGGCCGTACGAGGTCGTGATCGACTCGACGCTGGCCGACGGCTCCCTCACCTACGCCGAGCACGTCGTGCCGGGGCGCAGCGCTGATGAGGTGCTCATCTCCTGCCACGTGTGCCATCCGTCGCTGGCCAACGACAACCTGGCCGGGATCGCGGTCGCCGCCGCGCTCGCCGCCCGGCTGGACCGGCCCCGGCTGACGTACCGGTTCCTGTTCGCGCCGGGCACGATCGGGGCCATCACCTGGCTGGCCCGCAACCGCGACCGCGTCGGCCGGATCGCGGCCGGGCTCACGCTCGCCTGCGCCGGCGACCGCGGCGCGCTCACGTACAAGCGGAGCAGACGCGGCGACACCCGCATCGACCGGGTGATGACGCACGTCCTGCGCGGCAGACCGCACACGGTTGTGGACTTCTCCCCGTACGGGTACGACGAGCGGCAGTTCTGCTCGCCGGGCTTCGACCTGCCGGTCGGCAGCCTGACCAGGACCCCGTACGCCGGTTACCCGGAATATCACACCTCGGCCGACGACCCGGGCTTCGTCACCCCCGAAGCCCTGGCCGACACCCTGGAAACCCTCTGGCAGGCCGTACAGGTGCTGGAGCGCGACGGCCGCTACGAGAACCTGAGCCCCTACGGCGAGCCGCAACTCGGCAGGCGCGGGCTCTACGGCTCTCTCGGCGGCCGGAGTGACACGAAACAAGCCCAGCTGGCGATGTTATGGGTGTTGAACCAGTCAGACGGCGGCCACAGCCTGCTGGACGTCGCGGAAAGGTCGGGTTTGCCCTTCCAGGCGGTCGCCGAGGCGGCCGACGCGCTGGAAGGTGCCGGTTTGCTGAAGCGGGTGGGGGAAAGCGGATGAACCTCCGAGTGGGGGACCTCGTCGAGGTGCGCGGTCAGGCTGAGATCCTGGCCACGCTCGACGAGCGGGGCGAGCTGGAAAGCCTGCCGTTCATGCCGGAGATGCTGCGCTTCTGCGGGCAGCGGATGACGGTGCACAAGGTCGCGCACAAGCTGTGCGACACGATCAGCCGCAGCGGCATGCGGCGGATGGAGCGCGCCGTGCACCTCAAGGCGGCCCGCTGTGACGGCGGCGAGCACGGCGGCTGCCAGACCGCCTGCTCCCTCTACTGGAAGGAGGCGTGGCTGCGGAAGGTCGATCCGGACGAGCCGCAGCCGATCGCCGAGCCGTCGCCCGAGCTGCTGCCGCTGCTGCGGCTCAACACGCGCAAGGGCGGCGGCGCCTACTCCTGCCAGGCCACGGAGCTGCTGCGGGCGGCGCCCGCCTGCCTGCCGTTCCGCGACGCCGGCCAGTACGTCGCCGACGTGCGCAGCGGCAACGCCTCGCCCTCGCGGGTGGCGCGCACGTTCCTGGTCGGGCTGTTCAACCGCCTCCAGGAGGTCAGCAAGAAGGTGCTGCCGAGGCGGCTGTGGTTCCGGCGCGGGCTGCGGTGGGGGTTCGTCGAGGGCCGGGCCGGTGCCAGCACGCCGACGGCCAAGCTCGACTTGAAGCCGGGCGAGCTGGTCAGGATCAAGACGAAGGACCAGATCCTCGACACGCTCAACGGCGACCTGCTCAACCGGGGCCTGGGCTTCGAGGAGGAGATGGCCCGCTACTGCGGCAGGACCGCGCGGGTGCGGGCCAGGGTCGAGCGCTGCCTCGACGAGCGGACCGGGGAGATGCTGATCATGAAGACGCCCAGCATCATCCTCGACGACCTGGTGTGCGAGGGCGTCTACAACGCCAACTGTCCCCGCGAGTTCGTGCCGTTCTGGCGGGAGATCTGGCTGGAAAGGGTCGAGGACGGTACGTGAGCGACATCGGCGAGATCGGCCGCAAGGCAGGACGCGGGCTGCGCTGGAGCCTGCTGGGCAACGTGGTGATGAAGGCCGGCTCGTTCGGCATGAGCCTGGTGCTGGCGTGGTTGCTCCTGCCGACCGATTTCGGGGTGTTCGCGATCGCGCTCGCGGTCAGCCAGTTCGTCATCTTCATCAACGACGCCGGGGTCATCTCCGCCGTCGTGCAGTGGCGCGGCGAGCTGGAGGAGGTCGCGCCCACCGCCACGGTGGTCGCGCTCGCCTCCAGCGTCTCCCTGTACGCGCTTTTCTTCGTGATCGCGCCGTTCTACGCCCAGCTCGCCGGGAGCGAGGACGCCACCTGGGTGATCCGCATCCTCATGGCGACCAACCTCGTCTACGGGCTCACCGCCGTGCGCAGCGCCGCGCTGATGCGCCGGTTCGAGCAGGACAAGCTGGCCTGGGCCAACCTGGCCGGGTTCGCCGCCAACGCGTCGGTGTCGATCACGCTGGCCGCCAACGGGGCCGGCGCCTACAGCTTCGCCTGGGGGCAGCTCACCGGGGCCACGGTCACCGGTGTGCTGGTGCTCGTGCTGGCCCGGGTCCGCTTCACCGCCGGGTTCGACCGGGAGATCGCCAGGCGGCTGCTGAAGTTCGGGCTGCCGCTCTGCGTCGGGCTCGGCGTCGAGGGGCTGCTGCTCAACGTCGACATCGTCATCGTCGGCGACGTGCTGGGGCCGCACCAGCTCGGCCTCTACCTGCTCGCCTTCAACATCGCGAGCTGGGTGCCCGGGCTGATCGGCACCGCCGTCCGCTACGTGGCCCTGCCCAGCTTCTCGCGGCTGGCCGAGGAGGGGCGCGAGTCGATGGAGGCCGGGGTGCGGCAGGCCGTGCCGCTGCTGGGCGCGATCG
The DNA here is from genome assembly GCF_019396325.1 of Nonomuraea ceibae. Taxonomy (GTDB): domain Bacteria; phylum Actinomycetota; class Actinomycetes; order Streptosporangiales; family Streptosporangiaceae; genus Nonomuraea; species Nonomuraea ceibae. The sequence goes on from NZ_JAHKRO010000014.1 coordinate 72,139, forward strand.
TGCTGCCCATCGCGGTGCTCATGGGCACGCTCGCGCCCGCCCTGGTCGGGCTCCTGTACGAGCCGCGCTGGCTGCCCGCGGCCGGCGTGCTGCAGTTCCTGGCCGTGGTCATGGCCGTGCGGATGCTGACGCTGCTGATCACCGACATCCTGGCCGGGCTCGGCGCCACCCGGTCGATGATGTGGGTCAACCTGGGCTGGGCGCTCGCGCTGGTGCCCGCGCTGCTCGTCGGCGCCCGCGCGGGCGGCATCCAGGGCGCCGCCGTCGCGCACGCCGTCATCGCCGTCACGGTGGCGCTGCCGCTGCTCGGCATCACGCTGCGGCGCTCGCGGGTGCCGCTGCGCCTGGTCGTGTACGGGCTGGCCAGGCCGATGCTGGGCGCGGGCGTCGCGGCGGCCGTCATGGCCGGGCTGTCGCTGGTCGTCGAGGGGCCGTTCGCGCAGCTCTGCGTGGCCGGTGGCGCGGGCGTGCTGGCGTTCGCGCTGGTCGCCGTGCCGCGGGCCGTACTCATGCAACTGGTGCGTCAAAGGAGGGCACATGCCCGGCTCTGAGCTGGTCTCGATCGCGTTGCCGGTGCGCAACGGGGCGGACCGTCTGGAAGGCGTCGTCCGGTCGGTGCTGGCGCAGGACCACCCCGACGTGGAGCTGGTCATCTCCGACAACGCCTCCACCGACGGCACCGAGGAGCTCTGCCGCGACCTGGCGGCGGGCGACCCGCGGGTCGTCTACCACCGGCACCCGGAGAACGTCGGGCTGCTCAACAACTTCGTCCACGCCGCCCGGATCTCCCGGGGCGCGTTCGTGCGCTGGATCGGCGACGACGACCGGCTCGACCCGGGCTGCGTCTCGCGCGGGCTGGCCGAGTTCGCCAAGGACGAGCGGACGATCCTGGTCACCACACAGGTCGCCTACACCGGGCCCGACGGCGTCGTCAGGACCGCCGCGTACGACGGGACCGCGCTGGCCTCCGGCGACCCGGTGGAACGATTCACCGAGATGCTGCGGCTGCTCAACGAGAGCCACCTGCTCATCGACCCGCTCTACGGCATGCTCAGGCGCGGGCCGGCGACCGGCATCCCGCGGCGCAACATGCTGCGCGAGGACGAGGTGTTCGCCGCCAAGCTGGCGCTGGCCGGGCCGTGGGCGCACGTCAACGAGGTGCTGGCGCACCGCAACTGGCGGCAGGAGCGCATCTCCGGCGTGGCGCGGCGGCTGGACGTGCCGTCGTGGCAGTCGCGGCTGGCCAACACCCTCCAGTGCCGCGAGCTGCTGGCGTGGGTGCGGGACTGCGATCTCACCGCCGACCAGCGCCGGCGGGCCCGCGCGGCGGTGCTCAGGATGTACGTGAGGCGGCAGCGGCGCACTGTGGCGCACCGGAGCCGGAAGCTGCTGGCCATGGCCCGGTTGGTGTAACGCGGCAGATGAACAGCGCGATTTCCTGTTTGTACCGAGAAATCTGACGGGGGCGGAAATAGTGGGCTTCTGGACGACCATCTTTGGTCTGGCCCGGAAGAAGTTCGTTGGACCGCCCATCGCGGTGGCGGCGATCATCCTGGCACTGGCCGGATACTTCCTCATGCCGAGCAGGTACGTCTCGACCGCGTCCATGGTGCTCACCGTGCCCGCCACCGGCGGCACGCTGGAGACCGAACGGCGCGAGAAGCCGAGCCTGACCAACCCGTTGCTGCACTTCAACGACGCGCTGCGGACCACGGCCGGCATCCTCATCCTGGCCACCAACACGCCCGAGGTGGCCGCCGAGATCGGCGTCACCGAGGACGGGCCGACCTCGGTCACCGTCAACGACGGGCGCACCAACCCCGACCTGCTCGGCATCAGCACCAACGGCCCGTTCGTGTACGTCGAGGTGGAGTCCACCTCGCCGCAGGTCGTCCGCGACGTGATGCGCAAGGCCCAGCAGCGGGTCCGGCTGGAGCTGGCCAAACGCCAGGTGGACCTCGAAGCGCCGGTCAGCACGCACATCGGCATCCTCGACGTGATGCCCGCCTCCAGCCCCAGGGCCGTGGTCTCCGACCGGCTCATGGCGGCGGCGGGCGGCGGCCTGCTGGGCGTGCTGGCGGGGTTCGCGGTCGCCTACGCGATCCCGCGCCTGCGCCCGGCCGCCCGCCGCGAGCCCCTGCCCGCCCCCGAGCCCGAGGCCGCCCCGGCACCCGCGCCGGAGCCGGCCCCCGAACCCGCGCCGGAGCCCGCTTCCCAGCCCCGGCCCGCCCCGGCCCCGGCCGAGGACGTCAAGGGGACCGTCGAGTTCCGGGTGCGCAACGGGACGCACGCCCCCGCCGCGCCGGTGTTCCCGATGACCGTGACGGAGCTGGGGTCGGACGACGACACGGGCCCGATCGAGGTCGTCGTGCCCCACGACGATCAGCTCGACTCCACCACCTGAGCGCACCGCCGGATCGCCGCCAGCCGCGACTCCATCGGCGTGTGCGACTTGGCGGAGATCATCATGCCGACCGCCTGCGGCCCGAGCCGGTCGGCGAACGCCACGGCGGTGGCCTCGTCCCACGGCTCGTGGTTGTAGCTCAGGTGACAGATCGAGGTGTTGACCGGCGGCGACGCCTTCAGCACCTCGTCCACGAACACCCCGTACAGGATGAACTCCGAGATGTGCAGCTGCGAGTTGAACGCGTCGATCCAGTCGCGCCCGGTGACCTCGGAGATGCGCCGCTGCATGGCCCGCACGATCACCGGGTCCCAGTACGTCAGCGCGGTCACGTAGTCGGGCAGCGGAGGCGGCGGCGCGGGTGGCAGGCCGAGCAGCTTGCGCGCCACCTGGTGCCACAGCACGTGCCGCTCCATCCCGGCGGTGACGCCGTTCTCCAGCCGGTACAGGCACAGCCGCCCGTCCACGCTGAACGACTCGACGCCGGCCGGCCGTACCAGGACCGCGTCGGAGTCGACGATGAGCAGCGCGTCGGCGTCGATCAGCCCGGCGGCGGCGATCTTGACGGTCTGCTGCATGACCCAGCCGCGCAGCGGCGGCCACGGCCGCCGGCAGTTGACGTACAGGTCGGTCGCCGGGACCCGCACGTAGCGGCGGGGCAGCAGCTCCGAGCGCACCCACACGTGGCAGCGCGGCCCCTGGAAGCGCGCGAACGCCTCCCGGTCGCCGGGCGGCACGAAGACGTGGTGGATGGTGTCGTCGGAGGTGTGTTCCAGGACGGATCGGTGCAACAGGGCGAACAGCTCGGCGTCGGGGGCGTAGGACGGGGTGATGACCGCCAGCTTGCTCAAGGATGGCTCCCATCGGGTCCGGTGACCTGGGCGCACCGCTGGATGGCCGCGAGCCGGGCCGCCATCGGCGTGCGCGACTTGGCGGAGATCATCATGCCGATCGCGCGGGGGTCCAGCAGGTCGGCGAAGGCGACGGCCCCGGCCGGGTCCAGCGGGGTGCGTTCCCATCGGTTGTGGCAGATCATGGTGTCGACCGGCGGCGACGCCTTCAGCACCTCGTCGACGAACACGCCGTACACGATGAACTCCGACACCTGGAGGTGGGAGGTGAAGGCGGCCAGCCAGTCGCGCCCGGTGGCCTCGGCGACGCGCTCCTGCATGGCCCGCGCGACGGCCGGCTCCCAGATCGCCAGCGAGCTGATGTAGTCGGGCTGCGGCAGCGTGAAGCCGGAGGGCAGCCCGAGCAGCGCGCGGGCGGCCCGGTGCCAGACGACGTGGTCGGCCATGCCGTCGTGCACGCCGTCGTCGGCGCGGAAGAACGTCACCCGGCCGTCGCGGACGAAGTGCTCGGGCAGCGCCCGCCGGACGAGGACCACGTCGGAGTCGGCGACCAGCACGACGCGCGCGTCCAGCAGCGCCGTGACGGCGATCTTGACGGCCTGCTGCACCACCCAGCCGCGCAGCGGCGGCCACGGCCGCCGCGCGTTCACCCACAGGTTCGTGCCCGGCACGTGCACGACGTGCCGGGGAAGGATCTCCGGGTACGTCCACAGCCGGCAGCGCGGACCCGCGTAGCGGGCGAACAGCGACCGGTCGGCCGGCGGCACGATCACGTGGTGCACCGTGTCGTCCGAGGTGTGCTCCAGGACCGAGCGGTGCAGGTGGGCGAAGAGCTCGGCGTCGGGGCCATAGGTGGGCGTGACGACGGCCAGTTCGCTCATGAAGGTTGATCTCCAGTCCCCCGGCGCGGGTGAAAACGCCCTGTAAGCCATATCGGGCTGCGGATGGCGGCGTTACAGCCCGCCGTGTAACGCTCCACCCCGGTTCGCGCGACATGCATGAGGCGAGACTCGCAGGGGAGGGCGCGTGGATTTCTGGGGGACCATCCTCGTCCTGTTGCGGCGGTGGTTCGTCGCCTTACCGGCGTTCGCGCTGGCTGTGGGCGGGGCGTTCTACGCGTACTCGACGGTCCCGACCACCTACACGACGACGGCGGTGCTGGTGCTGACCGCGCCGACCAGCGGCGGCGTGCTCCCACCGCACCCCGACCAGCCGATTCCCCGGGTGAACCCGCTGCTCAACTTCGACCACGGGCTCAGCGTCGCCGCCTCGATGCTGATCAGCGCGATGAGCACGCCCGACATGGTCGCCGAGATGGGCACGGCGGAGGGCGACACCAAGTACGCGGTCACGAACGGCACCAACAACCTGGAGTCGCTGGCCACCGGGCCGCTGGTGTTCGTCGAGGGGGAGAGCCTCACGCCGGAGGCGGCGACCGCGATCACGCTGAAGGTGCTGGACCGGACCAGACGCGAGCTGGACAAGCGCCAGCGCCAGGTGCAGGCGCCCGAGGAGACGTACATCACGACGAGCGAGGCGGTGCCGCCGACCACGCCGGTGCCGCAGCAGGGCAGGAAGCTCCGCTCGGCCGCGGCGGCGCTCGGCCTGGGCCTGATCGCCGCCCTGTGCGCGTCGTTCGCGGCGGAGAGCGTCTCCGGCCGCCTGCGACGGCGACGGCCCGCGCCGGAGGCCGCCGGCGAGGCACGGGAGCCGGCCACGGCCGGCAAGGGAGCCTGAGGCGTGGCCACCGGCTCCGTCGCGGGCATCGGCCCGCTGGGCGCGCGGTCGCCGCTCGCTGGGAGGGCCGACGGGGCGACCGTGGCGGTGGTCTTCGCCCTGGCGCTGCTCGTCGTGCCCGCGCGGCTCGTGCTCAAGTACCTGCCGCTGTCGCTGACCCCGGCCAACGTCGTCAGCCTGGCGGCGGCGCTGCTCTGGCTGTGCGCGCAGTTCACGCTCACGCTCGGCGTCGCCAAGGGCCGCAACCCGGTGCGCACCGCGCTGTTCGCCTACTTCACCGCCATGCTGGCCACCTACGGGTTCTCGACCTGGGGCTACATGGACTCCGACGAGCTCAACCTGACCGACCACGCGTTCGTGCTGGCGATCGCGTCCGTCGGTATCGGGCTGACCATGTGCGACGGCGTACGCGGGTTCCGGCGGCTGGACTTCGTCATCAAGACGCTGGTCGTCGGCGGCGCGATCATCTCGGTGATCGGGGCCTTCCAGTTCGTCCTGCACTGGGACCTGACCCGGTTCCTGGAGCTGCCGATCCTGCGCTACACCTCGGAGGGCGACTCGTTCGTGCTGGAACGGGCCGACCTGCGCCGGGTGGCCGCGACCACCGGCCACCCGATCGAGTTCGGCGTGACGACGGCGATGCTGCTCCCGCTGGCCGTGCACCTGGCGACCAAGGCGCGGATGCGGGCCGAGCCGTCGCTGCGCTGGTGGGCGTGCGCGCTGCTGATCGGGCTGGGGCTGATGTTCTCGGTGTCGCGCTCGGCCATGCTCAGCCTGGGGGCCGTCGGGCTGGTGCTGTTCCTCGGCTGGCAGGCGCGGCGGCGCCTGGGGGCCGCGGCGGTGGCCGGCGGGTTCCTCGTCGTCATCTGGGTCACCGTGCCGGAGCTGCTCGGCGCCATCTTCGGGCTGTTCTCCAACCTGTCCAACGACGAGAGCATCCAGTACCGGACGCACGACTACGCGGTGGCCGCCCAGGAGATCGGCAGGCACTTCTGGCTGGGCCGCGGCCTCGGCACCTGGTACGCGCCCAAGCACCAGATCTTCGACAACCAGTACATCCTGTCGATGGTGGAGACCGGGCTGGTCGGCACGCTCGCGTTCGCCGCGCTGTTCGTGGTGGCGTTCTGCACCGCGCTGCGGGCCCGCCACCTGAGCGCCGACCCCGGCACCCGGGATCTCGGGCTGACCGTCGCCGCCTGCCTGGTGGTGCCGCTCGTCGGGTCGTTCACCTTCGACCTGCTGTCGTTCGCCACCGTCACCGGGCTGTCGTTCGTGCTGGTCGGGGCCGCCGGGGCGTTGCTGCGCGCGGTCAAGGAGGATCAGCTCGCGCCCTCGCAGCGCAGCGGGCCGACGATCGAGGTGACCCGATAATCGGCGTCGATGGTGACCAGCTCGTTGCCCGCCCACTCGGTCCGGCCGCACTCGGAGTCGACGGGCCCGTACACCCACGACTTGTCGACGAGCTTGTTGCCGCGCACCACCTGCTTGCCGCTCGCGTTGCGCACCTGGATGCTGAACGTGCCGCCCATCACCAGGTTGTCGGTGACGACGACGTCGCGCGACTTCTCGTCCACCAGGAAGATCGGCGCGGTGATGTCCTTGGCCGCGCGCTGGTCGACGGTGTTGTGGTGGAAGAGCAGCCCGGTGCCGCCCACGTACGCCTGGATGCCGTCGGAGTGGTCGCCGGGGTTGGAGCAGAGCTTCACGAACGAGTCGCTGATGCGCACGTCGTCGCCGGAGACGCGGAAGCCGTCGCTGTGGCCCTGGACGAGCACCCGGCTGGCCGTGTACTTGTCCTGGCCGATCGCGGGCAGCGGGCCGCACGTCTTCGTGGTGCCGACCGTGGTGTCGGAGATGGAGAAGCGGAAGGTCTTGGCCCCGTCGGCGTTGGTGACGTGGCCGTCGATCACGCTGTTGCGGACCGTCACGTCGTCGGCGTGGATCACCAGCGGGCCGGGGACGTGCACGCCGTCGAGCACGGCTCCGGGCGTCTTGACGCGGTAGGCGACGCCGTCGAGGTTGGGCGCGACCGGCGTCAGCTTGACCGCCTTGGGCGCGCCGGTGCAGGCCGGGGTGGGGTGGTCGGGGCAGGAGCTGCCGTCGGGCCGGACGATGCCCGGCGACGGGGTGGGGGCGGCCACCGGCGGGTCCGACGGCCGCACGGCCGGGGTGGCCTGGCACGCCGTCAGCACGAGCACCGCAACAGCCGCGAACAGCACGCGCATCGCCGTCACCTCTCAGCCGCCGAGCCGGCGCAGCAGCTCGGCCCACGAGCCCGCGCTCAGGTCGCGCCCGCTGACCTCGGTGGGCGGCAGGGGCCACGCTACCTTCAGATCCGGGTCGTCGTAGCGGACCGCGAGATCCTCGGCCGGATCGTGCTCGCGGTCGATGCGGTAGCAGGTGTCGGCCTGCTCGGTCAGCGCCTGAAAGCCGTGCAGCAGCCCCGGAGGCACGTACAGGGTGACGAACTCCTCGTCGTCCAGCCGTACCGCCATCTGCCGCCCGAACGTCGGCGAGCCCGGCCTGGCGTCCACCAGCACGTCGTGGATCGCGCCCCGGGCGCAGCGCACCAGCTTGGCCTCGCCGCTCCCGGCCCGGCCGTGCAGGCCCCGGATCACGCCCCGGCGCGACCTGGACTGGCTGTCCTGGATGAACGCCTCCGGCCTCAGCCCCGCCCCGGCGGCCACCGCCGCGTCGAACGTCCGGGTGAACAGGCCGCGCCCGTCCCGGTGCGGCGCGGGCTTGAACAGCAGCACGCCCTCGATCTCGCCCCGATCCACTCGCATGTGTCGTCCTTACTCAAGGCGGTCTGATGAAGCCGACGGTCAGTGTCGTCGTCCCGGCGCACAACGAGGAGGCGGTCATCGCCGCCGGCCTCGACACGCTGCTGGCCGGCGCCGAACCCGGCGAGTTCGACGTGGTCGTGGTGGCCAACGGCTGCTCCGACGGCACCGCGCGGGCCGCCGCCCGGCCGGGGGTGCGGGTGCTGGAGACGGCGACGCCGGGCAAGGCGCACGCGCTGCGCCTGGGCGACGCCGCCTGCCGCACGTTCCCGCGCGTCTACCTGGACGCCGACGTGCGACTCGACGCCGGGTCCCTGCGCGCCCTGGTCGCGGCGGCCGGCTCGCCGGGCGTGCTGGCGTGCGCGCCGCAGGTCTCGTGGGACCTGACCGGCGTCGGCCCGCTGGTCCGCCGGGTGCTCGCCGTGCACGAGGCGCTGATCCGGCCGGGCCGCGCGCTGGCCGGTGTGGGCGTGTACGCGCTCACCGCCGAAGGGCACAGCCGGGTCTTCCCGCTGCCGGACGTGATCTCCGACGACGGCTACGTGGACAGCTTCTTCACCGGGGACGAGCGGGTCGTGGTCACCGGGGCCCGCTCGGTCGTCCGCCCGGCCCGCACGGTCCGCGCCCACCTGGCCAGGCGGGTCCGGGTCCGGCAGGGCAACCGGCAGCTCGCCGCGCTGGGCCGCCCCCTGCGCCCGCTGGAGGCGGGCAGCCTGCGCCGCGTGATCCGCTCCGGGGCCGCCGGCCCGCTGAACGTCGCCTGCTACCTCGCCGTCCTGGCCGTCGACCGCCTCCTCACCCGGCTGCGCGGCGACCGGCAGGACTGGGGCACGGACGCGAGCAGCCGTCACAACGAACCGACGGCCGCGTCGTAGGCCCGGAGCAGCGCCGCCTTCGAGTGCTCCCACGACAGCGGCCCCGCCACCCGCTGCCTGCCGATCTCGCCCATCCGCTCCCGCTCGGCCGGGTCGTCCAGCAGCCGGGCGATCAGCTTGGCGAACTCCGACTCGTCGTTGGCCGGTGCGTACACGGCCGCCTCGCCCGCCGACACCCGCGCCTCGCGCAGCTCGAAGGAGACGATCGGCCGGGCCATCGCCATGTACTCCATGACCTTGTTCATCGTGGAGACGTCGTTGAGCGGGTTGAGCGGGTCCGGTGACAGACACACGTCGGCCGTGGACAGGTAGCGCATCAGGTCCTCGTCCGGGATGCGGCCGGTGAACTCCACCTGCTCGCCCAGCCCCAGCTCGCGGGAGAGCGCCACCATCGCGTCGAAGGTGTCGCCCCCGCCCACGAACACCGCGTGCCAGTCGTCGCGCCCGTGCTCGTCGCGCAGCTTGGCCAGGCTGCGCAGCGCGTAGTCGACGCCGTCCTGCGGCCCCATGACGCCCAGGTAGCACAGCAGGTACGGCTTGCCGCGCCGGGCCGACGGGTCGGGCGGCACCTGGTGGAAGCGCTCGACGACCGGGGCGCTGCGCACCACGAACACCTCGCCGGGCTTCTTGCCGCCGCGCGTCATCGCGACCTGCCGGTAGCTCTCGTTGGTGGCGATCACCACGTGCGCCGCCCGGTAGGTGCGCCGCTCCAGCCAGCACACGGCCCGGTAGAGCCGGTCGCGCCCGCGCCCGAACCGCGACAGGTACAGCTCGGGCACCAGGTCGTGCTGGTCGAACACGAACCGCGTGCCCTTGCCCCGCATGGCCAGCGCGACCAGGAAGAACAGGTCGGGCGGGTTGCAGCCGTGGACCACGTCGAAGCGGCCGAGCTGCCGGGCGATGCGGAAGGTGTGCCACAGCGCCGAGCCGTACTCCCGCAGGTAGCCGGCGGGCCCGCCGGTGGCGGCGCGCAGCGGGTAGCGGTGGATGTGGACGCCGTCGATCACGGCCTCGGGCTCGGTGTCCTGCTTGGCGCCCTGCGGGCAGATGACGTGCACCTCCCAGCCGGCCTCGCGCAGGGCGGTGCACTCCTGCCACACGCGGCGGTCGAGGGGCACGGACAGGTTCTCGACGAGGATGAGCGCTCTACCAGCCAATGCCCGCGTAGTCCCTTCTGTGGCGGTGCGCCGCGGCGCCCGGCATCCGCACGAGGTCGACGATCGCCTTGCCGTCGGCCCGTTCCATCGCCTCCAGCACGGCGGGGTCGGTGGAGCCGACCACGCACACCTCCGCGTGCGCCAGGACGTCCTCCACCGAGTCGCCGAGCAGGTCACCCAGGTGCGGCAGCCGTTCGGCGATGTAGGCGCGGTTGGCGCCCATGAGCCGCGACAGCGACACGTTGGCGTCGTAGATGCGCAGGTCGTAGCCCTTGCCCAGGAGCCGTTCCGCCAGCTCGACCAGGGGGCTCTCGCGCAGGTCGTCGGTGCCGGGCTTGAACGACAGCCCGAACAGCCCGATCTTCCGCCTGCCGGGCGCGGTCACCAGGTCGAAGGCCCGCTGGAGGTGCGCGTCGTTGGCGGGCAGCACGTGCGACAGCAGCGGCACGGCCACGTCGGCCTTCCTGGCGGCGTAGACGAGGCCGCGCAGGTCCTTCGGCAGGCACGAGCCGCCGAAGGCGAACCCCGGCCGCAGGTAGGCGGGGCTGACGTTGAGCTTGCGGTCCGCCAGGAACACGTCCATGACCTGGTGCGAGTCGAGCCCCAGGGCCTGGCAGACCGCGCCTAACTCGTTGGCGAACCCGATCTTCACCGCATGAAACGCGTTATCCGCATATTTCGTCATCTCGGCGATCGGGATCGGCACCCTGAACACCTCGCCCGGCAGCCCCTCGTACAGCGCGGCCACCACGTCCCCGGCCGCCGGGTCGGACTCGCCGATGACGGTCTTGGGCGGTGCGAAGAAGTCGCGCACGCTGCTGCCCTCGCGCAGGAACTCCGGGTTGACCGCCACGCCGAAGTCCACCCCGGCCCGCATCCCGGAGGCCAGCTCCAGGATCGGCACCAGCAGGTCCGCGCAGGTGCCCGGCAGCATCGTGGAGCGGAACACCACCACGTGCCGCTGCCGCAGCGCCCGCCCGATCTGCTCGGCGACCCGCTCCAGGAAGGTCGTGGACAGGCTCCCGTTCGGCGCGGACGGGGTGCCGACGCACACCAGCGACACGTCGCCGGCCCCCACCGCCTCGGCCGCGTCGGTGGTGGCCCGCAGGGTGCCGTCCGCCACGGCCTTCGCCACCAGCTCGCCGATCCGCTCCTCCACGATGGGGGCGCGGCCGTCGTTGATGAGGTCCACCTTGACCGGGTTGACGTCGACGCCGACGACCTCGTGGCCCATCGAGGCCAGGCAGGCCGCCGAGACGCACCCCACGTAGCCGAGCCCGAAGACGCTGATCCGCATAGCTGCCCTCCGCCGATTGGACCGTGGAGGGCAGCGATCATTTCCCCCCGCCTCCAACGGATATGTCGGGCATGCCGATTGGAACGTTACTGACCTGTCCGGGACCGGACACTTCTCACGAACGCCCGCGCCCGCGTCTCCGCCGACGCTGCCGCCCGGCGCACCGGGTTGCGCGTCACCACGCCCTGGCACACCTGCGTCTCGCCGGTCTTGGCCCGCCGCTTGTACTCGTCCTCGCCCCGGCCCAGGTCGATGCGCGTCACGCCGAGCGCCGGCGCGGCCGACACCAGCTCGCGCAGCAGCATCCAGCCGGGAGCCAGCCGGGCGAACTCCGGGTCGTACACCGGGAACCACCAGTGCAGCACCCCGCCCGCGCGCAGCCCGAAGTGCGCGGCCAGCAGCCGCGGTCCCGCGTGCAGCGTCGACAGCACGCCGCCGAACGACCGGTCGCGGGTGCGCAGCAGGCTCTCCAGCAGGCGCACCCGGTCCGGCTCTGCGAAGTGGTCCTTGGCCCCGGTGGCCGCGTACTGGGCCCGCTTCAGCGCGATCACCTGGGCCAGCGCGTCGGCGTCGGCCGACTCGGCCTCGAAGCGGACCTCGCCGTGCTCGCGCGCCGCCTTGCCGGCCCGGCGCCGGGCCTGGGCCATGTTGTCCCTGCCGCTGCGCGAGGCCCGGCCCAGGTAGCCGTCCAGCCCGCCGGTCACGTCCAGGTACGGCGACGGCCTGCGCGAGATCACCCACGGCTCGAAGCCGGGCGCCCCGTCCACCAGGTGGTCGAACGCGTACGCCGCCGCCCCGCCCCCGAGCAGGTCCAGCGGCCGGAACGCGGCCCCGGCCGCCAGCACCGGGCCCTGGAAGTCCGCGCCCGGCCAGCCGACCGGCCGCAGCGTCCGGCCCTCCCGGTGGTGCGGCACCAGCACGCCGTCACCGACGGCGACCCGCACCTCCCGCCCGCTCGCGTGCACGGCGGCGGCGAAACCGGGGTGGAAGTAGGGGCTGTCCAGCGCCGGGTTGCCGGCGTGCAGGGCGTGCCAGGCGTCCAGCTCGGCCGTGCCGAGCCGGTCGAACGCCACCATCCGCATCACTGGGGCAGCGCCTTCGTCCGGCGCGACGGGCGCAGCAGCGCCGTCACGGCCGCCCGCGCCGTGCGGCGGCCCGCCAGCGCCCGGACCGCCTCGCCCGCCAGCACCGCCGCGAAGTACGCCGCCCCGGCCACCACGCCGTTGCGCCGGCGATACAGCCGCACCTTGTTGACCACCAGCATCGCCGCCAGCATCGGGTTGACGCCGGAGTCGCCGCCGATGTGCTCGATCACCGACGCGGGCTCGTACCAGGTGCGCCAGCCCAGGTCGGCGGCCCGCAGGCAGTAGTCCGTCTCCTCGCTGTAGAGCAGGAACGACTCGTCCCACGGCCCGACCTCGCGCACCATCCGGGCCGACAGCAGCATCGCCGCCCCCGTCACCCAGGCGAACGCCCCCGGGCGCGCGTAGTCGCGCGGGTCCGTCACCAGCTCGCCCAGCGAGCCCAGCCGCCCGGCCCGGTCGCCACCGATCACCGCCTCGACGAGCGCCCGCGCCACCGTCGGCGCCCGCCGCAGCGACGGCTGCAGCGACCCGTCCGGATTGACCATGTACGGCGCCACGATGCCGGTCCGGGGCCCCGCCTGATGCTCGGCCAGGCACGCCACCAGCGGCGCGATCGCCCCGGGGCGCAGCCGGCAGTCCGGGTTGAGCACGTACACGGCGTCGAGCCCGTCCAGGTCGAGCGCCGCGATCCCGGCGTTGATCCCCGCCGCGTAACCGGCGTTGCGCCCGAGCTGCACTACCTTGACCGGAAGGTCGGCGCGGTCGGCGATGGCCGTGGAGCCGTCCTTGGAGGCGTTGTCCGCCACGACCACGTCGGCCAGCTCCACACCCTCGGCCCCGGCGGGCAGCGACGCCAGGCAGCCTTCGAGCACGTCCGCGCTGTTGTAGGTGACGATCACCACGGCGACCCTGGGCATCAGCGCACCCGCTTGTACAGCCGCATGGCCAGCTTGGCCGCCCGGCGCGGCAGCGAAGGCCCGCCGCCGAGCACCCGGGAGATCCAGCCGCCGTCGAGGTCGCTGCGCAGGCTGTTGCGCGCCTGCAACCAGGAGTCGGCGCGGGCCCGGCCGCCGTCGCTGGTGTAGGCCCGGGTGACGCCCGCCTGCCGCAGCCGCCGCAGCACGTCGCGGTCGTAGGAGCCGAACGGGATCGCCACCCTCGACACCGGCTCCCCGGTGAGCTGCCCGAGCAGCCGGTGCGCCGCCGACAGCTCCTCGGCCGCCTGCCGCGCGTCGAGCGCGCGCCAGTCGCGGTGCGCCCACCCGTGCGAGCCGATCCGCATGCCCGCCCCCAGCAGCTCGCGCACCCCTTCGGAGTCGAGCCTGCCCGGCTCGCCGAGCATCCCGGCCAGCACGAAGAACTCGGCCTTCAGCCCGCGCTCCACCAGCCGGGGCAGCGCGATCTCCACGTCGGAGGCGTTGCCGTCGTCGAACGTGACGCGCACGTCGGGCCGCCCGGCGACCGCGTCCATGACCTGCTCGAACTGCGCCACGCTCACCCAGGTCAGGTCCTCGCCCGGATCGAGTTCGCGGGGCGCCTCCCCGATCCCGTGCACGGTCAGGTTGGTTACCGCCCGCATCCCGCCCCCTGGTGAGAAAGCCGCCAGGAGTGATATCGCGGCCCTGATTAGACCGTTACAGGCGCCGGCGTACCACTACAGGTGCTCGGCGTACCACGCGACCGTGCGGCGCAGCCCCTCCTCCAGCCCGGTCGACGGCCGCCAGCCGAGCACCCGCTCGGCGGGCCCGATGTCGGAGCGCTGCGTGCGGTCCAGCGGGCGCGCGTCCACCGCCCCGAACGCGAGCCGGGCCGGCCCGCCCACCACCCCGGCCAGCAGCTCCACGGTCTCGCGGACGGAGACGGGCTCGGCCGTGCCGATGTCGAGCACCTCCCCGGCCGCCTTCCCGCCCTCCCCGGCCAGCACGAACGCGTCCACCACGTCGTCCACGTACACCCAGGTCACCATCCTGGTCCCGGACGTCAGCCGGGGCTCCTCGCCGCGCAGCAGCGACAGCGTCACGTACGGCACCAGCCGCGCCGTGTCGGGCTGCCCGGGGCCGTACACCATCGCCACCCGCAGCACCGAGACCGGCAACTGCCACAGCGCGTGGAACATGCGGGCGTAGCCGGTCGCGGCGGCCTTGGCCGCGGCGTACGGCGAGCCGGGCGGCAGGCCGTCGCGCGGCTCCTCCACCGAGCCGGCGAGCACCACGCTGCGCACCGGCGTGCCGGTGAGCGCGGTCATCAGGTTCACGGCGGCGGTGAGGTTGCCCGCCAGCGTGGGCGCCACCACGGCCGGGTCGCGCACGCCGGTGACCTCGCTCGCCAGGTGGAAGACGACCTCGGGCGCGACCTCGGCGACCAGCGCGGCGGTGGCGGCGGCGTCGCTCAGGTCGGCCCGGTGGGCGCGGGGCCCGTCCTGCGGGCGGCGGCTGACCGTGTGCACCCGCGCGCCGAGCCCGTCCAGCCGCCTGACCAGATGGGCGCCGATGAACCCGGTCGCCCCCGTGACGAGCACCCGCGTGTCCTGCCACATGTCGCTCTCCCGCTAGTCGTGTCGTTCCGGCTCCGGGATCGGCTCGCCGGTGTCGTGCCAGACGTTGCCCGAGCCGCTGACCAGCTCCGCGCGGGTGCTCAGCAGGACCGGGCAGTCGTGCGCGGAGCCGCGGCCGAACCGGTTGCCGGTGACGCGCTGCCCCTTGAGCGGGCGGCCGAGCGGCGTGTGGTCGATGTTGACCACGCACGCGCCGCCGTCGAGATAGTTGCCCTCCACCCGCAGGTCGTCGGCCGACGACTGGACGGCCGCGTTCGGGTCGGTGGTGGTGGACAGGTCGATGGTGTTGCGCACCAGCCTCACGCCGGTCTGCTCGGCGAACGCCTGGACGCCGTCGTTGTGCGTGGGGCCGCCGTCCTGGTCGGGGTCGCTGCCGAACCAGCTCAGGTCGTGGATGTAGGAGTCCTGGACGAGGGTGCCGGTGTGGGCCTTGACGCCGTCGACGGTGCCGGAGAACTCCGACCGGTAGATCTTCGTGCGGGCCGCCCAGACGCCGTCGATCGACGGTGACGGATGCGCCGCGCGGAACTCCGAGTCCTCGATCACCGTGTCGGCGGCGTGCTCGGTGTCGAGCAGCGGGCGGGTGCGGTCGGCGACGCCGCCGAGGAAGACGCAGTCGCGGAAGGTCACGCCGCGCGCCGTCACCTCGACGAAACCGCGGAACTCCCGGCCCTGGACGACCTCGCCGTCCGTGGCGAAGACCTGGTCGCCGGTGACGACGGTGAGCTTCGTGCCGGGCCGGACGCCGGTGGAGGCCGCGTCGGGGAACCCCGCCGGGACGGTGCGCACGGGCGCGGGATGCAGGGACGTGGGGCTCACGGGCGCTGGG
This sequence comes from Nonomuraea ceibae, assembly GCF_019396325.1. Classification (GTDB taxonomy): domain Bacteria; phylum Actinomycetota; class Actinomycetes; order Streptosporangiales; family Streptosporangiaceae; genus Nonomuraea; species Nonomuraea ceibae. The sequence continues at coordinate 87,711 of NZ_JAHKRO010000014.1, forward strand.
CTCGGGGTGGCCTCACCCGAGGGCTCGCCGAGCCCCTGCGCGATCGTCACGGCGAGGGCCAGGGCGGCGACCGCGGCTATGACATACGACCACGTCTTCGCCACCCCGGCATCGTCGCGCAGGAATCAGCCGATGCGCCAGGTGTCGCCGCCCATGAGCAGCTCGCCCAGATCGCCCTGACCCTGCTGGGCCACCGCCTCGTCGAGCTGCTCGGACATCAGCACGTCGTAGGCGGGGCGGTCGACCTGACGGAAGATGCCCACCGGCACGTGCTCGAAGGCCGGCTCGTCCAGCCGCGACAGCGCGAACGCCACCGACGGGTCGGGGTGGTGCGCGTCGTGCACGAGGATCTGGTCCTCGGTCACGGTGTCGCGCGCGACCACCTCGATGCCGCCGTTGGCGCTCCTGACGACGGCCTTGGAGGCCGACACGATCGGCTGCCCGTGCTCCAGCCGCAGCGTGATGTCGTCGCGGATCTCCGGATCCTTGAGCTGCTCGAAGGCGTTGTCGTTGAAGATGTTGCAGTTCTGGTAGATCTCCACCAGCGAGGCGCCCCGGTGGGCGGTGGCCTCGCGCAGCACCGACTGCAGGTGCTTGCGGTCGGAGTCGATGGTGCGCGCCACGAAGCTCGCCTCGGCGCCCAGCGCCAGCGAGATCGGGTTGAACGGCTTGTCCAGCGACCCCATCGGCGTCGACTTGGTGATCTTGCCGACCTCGGACGTGGGGGAGTACTGGCCCTTCGTCAGGCCGTAGATCCTGTTGTTGAACAGCAGGATGTTGAGGTTGACGTTGCGCCGCAGGGCGTGGATCAGGTGGTTGCCGCCGATCGACAGCGCGTCGCCGTCACCCGTGATCACCCACACGCTCAGGTCGGGCCGGCTGGCCGCCAGCCCGGTCGCGATCGCCGGCGCGCGGCCGTGGATCGAGTGGACGCCGTAGGTGTTGAGGTAGTACGGGAAGCGCGACGAGCAGCCGATGCCGGAGACGAACACGATGTTCTCGCGCCTGAGCCCCAGCTCCGGCAGGAAGCTCTGCACGGCCGCCAGGATCGCGTAGTCGCCGCAGCCCGGGCACCAGCGCACCTCCTGGTCGGACTTGAAGTCCTTCAGGCCCTGCTTGGCGTCGGTCTTGGGGACGAGCGACAGGCCCTTCCCGTTGACAAGCTCAGTCACTGTCGATCACGTCCTGGATGACTCCGGCCAGCTCTTCCGCCTTGAACGGGAGCCCGCGCACGCGGTTGTAGCTGATGACGTCGACGAGGAAGCGGGCCCGGAGCAGCAGCGCGAGCTGGCCGAGGTTGATCTCGGGCAGCAGCACCTTGTCGTAGCTCTTGAGCACCTCGCCGGTGTTGGCGGGCAGCGGGTTGAGGTGGCGCAGGTGCGCCTGGGCGACCTTGCCGCCGCTCTTCCTGATGCGCCGCACGGCGGCGGCGATCGGGCCGTAGGTCGAGCCCCAGCCGATGACGAGCACCTTGGCGTCGCCGTCGGGGTCGTCGACCGCGAGCTCGGGCACGTCGATGCCGTCGATCTTGGCGGCCCGGGTGCGGACCATCAGGTCGTGGTTGTTGGGGTCGTAGGAGATGTTGCCGGTGCCGTCGGCCTTCTCGATGCCGCCGATCCGGTGCTCCAGGCCGGCGGTGCCGGGGATGGCCCAGGGGCGGGCCAGGGTCTCCGGGTCGCGCTTGAACGGCAGGAAGGCGCCGTCCTCGCCGTTGGGCTCGGTCGTGAACTCCTGCGAGATGTCGGGCAGCTCGGACACCTCGGGCAGCCGCCACGGCTCGGAGCCGTTGGCCAGGTAGCCGTCCGACAGCAGCATCACCGGGGTCCGGTACTTGACCGCGATCCGGGCCGCCTCGACGGCCGCGTCGAAGCAGTCGCTCGGCGACATCGGCGCCACGATCGGCAGCGGCGACTCGCCGTTGCGGCCGAACATGGCCATCAGCAGGTCGGTCTGCTCGGTCTTGGTCGGCATGCCGGTGCTCGGCCCGGCCCGCTGCACGTCGACGATGATCAGCGGCAGCTCGGTGGTGACCGCCAGGCCGACCGTCTCGGCCTTGAGCGCCACGCCAGGCCCGGACGTCGTGGTGACGCCCAGCGCGCCGCCGAACGCCGCGCCCAGCGCCGCGCCGACGCCGGCGATCTCGTCCTCCGCCTGGAAGGTGCGGATGCCGAACCGCTTGTGCTTGGACAGCTCGTGGAGGATGTCGCTGGCCGGGGTGATCGGGTAGGAGCCGAGGAACAGCGGCAGCTTGGACTGCACGCTCGCCGCGATCAGCCCGTAGGCCAGTGCCTGGTTGCCGGAGATGTTGCGATAGACGCCCGGCGCCAGCCTGGCCGGCTTGACCTCGTAGGAGACGGAGAACGACTCGGTGGTCTCGCCGTAGTTCCAGCCCGCCTGGAAGGCCGCGATGTTGGCCTTGGCCAGCTCCGGCTTCTTGGCGAACTTCTGCTCCAGGAACTTGATCGTCTGCTCGGTCGGCCGGTGGTAGAGCCACGACAGCAGGCCGAGGGCGAACATGTTCTTGGAGCGCTCGGCGTCCTTCTTGGACAGGTCGAAGCCCTCGAGCGCCTTGACCGTGAGCGAGGTCAGCGGCACCGCGTGCAGTCGCCACTCGCCGAGCGAGTCGTCCTCCAGCGGGTTGGCCGCGTAGCCGACCTTCTGCAGGTTGCGCTTGGTGAACTCGTCGGTGTTGGCGATGATGTCGGCGCCCCTCGGCAGGTCGCCGAGGTTGGCCTTGAGCGCCGCCGGGTTCATCGCCACCAGCACGTTCGGCGCGTCGCCCGGCGTGAGGATGTCGTGGTCGGCGAAGTGGAGCTGGAAGCTCGACACGCCCGGCAGGGTGCCGGCGGGGGCGCGGATCTCCGCCGGGAAGTTGGGCAGCGTCGACAGGTCGTTGCCGAACTCGGCGGTGCCGGCGGTGAACCGGTCGCCCGTGAGCTGCATGCCGTCGCCGGAGTCTCCGGCGAACCTGATGATCACGCGATCGAGTTGCTGGACCTGCTTCGTCACAGCTCAGTCCTCCTCGACGCGCCGGGGCGCGGTCGCTTCTGGCGCGTTCTCTGTTCCATGCTAGATCCTCGGGAGGTCACGCGTTTGCCACCCGCGCGAAGCGGGTAGACGCGGTGGGAATTCAGGGAGAGGTGGGAGAACGACGACACAGCCCTGACGCGAGCCTGCAGAGATCCACATGCAGACGTTCGAAGAGGACGGTTCGGGTCACAGCCGCCAACTATACGTCCCCCCGTCGGTTCTCCTACGTCAGGGGTTCCTTGCGTGAGGGCCCGATTCCCGACGTGTAGACGCGTCCAGCTTGCATGCCGGCCGTTCCGTACAACTCTGGAACGGTGACGAACGCGTATCCCTTCCCCTGAAGTTCTTCCAGGATGCCCGGTACGGCGTCGACGGCGGTGCGGTCGAGGTCGTGCATGAGCACGATCGCCCCCGGATGCGCCTGGCGGACCGTCCGCGCGGCGATCTCCGCGGGCTCGCCGCCCTGCCGGTCGCGGCTGTCGACGTCCCAGCCGACCAGCGACAGCTTCCGCTCGCGCGCCACGTTCCTGACGTCCAGGCTCACTTCCCCGTACGGCGCCCGCACCAGCGTGGGGCGCTGGCCGATGGCCGCGGCGACGGCGTCCCCCGCCCGGCCGAGCTGGTCGGCGATCTTGCTGGTGGGCAGCCTGGACAGGTCGCGGTGGTCCCACGTGTGGTTGCCGACCAGGTGCCCCTCGTCGCGCATGCGCCGCAGCAGCTCGGGCTCGGCGGCGACGCCGCTGCCGACGGGGAAGAACGTGGCTCTGGCGCCGGCCTCGCGCAGCACGTCGAGCAGCTCGGCGGTGTACGGCCCCGGCCCGTCGTCGAAGGTCAGCGCCACGCACTTGACCGCCGCGCAGTCCACGGTGCCGGCGCGGTCGCTGGCGGCGGCGGGCACCGACCGCTTGGGCGTGTAGGCGGCCCGCGCCACCTGCCGCGCGGACTCCCGTACGGACTGCTGGGCGCGCAGGCCCGTCGGCGACAGCAGCGGCGTGACCTTCGCGGCCGGGACGGCGACGGCGAGGCGGCCGAGCGAGCAGGGGCCGATCTGGCAGTCGTCGAACTCCACCACCAGGTCGCCGTCGGCGTTGAAGGCCATCGAGTCGAGCTTCCCGCGCTCGGCCGAGACCTGGTCGCGGTCCACGTCCGGGCCGCGTTCCTTGAGGCCGTTCCTGACCAGGCGGGAGACCTCGCGCAGCGCGTCGGTCCCGGCCAGCAGCCCGGCCGAGCCGGTGGCGCGGCCGGTGTGGCGGTCGTACCAGAAGGTGCGGGTGGCGTTGCCCCAGTCGGCGCCCCGGTACTCGCCGGTGCGCAGCCGCACGCCCACCACGTCGCCGGCGGCGGCGAGCTGCCAGTCCACGTTCAGCTCGGGGCGGGGCAGGCTGTCGACGGCGGAGGTCGTGTCGTGGAAGTCGCGCAGCTCGCGCTCGGCCTCCTGGCGCAGCAGCGCGTTGAGCCGCGCCGCGCCCGGGAGCTCCGGGTAGCTGATGTGCACGTGGCGTCCCGCGCTCTCGCCCTCCGTGAGCGTGCGCGGGGCCAGCCCGGCCACGGTCGCGGGGTCGACGAAGTCGATCCTGGTGGGCTCCGCGGGGACCGTGGCCTCCCGGTCGGGGGCGGCCGCGGCCATCCCGCATCCAGTGGCGGAGACGGCCAGCAGCGCGATCCCACCGAGCAATCGCAATCTGGGCATGCATGCACACTATGCGGCGGATCATGCTGTTTGCCCTATTTTGGGGGGATGGGGCGTTAGCTTTGACTGGGTTACCATCGCGGAATGGACGGCTACTACGGGTCCTACCTGCTGGTCGCGGCGCTGCTCGCGATCGGGGTCGCGATCGTGGCCGGAGCCATGCTGATCAACCGCCTGCTCCGCCCCGCCCGCCCCACCGCCGACAAGCTCACCTCCTACGAGTGCGGCGTCGACCCCGTCGGCGACGGCTGGGCCCAGTCGCAGGTCCGCTACTACGTCTTCACCTACCTGTACGTCGTCTTCGCCGTCGACGCGGTCTTCCTCTTCCCCTGGGCGACGATCTTCGACGCGCCCGGCTACGGCCTGACCACGCTGGCCGAGATGTTCGTCTTCCTCGGCTTCATCGCCCTCGGCATCCTCTACGCCTGGCGCAAGCGCGTCCTGACCTGGACATAGCTCTCGCCCCCGATCCGCGCAACAATGGCAGACATGGCAGCGACGGATCTTCCGATGCCCACGGTGGGGCCGATCTCCCGGCTGGCGCCCAAGCCGATGCGGTTCGTGCTCAACTGGGGACGGCGCTATTCGCTGTGGGTGTTCAACTTCGGGCTGGCGTGCTGCGCCATCGAGTTCATCGCCACCTCGATGAGCAGGCACGACTTCATCCGGTTCGGAGTGATCCCGTTCGCCAACGGGCCGCGCCAGGCCGACCTGATGATCGTCTCCGGCACCGTCACCGACAAGATGGCCCCGGCCGTCAAACGGCTCTACGAGCAGATGCCCGACCCCAAGTACGTGATCTCGTTCGGCGCCTGCTCCAACACCGGCGGCCCCTACTGGGACTCCTACTGCGTCACCAACGGCGTCGACCAGATCGTCCCCGTCGACGTCTACGTGCCCGGCTGCCCGCCCCGGCCCGAGGCCCTCCTCTACGGCATCATGAAGCTCCAGGAGAAGATCGCCGGCGAACGGCTCGGCGACCGCTACCTGCCCTCCGGGGAGGCGAGGTGACCCGCTTCGGCGAGCACGCCCAGGTCACCGACTCCTTCGGCGACACCGTCGTCGACGTCGCGCCCGGCGACTGGATCGCCCTGCTCACCCGGGTCCGCGACGAGCTGGGATTCTCCTTCTTCGACTGGCTGACCGGCGTCGACGAGCCGCCCGACGAGTTCCACGTCGTGGCCCACGTCTACAACCCCGCCACCCGCGAACGGCTGCTGCTGCGCACCCGGGTGCCGCGCGCCGACCCGCGCCTGCCGACGGCCGTCGGCGTCTACCGGGGCGCCGACTGGCACGAGCGCGAGACGTACGAGATGTTCGGGGTGATCTTCGAAGGACACCCCCACCTGGTGCCGCTGCTGCTGCCCGACGGGTTCGAAGGGCATCCGCTGCGCAAGGACTTCATCCTGGCCGCCCGGGTCGCCAAGCAGTGGCCCGGCGCGAAGGAGCCGGGCGAGTCCGGCCACGGCGCCCCGAGCCGCCGCAAGACGCTGCCGCCGGGAGTCCCGGCCGACTGGGGGGCGACGCCCGATGCTTGACGTGGTGCTGCACTTCGCCGTCATCCTCATCGCCTTCCTCGCGCTGCCGCTGATCGTCGGGCAGACCGAGCACAAGGTCATGGCGCACATGCAGTCGCGGCTCGGCCCCATGTACGCGGGCGGCTTCCACGGCTGGGCGCAGCTCATCGCCGACGGCGTCAAGTTCATGCAGAAGGAGGACGTCGTCCCGGCCGCCGCCGACCGGCGGGTGTTCATGATCGCGCCCGGGGTGGCGCTGGTGCCCTACCTGCTGGTGCTGATCGCGATCCCGTTCGACGACGGGTTCGTGGGCGTGGACCTGGACCTGGGGCTGTTCTTCGTGCTCGCGGTCATGGGCGTCGGCGTGCTCGGCGCGATCATGGCGGGCTGGGCGTCGGCCAACAAGTACTCGGTGCTCGGCGGCATGCGCGCCGCCGCCCAGCTCGTCGCGTACGAGCTGCCGCTGGTGCTGGCCGCCTCCTCCGTGGCGATGGCGGCGGGCACGCTGTCGCTGCCGGGCATCGTCGAGGCGTGGCAGTGGTGGTGGCTGCCGTGGCAGGCCGTCGGCGGCGTGGTGTTCTTCCTGGCGGGGCTGGCCGAGCTGCGCAGGCCGCCGTTCGACATGCCGATCGCCGAGTCCGAGATCATCATGGGGCCGATGACCGAATACACCGGCATGCGGTTCGCGCTGTTCATGCTGGCCGAGTACGCCGGGATCGTGGTGCTGTCGTTCCTGACGGCCGTGCTGTTCCTCGGCGGCTGGCACGGGCCGCTGCTGCCCGGCTGGGCGTGGACGCTGGTCAAGATGTTCCTGCTGGCGTTCGTGGTGATCTGGCTGCGGGTGACGTTCCCCCGCCTGCGCGAGGACCAGTTGCAGAAGCTCGCCTGGGCCGTGCTGGTGCCCCTGGCGCTGCTCCAGCTCGCCCTCACCGGCGTGGTCAAGGTCCTGATCTGAAACTTCCGGCTCCTCCCGTACGTCGTGAGGGTGGGGGTGATCAAGCGTGCGGTTGACCCTGCACGGGCGGCGGCAGCGTCCGCTCACGGAGCTGACCTGGGACGGAATACCTCGTCTCGGTCGGCGGCTACGTCGCCTGGCGGGCCGCGGCGACGGTCTTCAGGGCGGTGGTGGACCACTTCGAGGTGAAATGGCTGGGGATGGCGCTCAGCCCGGCGCTGCCCTGATCACCGCCCGCCCGGGTGCCGGTGCCGCCACGTCCAGAACACCGCGCACGACACCGCCGCCCACCCGGCCAGCACCAGGAACGGCAGCGGGTGCTGGTGCCCGCCGAAGTAGACCGCCGTGTGCTGGGCGTTCACCGACGCGCCAGGCGGCAGCCAGCGCCCGATCGCGCCGAACGGCGACGGCAGCAGCGGCCACGACACCGCCCCGCCCGACGACGGGTTCCCGATCAGCACCATCACGCCCCACGTGGGCACCATCGCCCACCGGCCCATGAGCGTGTTGAACATGGTGAACACCATCCCGGAGGTGAACATCGTCAACGCCAGGATCAGCCACGACTCCACGAAAGGCAGCGACAGCGCCCCCAGCAACCAGTCCACGACGGCCGCGATCGCGAACCCGCCCGCCACCGCGTAGGCGGCGGTGAAGCCGATCCGCTCCAGCGGCTTGAGCCCCCGCGCGTGCACGCTGAGCTGGATCGCCCCCACGAACCCGATGATCACCGCCGCCAGCGAGATGTAGAACAGCGCCAGCCCGCGCGGATCGCCCCGCTGGAGCGGCTTGACGTCCCGCACCGTCACTGCCACGCCGATCCGCGCCCCCACCCTCGGCGCCGCCTCCGCCAGCAACTGCGCCACCGACGCGCCCGCCGCCCCAGCCACGTCCAGCCATGCCCGGTCCCCGTACACGCGCACGACGCCGAACACCCGCTGCTCTTCCACGGCCCGCGCCGCCCCCGCGTACGTGGGGAACTCCCGCAGGTCGAGCGCCGCGTCCAGAGCCCCGTCCATCCCCGCCACGAACGCCGCCCGCTTCACCGCGTCACCCGTGCCGACGACCGCGACCGGGATCCGGTGCGGCGCCGGCCTGGCCATCGCGTACGTGTACGAGCCCGCGAACAGGCCCGCCGCGGCGGCCAGGATGAACACCAGCACGGTCGCGGGCAGGAACGGCGAGTTGACGAACGCCGACCACAGCTCCCGCACCCCTCGCGGGTCGCGGGGCATCTTCGTGGACATCACCTGATCGCATACCCGCAGCCCGACCGGCCCGGACGCGCCAGGCCGTCAAGGATGCGTCAACCTAGCAGGGGTGAGTCAATCCGGCAGGGTGCGTCAACCTCTTGGGGATGCGTCAACCCCGCAGGTCCAGCACTGCCTTGCCCGCGACGCGCCGGCCGACCAGCGCGTCCGCCGCCTCCAGCGCCCGCTCCCACGGCCCCCGCCAGCCGACCTGCGCGTCCAGCTCGCCCCGCGCCAGCAGCCCGACCAGGTACGCCAGGTCGTCCCCCAGCGGCGTGGCCAGGTTGAACGTCTCCAACCGGCCCCGGTCCACCCGGGTCCGCGCCTCCTCGAAGTCGATCAGCGTCGGCTCCCGCGAGGCCATCCCGACGGCCTGGACGACGCCGCCGTCCGCCAGCCGGTTGAACGCCTCGGCGAGCTGCTGCCCGCCGACGTTGTCCACCACGCCGTGCACCCGTCCGGCCATCGCCGCCGGCCCCACGACGATCTCGGCCGCCCCCAGCTCGCGCAACCCCTCCCCGCGGGCCGGGCTGCCCACCGACGCCACCACGCTCGCGCCCGCCCGCGCGGCGAGCTGCACCGCGTACCGGCCCACGCCGCCGGAGGCGCCCGTGACGAGCACCCGCCGCCCGACCAGCGGCCCGAGCAGCCGCACCGCCTGGAGCGCGGTCACCCCGGCCACCGGGAGCGCGGCCGCCGTCCCCAGGTCGACGCCGTCCGGCACCACGGCCAGCTCATCGGTGTCCACCGCCCGCAACTCCGCCCAGGCGCCCGACCAGCCGAACGTGACCACGGGCGTGCCGGCGGGCGGCCCCGACCCGTCGGCGGCCGGCCGCACCACCACTCCGGCGGCGTCCCACCCGGAGACGTGCCCCGGCCGCCCGTCGGCCGGCCGGAAGGCGATCTCGCCGTAGTTGAACGAGACCGCCGCGACCTCCACCAGCGCCTGCCGGGGCGTCGGCTCGGGATCGGGCGCCTGCCCCAGGGAAAGCCGGTGGGGCGCCGCCGGGTCGTAGACGAGGGCTCGCATCGTCGCTCCTTCTCACGTGCCGCGTCGGCCGTGCTTCGCCGGCCGTGCCGCGTCGGCCGCGTTCTCTCGGCCAGGTTTCATCGACGCGACGAGCCTCTCGTCCGGCCCTCACGGACCGCTGACGGTCCGCGCACGCTCCTGGACGCGGGCGGCGATCCTGTCGACGTCGCCGCGCTCGGCCGCCGGGAGCGGCGCGCCCACCGACTCCCTCAGCGCGGCGGCCTCCGCCAGCAGCCGCGCCGCCTCCTCGTACGCGCCCTCCAGCGCCGCCACCCCGGCCAGCCCCTCCTGGGCCAGCGCGATCGCCCTCGGATCGCCGCCCTCCCGCGCCGCCGCGAGCCCCCGGCGGTGGTACGCCCCGGCCGCCTCCGCGTCGCCCCGCAGCTCGGCCACGAACCCCAGCTCCGCCATCAGCAGCGTCAGCCCGTAGAACGGCACCCCGTAGTCGGCCTCCAGCCGCAGGTTCCAGGCCAGCGACTCCTCGAAGAGCCGCTGCGCGCCGTCCAGATCACCGGCCCGCCGCGCCACCAGCCCCAGCCCCACCCGGGCGAACTCCTCGGCGAACCGGTTCGACTGCTCGCCCGCCAGCCGCATCCCTCGCTCGTGGAACTCCCGGGACCGCGCGAGGTCACCGGTCAGCAGCGCGACCCGGCCCAGACTGGACAGCCGGTACGACACGTCCGTCCACAGCCGCAGGTCCTCCGCCACCCGCAGCCCCTCCCGGTGCAGGCGGCCCGCCTCCGCGTAGTCACCGGCGATCTCCGCCACGTACCCCAGCATGTCGGCCGCCTGCAGCCGCCCCCAGCCGTCGCCCAGCTCGGTGAACAGCTCCAGGCTCCGGCTCCCGTCCCGCCCGGCGGCGGCGAAGTCCCCCTGGAACACCGCCTGCTTGGCGCGCAACGCCAGCGCCGCCGCCTCGCCCCACCGGTCGTCCAGGGCCCGGAACTCCGTCAGCACCTCGCCCAGCAGCGGCCCGGCCGCCGCCACGTCGCCGAAGTTCAGGTGCGCCAGCGCCAGGAACCACCGCTTCCTGGGGTCGCGGGTCCGCGCCAGCGCGGCCCGGCTGCGCGCCGCCAGCCCGGCGCCGTCGCCGGTCAGCAGGGCGAACCCGGCCTCCCACGCCGCCGTCCGCTCGTCCGCCACCCTGGACAGCGCCCGATGCGCCTCCGTGTGCCGCCCGCGCAGGTACCAGTACCAGGCCAGCGCGTCGGCCAGCCGCGCCCCGCCCGCGCCATCGCCGCCGCCCCCGCCCTCGACCTGAGAGTCCAGTACGGCCCGCAGGTTGACGACCTCGTCGTCCAGCCGCCGCAGCCACCTGCGCTGCCCGTGCCCGTACAGCTGCGGCGCCGCCCGCTCGGCCAGCTCCACGTAGTAGCCGTCACGCCGCGCCCACACGGGATCGTCGTCGGCGAGCCGCTCCAGGCAGTAGGCGGCGACCGACTCCAGCAGCCGGTAGCGCGTCTCGCCCGACGGCCGCTCCTCGGCCACGACCATCGACCGGTTGACGAGCTGCACCAGCACGTCCGGCACGTCCTCGACGTCCAGCCCCGGCCCCGCGCACACGGCCTCGGCCGCCTCCAGCAGGCAGCCGCCCGGGTGCGCCGCCAGCCGGCACAGCGCGAGCCGCTGCCTCTCGCCGAGCTGCTCCCAGCTCCAGTCGATCACCGCGCGGAGCGTCCGCTGCCGGGCCGGCAGCCCGCGCCCGGCGGCGGCCAGCACCCGGAACCGGTCGTCCAGCCGTTCCTCCAGCCGCTCGGCCAGCCCGCGCACGCCGAGCGCCCGCACCCGGGTCGCGGCCAGCTCCAGCGCCAGCGGCAGCCCGTCGAGCCGCCTGCAGATCGCCGCCACCCACTTCTCGTTCCCCGCGTCGAGCGTGAACCCCGGCGCCGCCGCCGCGGCCCGCGCCACGAACAGCCGGACCGCGGCCGACTCCCGCACCGCACCGCCGTCCGGCGGCAGGTCGAGCGGGGCCACCGCCTGCACCACCTCGCCGGGCACGGCCAGCGGCTCCTGGCTCGTGGCCAGCACCCGCACCTCCGACGCCGCGCCGAGCAGCAGCCCGGCCAGCTCGGCGACCTGATCCACCAGGTGCTCGCAGTTGTCCAGCACCAGCAGCGTCCGCATCCCCCGCAACGCTCCGGCAACCCGCCGCACCAGCCCCCCGCGGGCCTCGCCCGGTGCGGCGGGGCGCGGGTCGGCCGTGGCCTCGTCCCGTGCGGTGGGGCTGGGGTTGATCGGGGGCTCGTCGTGGATGCTCAGGGTGGTGGCCAGCACCTCGGCCACGGCCTCCGTCCCGCCGGAGACCCCGGCGAGCTCGACCAGCCACACCCCGTCGGGGAACGCGCCGGTCACCGTCGCGGCGGTGGCCAGCGCGAGGCGCGTCTTGCCGACCCCGCCCGGCCCGGTCAGCGTGACCAGCCGGGCCTCACGCAGCAGCCCCGCCGCCGCGTTCACCTCGTCGTCACGTCCCACCAGCTCCGTCAGCGGGACGGGCAGGTTCGAGCGGGGCCGCGCCGCCGAGGTCGCGGGCGCCGGGGCGGCGGCCAGCGCCGGATCCTGCCGCAGCATCGCCTGGTGCAGCGCCGCCAGCTCCGGGCTCGGGTCCAGCCCCAGCTCCTCGTCCAGCACCCGGCGCAGCTCCCCGAACCCCGCCAGCGCCTCGCCCTGCCGCCCCGCCCGGTACAGCGCCCGCAGGTGCGCCGCCCGCAGCCGCTCGCGCAGCGGATGCTCGGCCACCAGCCCGGCCAGCTCGTCCGCGAGCAGGCTGTGCTCGCCGAGCTCAAGCCGGGCCTCGGCCTGCTCCTCGACGGCCGTAAGCCGCTGCTCGTCCAGCCGCCCGGCCGCCACCCTGGCGAACTCCTCGTCCCGGAAGTCCGCGTACGCCGGTCCCCGCCACAGCGCCAGCGCGTCGGACAGCAGGTCGGCCCTGGTCCGCGCGTCACCGGCGGCCCGCGCCCGGCCCACCAGCTCGGCGAACCGCAGCGCGTCCACCGACCGGGTGCCGAGCGCGTACCCGGCGGGCTGGTAGGAGACCAGCTCGCGGCCTCCCGGCTCGGCCTGCTCCAGCGCCCGCCTGAGCTGCGAGACCTTGGTCTGCAACGTGTTGCCGGGATTGCCCGGCGGGTTCTCGCCCCACAGGTCGTCGGCCAGCCTGTCGGCCGGCACCGGGCGCCCCTCGTGGACCAGCAGGTCGGCGAGGAGCGCGCGTACCTTCAGCTCCGGCACCCGGACCTGCCGTCCGTCCGCCGCCCACACCGCAAGCGGACCAAGCACCCCGAACTCCATCAGACCACGCTATTACAGCAGGCAGGGCCCCGATCCCGGTGAGCCCCCAGCGGACCCCCAGCGGACCCGCAGTGAACCGTGCGCGCCGGCTCGCACAGTAGGGCCATGAACATCCGGATGGCGATCGTCATCGGCGGCGTCGGGCCCGACCGGTTCGGCCCGGCCGCGGCCGACTGGCTGACCTGCCGGGCGGGCCTGCGCAAGCACCCGCCCGGGGACCAGGCAGCCGCCCCGGCCGTAGTTATGGGCGTGGACGTCGACGTGGACGTCCTCGACCTCGCCGAGGCGTGGCTGCCGCCGGTCCCGTGCGAGCGGCCCTCCGTGGCGCCGCCCGCCGTGCGGGACCTGGCGCCGTGGCTGGCGTCGGCGGACGCGTTCGTGATCGTCACCCCGGAGCACAACCACAGCTTCCCGGCCTCGCTCAAGAACGCCGTCGACTGGTACCGGGACGAGTGGCGGGCCAAGCCCGTCGCGTTCGTCTCGTACGGGGACGACGGCGGTGGGACTGCGGCTGTGGAGCAGCTCCGCCCGGTGTTCGCCGCGCTCGACGCGGTCACCGTCAGCGGCGGGCTCGCCTTCCGCCACGGCAGGCCGCCTCCCGTCGCAGCCGCCGAACACCTGCTCGACCGACTCCTCTGGTGGGCCCGCGCGCTGCGGGCCGCCCGCGACACCCTTCCCATGAACTGGAGATATCACCATGTCCCTCGTCAACCGTGAGATCCGCCTGGCCGCCCGTCCCGTCGGCGAGCCCGTCCTCTCCGACTTCGAGCTGGCCCGTACCGAGGTGCCCGACCTGGCCGACGGGCAGATCCTGGTGCGCAACACCTGGATGTCCGTCGACCCGTACATGCGTGGCCGGATGGACGACGCCGAGTCGTACATCCCGCCGTTCGAGCTCGGCGCGCCCATGGACGGGGCGGCCGTCGGCGAGGTCGTCGCCTCCCGCTCCGCGGACGTCCCGATCGGCGCGACCGTCGTGCACTTCCTCGGCTGGCGCGAGTACGCGATCATGGACGCCGCCGCCGCGACCGTCGCCGACACGACGCTCGCCCCGGCGCAGGCGTACCTGGGGGCGCTCGGCACGACCGGGCTGACCGCGTACGCCGCCCTGACCGAGATCGCCCCCGTCCGGGAGGGCGACGTGGTGTTCGTCTCCGCCGCTGCGGGGGCCGTCGGCACCGTCGCCGGGCAGCTCGCCCGCAAGCTCGGCGCCTCCCGCGTGATCGGCTCGGCGGGCGGGCCGGAGAAGACGGCCAAGCTCGTGTCGTCCTTCGGGTACGACGCCGCGATCGACTACCGGGCCGGGTCCGTGGCCGCCCAGCTCGCCGAGGCCGCGCCTGACGGCATCGACGTGTACGTGGACAACGTGGGCGGCGACCACCTGGTGGCGGCCATCGACGCGCTCCGCGAGGGCGGCCGGATCGCCATGGTCGGCGCGATCAGCGCCTACAACGCCACCGAGCCCGTCCCCGGGCCGCACAACCTGTTCAGCCTGGCGGCCAAGAACGCGACGTTGCGCGGCATCCTCATCAGCTCCTACCTGCACCTGTTCCCCGAGTGGATCGGCAAGGCGGCCAGCTGGCTGGCCGACGGCTCGCTCCACACCGAAGAGACCGTGGTCGAGGGGCTGGCGGAGGCGCCGGAGGCGTTCCTGGCGATGATGCGCGGCGCCAACACCGGAAAGATGCTGGTGAAGCTCTGATGCCCGCCCCAACCGCGCCGGCCTCTTCGGTGCCGACTCCTCCGGAAGCTGCGCCGACCTCGTCGGAAGCTGCGCCGACTCCTTCCGTGACTGCTGCGCCGATCTCGTCGGAGGTGCCGGAGGCTCGGCCCGCCGGTGCGCCGCGTGCGCTGCTCGTGGTGGCGCACCCGCGCGCCACCTCGCTCACCGCGCGCGCCGCCGGGCGGGCGCGGGCCCGCCTGGAACGGGACGGGTACGAGGTCGACCTGCTCGACCTGTACGCGGAGGGCTTCGACCCCCGCATGCCCGTCGAGGACGAGCCCGACTGGAACGACCGCGGCAAGACGTACACCCCGGACACCGAGGCGCACATGCGCCGGATCGAGGCGGCCGACACCATCGTGGTGGTGTTCCCCGTCTGGTGGTTCAGCCTGCCGGCGATGCTCAAGGGCTGGATCGACCGGGTGTGGAACTACGGCTTCGCGTACGGCGTCCGTCCCCCGGGCCGCCTGGCCGGCAAACGGATGACCTGGATCGGCCTGGCCGGCTACTCCGAGGAGCACTTCACCTCGGCAGGCTGGGACAAGCTGCTCACCCAGCAGCTGGCCCAGGGCATCTCCGCCTTCTGCGGCATCCCGGACGCGTCCGTACACCTCGTCTACGCCACCGTCCCGGACGCCGCCGCCGACGACGCCCACGTGAGCCGGATCCTCGACGAGGCCGAGGCCGCCGTGGCCGCTGGAAATCAGGTTGCCGCCGCCGCCGCCCTCCTGCTGAAGTGAGCGGATGGATCGTGACGAAACGCTCGCCCTGTTCGACCGCGAACTCCGGCAGGGCGCGCAACCGGACGGCCCCGGCAGCCGCGTGGAGCGGATCGGCGGCGTGATCCGGACGACCGGAGACGCCTGGAACGGCATCATCTGGTCAGACTTGGACACCTCCACCGCGGATGCCACGATAGCGGCCCAGCTCCGGTACTTCGCCGAGCTGGGCCGTCCGTTCGAGTGGAAGCTCTACGACTACGACCGTCCGGCCGACCTCGCGGACCGGCTCCTGGCAGCCGGGCTGACCGCCGAGCCGCCGGAGGCGCTCATGGTCGCCCGCGTCGCGGACCTGCCGGATGCCACCGTCCCCGACGGCATCCACCTGCGTCCCGTGACCCGCCCGGACGACGTTGCTCTGATGGCCACCGTGCACGACCAGGCGTTCGGCACCGACTCGGCGCGCCTCATGGCGAGCCTGACCGCGCAGCTCGCCGACGAGCCGGACCGGGTCTTCGCCGTCCTCGCCATGGCCGGCGACACCCCGGTCAGCGCCGCCCGCCTCGAACTGAACCCCGGCACCCACTTCGCCGGCCTCTGGGGCGGGGGCACGGTCGAAGCCTGGCGCGGGCGCGGCATCTACCGGTCGCTCATCGCCTACCGCGCCGCCATCGCGGCCGAACGCGGCTACGAGTACCTCCAGGTGGACGCCTCCGACGACAGCCGCCCCATCCTGCAACGCCTCGGCTTCCACCACCTGGCCACCACCACCCCGTACACCTGGCACCCCTGACGCCCCGCCCCACCACTCGCGCGCCGGTCACCGCACCGCCCGCACTCGCACCCGTAGTCCAGCACCCGCGCCCCGACGCACCCGCACCCCGCATCCGCACGCCGCGACGCACCCCCACCAGCCACGTGGGTGCCACCGGGACCGGGTACGTGATCACAATGGCCCAGCACCCGCCAGCGCTACGCGGGGACGGACGGCGGTGGGCCGGGCGGCGACGGCTTGACGGGCGGCGGCAGGATGGAGCCCAGCAGGGCAGAATCGGTGCCGGTACGAAAAGGGACCCCATGACCGAAAGCGGCATGAACGACACCCCCATGAACGACGACGCCCCGGCTGGCGGCGACGACTCCAGGGTGAGCGGCGGCGGTGAGTCCCAGCCCGGACCGGTGGTGCTGGACGGCGGTGACCGCCGCTGTGTCCAACTGCTGATCGAGCTGCGCCGCCTGGTGACGGACCTGCCGTCCGGCACCGTCGTCCACCTGATCGCCACGGACCCGGCCGCGCCGATCGACCTGCCCGCCTGGTGCCACCTGACCGGCCACCACTACCTCGGCCCCGTCCCCGGCAACGACCGCCCCACGTACGCCGTCAGCGTCCAGGCCGACGCCCGCCGCACCGACCCGCAGGCCCCCTGGCACTCGACCCCCTCCTGACCGACCCCCTCCTGACCGAACATCGGTCGGTACGAGGTCAGTCGGCCTGCGCCGCAAGCGAGGCGTACAGGTCGACCCCGCCCCCGTCCGGGTCGGCCACCGTGGCGTATCGCATCCCCCAGAACGCGTCGAACGGCTCGGCGATCCCCTGGTAACCGGCCCCGACCAGCTCGGCGTACTTGGCGTCGACCTCGGCGGGCGAATCGAACTCGAAGCACAGCAGCGTACGCGGCCCGCCCTCCGGAGCCCTCCAGCCCGGCAGGAACGGCGTACGGAACCCTTCCGTGTCGAGCATCACGTGCAGCCCGCCGGGCAGGTCGCACCCGGCATGCTCGGGCGAGGCGGCGTCGAGCTTGAACTCCAGCCCAAGCCCGGTCCCCAGTCTCAGCCCGGCGCTCAGCCCGCGCCCGCGCCCGGGCCCCAGCCTCAGCCCCAGCCACCGCCCCGAGCCCCAGCCCCCAGCCACCGCCCCGAGCCCCAGCCCCGAGCCCCTGCCCCACGGCACCGAGCCCCACAGCCCTGACCTCCTGGTTGGGTCAGTGCACGATGGCCAGCATCACGTCCGAGGCGCTGGGCCGGTCGTCGGGGCGTTTGGCCAGGCAGGAGCCCACGACCCCGCGAATGGACGGCGGTAACGGCGACAAGTCCGGATGATGCGTGAGCACCCGGTTGAAGACCGCCGGCACGCTGTCCTCCCCGAACGCCGGTCGCCCCGTCGCCGCGAACATCATCGTCACGCCCCAGCTGAACACGTCCGACGCGGGCCCCACCTGCTCACCGGACAGCTGCTCGGGCGACATGTACGGCGGCGTGCCGACCATCTTCCCGGACGTCATCGTCACCTGGTCGAGCGCCCGCGCGATGCCGAAGTCGATCACCCGCGGCCCGTCGTTGCCGATCAGCACGTTGCTCGGCTTGAAGTCACGATGGACGACCCCCGCCTTGTGGATAGCCGCCAGCGCACCGGCTGTGGACAACGCCAGCCGCGTCAGGCTGTCCTCATCCCTGGGGCCGTGGTTGCGTACGAGCTGCTCCAGGGACGGGCCGTCCACGTACTCACTCACGATGTACGCGAACTGCCCCGAAATGCTCACATCCAGCACCCGGGCCGTGGAGAACGTCGCCACCCGGCGGGCCGAGTCCACCTCCCTGGCGAACCGGGTCCTGGCCGTCTCGTCGACCAGGTCGTGCAGCACCTTGACGGCCACCCGTACCCCGTTGGGCGCGGTCGCCAGGTAGACGGCGCCCTGTCCGCCGCGCCCGAGCGAACGCACCACCCGATAGTGCCCGATCCACTCGGGCTCGCCGGGGCGGTGCTGGTAGGAGGGCGAGGTGGTGCGCTGGTGGATGGACAGCCCGTGCTGCCGGTGAGCAGGGCCGTGCTGCTGGAGGGTGGGCCCGTGCGGGTGGTGGGCGGGGCCGCGCTGCGCGTAGGACGGAGGGTGGGGCTGGACGGGCCGGTAGTGGCGGGCCTTGGCCATCGCGGGCACGAGGATGCCCGAATGGATCACCCCGCTCACCCACGCGCCCACGAACATCAGCGAGATGATCGTGCCCAGCGGCTCGGGCATGTCCTCGACCTGGTCGTACGTCATCAGCGACACCACGAACGCGCCGATGCAGACGCCGTAGGCGCACGCGGCGACGAACTGCCACACGCTCCGCAGCCAGAACGCCGCGAACCCGATCGTGAACGGAGTCGCCAGACCACACGAGATCAGCGACAGAACGGCCCACACCACGGAAGCGGTCCAGGCGCCTGCGCTGGGACGGATCGGATGGCCGTACGACATGGCGAGAGACTATCGCTCCCTACTTGCACAAATCCGGCGTGACGCCTTCCTGTGGATAACTGTCCGCCAGCCTGTGGATAGCTGTGGAAAACCTGGGGACAACGCGCTTGCTCATTCACGTGCGCGGCCAAGTGCGCCATGATGTTGAACCATGGCGCGGATTCCCGGCGTAGGGCTGGCAAAGGGGTTGACCATCACCCTTCGCCACATGCTGCGCAAATCCGTCACTCAGCAGTATCCCGAGGTCAAGCCCGCCCTGCCGCCGCGCAGCCGAGGAGTTATCGCCCTCGTTGAGGAGAATTGCACCTCCTGCATGCTGTGTGCGAGGGAGTGCCCCGACTGGTGCATTTACATCGACTCCCACAAGGAGACCATCCCGGCCCCTGAAGGCGGCCGTGCCCGCCAGCGCAACGTTCTCGACCGGTTCGCCATCGATTTCGCCCTGTGCATGTATTGCGGCATCTGCATCGAGGTGTGCCCGTTCGACGCCCTGTTCTGGTCGCCGGAGTTCGAGTACGCCGAGGGGGACATCCGCAACCTTCTTCACGAGAAGGACAGGCTCGCCACCTGGGTCGAAACCGTCCCGCCGCCTCCCGCCCACGATCCAGGCGCCGAGCCCCCCAAGGAGCTCACGGCCGCCCCCCGCCGCCCCGTACGCGAACCCGCCGCCCCCCGCGCTCGTACGGGCGGCGCCGAGGCCACCCGCCCGGGAACGGCCGGAACCGCGGACAAGTCAGGCGCGACCGGAACCCCGGGCGCCTCCCCGGCAGCGCCCGAAGCCTCGGACGGCCCATCGGGAACGGCCCGAACCCCGGGCGCCGCTCGACGTGGCACGCCCGGGGCGCCGGACGCAGGCCCCGGACGCCCTGCCGGGCGCGGCGATGCGTCGGGAGAAGCCGCCGGTCCGAGCGGCCGTCCCCAGCCCGGCGACGCGGAGTCCTCCCAGGTCACCGGCGATGCCGCACCCGCGCGAGACGCCGGTGACGGCCTACGCTCCGAGGCGGGCGCACCCCGCCAGGACACCACCGGCGCGGCCTCGCAGGAAGCGCCCGAACAGCCCACTCCAGGCGAGGACGAGGTTGGGGCCGGCACCCCGCCCGGCCAGGACCAGCCCGCCCGTGGCCGTTCGCGCCGTTCCATGGCGAACGTACGCGGCATCCGCCCCCCTGGCGCGCTGCCGTCCCGTCCCGAGAGCCCCACGCCCGACGAGCCCGGTCCGGAGACCGACGAGACCGCCGCCCGCCGCCCTGCGCCAGGCGAGCCCCCCGCCCGCCCTCCTGCGACAGGCGAGACTTCCGCACCTGCGCCGACGGGAGAGGAAACAGCGCCCGGTTCGGCGGAAGGGGAAGCCCCTGCGGCCGGGTCTGCGGAAGGGGAAGCGCCCGCCACGCCGGGAGCCGGCACGGGCTCGTCCTCGGACAGGGACGCCACCGGCGATGCGTCCGGCGGCGGCGATTCATCCACAGGTGAGGCGGCGACCGGCGAGGCGTCATCCACAGGCGCGCCCGCCGAGGGAGAGTTTTCCACAGGCGCGGAGGAATCGGGCCCGGCGTCCGGTCCACCGGGGCAAACTTCTGGCGCGAGCCCACGCAGGCGCAGGATGGCCGATCCACGCTCCATCCGTCCACCTGGGCGGCTCGACCCTGACCAGTCGAGGGAGACCGAGGAGGAGTAGTGACCGAAGCGGTGCCCTCCTACCTGTCGCCCACCGGGCAGGAGATCATCTTCTTGCTCCTGGGCGCTGTGGCAGTCGGATCGGCGCTGCTCGTCGTCACGACGCGGCAACTCGTCCATGCCGCCCTCTGGCTGGTGCTGACCTTCGGCGCCCTGGCGGGCTGCTACCTCGTTCTCACGGCCGAGTTCGTGGCCTGGGTGCAGGTGCTCATCTATGTGGGCGCCGTGGTGGTGCTGTTGCTGTTCGGCATCATGCTGACCCGTGCGCCGATCGGCCCCTCGACCGACCTCGACAGCCGCAACAAGGTCACGGCGGCCGTGGTGGCCGTGGCGACGGCGGCGGTCCTGGTCACGGTGGTGATCGACGGGTTCCGGATGGCCTACTCGCCGCTCACCCCCGGCGCGGGCGCGGCCAGTGAGCTGGGCGGGAGCATCTTCAGCACGTGGGTGCTGCCGTTCGAGGCGCTTTCCGTGCTGTTGCTGGCGGCTCTCATCGGCGCCATCGTCCTGTCCCGCACCGACATCTCCGGCAACTCCGGCGGATCCCGTACGGATGACCCGTCCGCCCCTTCGGACCCCTCCGAGCCCGGCACCTTGAGACGCCCCGACGCCTCCGCGGCTCCGCCCGGAGGAGAGGCAGCCGACGGGCCGCACCGCATGGACGGGGGGCTTTGATGCACATCGTCTACCCCGCTGTCGTGGCGGCGCTGCTGTTCTCCATCGGCGTCTACGGTGTGCTGGCCCGGCGCAACACGATCCTGGTGCTGATGTCGGTCGAGCTGATGCTCAACGCCGTCAACCTGAACCTGGTCGCGTTCGACGTGTGGCTCGGCGATCTGCTGCACAGCGGGCAGGTGCTGACGCTGTTCGTCATCGTGATCGCCGCCGCCGAGGTGGGGGTCGGGCTGGCGATCGTGCTCGCCCTCTACCGCAACCGGCGGACCGTCGACATCGACCACCTGCGCGACCTCGCGGAGCCTGCCGACCCGCCCGCCGAGACGTACGAAGAAGCCCCCGCCGACGACCGCCTCGTCCGCTCGGCCGCCCACAGCGGCGGCCTGACCAGCGCAAGCGCCCGTGCCGACAGCCCGCCTGGCGCGGACCTTCCGGCAGGTGATTCACCCGGTGCGGCGCCCCGGGAGGGCGGGCCGGCCGGTCCAGGGGTGCCGGGTGATGGCCTGACCGGCGCGGATGCCCCACGTCCGGACAGCACCCCGCGGCGCACGAACGATCAACCGGCTCCGGGCGGCCCCGAGGGCGGCTCGGCTGTGCGGGGCGATGGGCGTCGGGTCGATCGAGGAGGGGATACGCCGTGACGACCTTCCCGTTGCTGGCCGCGCTGCTGCCCTTCCTGGCCGCCGCCGCGGGCCTCCTGCTGTCCCGATGGCCCCACGGCCGCGTATCCCCAGCCGGGGCGCCAAGCCCAGGGCATGGCCATGACGGCCGGGGCGGCAACGACGCGGCGGGCTCATCGGCGCCGGCCGATCGGCGAGCCAACCAGCGGGCCGGGTGGATCGCGGTCGTGCCTACAGCCGCCTCGGCGGTGCTGGCCGCGTGGGTGGCGTGGGGGCACGGGTTCGGTTTCCTGACGGGCACGGGAACGTCGGCAGCCGTGGGTGAGACGTACGGGACCATCGAGACCGGCGGCGTGCCCATCTCGCTCACCCTGCAGGCGGACGCCCTGTCCGGCCTGCTCGGGGTGCTGGTGACGGTCGTGGCGCTGGCCGTGCAGGTCTACTCGATCGGCTACCTGCGCGACGATCCCCGCTACCCGTCCTACAGCGCGTTCATCAGCCTGTTCACCGCCGCCATGCTGCTGGTGGTCTACGCGGGTGACCTTCTTGTCCTCTATGTCGGGTGGGAGGTCATGGGCCTGTGCTCGTACCTGCTCATCGGGCACTGGTGGGAAGATCGCGGCAATTCGCGCGCAGCGGTCAAGGCGTTCCTGGTGACGCGGCTGGGTGACGTCGGGTTCCTGTTCGGGATCTTCGTGCTCGGGATGGGCGCGGGAAGCTTCCGGATCGGCGACGTGCTCGCGCGGGTGCCCGAGATGTCCGCCGCGACGCTGGTCACCGCGACGATGCTGCTGCTCGCGGGCGTCGCCGGCAAGAGCGCGCAGGTGCCGCTGCACACCTGGCTGCCCGACGCGATGGCGGGACCGACGCCGATCAGCGCGCTGATCCACGCCGCCACCATGGTCGCCGCGGGCATCTTCCTCGTGGCCAGGCTGTTCCCGGCCTTCGCCGCCGCCCGCCCGACGCTCGACGTGCTCGCGGTGCTGGCCGCGCTCGGCATGCTCGGCGCGGCGCTGGCCGCGTTCGCCCAGGACGACCTGAAACGCGTTCTCGCCTACTCGACCGTCAGCCAGCTCGCCTACATGGCCGGCGGGCTCGCGGCCGGCTCCGACACCGCCGCGATCTTCCACCTGATCACGCACGGAGCGTTCAAGGCGCTGCTGTTCCTGTGCGCGGGCGTCGTCATCCACCACGTCGGCTCCAACCTGATGACGCGGATGGGCGGGCTGCGACGCGAGCTGCCGGTCACGTTCGCGGCGACGACGGTCGGGTTCGCCGCGCTCATGGGCCTGCCTCCGGCCAGTGGCTTCTTCAGCAAGGACGCGCTGCTGGTCACGATGGAGGGCGCGCTCGCGGGCGGCCTCACCGACGCCGCCGCGCTGCTCCTGTACGGCTGCGCGCTCGCGACCGTCGCCGTCACCGGCGCCTACGCCACCCGGGCCTGGCTGCGTACCTTCTTCGGCCCGACGCGCACCGTCGCGCTCCCCGAGCCCGAACCCGGCACCGCCCGCGTCATCGACACCCGCGAAGCGCCGCCCACCATGCTCGTGCCCGTCGTGATCCTCGCGGTGCCGGCCCTGCTGCTCGGGTTCGCCGGCGGGGTGCACCTCGACGTGCCGGTGGCCGCCACCAGCGTCGCCCTCGCGCTGCTCGGCGCCGGGGTGGTGTACGCCGCCTGGCGCGCCGACCCGGTGGCCGACCCGGCGCGCCTGCTCGGGCCGCTCCGGGTGCCGTGCGAGCGGGCCTTCTACGTCGACAGCCTGTACGCCGCGATCTTCGTACGCCCTGTCGTGTGGCTGTCCAGGCTCGTCGTCAGGACGGACGACACGGTCGTCGACGGCGCGGTGCGCGGCTCGGGCCGGTCGGCGTACGGGCTGTCGGGGATGCTGAGGCTCGCCCAGAACGGCAACGTGCAGCTCTACGTGAGCGGCCTGCTGGCCGGTGTCCTGCTGATCGCGGTGGGGGCGGTGGTGTTCACATGACTCCTGACCTGGCCGTCCCGCCCGGCGGGGCGGTGGTCGCATGATGGGCTGGGTGTCGGTCGCGCTGATCGCGGTGCCGCTGGCCGGGGCCGTGGCGCTGCTGGTGGCGCCGGACGCGCTCCGGCCGGTGCTGCGAATCTACGGGCCGATCGTGTCCGGGGTGACGCTGGTGCTGGCCGTGGTCATGCTGGCCGCGTTCGACCAGGGCCAGGCGGCGCGGCCCCAGTTCGCGGTGGACCAGCCGTGGATCCCGGGGCTCGGACTGCGGTTCCACCTGGGCGTCGACGGGATCTCGCTGCCGTTGGTGGTGCTGACGGCGCTGCTGACGTTCCTCTGCTTCGCCTACCTGGGCTGGGGCGGCGGCAGGCGGCCAGGGCAGCTCCTGAGCGCGCGGCCGGGAGGGGCGCGGCCGAGGGCGCTGGTGTTCACGCTGCTCGTGCTCGAAGTCGGCATGATCGGCACCTTCCTGGCGCTCGACCTGCTCCTGTTCTTCGTGTTCTTCGAGATCGTGCTCGTGCCCATGTACTTCCTGATCGCCGTCTGGGGCGGCGAAGGGCGGCGGCGCGCGGCGGTCAAGTTCATCCTCTACACGCTGCTCGGCTCGGTCGTCATGCTGCTCGGGCTGCTGCTCGTCTGGGCGCAGACCGGCACGCTCGACATCGTGGCGCTCGGCGACGCGCACGGCGCGGGCATGCCGAGGGCGGTGCAGGTGCTGGCGTTCGCCGCGATCGGGATCGGGCTGGCGGTCAAGACGCCCATGTGGCCGCTGCACACCTGGCTGCCCGACGCGCACACCGAGGCGCCCACGGTCGGCTCGGTGCTGCTGGCGGGGGTGCTGCTGAAGATGGGCACCTACGGGTTCGCCAGGATCGCGATCCCGATCCTGCCCGAGGGCGCGGTGGCTGTGGCGCCCTGGCTGGGGGCGCTGGCGGTGGTCGGCATCGTCTACGGGGCGCTTGCCTGCCTCGCCCAGCGCGACCTCAAACGCATGATCGCCTATTCGTCGGTCGGGCACATGGGGTTCGTGCTGCTGGGGTTCGCGACGCTGACCACGGTGGGGATCAACGGCGCGCTGTTCGCCAACGTGGCGCACGGGCTGATCACCGGGCTGCTGTTCTTCGTGGCCGGGGGGATCAAGGACCGCTATCACACGGGCGACATGCCGTCGCTCGGTGGCGGCATGCTGGCGACGCTGCCGCACCTCGGGGCCGTTCTCACGTTCGCCGCGATCGCGTCGCTCGGGCTGCCGGGGCTGGCGGGGTTCTGGGGAGAAATGCTGGCGCTCCTGGGCGCCTTCCAGCCGGGCGGGGGGCTGCCTCGGGGGCTGTTCCTCACGTTCATGGTCATCGGTGGGCTGGGGGCGGTGCTGACGGCGGCGTACTTCCTGGTGATGCTGTCCCGCGTCACCCACGGCGTCCCCTCAGTCCCCGCCGCCCCTGCCGTTCCCGGTGTCCACGCTGTGCCCACAGTCCCTGCCGTCCCCGCAGATCCAGGCCCCGCCCCGGTGGCGACGGGCGCGGGCAGCGACGCGGTGGTATCGGGCGCAGGCAGCGACGCGGGGGCGACGGGCGCGGGGGCCGGCGCGGTGGTATCGGGCGCGGGTGCCGGTGCGGGGCTTGACGAGCGGGCCGCCGCGGTTTCGGCGACTGCCGAGGTGACCGGGGACGCGGCCGGGTGGGAGACGCCGGACGAACGCCCCGTACAACCGCTGGAAGCGCAGCCGGAGCAGGCCCGGTCACCTGGACGTGACGACGGCTCGCCCGCCGCGGGGATGCTCGACGTGCAGCGGTACGAGCTGGTCGCGTGGGTGCCGTTGATCGTGCTGACCTTGCTGTTCGGGCTCTGGCCCAAGCTGCTGCTCTCGCTCACCACGCCCGCCGTGCAGAACCTGCTGGGGGCCTTGTCATGATCCAGGAGATCGACTACTTCGCCATCGCGCCGCCCCTCACGCTGGCCCTCTTCGCCGGGCTGGTGCTGGTGCTCGACGCCTTCCTGCCCGCCCGGCCGCGGGTCAGGCCGGCGTTGGGGCTGGTCACGCTGGCGGGGGTGCTGGTCGCGCTGGGGTTCGTGGTGGCGCAGGCGGTCAGGGGCGGCTCGGCGCTGTCGACGTTCTGCGTCCCGCCCGGCCTGAACGCCCCGGGCGGGGGCTGCTCGTACGTGGTCGACCGGTTCACGCTGATCCTCGCCGGGCTGGTGCTGGTGGCGGCCGTGGTGGTCGTGCTGATGTCGATGACCGAGCTGGCCAGGGGCGACATCCCGGTGGGGGAGTGGCACTTCCTCCTGCTCTGCACCCTCGTGGGCGCGGTCATACTGCCCGCCTCGCGTGACCTGATCATGCTCGTCGTGGCGCTCGAACTGGTCTCGCTCCCGGTCTTCGCCCTCACGGCGCTGAAACGCTACGACGGCCGCTCCTCGGAGGCCGCGGTCAAGCTCTTCCTGGTGTCCGTGGTGTCGACCGCCGTCATGCTGTTCGGGGTGTCGCTGCTGTACGGGATCGGGGGGAGCGTCTTCCTGGACCGGCTCGGCGCGGTGCTCGGCGGTGAAGCGGCGGCGCCAGGCCGGCCCGGCGCGGGGGCGTCCGTCCTGGGGGCGTCCGTGCTGGGGGCCGAGCACGGCCTGCCGGGAGTGGTCACCGTCGGGGTGGTCCTGGTCGTGGCGGGGTTCGCGTTCAAGATCGCGGCGGTGCCGTTCCACGCCTGGGCGGCGGACGTCTACCAGGGCGCGCCGATCCCGGTGGCCGCGCTGCTGTCGGTGATCTCGAAGGCCGCCGGGTTCGCCGGGCTCATCCTCGTCCTGGTCACCGCCCTGCCCGGCCAGGCGGGCGCCTGGGTGCCGATCGTGGCGATCCTCTCGGCGCTCACCATGACGGCGGGCAACCTGCTGGCCATGCGCCAGCGCTCCGCCGTACGCCTGCTGGCCTGGTCGTCGGTCGCCCAGTCGGGCTACATCCTGGCCCCGCTCGCGGTGGCGCCCGCCGGGACCGGGGCCGGGGCCTCGGTGGCGTACCTGGTCATGTACGCCGCCATGAACCTGGGGGCGTTCGCCGTGGTCATGCTCGTCTCCCGGGTGGCCCGGCGCAACGAGCTCGACGACTACCGGGGGCTGGCGTTCCGCAGCCCGGTGGCGGCGTTGGCGCTGGCGTTCTGCCTGCTGTGCCTGGCGGGGTTGCCGCCGGGGCTGGCGGGGCTGTTCGCCAAGATCGTGGTGTTCCGCGAGATCGTCGACGGCGGGGCCGGGTGGCTGGCGGTGGTGATGGCCGTCAACACGGTGATCGGGCTGTACTACTACGTCGCCTGGACGGCACGGCTGTTCGTCCCTGTGACTGCGATAGGGGGAGCCGTTCGGGAGGGGGCGGCTCAGGCGGTGGTCGCGCCCCGGTCGGCTCCGGCGGTGTGGGTGGCGATCGGCGTGGCGGTGGCGGTGGCGGTCCTGTTCTCGGCCGCGCCGCAACTGGTGCTCGACCTGACGACGGTGACCTGAAGCCGCCGATTCGTCTCACGCTCGCCCGAGGGGCCGCCCTTACGCAGGGTTTCGTCTCGTGCGTGACCGGTGGGGGCGGCGGGGAACGCTGGAGCAGGGCATCGTCGTTGTACCAGGTGAACCCGGACCACGAAGGGGGGAACCTTGCACCACAACGGTCTGCGCACCGCGATCCTGCTCGGCGGCCTGTCTGCGCTGATCCTCGCCGCGGGCGCGTGGCTGGGCGGCGGCACCGGTCTGCAGATCGCGTTCGTGCTCGCCCTGGTGACCAACGGTTTCGCCTACTTCTTCTCGGACCGGATCGCCCTGTCGGCGATGCGCGCCCGGCCGGTCAGCGAGGTCGAGCAGCCCACCCTCTACCGGATCGTCCGAGAGCTCTCCACCGAGGCCCGCCAGCCGATGCCCCGCCTGTACGTGTCGCCGACCGTGCAGCCGAACGCGTTCGCCACCGGCCGCAGCCCGCGCCGGGCCGCCGTGTGCGTGACGTACGGCCTGACCCAGCTGCTCGACGAAGCCGAGCTGCGGGGCGTTATCGGGCATGAGCTGTCCCATGTGTACAACCGCGACATCCTGATCTCGTCCGTCGCCGGCGCCCTGGCCACGATGATCACCTGGGTGAGCTATGTGGCGGTGTTCTTCGGCGGGTCGGATGACGACGAGGGCCCGGGGTTCGTCGGGGCGCTGCTCATGATGCTGCTCGGCCCGGTGGCCGCCGGGATGATCCAGATGGCGATCTCCCGCAGCCGCGAGTTCCAGGCCGACGAGGCGGGGGCGCGGCTCACGGGTGACCCGCTCGCGCTCGCGTCCGCGCTGCGCAAGATCGAGATGGGCGCGCGCAGGCTGCCGCTGCCCGAGAACAGCCGCCTGACCTCGGCCTCCCACCTGATGATCGCGAACCCGTTCAGCGGCGCCGGCCTGGGCCGCCTGTTCTCGACCCACCCGCCCACCTCCGAGCGCGTGGCCCGGCTGGAGCGCATGGCGGGCTACCGCCGCTGACGCGAGAATCGGGACCATGCGACGATCTTCGCGGCTGACCGAGGCCGAACGGAAGCTCTGGGACGCCTTCCCGACCGGCCGCATGGTGACGTTCGCCCCTTTCGAGCCGGGCCCTGACTGTTCAGCCGGAGCCAACGCGCCTCTGGACGGCCACACCTGGGGTCCCGAGCGCACGGTACGCGCCGAGGTGATCGCGAAGCTGCTGCTGGGCGCCCGCGAGACGGGCACAGGGACGGTCCCGGCGGTGCGGCTGACGGGCGCGCGGATCACCGGCCCGCTGGAGATCGTCGGCGGCACGGTCGACCACGAGCTGGTGTTGCACGGCTGCTACCTGGACGATCCCGTCCTCATGGGCGGCACGACGACGCGGACCATCCGCCTGACCGACTGCCGCTTACCCGGCTTCAGCGGCGGCGGCATGCGGGTGGCCGGCCATCTGAGCCTGTCGGGCTCGTACGTCCAGGGCACGGTCCGGGTGGCTCGCGCGCAGTTCGAGACCGGGCTGTGGCTGGCCGGGACGAAGGTCGTCGCCGCCGAGGGGGATCCGGCGTTCTACGCCGACGCCATGGTGGTGGATTCGGTGACGCACATGCGCAACGCCGACTTCTCCGGCGCCGTACGCCTGGTCGGCGCGCGGCTCAACGGCGGCTTCCAACTGGACCACGCCAAGCTCCGTAATCCGGGCGAAGAGGCGCTCGTCGCCGACGGCCTGGTCGTCGAGGACTCGATGAGCTGTACCGGCGACTTCCTGGCCCTGGGCTGCCTGCGGCTGCGGGGCTCGCGGATCAACGGCCGGTTCTCGCTCCGCGGCGTCGTCCGCAGCCCCGACACCACGTACGCGCTGCACGCCAGCCACATCGAGGCGCGCGAGTTCCTCATCAAGCCGGCCGAGCGGATCGACGGCGTGGTGACGCTGGCCCACTCCACCGTGGGCACCCTGCACGACGACGTCGCCACCTGGCCGGACAAGCTCCGGCTGAACGGGCTCACGTACGACCGCCTGCGCGGCCACGGCTTCGCGCGCCGGATCGAGTGGGTGAGCCGCGATCCGGAGGGCTTCCGGACGCAACCGTACGAGCAACTGGCCGACTGGTACATGCGCGGCGGCAACGACGCGCTGGCCCGCCGCACCCAGCTCGCCAAGATGCG
Organism: Nonomuraea ceibae; assembly: GCF_019396325.1. GTDB lineage: Bacteria > Actinomycetota > Actinomycetes > Streptosporangiales > Streptosporangiaceae > Nonomuraea > Nonomuraea ceibae. The sequence goes on from NZ_JAHKRO010000014.1 coordinate 116,725, forward strand.
CGGGCTGCGGGGGATCAGCGGGCCGCGTACCCGGTTCTGGGGACGGCTGCTCGACGCCACGGTCGGCTACGGCTACCGGCCCTGGCTGGCGGCGGTGTGGTTCGGGGCGCTGCTCGTGCTGGGCACGGTGGTGTTCGGGCTGAACCCGCCGCGTGCCGTCAAGCCCGGCGAGAGCCCGGTGTTCGACTCGTTCGCCTACACCTTCGACCTGCTGTTGCCGTTGTCGACGTTCGGGCAGCGGGACCAGTTCGACCCGGCGGGGTGGACGCAGGGGCTCGCGTACGGGCTGATCATCTCGGGCTGGATCCTGGCGACGGCGCTGATCGCGGGCGCTACGCGGGTGCTCCGGCCGTCGTGATCTTGCGCAGCAGCGCGGCCAGGTCCTCCGGGTAGAACGTCTCCCGCGTCGCGTCGAGCTCGCCGGCGCTCCACCAGTGGTGGCCGACCGTGGTGTCCTTCTCGATCGGCTCCATGTGCTCGAACGACACCTCGACCGCCTCGACGCGGACCGCGTAGAGCGTCTCGTCCTGGGTGATCGCGTAGCGGCCGAACGTGAACTCGCGGGTCTCGGTCCGGTAGGGCCCGGTGAACCGGTCGGCCGGCACCCGCAGCCCCGCCTCCTCGAACAGCTCGCGCGAGGCCGCCTCCGGCAGCGTCTCCCCCTCCTCGACGGCCCCGCCGATGGTGAACCAGAACAGCTCGTCCGGCCGCGCCGGATCGAACCCGTGGAGCAGGAGCACCCTGCCCTGATCGTCGAGAGGCAGGACGCGCGCCGTGAAGCGGCGCAACGGGATCATCGTCACGTCCGCCAAGCTTACGACCGCGGCAGCCGCGCCTCGATGCCGTCGAGAACCCGGTCGAGCCCGTACGTGAAGCTGTCTTCGCGGTTCTTGGCCGGATCGGCGTCGCGGTAGGCGGTGTAGAGGGCGAGGAGCCGTGGGTGGTCGCGCGCGGCTTCGTCGGCGGAGGGCCACAGCGCCTTGATCCACTCGTGCTCGCTCCGGTTGTCGCGCGCCATCCTGGACAGGGCCGCCGCCTCACTCATCGCGATGCCCAGCACGTACGAGATGAGGGTCTTCCCAGCGCGATCGGCTTCGAACAGGTCGAACCCCGCCTTCTCGAACAGTCCGAGCATTTCATCGGACAGTCGCAGGCTGTTGGGCCCGTGGAAGGACGAGACCACCTCGTCCAGCACGTGCACGGTCCACGGGTGCCGCAGGATCATGTCGCGCCAGCCGCGCGCGAGCGTGGCGGCGGCCTCCCGCCAGCCGGCCGGATCGTCGGCGACGGGCACCTCGATCTCGCCGAACACCTCGTCGACGACCAGCTCGATCAGCTCGTCCTTGTTGGCCACGTGCCAGTAGATCGCGGTGGCGACGGAGCCGAGCTGCCCCCCGAGCCGCCGCATGCTGAGAGCGCTGATGCCCTCGGAGTCCAGCAGCCGCAGCGCCTCGGCCACGATCTGCTCCCTGCTCAGTGATGGCTGCTCGCGTCGCGCGCGGCGCGGCCGGGTCCACACCGAGGGGTACGGCTGCTGTTCGGACAAGGCGTCCTCCTCTTCTCCCGCCCAGCTTAGCGAGCGTTTGCACACTGTGCGAGTCATTGGATGTTGTGCAAGAACTGAACACTGTGCAATGCTAACTGCACACCGTTCAATCAGAAGGGGGTGCTCCTGATGGAGCGTCATCCACGGCGTTGGCTGATCCTGCTGGTGCTCTGCCTGAGCACGCTCGTCCTGGTCGTCGACAACGGCGTGCTCACCGTGGCGATCCCGCCGCTGACCGAGGACCTGGGCGCCGGCGCCCAGGACATTCAGTGGATCATCGACGGCTACATCCTGGTCTTCGCCGGGCTCCTGCTCACCGCCGGCAGCCTCTCCGACCGCTACGGCAGGCGCCGCATCATGATCATCGGCCTGGTGCTCTTCGGCGTGGCGTCCCTGCTGGCCACGTACGCCGCCAGCCCCGGACAGCTCATCGCCGGACGCGTGCTGATGGGCATCGGTGGAGCCCTCGTCATGCCGAGCACGCTGTCGATCCTCATCACCGTCTTCGACGACGGCGAACGGCGCAGGGCCATGTCGATCTGGAGCTCCGTGCTGATGGTCGGCCTGGTCGGCGGCCCGGTCGTGGGCGGCGCGCTGATCGCCGAGTTCTGGTGGGGATCGGTGTTCCTCATCAACGTCCCCGTCGTGGTCATCGCCATCGCCGCCGCCCTGGCCTGGATGCCGGAGTCCAAGGGGCCGTGGCGCAAGCCCGACCCGATCGGCGCGATCCTGTCCGTGACCGGGCTGACCGCGCTCGTCTGGTTCATCATCGAGCTGCCGCACCGCGGCCTCGGCGACCCCGGCACCCTGGCCGGGCTGGCCGCGGCCGTGCTGGGCCTGGCCGCGTTCGTGATCTGGGAGCTGCGGACCCCGTACCCGATGGTGCCGCTGCACCTGTTCCGCGACCGCAACTTCAGCGGCGGCAGCCTCTCGCTCGTGCTCGTCCAGACCGGCAACGGCGGGCTGCTGCTGGCCATGGCCCAGTACCTGCAGTTCGTGCTCGGCTTCACGCCCACCCAGGCCGGGCTCGCCATGGCGCCGATGGCGCTCGCCGTGATTCTCGTCAACGCCGTCGCGGCCACCCTGGGCCAGCGGCTGGGCAACCGGCCGCTGACCGTGGCCGGACTGCTCGTGCTGGTCGCCGGGTTCGCGGTGCTGGCGACGTTGTCGGCCGACGACGGGTTCGGGATGGTGGCGGTCGCGCTGGTGCTGTTCGGGATCGGCGGCGGCCTGGCCCAGCCTGCGGCCATCGCGGCGCTCATGGGAGCCGTCCCGCCGGAGCACGCCGGGGTCGGCTCGGCGCTCAACGACACCGTCCAGCAGGCGGGTGCGGCGCTCGGCGTGGCGGCGCTGGGCAGCGTCCTGGCCGGGACGTTCACCGCGACCATGCCCGAATCGGCGCCGGAGCAGGCGCGCCGGTCGATCGGCGACGCGCTCGCCGTGGCCGCCCGCACCGGCGACGGCGGGCTGGTGGACACCGCCCGCGAGGCGTTCACCGGGGCCATGTCGCTGAGCTTCGTCGCGGGAGCCTGTGGCGCGCTGGCGGCCGCCGTCCTGGCCTTCGCCCTGCTACGGGACCGCCGGGGCGCGGCGGCGGCAGCCGCTGGTTCCACGGAAGAACTGACCGCCACTCACTGACGCCCTTGGGGGGATATTTCATGATTGCGCAGCGTTTCGACCGCACCCAGCATTTCGACAACGCCCAGCAGTTCGACCACGCGCGCTGGCAGGCTCGCCTCGACGAGTTGCGTGCCGCCCACCGCGTGCCCGGCGCGACCCTGGCCGTGCTCACCGGCGGCCAGGTGCACGAACTGGCCAGCGGCCTGCTCCACCTGGGCACCGGCGTGGAGGCGACCACCGACTCGGTGTTCCAGCTCGGCTCGATCGCCAAGGTCTACACCGCCACGCTCATCATGCAACTGGCCGAATCCGGCACGCTCGACCTCGACGCGCCCGTACTGGACGTCCTGCCCGACTTCGCCACCGCCGACCCGGCGGCCACCCCGCTGATCACCCCTCGGCGGCTGCTGAGTCACACTTCCGGCCTGACCTGCGACTTCACCTACGACGGCGGCCGGGGTGACGACTGCCTGGCCCGCTACGTCCGAGCCGCCCGGGGCGTCGCGCTCGACTGCCCGCCCGGGATCGCGGTCTCGTACAGCAGCGTCGGCTACAACGTGCTCGGCCGCATCGTCGAGGTGCTCACCGGCCAGACCTGGGACGACGCGCTGAAGGACCGGCTCCTCACCCCGCTCGGGCTCACGAGGACGATGACGCTGCCCGAGGAGGCGCTGCGGTTCCGCGCCGCCATGGGCCACCTCGGCGCCGACCCGGAGCCCGCCCCCGCCTGGGACCTCATGCCCAGGTCAGCGGGCCCGTACGGCAGGGTCATCGCCACCGCGGGCGACGTCGTCAGGCTGGCCGGCATGCACGTCGCGGGCGGCGCCGGCGTGCTGGCGCCCGCGACGGTCGCGGCCATGCAGCGGCGCGAGGTCGAGGTGCCGGACAAGTGGACCGTCAGCGCCGACGCGTGGGGGCTCGGGTGGACGCTGTACGACTGGTCCGGCGTGCCGGGGTTCGGCCACGACGGGGCGTCCATCGGGCAGTACGCGTACCTTCGGGCGGTTCCGGGGGCCGGGGTGGCCGTGGCGCTGCTGACGAACGGCGGGGGTGCGCGGCGGCTCTACGCGGATCTGTTCGCGGAGCTGCTGGGGGAGTTGGCGGGGGTGCGGATGCCGGAGCCGTTCGGGCCGCCGGTGGAGCCGGTCGCGGTGGATTTTTCGCGGTTTGCTGGGAAATATCGGCGTGAGGGGGTGGATATCACCGTTGATGCGGATGGGCACCTTGTGTATGAGTTCGTCGGTGGGATGAAGAACTTCTCCCCGCCGCTGGAGGCGGACCTGGTCCCCGTGACGGACACGGTCTTCGCCGCCGAGGCGGCCGGCGCGTCGTTCAGCGACGACTGGATGCCGGTGATCTTCGCGACCCTCCCGGACGGCACCGAGTGCGCGTACATCGGCATGCGAGCAGCCCCCAAGCAACCTGCCTAGGCGGTACGGCGGGCGGCGGCCATGATGCGGCGGCCATGATGTGAGGCGGGGACGGCATCGACAGGCCAGTAGGCGGGAAGGGGCCGCCAGGGCGCTGGGCGGGAAGACCTCGCTGGCGGAAAGACCTCGCTGGGCGGAACGCGCCTCCCCACCGGGCAGCGCGTTCTGCCACCCTCGCTAGCGGTAGTTCACGAACTGAAGGGCGATGTCCAGGTCCTTACCCTTGAGCAGGGTGATGACGTCCTGAAGATCGTCCTTCTTCTTCGAGCTGACCCGAAGCTCCTCACCCTGGATCTGCGCCTTGACGCCCTTGGGCCCCTCGTCGCGGATCAGCTTGGAGATCTTCTTCGCCTGCTCCTGGTCGATGCCCTCCTTGAGGCTGACCAGCATCCGGTACTCCTTGCCGGACAGCTTCGGCTCGCCCGCATCGAGAATCTTGAGAGACAGGCCGCGCTTGACCACCTTCTCCTTGAACACGTCGAGCGCGGCGTTCGCCCGCTCCTCGCTGTTCGCCTTGATCTCGATGTTGTTCTGCCCGGACCAGCTGATGGCCGCCCCGGTCCCCTTGAAGTCGAAGCGGTGCCCGATCTCCTTGACCGTCTGGTTCAGCGCGTTGTCGACCTCCTGCCGGTCGATCTTGCTGACGATGTCGAAAGATGAATCGGCCAAAGCGCACATCCTCTCAGCTGCTGGGTGTCATCTGGGACATCTGCCTCCGTGCCCGGTGAACACGGGCCCAGCGGATGAGCCTAGCCAGCATCTGCCCGCCGTGCAGGATCCGACCCCGGCCCCCGTCCCCGGGTCGCCCGGCCGACCGGGTTTCGGCGGTGCGCCAGGCCAAGATCCGGCGCGGGACAAACCGGTGTCACGTACACCTCCGAAGTCCGCTATCCTTCTTTCTGTCGCCGCGAGAGCGGATGGCACGGCAGGTTGCCCGAGTGGCCAAAGGGAGCGGTCTGTAAAACCGTCGGCTCAGCCTACGCAAGTTCGAACCTTGCACCTGCCACACCAGCGGGAAGAGGCCCGTCACCAGCGGAAACGCGGTGACGGGCCTCCCGCTCTGTGTCCGGTTGTCCACGGTCGTCAACGGCGCTCTACGGGCTCTCGCGTCGCATGTGCGTCGGCGATCAGCCGGCCTCCTGGGGAGGCTTGAGTGCCTCGCTGATCAGCTTTCGGGCGAAGTCGTCCTGGCCCACGATGCACTTCGCGTAGACCCGTAGAAGCACATTCACGCTGTGCCCTGCCCACTCGGCGACCTGAGGAGCCGGAACCCCGGCATTGAGCCACGTTGACACGCAGGCGTGCCGTAGGTCGTACGGGCGGGCCGCGAGCGGTGAGGCGGCCTCGGCCGTGCTCAGCGCTCCCTTACGAGCTTTCTGCCAGACGCGGCCATAGACGCTTTCCGAGAGCGGGCCGCCCCGCTCTCCTACGAATAGGTGACCGTCTGGGCTTACGCCATACGCGGTGAGGTGGGCGCGAAGGATGGCCACCAAGGGCGGGGGGATCGGCACGGGCCGGACCGCCGTACGCGCGCGGTGTTTGAGCTCTCGCGACTCCCGACGTTTTCCGTTCTCTGTCCAGTCGGCTCCCACGGCCGGTGCCGAGTCGCCGAGGCAGAACCACCCCCACTGGTCGTCACTTTCGACGTCAGGCAGGTCGATCTCGTCGGCCGTGAGCTCTGCGGCCTCCGCTGGGCGTAGAGCGGAGTAGTACATGACAGCGAAGAATGCCGTCAGTTGCGCCATCGTCTTTTCAACCTCGGCAAGCAGCGCCTCGGCTTGCTGTGGGTTGACCACGCGACGGGGAGAGACTTCCTCGGCAACCTTGGGCGTCTTCCATTTCACGCTGACTAGTGGGTTGCTTGCCAGGAGTTTGGCCGGGCTCACCGCGTAGTCGAGGACGTTGTAGAACACGGCGCGTTTACGGGCGATCGTGGTCCCTGCGGCGGTCTTTCCATTCATGGTCCTGGAAATGCCTTTCAGCGTCTCCAGGACTACAGCCTCATCGGCGAGAGACGCCACGGAAACCGTGTTCTTTTCCAGCCATGCGACCGCGTGGGCGAGGTCATCAGGCACGTCCCCCGAAGCGCGCCTTGGCTTGTGAGCAGCCCACTTGGACACGGCCTGGCGAATGTCGGACTTGGCCGGCCGGCCGGTCCCGCCTGTCAGCAGCGACAGTGTCGCGGTGGCGAGGGCGTCAGCGATTGAGCGGCGTGAGTTCGGTGCCACATCGTCCCACCGGTGGTCAACGTAGGCACAGATCAGCGCCCACCACGTGACTGAATGGCCGCGCTGCCCAGCATGCTCGGCGGGGCGTCCGGTGGCCAGGTCGAACGCCTTTCCCTGCCGAATGGCCGTGAGCAACTCGGCGCGGAAGCTCTCGGCGAGCGCCCGCGTCGTGAACGTCTCTCGCCAGGGCCTATCGGCGGTGAGCCACCGGACGGTATAGGTGTGTCCTCCCTTGTTCCTGTTGATGAGTACGCGCCACACACGCACGTCATACGTGGTGTTCATCAGGCTGTCTCCTCTCGGGAAGCGAGCCAGCGTTCGTACTCGGCGCGGCGGATGCGCAGACTGCCGTTGGGCAGGGTGATGCACTTGGGTGCCCGACGCTTGGCGCGCCAGTCGTAGAAGGTGGAGCGGGAGATATCCAGTTCGGCACAGAAATCGGCGACGGTGAGATGCTTGGCTCCGGTGGCGGTGGCGGTGGCGGTGGCCATTGGGCGTGTATCCCTTCCGGGTTTCGTAATTGGCATGAAGATGCCTCGGCATGGTGGTGCGTGAAGTGATCGCCGAAGCTGCCGCGCAGTGCGTGAGAGGGCGGGCCTGAGGAGGTACCCGTCCCATCCGTCCCAAGCTCATTTCCGCAGGTCAAGCCTGGGACGGGTAGAAAGGGTGGGACGGGTCAACCCGTCCCAGGCGCGGTTTCCGTCCCGCGCCGACCTGCGGTGACGAGGTTGGGACGGGTGGGACGGGTATCCTTGGCGAACGGCACCACATCGCCCTCGGGAACGGGTTCCACGGTTGGGCAGTAACGGCCCCAGGCGTCCAGGAAATCGGCGCGCTGGTAGCCCTTGACCTGCCCGGTGGTGAACCGGATGTTGGCCGAACGGATCTCGTATTCGCCGAGCATGATGCCGAGTTTTCGGGGCGTCAGCCCTGCGGGGCCGTGCTCGTTCCATTCGGCCTCGGGGTCGGCCTTGAGCCGTTCCAGCAGGACGGCGGTGGGCAGCGCGGTGTCAGCGCCGAACGCGGTGCGGCAGGCGGCCAGCAGGCGCACGCGCGCCGAGGCGTGGCCGTTGTCGTCGGCCTCGGCGGTGAGCGCCACCGCGGCGGCACGGGCACGCTCGGGCCAGGTGCCGCCGGCGTGGTCGGCGACGATGACCAGGGGTTCCCAGGTGTCGGCGGCGCGGTCTTCGACGGGCATAGCGGGTTCGGCCTCCTCCAGGGTGGCCAGGTCAGCGCGTAGCCACTGGTGGAGTTCAGCGGCCAGGTCACGGAGTGGGGTGCGGTCGCGGCGGTGGCGGTAGGGTGCGGCGGTTTCGCCGGGTGCACGTCGGCGCATGCGGACGACGACGGCGCGGTCTTCGATGGTGTCGGGCATGGCGCCGATGCCGGCGAGTGCGGCCATGGCGAAGGTCGGAATGCTTTCCACGCGGTTGGTGGCGGCGTCGTAGCGTTTGGCCGGCCGGTTGCGCTGATGGCCGGCATTCAGCAGACCGCGCAGGTCTTCGTTGCCGTCGGCCTTGGGGCCGAAGATGGTGTCGGCCTCATCGACCAACATCGTGGGCGGGTCGTCGGTGATGGAGCGATAGACGGCGGCGCTGGATGAGTTGACGGTGATGAACGGGTTGTGGCAGGTGGCCTCCACGATGTCGAGGAGCCGGGACTTGCCGCAGCGCTTCTCAGGGCCTCGGATGACCAGGCGGGGCGCGTGCGCCCATGCGAGTTGGGCGTGAGTGGCGGCGATCCACAGGGTGACGGCGTCGGCGGTTTCCGGGCTGGGCAGGATGACGTAGCGGGTCAGGGCGGCGCGTAGCCGGTCGAGGAGGTGTGCGCCGGTCGGGTGATGGGTCATGGTGCCTCCCATACGTGCGGTCAGACGGTGGCCAGGCGGCGGGGCCGGCGGGCGCCGTGCCGCAACCCGGAGTTGACGGTTCGGGTGACTTCGGCGCGGGATAGTCCGAGGTCACCCCCTCCCTGTTCAAGCAGCTCTTTCACCTCCTGTTCGGGCAGGGCGCCGCCGGCGATGAGTTCGCCGAGGGCGGCGGCAGCGCCGAACAGGGCGCGGTTGCGCTGGCCGGGTTGGGCGGCGGCCAGGTGCGCAAGCTCACGGTCCAGGGCCGCGCGCAGATAGGCGGAATGGCGATCATCGGCAATGGGGACGTGTACGGGCCGTTTGGCCGGCAGGGGGGCGGGTTGAAGCAGCTTGAACAGGGAGGGGGGCAGCGGAGCGGGCGCGGTAGCGTGCTGCACCGTGTACGGGCCGGTGCCGTCCGGCAGGGTGACGACGCTGCCGGGGGCGAGCACGTAGCCGCCCCAGGCGCGGGTGTCGATCAGCCATCCGAGGCTGCCGTTGGTGCTGGGCAGCCGGGCGCCGGGCGGGGCGGTGTAGTACAGGTGCAGGCCGCCGCGCCGGGTGCGGACCTGGAGGGTTTCCAGGTCCAACGGGATGCCGGCGCGCTGGCAGATCAGCGCGAACACGTCGGCGCCGTCGCCGATGCCCGGCAGATCCCATTCCGAGGGCGGACGCTGGCCGGGCTTGGGCTGGTCGAGGTCGATCACGACCAGTCCGGCGGGGCCGGTGGCGATGCCCACGTTGTAGGGAGCGCGCTGCCACCAGGTGTGGATGCGGTCGGGGTCGCAGGTGGCGCGGGTCTCCCAGTCGGTGAAGCCGCGCGGGGGTGCCTTGTCGCCGGCGGCGATCGGGAAGACGGGCCAGCCTCGGGCGGCGGTGGCCAGCGCGGAGCGGATGCGGTCGTTCATGCGGCCTGCCTCTCTGCCGGGTTCGTGGTCAGGGCGCGGGCGATGGCGTGGCCGATGTGCAGGGTGTAGGCGGGCGGGATGGCCTCGGCGATCTCGCGCCGGGCGTCGGTCCAGCCGATGCCCATCGCGTGCTGCCACTCGGAGACGGAGCCCTTGCCGCCGCCGTCGCCATAGACGGCCACGATGTCGCCGTCGTAGTAGCGGCCGTGCCGCCACCCGCGCACCCGATGCCCGTCATGGGTCGGGTGAGCGGGCTGTGGGACGGTCAGGCCGTGCAGCTCGAACTGCCGGTGGCGGAACACCTTGAGGTCGAACATCAGCCCACACAGCAGCAGGTCGCGCCGCATCACGGCCTTGCCGGTGGGTTGTTCGATGATCCAGGGCCGGCCGGTGGTCATCAGGGCGTCGCGGGTGGCGGCCAGGAGACTGCGGTGCAGGTGGCGGCGGTCCTGGTTGGTGCCGGCGGTCAGCGTGCAGTCGGCCTGACAGGGTGGGCTCGCGGCGATGACGTCGTACTCGTGGCCGTGGGCGCGTACGTAGTCGATGGCGTCGGCCTGGTGGAAGGTGAACGGGTAGGCGGGGCGCGGGGCGATGTCCACGCCGGTCACGTCGAAACCGGCCAGGTGGTAGCCCATGCTCGCGCCGCCGGCGCAGCAGAACAGGTCCAGCAGGCGCAGCCCGTTCGGTTCGCGCGCCGGAAGCTGCCAGGGGCGCGGGAGGTCGGCCGGGTGCGCGGCTCCTCGCGACGGTATGGCGGTGTGGGTCATGCCGCCCACCTTTCGGTCTTGGTGTCCAGGGATGCGGTCAGCGCTCGTTCGAGGCAGACCTTGTGAACCGGACGCCGGTCGTCGTCGAGTAGGAAGCTCGGGCGGTGGCAGAAGCGGCACGGGCGGCGGCGTCCGCCGCCCCAGTGCTCGCGTTTCTTGTGCCAGTCCAGGGAAACGCGCCCCTGGTAGATCCGGTGGCCAGGGTTGGCGGTGGCTGTCATGCTGACGGGTGCCTTCCTCTTGAGTGTTCGGGAGGGGGCGGGCGCGGCCTCGGCGGGTGTGCTTGGCGGCTGGTCGCCGAGGCCGCGCGGTGAGGCGGGTTAGAACGGCGGTTCGTCGCCCTGCCACTGGCCGCCGGTGCTGGCGCCTGCGGGGGCGGCGTTTGCCCACGGGTCGGTGGGCGCGCCGCCGGCGTGGCCGTTGCCGCCGGTGCGGGTGGCCTTCTGCGGTTTGGCGGTGGCGAAGCGCAGCGACGGGCCGATCTCATCGACGGTCATCTCGGTGACGGTGCGCTTGTCGCCGTCGCTGGTCTCGTAGGTACGCATGCGCAGCCGGCCGGAGGCGATGACGCGGGTGCCTCGGGTGAGCGATTCGGCGACGTGCTCGCCGAGGTCGCGCCACGCGCTACAGCGCATGAACAGCACCTCGCCGTCCTGCCACTGTTCGACCTGCTTGTTGTAGGTGCGGGCGCTGGAAGCGATGGTGAAACCGGCGACGGCGGTGCCGGTCTGGGTGTAGTGCATCTCGGGGTCGCCGGTCAGGTTGCCGATGATGGTGATCGTGGTCTCTCCGGACATGGCGGGTCGTCCTTCCTGTCAGTGGGCGGTGAGCCGAGGCGAGAGGTGGGCGCCGGTCGCGGTGACGAAGGCGAACCCGTTGCGGATCGGGCGGAAGCGGTCGAGGTTGATGCGGTGCGTGGTGCCGCGCATGTCGCGGGGGTTGCTGCATGTGATCTGGCAGGGCAGGTCGATGACGCGCTGCACGTCGTGGGAGTTGGTCAGGGTGGTGCAGATGGCGTGCGTGCCGTCGATGGCGTCAACCACGATGGTTCGGCCCTGTGCTTGCTGGTCGGCCCAGATACTTCCGGGGGTGACGGCGTAGATGCTGAGGAGCTTGTTGGGCATGGCGTTTCCCTTCGAGCGGTGGGGGCGGGTGCGGGTTAGCGGGTGCCGTCGCGGTGCAGACGGCGGAAGTGGACGTAGAGCTGCCAGCCGAGGCGGGGCCGCATGCCGGTGCCGTCGCAGGCGCGGCAGGTGCGGTTCTTGCCGCCGGGGGCGCAGCGCCGGCAGGTTCCCCACGGGGACGCGTAGCACCAGCAGACGTAACCGAGAGTGAGGATCGGTAGGCAAACGACTAGCAGGGCGATGACGGTAGCCAAGGCGGCCTCCAGGCCGGATTTCGGGATTGCCGCAGGTCGGGCGCTAGACGCTAGCGCCCTGGTAGATCGCGGATTTAGTCGCTAGGAGGGGTGCTAGGCCTAGCAGGGGATGCCGCTAGACCTAGCGGGAGATCACCGGGCTACGAAACCGCTCCGCGACTACGCTCCGCTATCTCTTCGCGGATGATGCCGCGCCGGTTCGCGCCCTTGCCGTCTGCGGTGGTGCCCCACACTTGGACGGTCTTGATGCCGTGCGGCTTGAGCATCGCGGTGAGCTGTTCGACCTCCCACCCGCCATAGACCTCGGGCCGCAAGTCGGCCAGTCGGGCGATGACGGTCTCGTTCCACACCTTGACCTCGGACGCGCCGACCACGGCCAGGACGTCGTCCAGCAGGTCATAGCTCGGCGCGCTCTGTTCGGGCTTCTCACCGAGGGCGTGACCGGTCAGGGTGCCGGCGGCCTTACGCAGCGCGTACGCGCGATCGGCGATGAGCTGGGTTTGCGGCGTGTCAAGGTAAGCGGACTTGACCACCTTGGGCATCGGGGTCGCGCCGATCAGGTAGCCGGTGCCGGCGTCGGTCTCGGACACGAACACGGTGGCGCGGATGCCGTTCTGATACGCCGAGGTGCCGAGGATCATGTCGTTCTCGGTCTGGCCGGCCACCTTCAGGCAGAACCGGATCGACACGTTCGCCGAGATGCCCGTGGGCAGGCTGGCCTTGTCCGGGCGCTGGGTGGCCAGGATCAGCACCACGCCGAGGGCGCGCCCCAACTTGATGATGAACTCGGCATCCTCACCCGCCTTGGCCCCGTACTCGGGGTGCGCGAACAGGTTCTGGCACTCGTCGAAGATGGCCACCAGCGGATGCAACCCGAGCGAGCGCTTGTCGGCGATCTGCCGGGTGACGCGCTTGTCCGGGCACAGGTCCGGCGGCAGCGTCTTGAGCGCGGCGGCGCGGCGCATGACCTCCTTACGCAGCAGCGCCAGGGAGTCGGCGGCATACGCGATGGCCTCATCGTGGATGCCGGACACGTAGCGGTGGCAGACCTTCTCGTACGGGTCCAGGTCGCCGGTGCCCTTCAGCTCGTGGAACCAGCCCTCGGCGGTCGGGTCGAGCACCACGCCGGCGGCCAGCTCGCGCACCGAGGCGGTCTTGCCCTGGCCGGGAAGCGAGCCGATCAGGATGTTGTGCTGGATGAACGGCACGGTGACCAGCCGGCCGCGCGGATCGTTGCCGAACGGGACGCCCTTGAACAGGTCGTGCGATGTGACTTTGAGCAGGGGCGACTTGACGATGGTCTTGGACAGGTCCTTATCTCCGACCCACAGGATCAGCCGACCTTCATGGATGGAGGAATCCCCCTCGGGCCAGATACAGCCGAGGGGGCGGCGCAGCGCGCCGGACAGCCGTTCCCGCTTGTCCATCACGTCGCCCACGGTCACGCCGTAGGGCAGATCCAGATCAGCGCGCCAACCGGGACCGTCGCGGGTGATCGGGGAGACGAACCGGATGGCATCCTTGGGGTTCTTGGCCATCGCCTGCGTGATGCCGCTGATGCCCAGCACCATCAGGGCGCGGATGACGATGTCGCTGGTCAGCTTCTCCACGGTGGAGGCCAGCACGGCGCGTTCGATCAGCGGCCGGTCGGCGGGCTTGCCGAGGATGCCGAGGGCGGCCAGCGCCACCGCGAGGGCGCCCCACTGCACGGCGGTCGCCGCGCCGGCCACGATGATGGCCGCGATCAGCAGCGTGACCAGCACGACCAGCATGACCGGGACGCGCAGCCGCACGCGGGAATCACGCTGACGCGACAGCTTCAGGTACGCCTCGGGGTCGGCCTTGGTCACGGCGGCCACCCGTACCGGCTCGCCTTCCAGGTCGAACGTCCAGCGCACCATGCCACCCACCAGGCGAACGAAACCGCGCGGGGAACGGAAGACCAACCGGCCGGCGTACAGCGGAGTGCGGGTGAGCTGGTAGCCGGCCACGTGAGCGTAGTGCTTGCCCAGCCAGGTCAAGGTTTGCATCGCCTCGGTGCGCGAGCGCAGCCACAGCGGCACCACCGGGCGGCTGGTGCGCACCTTGGCCTCCAGCTCGGCGCGCCAGTCGCGATCCTCCCCGCCCGGCTGGTCAACCCGTATGACCTGCCCTTCCAGGGCCGGGCGGTCGCCGGCCGGGGCCGGGCTGGTCGGCTCCGGGTCGTCGGGGCGGGAGGGGTGGCGGCCGGCGCGGGCGGCGTCCAGGTGAACGATGTCGGCGCCCTTGCCGTCGCCGGCCTCGGCGGGCTCGCCGGCGTGGTCGAGGTCAGCGGCCGGGGTGCCGCTCGCGGCCGGTTCAGGCCGGTCGGGCTGGTCGTCGGGCTGATCGGCGGGGTGGAAGGGCTCGTGCGTCATGATGGGATCACCTCGTGTCCGTCGCAGGTTGCGGGGCGGCAGGGTGCGACCGGGTCTTGGCGGATGTGGTCGCACCCTGCGTGTTCGCGTGATGAGGGCGGGGCCGGCGTGGTCGTCACGCGGCTTCCTCGGTGAGGGCGTCACGGACGGCGCGGGCGTCGTCCATGCCGCAGTGAAGCGCCTGCCGGAGCTTGTTGGCGCTGGGGTTGGCGGGCAGGGCGCCGGCGGCGATGAGGATCTGTGCGCGTTCGATCAGCGGGGCCACCTCGGCGGCGGTTCGCCTTACCCGATCACCGGTGTTTGCGCTGTACGTAAGGCCGGTAACCCCGCCGCCGGTCGTCCCTCGGGTGGGGTCGAGGCGGGCGAACGCGGCCAGGATGATGGGCAGGGCGGTGACGATGGCAACAGCCACGATCGGCCCCAGCACGTGCACCACCAACCGCCACAGCGAGAAATCCTCGGTGCTCCACGGCAGGTACGGCCAGGCGTTCATGCCGAGGGTCAGCCCGAGGAACAGGTACTCGATGCGGATCAGCTTGCGATCGTTGAGCGGCTGCCCCTGGGTGCCGAGGTAGGCGCGGGCGCCCACGACGACCAGGAGCGCGAGCGACATGAACGGCTCCACCAGCCAGGCGAGGATCCAGCCGGGCGACCACGGCTCAGCGCCCCCGGCGGCGAAGTGCTGAACGCCCGCGGTTGACCAGGCCAGCGCCAGCGCCAGCGCCACCATGGCGGCGCTGACCAGCAGCCGGCGCATCCGCGCGGCCTGCCATGCCCGCATCGCCGGGTCCTGCCCCAGCATGTGCAGGCGGGCGGCCTCGTGGGCCTTCTTACGGCGCCTGCGCAGCCGGGGCGTGTCCAGCAGCAGCGGCGTGTCGTCGGTCTGGAGCACGGCCAGTTGACGAGCCTCGACGACCTCGGCGCGCAACTGCCGTACCCGCCGCGTCTCCCCCGCGCCGCTCAGCTCGGCCGAATCCTCCAGCTCGGCCGGTAGCGGCGAGGGCAGCGCGGCGGGGGCGGGCGGTGCGGCTTCGGTCAGGTGGCGTTCAATCTCGGCCAGCGCCCGGGAGATGTCCTCCGGGCTCGGCTCAGGCGTGGGTGCGGCGGTGCTCATGCTGCTTCCCTCCAATCGGTCTGGTCGGTGCGGATGGCGGCTTCCTCGGCGCAGTCGAGGCAGATCCCCAGGTGGCGCGGCAGCACATAGCCGACATCACGCAGGCACTCGGGGCAGGTGCGGCGGGCGGCGTTGGCCTTGCCGAGGGCGACGCGCTG
Source organism: Nonomuraea ceibae (assembly GCF_019396325.1). Classification (GTDB taxonomy): domain Bacteria; phylum Actinomycetota; class Actinomycetes; order Streptosporangiales; family Streptosporangiaceae; genus Nonomuraea; species Nonomuraea ceibae. The sequence continues at coordinate 132,119 of NZ_JAHKRO010000014.1, forward strand.
GCGCGCGGTCGCGGTGCGCTTGGGCAGGGCGAAGCGCACGTCGTAGAGGTAAGCGGCACGGATGCCGCCGGGCGCGTTGTAGCGGCGCGAGCGCCACAACACCTGTGCCTGTACGCCCTGCCCTCCGGGACGCAGCCCCTCGGCGGTGAGCTGTCGCAGGGTGAGCAGGTGCGGCGGGGCCATCTTCCACGGGTAGGTGGGGATGCCGTGCCGGTCGCCGGACGGGTCCCAGAACGCGGCGCGGATGCGGCTCATCCCTGCCCCCCGGTGATGATCAGAGCGGCGACGAACAGCCACACGTGGTGCCAGGACTGATCAAGGGCGTAGGCGCCGGTCCCCAGGTGCGGGGCATCGTCGGTGCCGGGCCGGGGCGCGCCCATCTGGTAGAAGCCGCTCTTGCCGATCAGGGCGGCCAGCTTGGCGAGCGGGGCGCGGCGGTCGGCCCAGTAGTGCGAAGCGGCATCGACGGCCAGCCCCAGCAGGAGCGACAGCGGCGCCACGGCAAGACCGGTGACCACAGCGACCGCGCCGAGGGCTACGGCCTTGGTCAGCGTCAGCGTGCCCACGTGCCGCAGGCAGGCCAGCCGACCCGAGCGCGTGGGGGCGCCCTTGGCGCATGCCTGCCCGTGGGTCTGAATCCAGTGATCGCCGAAGCTGTGCGCGGCGTACAGAGCAGCGAAGACGGCAGCGAAGACAGCCGGGCCGGTCATGAGGCCACCCCCAGAACGGGCATGGCGTCGTAGGCGGCCAGCTCGGCGGGTGTATGGCCAGCCCAGATCCCCGAGGCGGGGCGGACCGTCAGCGCGTACAGGCCGCACAGCGCGCGGGCCGGGCAGGTCGAGCACACGTCGCGGGCCACGCTTTCGCGGGCGGCGCGCTCGGCGGTGGTCTCGATCGTGGCGCGCGGGCCGGTGTGCAGGTCGGGGTCGTAGGTGCATTCGGGCAACGGCGTGTCGCCATCTGCCTGCCACAGCGCTTCAACCTGGTCGAGCGACATACGCGACGGGTGGATCGGAACGTTCGAACGAACCATGATGGTGGTACTCCTTCGGGAGTCGAGCCGGGGGCGGCTCAGGTCTTGGCGGATTCGGGGCCGCCCCCGGGGGGTGATGGGTTGGTCAGGCGGCGACGGCGCGGATGAACTCGGCGAAGTGCTGGACGCCGGCCGTTGCCGTCTGGAAGGCCCACTTGAACGCCACGGCGGCGCCCTGCGGGTCGGTGAAGATGTAGAAGACGATGCAGATCAGGAACAGCGTCGGCAGGAACCGGCCGACGCTCTTGACGGGCTGCATGTGGGCAACTCCCCTCTTGGATGGCCGGCGTCATGCCGGAGTGCCCCGGCGGGGAGTCGAACCCTGCCTGCGACCATCGGGGCGGTAGAGCACAGGTCAGCCGGGCAAGTCGGCGCCCGAGCATGTCCGTGAGTTACCTGAACCAGCGCGTCGAGGTCGCCCGGTCGAAGCCTTCGCTTGCGGCTTTGATCTCGGCTTTGGTGGCGCCGCGATACGCCTTGTCCCCGGCGTCTTTCGCTCGCTGCCAGGCACGATCGTCCTCGCGGTCGATCGCGTCTTCTCGGTCAAGGTCGGCCTTGATCATGGCGATGACCTTGTCCCGCCGCACGGGCGCGGGCGGAGTGGCGTCCTTCTTCTTGCCGGGGAACAGGCCCATGACGATCTCCTTCGATAGGTGGGTGTGGGGCGTGCCCCGGCGGGGAGTCGAACCCCGCCTGCGACCATCGGGGCGGTAGAGCCGAGGTCAGCCGAGCAAGTCGCGCAGCATGGCCTGGTGGGCGCGGAACACCTGGCCGCCATAGGTGATGTCGAGGTCATCGACCAGGGCGTCGTAGCTGTCGGCGTGAACCCAAACGGCGCGCATGGCGTCGTCGGCCCCGACCACGGCGGGCAGGTCGTTGCAGCCGCCGGCCGCCAGGTTGAACCTGACAGGCACGGTGACCATCCACGCCTCATCGCTGGCGCGCGGGTCGGACACGTACCGCGCCGGAAGCACCTGCCGAGACACGCTCGACAGGTTCAGGCAGGTCTCCTCTTCCAGCTCGCGGACGGCAGCCGCTTCCGGGTCCTCGCCCGGCTCGACATAGCCGCCGGGGATGGCCCAGCCGTGCCCGTCCGAGCGTTCGACCATGACCAGCCAGCGGCCGGCCTTGGTGTCGACGGTGACGATGGCATCGGCGGCGAGCTGTTCGCCCCAGTGGCCCAGCTCGTTGCGGCCGTAGCGGATGCCCGTCTTCTCGCACGGGTTGACGGGGCGACCGTCGATCACCTCGAACGGGATCGCGGCGGTGGCCTGGCGGCCGGTCCAGTCGATCTGTGCGGGGTCGGTGCGCGGGTCGGCCCAGCCTTCCCGAACGCCCTTGTCGAACACGTCGGGGTGCGTGAACGTGATGTTCATCGGCGGCCTCGCTGCCCGCCGACCGGCGTGGTCCGCGACAGCTCGCGGTCGTACGCCTCACGGGCGCGCGGGTCCTCGCTGCCCCAGTCCGGCGCCTGGTAGCGGCTCTCAGCCTCGCGGGTAAGCCGGGCCTGCGCTTTGTCGTAAGCCTTGTCACGCGGAGTCTGTGACATGCTGGATGTCTCCTTGTTGTGGAGCCGGCGGCGCGTTCTTCTCTTGGTCGGGTAGGGCGCGCCATCACCGGCAAACAGTGCGAACGGACGTGCTTCCTTTCGTGGTTGGGGGTGCGCGCGGAGGGGCGCGCTCGGTCGTGCCCTGGCGGGGAGTCGAACCCCGCCTGCGACCATCAGGGCGAACCATCTACGTGTCGTTGCGGATGGTGTTGACCTCGCGCAAGAACGCCTCGGCCCGGTCCGGCTCCATGAAGGACGCGAAGTCCTCCAGGTCCGTCTGGCTCAGGTGCTCGGCGGTGGCGAGAGTGTGAGCGAACAAGCTCATGTCGTCTCCTAGAACAGAGATCGATGCAGGGCGTTTTCCCTGCTCGGCCCGCCTTTTTCGGTGGGAGGCGGCTTGCCCTGTATTCAGTTGATCAAGTGACGTGTGCCCAGCCCGTTGGCGTGCGGCTTGCGCCGCCTTCCCAGGTCTTCCGGCTGTGCGGGTCGTGCAGGGCCTCTGCACGCTCCTACCGTAAACCGCCCCTGCACGGATCGTCAAGGGGCTCTTTCCGGCAAGGGGCGGTTTACGGCAACGGCCCCTGCACGTACCCTGTGGACATGACAAACGAAGAGGACGACAAGCGGCTGTCCTCGGTGCTCAGCGCGTTCTCCGTGGCAGCGGAACGGGCTGACCGCATGGTCCGCGCTGACCAGGACCTTGACCGGGCGTTCCAGCGTGCCGACGCTGCGAGCGAGCATGTACGCAAGCTGTACGAGGACCTAACAGCGCTACGGTCACAGGTCGCCAAACGCATTTACGAAACGGAAAAGGTGAGCCTCAGCGTTCTTGCAGAGCGATGGAGTGTCAGCAAGACAAGAGCCGGGCAAATCATCCGTGCCGCCAAACCGCAAGGCGACTCCCCCGGAGGCGAGAATGCCTGAGAACATGAATGTTCGCGTAGAGGTCTGGCCCGTCATAGCAGACGAAATCGGGCTATGGCTGGCAAGTGGACTCGATGCATGGCGTAGCGGAAATGTTTCCTACGACCTCGGTCCGCGCGATGAAGTGCAATACATCCTCGATAAGCACGAAATCGGAGAAAGACTACAAGTAATCCACTCGACAAGCTGGCGAGCGGAGAATGGTCACGTCATTTTGACGTACATTGCCGCGATTCACTGCCCTGACCTGGCGCGGAAGTCCTGGCCAGAAGCCGCCCCTATCTCGCCCGACCTCGCTGTAGAGGTGGGCAAGCCAACGCCCACCCCGCCAACCGGCGAGCCTGTTCCGCGATACATCGATGTCCTACTGCACGGCCTGCGGCACTTCCGATTCCTCACACTCACAGATGGGCCGGCAAGAGAAGCGCTAGGGGACCGCTGGAGGCAGTATCTTCAGGCGTTCGCGCCTGCACTCTCCGGGATGTACGAGTACCCCGACGAACCCATCACCATCAAGCCGCAGATCCTAGATCAATAGCCAAGTGGTCAAGCAGGGGGGCGCGCAACCCTTTGGATCTGCGCCCCCTGCCTGGAGGGGGCCCTCGGTGACCGGTGCACGCTCCGAAAGGCTGCCTGGTGGCCATTGAGAGCGAGACGCACGCCCTAAGGCATCAAGACAAAGTTGGTCTTGTTAGCGGGGCGCTCAGGGCTCCATGTGTTCACGGCGACAGCATGCGCGTCGCATGCGCGTCGCCGTGACGGTAGGAAGAGTGGCGTAACTGACATCTCCCCAGGTCAAGCTACATTTGATGCTTTGAGGGACAGCGCTCTGTAAAACCGTCGGCTCAGCCTACGCAAGTTCGAACCTTGCACCTGCCACACCAGCGGGAAGAGGCCCGTCACCAGCGGAAACGCAGTGACGGGCCTCTCGCGTTGTGTCCGGCCGTCTACGGCGCACGCCGGTCCCCTACGAGTGGCTACGCTGAATACGCGCTGAAGATCATCGGATTTGGTCAAGGGAGTCCGGCGGCTTCGGGGACGTCGGGGGTAGCGCTGCCTCGATGCGCCGCATGGCCTCAACCTGCCCACCGGAGATGCACTTGGCGTAGACCCGTAGCAGCACCTCGACGCTGTGCCCTGCCCACTCGGCGACCTGGGGCGGATTCACGCCGGCGTTGAGCCACGCGGAGACGCACGCATGCCGAAAGTCGTACGGTCGCCTGGCGATTCCTGACGCTCGTTCGGCAGGCGTGAGAGCGCGTTGACGCGCCGCGTGCCAGACCGGCAGGTAAGTGCTGTCGCGAATAATGCCGCGTCGGGGACCGGTGAAGATGCGGCCTTCTCGACCAACAGGGAATTCGGCGAGGTGGGCACGCAGCAGCGTGACCAGATCAGGGTGAACGGGTACGGGTCGCTTCGCTTTCGGCGCGCGGTGCTTCAATCCGCGGCGCTGTCGCGCACTTCCGTCGTCGGTCCACTTGGTTCCGACCTCAGGGTCGGCGTTGGTCAAGATGAATTCACCCCATCCGTCGCCTGGGGGAAGCTTCACGATGTTCTCTTTGCGCAGGGCAATCACCTCTTCCGGGCGGAGAGCCGCGTAGTACATGCAACCGAAGAAGGCAGCGAGCCGCTTGCCCATGGCGCCTTCCTTGGCGACCTCGGAGAGGAGGGCGCGGGCCTGGTTGGGGTTGGCGACCACTCCAGGGTCTACGGCTTCCTCGGTCTTGGGCCTGGTCCACGTGACGTTGTGGAGCGGGTTCTGTTCTAGTGCGTTGATCTCTATGGCGAACTTGAAGAGGTTGTTGAGCACCTGTCGCTTGCGCTTGACGGTGTTGCCCGCAGCGGCTGTTCCGTCCTGCGTGCGGCTGATGCGGTCAAGGACTGGGCTTGATCCGGTTTGACGGACATCCGAGATCAGGGGTTCGTCCCGGGAAGGATGTCCATGATGGAGAGCATGGGGAAGAAGAAGCCGCGTCCTCGCCGCTCGTTCACGCCGGAGTTCAAGGCC
>NZ_JAHKRO010000140.1 GCF_019396325.1 Nonomuraea ceibae
TCGCCTCCCGCCACACCGGGGACGCCCTCCTATGACCCCCACCCCACCCCCCACCCCCTGGCCCACCGACCCGGGCTCCCGGCCCGCCGACCCGGGCCCCTGGCCCATCGACCCGGGTGCCTGGCCCGCGGGCCCGGGCTCCCGGCGGGCCGACCCGGGCGTCCGGTCCACCGCCTCCGTCCACGCTCCCGCCCCCGCCCGTGGGGCAGGACCCGACGGCGGCCCGGACCGGATGCCCGGCGGCGGCCCCTCCCGGCCATCCGGCAACGGTCCCGTACGGGCGGCGGACGGCCCCGTACGGGTGGTCGGCGGAGGCCCTGGCCGGTTGCCCGGCGAAGGTTCCGGGCGGACGTCTGCCGATGCCCGGGAGCGGACGCCCACCGAGCGCGCCGTCGTCCCGCGCGCCTCCGGTGGCGGCCCCTCCGTCGCGTCCGACGCCCGCGACAGCGCCGCCCCGGCATCAGGCGGCACTTCCGCACGGCAGCCTCCCGGTCGGTCGTCCACAGGAGCGTCGGGTGGGCCCGGCAGCGGCGCAGGGGCCTCCAGGGGGACTCCCGAACGAGGGGATGGTGTGGGGGAGGGGACTGCCTGGGCGGAGGTCGAGGCGGCGATCGACGCGGGTGACGAGCTCCGGGTGGCCGAGCTGGTGCTCGCCCTGGACGAGGCGGGGCGGCGCGAGGTGGCCGCCGCCCTGCCCGGCCACATCCCCGTGGCGCGCAACCGGGCGTGGGACCGGGAGCGACGCCGCCGCCAGGCCCGCCGCACGCAGGAGCGCGTGACACCCACCGGCAGCACAGCCGCCCAGGTCGGCACCAACGCCCCAGGCGGTGCCGAGAGCCAAGGTGGCGTCGGCGGTCACGGTGGCGCCGGCCGTTACGGGGTGGCGGCGGGCGGCAGCCAGGCGGGCGGCCCGGGGTGGGAGCATGCGCGGGTCGACGCGTGGGTGGGGCCGATGCGGGTGGCGGGCGCGGGCACGATCGGCGGCGCCGCGGCGGTGGTGGCCTGGCTGCACCGGCGCGACTTCCAGGGCTGGGGCGGCCTCGACCACACCGGGCTCGTCGAACGCGTCCTCGCCGCCCGGCCGCACCGCTGGCAGGTGGACTTCGCCGTACGCGCCGCCCTGCGCCTGCGCACGCAGCGCGACGCCCGCGTCTCCGGCGCCCTGGCCCTGGCCATGCTGCGCCGCACCGGCGCGACCCCGCCCGGCCACGACCCGCTGACCGTCGCCTGGGCCGCAGGATCGCCTGCGGGCCTGGGCGGCGACCCGCTGCTCGACCATCTGCTCCCGCGCCTGTTCGAGGCGGACGGCGTCGGCCGCGTCCTCCGCCACGAGCAGCCCCCGGACGGCGGCCGTGCCGGGCACGAGCCCCGGCCGCCGACCTGGCTCGCCGCCCTGAAGGATCTCGCCGACACCGGGCGGGTGTCGCGCGACCTGCTGCTCGACGGGTGCGTACGCCGGTTCCTGCGCGGCGGCTCCGGCCCTGACCTGCGCTTCTTCGTACGCCTGCACGACCTGCTCGACCCTGCCGACGCCGAGTCCGCCCGGCGGGCCGCCGACTACCTGAGGCTGCTCCCGGCCGCGCCCACCTCGGTGGCCGACCTGGCGCTGCGCCACCTGCGCCGAGCGGGCCGGCTCGGCCACGACGACCTGGTGGAAGGGCTGCACGCCGACCGCTTCGGCGCGGCAGGCGCGACGACCCTGAGGGAGGCCGCCGCACAGCTTCCCCCGGACCTCGCCGCCCGCCTCAACACGGCCTTCCCGGGCCCGACGACCTCCACGAGCGGGACCGCGTACCAGGGCGGGGAGACGGACGTGGCCCGCGCGCCGGTGCCCGCCGGCGCTGGGGAGGCGGAAGCGGTCCATACGGCGGCGGCCCCTGCGGGACCCGGGACGGCCGGGCTGGATCCGGTGGCGGGCGCCCTCGGAGCCGGGTCGAGGGGACTCGGACGTGTGACCTCCGGGCCTGAGACGCCGGGGGCCGCCTCCGTGGTTGGCGTGGCGGTGGGCGTGTCCGGGTCTGGGACGCCGGGGGACGCCTCCGGGTCTGGGACGCCGGGGGACACCTCCGAAGCTGGGGCTGGGCGTGCCGGGGGCGTCTCCGCGTCTGGGGCGGGCTCGGAGCTCAGGCAGGGGGACGGGTTCGTGCGCCGGGCGTTGCCTCGGGTAGCGCGGGCGGCAGCGTTGCCGCCGCCGGTCGGTGCGCCCGGTGAGTTGACCGCGTTGCCCCACCGGGTCGGGTGGCAGGAGCTGGAGCGGTGGCTGGACGGCGTGGTGCGGCTGCACGCGGAGGATCCTGAGGCGCTCCGGGTGGTGCTCAAGTCGCTGACCGGGGAGCCGTCGCGGCTGTACAAGGAGCGCGAATGGGAGCATCCGGGCCAGTGGGCCGAGGCGATCGCGCGGCGGCTCGTCGACCCGGGGGCCGAGCCGCCGCCCCGGCCGGGGCCCGCACTGCTTCCCACGGCTCTCGGGGTGCTTCCCGTTCTCGGGGGCGCGTCGGTCGAGCCCGCGCCCGCATCCGGGCCAGCGCCCGGCCCAGCGTCCGGACCCGCAGCCGGACCCGCAGCCGGACCCGCATCTGGGCCGGTGCTCGGGGCTGAGCAGCATGGGCGGCGGCGGGGGCGGTTGCCGGACGCGTCGCGGGTGACGGCGCCGCACTGGATGCTGCTGCGCCGGCTGGCCGAGGTGCATGCCGCCGCCGGGTCCGGGGCGCTGCCGCCGTACCTGCTGGCCACGCCCACCACCGGCGACGGCGGGGTCGGCGCGGCCGAGCTGGTGGAGAGGGTGGCGGGGTACGAGCGGGCCGGGGCCGAGGCGCTGGACGCCGATCTGCAGCAGGCGCTGCTCCGGCTGCCGCGCGCCATCGAACCCGAGGTGGTGGCGCGGGCGGCGCGGCTGCGTTCCGGGGCGGGCGCGACCGTCGCGGCGTGGATGCGCGACAGGCCCTCGATCAGCACCGGGATCGACTGGATCGACGGCGGGGTCCCGTACGCGAGCGACCGCGCGGCCCCCGGAGCGGAGGCCGCGTCCGGGGCGCGGAAGGCGAGCGGAGGGACGGGGGAGGGGCGGGAGCCGTCGCTGGTTCCGCGGATCCGGGGGGAGGCGACCGGGCTGGAGCTGGTCGACCGGCTGCTGTCCGATCCGCGGGCGTCGCGCTGGCAGGCCGACGGCGACGATCCCGTCGACTGGCCCGCCGTGCTTCCGCACGACCGGGAGGTCGCGGCGCTGCACCTGCTGCCGCGGCTGCTCTGCCGTACCCACGGGTCGCACGTGCGGCTGGCCGAGGTGCAGGCGGTGGCGTCGGGCGGCGGGCCCCCGGGGGAGGCGGTGGCGCTGCTGGTGGCGTACTTCCTGCTGCACCGCGAGTGGTGGCGGCGCGACGACGGGGTGCGTCCGCTGCTGGAGCTGGCCGCGCGGGGGGAGCTGCCCGCCGAGGAGACCGGGCGGCAGCTCGGGCTCCTGCTGCGGCGCACCTGGCATCAGCCGGCGGCCATGCGGGAGGCGCTGGAGACGGCGGCCCGGCGCGGCGCCCACGCGGAGGTGTGGCGGGTGCTGACCGGGTTCCTGCCCGTCTACCTGCCGGGGTCGGGTGAGCGGGCGCACTCGGGGCACACGCAGATGCTGACGTTCGCGGTCCGGGCGGCGGGATGGGCGCGGGCCGGGGGCGAGCTGCCGTGCGTCGCGCGGATCGCGGCCAGGAAGGCGACGAGCGGCTTCGTCCGTGAGGCCCGCCGCCTGCACGCCCTCCTCGCCTGAGCCCTGGCGGCCGGGGCGCCCCCCGGCCGCCAGGGTGATCGTCATGCGTGACGACGCCTACCACTGCAACCAGGCCCGCTGGGAGGCGCTCGTCGAGGCGTGGGTGTACGAGCGGCGGCCCGGCCGGGAGGTCAGCGGGCCCCGCGAATACCGGCAGACGATGAGCCGGATCGTCAACGGCCTGACCGGGGCGGGGTTCCTGCTGGAGCGCCTGGCCGAGGTGCGCATCGACCGGCCCGGCCTGGAGCCGGGGAGCTGGGAGCACTTCACGTCGGTGGCGCCGCCGTGGCCGGAGTTCGTCTGGCGCTACCGCCCCGGCGTCCTCGGCGGGTGAGGGCCTACAGGTAGAGGCCCGTCCCCTCGGTGCTCGCCGTGCGGGTCAGCGACCGCCCGGCGCGGAGCGCGTACAGCTCGGCCAGCGTCGCCCCCGACGGGCCGACGCCCTGGGGCGAGCCGAGCCAGGCGACCGCCTCGTCCCGCGACAGCGGGCCGATCTCCAGCTGCGCCAGGCAGCGGCCGGGCCGGACGACGGCCGGATGCAGGCGGGCCAGGTCCTCGTTCGTGGTGATCGCGACCAGCACGTCACGGCCCTGGCCGAGCAGGCCGTCGGTCAGGTTGAGCAGCCTCGACAGGCCCTGGCCGGCCTGCGACTTGGCCGAGGCGCTGATCAGCTCGTCGCAGTCCTCCAGCACGAGCAGCCGCCAGCGCTGCTGCTCGTCCTCGTCGTGGTCGTAGCCGACCGCCACCTCCATGAGGTAGCCGGGCTCGTCGAACAGCCGCTCCGGGTCGAGCACGCAGTCGACCTGGCACCAGTCCTGCCACTGCTTGGCCAGCGAGCGCAGCAGCGTCGTCTTGCCGGTGCCGGGCGGGCCGTGCAGCAGGATGAGACGGCCGTTCACGTCGGCCGGGGTGACGGCCATCAGGGAGTCGAGCGAGCGGCGCGCCTCCGCCGAGTAGTTGCCGCTGATCTCGGGCCACGGCTGCGCGGTGATCGGCTTCTCCGAACGGGTGCCGCCGTGCGAGCCGCGCCACCAGAAGCCCATGTCGACGTGGTCGGTCTCCGGCTCGGGCTCCTCTGCGCCGTCGACGGTCTCCTTCAGCACCGACCGGGCCAGCTCCTCGCTGGTGGCCGTCACGCTGACCGTCGCCGACCGGTTGCGGTGCCGGATCACCCGCAGCGTCCAGCCGTCGCCGCAGATCAGCCGCGACTCCGAACCGTCCTCCACCTGCGCCGTCCGCACGACGCTGCCGTGCGCCGGGCGCAGCGGGGCGTCGGGGCGTACGCGCTCCAGGTTGACCAGGCGCGACCACGGCTGCACCCCCGTGGCGAACGGCGACAGCGCCAGCGCGTCGATCACGTCGACGGCGGAGTCGGAGTCGTCGATCCAGATGTTCATGGGGAGCTCGGCGGCATCCTGGCTGGGGAACGGCACCTCCCTGATCACAGACATGGCTCCAATGATCACAGTTTGCGGGGCGGGTTGTCGAAGGGTTTGCGTTTTCAGCCGGTCTTCGTCAGCTCGCCCTCGCTCCTTCCCATGGGCATCGTGAGCTCGTAGTCGGCCTGGTCGTCGTCCTTGAGCTCCAGGGTGACCTTGACGCTGCCGGTGCCGCCCAGGTACGCGCACACGCCGCCGAGGTCGGCGAGCGTGAGGTGCAGGGTGGAGTCCTTGACCTCGGTCGCGTACAGGGTGCCCTTGCCGCAGCCGGGGTCGCTCTGCGCGTCGCCGGGGGAGTCCCAGACGCCCGTGGGCTCGCCCGCGCGCAGGATCAGGGTGACCGGCTCGTTCTCGAACTGCTTGCCTGCGGCCTCGCCGTCGACCGTGCCCATCCAGGTGCCCGCGAACTCGGCGGGGACGTCGACGGTGTCGCTTGGCTTGCCGGTGCCCACGGACAGCTCGGGGAGGAGTTCCGTGAGGCCCGCGCCCGGGTCCCCGGGAGAGACGGGGGAGACGGGGGAGACGGGAGAGACGGAGGCGGTCGAGGTGGTGGGCGTGCGCCGGTCCAGGGCGGACGGGGCGCCGCCGTTCAGCCACAGCAGCGCGCCGCCGCCCGCGACCAGCGCGACCGCGGCGGCCGCCGCGCCGACGAGCAGGCCCCGCCGCCGCCGTCCCGGCCGCGTGGTGACGGCGGGCCCCGGCGGTCCCGTACGGTGCCCCGCGCCTTGTCCCGCGCTGTGCCCCGCGCCCTGCCCCCCGCCGTGCCCGGGTCCGCTCGCAGGCGCGCCACCCCCGCCGGGTGCGGCCGGGGCGGGGGCCGGGAGGGGGGTGTTGGGGTTGACGAGGTGGACCATCAGGTCGCGGGCCGTGGGCCGGGCGGCGGGGTCCTTGGCGAGGCAGGAGGCGAGCACGCCCCGCAGCCGCGGCGGCAGCGGCGTCAGGTCGGGCTCGGCGTGGAGGACGCGGTGCAGCACCGCCGGGACCGTGTCGGCGCCGAACGGGCTGACCCCGCCCGCCGCGAACACCATCGTGGCCGCCCACGAGAACACGTCGGACGCCGGGGACGCCGGGGTGCCGGCGATCTGCTCGGGCGCCAGGTAGGCGGGCGTGCCGATCAGCCCGGAGGTCAGGGTGGCCGCGCCCTCGGCGCGCGCGATGCCGAAGTCGACCACGCGCGGCCCGTCGGGCCCGAGCAGCACGTTGGCGGGCTTGAAGTCGCGGTGCACGACCCCGGCCGCGTGGATGGCGGCCAGCGCCGTGGCCGTGCCGACGACGACGCGTTCCAGCTCGCCGCCCGCCAGCGGCCCCCGGTCGCGGACGCGGTCGGCCAGCGACGGCCCGTCGATGTACTCGCTGATCACGTACGGGCGCGGCCCCTCCGTGGAGGCGGCCAGGACGCGCGCCGTGCAGAAGGACGCGATGCTCTCCAGCGCCTCCAGCTCACGCGCGAGCCGGGCGCGGGTCTCGCGGTCGCCGGTGCTCAGCAGCTTGATGGCGACCGGTTCGCCCGCCTCGGTGTGGGCCAGGTAGACGACGCCCTGGCCGCCTTCGCCGAGGCGCCCCGCCAGCCGATGTCCGCCCAGTTCGGGCGGATCGTCCGGCGTCAGAGGGGTCACCATGGCCGATACGTTACAGGTCATCCTGCGGTGACATAGATCACCCGCTACTTTATGACGTTGATCAAATGACCTGAACGCGGAGGTACGGGGTGTCTGGTGTGAAGTTCCGCGAGCGGGCGCGCTACTGGTTCGACAACACGATGTCCAAGGGGACGGTCTCGCTCGTCGGCTGGCTGGCCGTCGTGTCGATGGGCCTGGTCGTGGTCGTCGCCGGGTTACTGATGTGGGTGGCGCCTAATGAGCCGCAGGGCGTCGGGGGCCCGGGGCACGTCCTGTGGATCGCGCTCATGCACGCGCTGTCGCCCGACGAGCTGGCGGCTGACAGCGGATCGGTGCCGTACATGGCCGTCATGCTGGTGGGCTCGCTCGGCGGGCTGTTCATCGTCAGCATGCTCGTCGGCCTGCTGGCCAACGGCTTCGAGCAGAAGGTGGACCGGCTGCGCAGGGGGCGCTCACGCATCGTGGAATCCGGCCACACGGTGGTGCTGGGCTGGTCGGACCAGGTGTTCACGATCGTGGCCGAGCTGGTCAAGGCGCACGCCAGCGAGTCGGGCTCGGTCGTGGCGGTGCTGGCCGACCGGGACAAGCTGGCGATGGAGGAGGACATCCGCGAGCGCGTCGACCTGGGCCGCACGCGGCTGGTGTGCCGCACCGGCTCGGCCACCGAGCCGCACGACCTCGACCTGATGAACCTGGCCGCCGCCAGGTCGGTCGTCGTGCTGTCGCCCGAGGGCGAGGACCCGGACGCGCACGTGTTCAAGATCCTGCTCGCGCTGGAGAAGCGGGACGGGCCGCACCCGCCGGTGGTGGCCGCCATCGCCGCCAGCCGCAACGTGGCCGCCGCCCGCCTGGCCGGGGGCGCGGACGTGCACCTGGTGGACTCCGACGACACCGCCTCGCGGCTGATCGTGCAGTCCTCCCGCCAGTCGGGCATGTCGGTCGTCTGCATGGACCTGCTCAACTTCGACGGCGGCGAGATCTACCTGCGGCCGGGCGCGGAGGTCGCGGGCCGGACGTACGGCGAGACGCTGCACGCGTACGGGACGGCCACGGTGATCGGCCTGCGCAGGCCGTCGGGCGTGGTGCTCAACCCGGCCATGGACACCGCGGTGACCGAGGCGGACGAGGTCATCGTGATCGCGCACGACGACTCCCGCATCGAGCTGGCCGAGGGCGCGCCCGCCGTGGACGAGGCCGCGATCGTCACCGCCCGGCCCGCCGACCCGGAGCCGGAGCGCACGCTGCTGCTCAACTGGAACAGCCGGGCGCACCACATCATCCGCTACCTCGACGGCTACGTGGCCCCCGGCTCGGTGCTGGAGATCGCCACCGACCATCCGAAGGCGGGCACGGGCCTGGAGGGGCTGCGCAACCTCACCGTCAACGTCAAGGACTGCGACACCACCGACAGGTACGCGCTGGAGGCGCTCGGCCCCGGCCTGTTCCAGCACGTCATCGTGCTGTCGGACGACCGGTTCACGCTGCACCACGCCGACACCCGCACGCTCATGACGCTGCTGCAGCTGCGCGACATGCAGAGCGCGATGAACGAGCACTACTCGATCGTCAGCGAGATGCACGACGAGAACAACCGGGCCCTGGCCGAGGTCACGGAGGCCGACGACATCGTCATCAGCGACACCGTCATCGGCCTGCTGCTCGCCCAGCTCGCCGAGAACCGGCACCTGGCGGACGTGTTCGGCTTCCTGTTCGACTCGCGCGGCTCCGAGATCTACCCGCGCCCGGCCGGCTCGTACGTGACCACCGGGACGGAGGTGAGCTTCGCGACGGTCATCGAGGCGGCGCGCCGCAGAGGGGAGACCGCGATCGGCTACCGGGACGCCGCCGGGCGCAACGTCCCGCCCCACTACGGCATCGTGCTGAACCCGCCCAAGCCGGACCTCGTCCGCCTGTCCGAGCGCGATTCGGTCATCGTGCTGGCGGAGGACTGAGTCTGGGTTAGCGTGTGCGGCGTGAGGACCATCGACTGGGTGGACGGAGCCGTCGAGCTCATCGACCAGACCCGGCTGCCCGCCGAGTGCGTGACGCTGCGCCTGCACACCGTGGACGAGCTCGTCGAGGCCATCCGCCGGCTCGCGGTGCGGGGCGCGCCCGCGCTCGGCGTGGCCGGGGCGCTCGGCGTCGTGCTGGCCAGGGGTGACCAGGAGGCCGTCGCCCGGCTGCGCGCCGCCCGCCCCACCGCCGTGAACCTGGCCTGGGGCGTCGACCGGGCCGCCGCCCACCTGGCCGAGGGGCAGGAAGCCGTGCTGCGCGCCGCCCTGCGCATCAGGGACGACGACATCGCCGCCTGCCTGGCCATGGGCGAGCGCGGCGCCGACCTGCTCCAAGGCGACCGGCTGCGGATCATGACCGTGTGCAACACGGGCGCCCTGGCGGCCGTCGAGCGCGGCACGGCGCTCGGCGTCGTCCAGACGCTGCACGAGCGCGGCAGGCTCGCCGAGGTGCTCGCCCTGGAGACCCGGCCCCTGCTCCAGGGCGCCAGGCTCACCGCCTGGGAGCTGGCCCGCATGGGCGCCCCGCACCGCCTGGTCGCCGACTCCGCCGGGCCGTACCTGCTGGCGCGGGGCGGCGTGGACGCGGTGCTCATCGGCGCCGACCGGATCGCCGCCAACGGCGACACCGCCAACAAGATCGGCTCGTACGCGCTCGCGCTCGGCGCGGAGCGGGCCGGGGTGCCGTTCATCGTCGTCGCGCCGGAGAGCACGATCGACGCGGCCACCCCGTCGGGCGACCACATCGAGATCGAGGACCGGGGCGCCGAGGAGATCGTCAGCGTGGCGGGCGTGCGGGTGGCCCCGGAGGGCACGAAAGCGCTGAATCCCGCTTTCGACGTGACACCGCACGACCTGATCACCGCGATCGTGACGGACACCCGCGTAATCCACCCGTAGGTTAAAATTATCCCGAACTCGTGACCAGTTCGCGCATCTAGCGTTACGCTCTGTTGTGTAATGACGCTACTTTCCGGAGCGTATCGTGGCCATTGACCTGATCAAGCGGGCGGATTGGGATGCGCGTTCTCCCCGCGGCGCCTACACACAGCTCGATTCCACCAAAGGGGTGAAAGTCCACTACACCGGTGGACGGGTCGATCCCGGAATCGTCGACGACCACGCTGGATGCGTGAAATTGGTGAAATCCATCCAAGGGTCACATATGGATGGAAATGGCTGGATCGACATCGGATATTCCTTTGTCGCCTGCCCGCACCGCAAGGTGTTCGAGGGGCGGGGGCTGCACCACCTGCCCGCCGCCAACGGCGCCGGCCTCAACCGCGGCCACTACGCCGTGCTCGGGCTCGTCGGCAACGCCGGGCTGGTCCAGCCGCCCGACGAGCTGCTCCACGCCATCCTCGACGCCGTCGAGCACGTCCGCGACCGGGGCCGGGCCGGCAAGGAGATCAAGGGACACCGCGACGGCTACTCCACCAGCTGCCCCGGCGACGCCCTCTACGCGTGGGTCCGGCGCGGCGCGCCCCGGCCCGGCAACGACAACGGCACCCCCGAGTCGCCCCCGCCCCCCGGGCGGTTATTGAGATACCCGCCCGTCACCCGCGGCGACGACGTACGGACCTGGCAGGCCAAGATGCGCGAGCGCGGCTGGGAGATCGACGTCGACGGCGCCTACGGACCCGCGTCCAAGGACGTGTGCCGGCGGTTCCAGCGCCAGCAGGGCATCGAGGACGACGGCATCGTCGGCCCCGTCACCTGGCGCCTCACCTGGGAAGCCCCCCTGACCTGACCCCTGTCACAGCCCCGCGTGCACGTTCCGTGACGTGTTGCGCTTACGATCCCAAGCATGGATCTGGCAGCGGGTTTCCCCGCCACCACCCGGGACGGCTGGCGTGCGCTGGCGCTCGCGGTCCTGCGCAAGTCCGGCGTCGAGGCCGCCACACCCGAGCAGGCGCTCGGCGCGCTCACCTACGACGGAGTGCCGATCGCGCCGCTCTACGACGCCTCCGACCTGCCCCCCGTGCCGCCGTTCGACCGGGGGAGCGCCCGCGCCGGATGGGACGTCAGGCAGCGGCACGCCGTCCCCGACCCCGAAGCGGTGCTGACCGACCTGGAGAACGGCGTCACCTCGCTCTGGCTGGTGGCCGGAGACGGCGCGATCCCCGTGGTGGAGCTGCCCCGGGTGCTCAAGGACGTCCTCCTCGACCTCGCCCCGATCGTCCTGGACGCCGGGCCGCACACCCGGGAGGCCGCCGAGGCGCTGTTCGCGCTGGCCGGCGACACGCCGCTCACCGGAAACCTCGGCGCCTCCGCGCTCGACGACTCCGGCGTGGAGCTGGCGGCCCGGTGCGTGACCGGCCACCCCGGGCTGCGCGCGATCACCGTCGACGCCACGCCCTACCACGACGCCGGCGCCTCCGACGGTGAGGAGCTGGGCTGCTCGATCGCGCTCGGCGTGGCCGCGCTGCGCGCGCTGACCGGGGCCGGGCTGAGCGTCGAGCAGGCGTTCGGGCAGCTCGAGTTCCGCTACTCGGCCACCGACGACCAGTTCGCCACCATCGCCAAGCTGCGCGCCGCCCGCAAGCTGTGGGCGCGCGTCGCCGAGGTGTGCGGCGGCGGGTCCCAGGACGCGTACGCGCAGGTCCAGCACGTCGTGACCAGCTCCGCCATGATGACGGCTCGCGACCCGTGGGTGAACATGCTGCGCACCACCGTCGCCTGCTTCGCCGCCGGGATCGGCGGCGCCGACGCGGTCACCGTCCAGCCGTTCGACGCGGCCGTGCGTCCGCCCGACGCCTTCTCCCGGCGCATCGCCCGCAACACCCAGGCGCTGCTGCTGGAGGAGGCGGGCGCCGGGCGGGTGGCCGACCCGGCGGGCGGCTCCTGGTACGTCGAGCGCCGCACCGCCGACCTGGCCGCGCGCGCCTGGGAGTGGTTCCAGGAGATCGAGGCGGCGGGCGGCATCCGCGCCGCCGCCGGGAAGGTGGCCGGCCGTGTCGCCGCCACCCGCGCCCGTCGCGCCGCCGACATCGCCCACCGCCGCCTCCCGATCACCGGCGTGAGCGAGTTCCCCGACCCCGCCGAGAGGCCCCTCCGCCGCCCCGCCGCCCCGAAGCCGCCCGCCGGCGCGACGACCTCCGTCCAGCCGCCCGGCACGGCCGCGGAGCGGGGGACCGGGCTGCCGGTGGTGCGCTACGCCGCCGAGTTCGAGGCGCTGCGCGACCTGGCCGACGCCCAGCCGGAGCGGCCCAAGGTGTTCCTGGCCACGATCGGCCCCGCCGCCGCCCACACCGCGCGGGCGGCGTTCGCGGCGAACCTGTTCCAGGCCGGCGGGCTGGCCGTGGAGAGCGCGGGCCCGGGCGCCGACGCCGAGCGGATCGCCGCCGCGTTCGCCGCCAGCGGGGCCGCCGTCGCCTGCCTGTGCTCCACCGACAAGCTGTACGCCGAGCACGCCGAGGAGGTGGCCGCCGCGCTGCGCCGGGCGGGCGCCCGCCGGGTGTGGCTGGCCGGCAAGGGCAGCCACCCGGGCGTCGACGCCTGCCTGTTCGCCGGGTGCGACGCCCTCGACGTGCTCCGCACGACCTTCCGCGACCTGGAGGTGACCGCATGATCCCCGACTTCACCGGCGTCCCCCTGGACGGCGCGCCTCCGGCGGCGGCCGCCGGGGAGCCCGCCGCCCCGGGCCCGGTCTGGGAGACCCCCGAGGGCATCGCGGTCAAACCGCTCTACACCGCACGCGACCTGGACGGCCTGGGCTTCCTGTCCACCTACCCGGGCGCCGCCCCCTACCTGCGGGGCCCGTACCCGACCATGTACGTCAACCAGCCGTGGACCGTCCGCCAGTACGCGGGCTTCTCCACGGCCGAGGACAGCAACGCCTTCTACCGCCGCAACCTGGCCGCCGGGCAGAAGGGCCTGTCGGTGGCCTTCGACCTGGCCACGCACCGGGGCTACGACTCCGACCACCCGAGGGTGGCGGGGGACGTGGGCATGGCCGGGGTGGCGATCGACTCCATCTACGACATGCGCCGCCTGTTCGACGGCATCCCGCTGGACCGCATGTCGGTGTCGATGACGATGAACGGCGCCGTGCTGCCGATCCTGGCCCTCTACATCGTGGCCGCCGAGGAGCAGGGGGTGGCGCCGGAGCAGCTCGCCGGGACCATCCAGAACGACATTCTCAAAGAATTCATGGTACGGAACACGTACATCTACCCGCCGGGCCCCTCGATGCGGATAATTTCGGATATTTTCGCATATACCAGTGAAAAGATGCCGAAATTCAACTCCATCAGCATTTCTGGTTACCACATCCAGGAAGCGGGGGCGACGTGCGATCTGGAGCTCGCCTACACGCTCGCCGACGGGGTCGAATACCTGCGTGCCGGAATCGCCGCCGGAATGGACGTCGACCGGTTCGCGCCGCGTTTGTCGTTCTTCTGGTGTATCGGCATGAACTTCTTCATGGAGGTCGCCAAACTCCGGGCCGCGCGGCTGCTCTGGGCCAACCTGGTGTCCGGTTTCGATGCGAAGAATCCGAAATCGCTGAGCCTGCGGACCCACTCCCAGACCTCCGGCTGGTCCCTCACCGCCCAGGACGTCTACAACAACGTGGCCCGCACCTGCGTCGAGGCGATGGCCGCCACCCAGGGCCACACCCAGTCGCTGCACACCAACGCCCTCGACGAGGCCCTGGCGCTCCCCACCGACTTCTCCGCGCGCATCGCCCGCAACACCCAGCTCCTGCTCCAGCAGGAGTCCGGCACCACCCAGGTGATCGACCCCTGGGGCGGCTCCTACTACGTCGAACGCCTCACCCACGACCTGGCCGAACGCGCCTCCGCGCACATCCACGAGGTCGAGGCGGCTGGAGGCATGGCCAAGGCCATCGAGGCCGGGCTGCCCAAGCTGCGCATCGAGGAGGCGGCCGCCCGCACCCAGGCCCGCATCGACTCCGGCCGCCAGCCGGTCATCGGCGTCAACAAGTACCGGGCCGCCGCCGACGAGCCCATCGAGGTCCTCAAGGTCGACAACAGCGCCGTACGCGCCCAGCAGCTCGCCAAGCTGGCCGCGCTGCGCGCCGAACGCGACGAGGACGCCGTCCGCCGCGCGCTCGCCGCGCTCACCGACGCCGCCGCCGACCCCGCGCCCGGCCTCGACGGCAACCTGCTCAAGCTGTCCGTCGACGCCGCCCGCGCCAAGGCCACGGTGGGCGAGATCTCCGCCGCGCTGGAGCGGGTCTTCGGCCGGCACGCCGAGCAGGTCCGTACGATTTCCGGCGTGTACCGCGACGAGGCCGGACCGGCCGCCGACATCGAACGCGCCCGGCAGGCGTGCGCCGACTTCGCCCGCGCCGAGGGCCGCCGCCCGCGCATCCTGGTGGCCAAGATGGGACAGGACGGCCACGACCGCGGCCAGAAGGTGATCGCCACCGCCTTCGCCGACCTGGGCTTCGACGTCGACGTCGGCCCGCTCTTCCAGACGCCGGAAGAGGTGGCCAGGCAGGCGGTCGAGGCCGACGTGCACATCGTCGGCGTCTCCACGCTCGCCGCCGGGCACCTCACGCTGGTGCCCGCCCTCCGCCAGGCGCTCGCCGACCTGGACGCCGCCGACATCATGATCGTCGTGGGCGGCGTGATCCCGCCGGGCGACTTCGACGAGCTCCGCGCCGCCGGGGCCTCGGCGATCTTCCCGCCCGGCACGGTCATCGCCGAGGCGGCCCTAGGCCTGCTCGACGAGCTGCGCGAGCGTCAGGAGTAGTCCTCGCACATGGTGAACGACACCCGGCGCCGCGGCCGGGTCCGGCCCTGGCGCGCGGTGCACCGCGCCGCCGGGCCTGCTGGAGCGAGGGCCCGTCCACGTGCTTATGGTCAAGTGATTCGTTCGCCAGGGCCGTCAGTGGGTTCGAGGCCGGGAGACAGGAGGGCGCGGTGCGCTCGCTGGAGGACTACGTCCGGGGCGTCAAGGCGGGTTCGCGCACGTGGATCGCACGGGCGATCACGCTGGTCGAGTCCACCCGGCAGGACCACAGGGCGCTGGCCCAGCGGCTGCTGGTCGAGCTGACGCCGCTGGCGGGCCGGGCCCGCCGGGTGGGCGTGTCGGGGGTGCCGGGCGTGGGCAAGTCCACGTTCGTCGACGCGCTCGGCACGCGGCTGACCGGCGTCGGGCACCGGGTGGCGGTGCTGGCCGTGGACCCGTCCTCCACCAGGACCGGCGGCAGCATCCTGGGGGACAAGACCCGGATGGCCCGGCTGTCGGCCGATCCGGCGGCGTTCATCCGGCCCTCGCCCACCTCCGGCACGCTGGGCGGGGTCGCCAAGGCCACGCGGGAGGCGATGGTCGTGGTGGAGGCCGCCGGGTTCGACGTGGTGCTGGTGGAGACCGTGGGCGTCGGCCAGTCGGAGACGGCGGTGGCCGACATGGTCGACACGTTCCTGCTGCTGACCCTGGCCCGCACCGGCGACCAGCTCCAGGGCATCAAGAAGGGCGTGCTGGAGCTGGCCGACGTGATCGCGGTCAACAAGGCCGACGGTGAACACGCCCTGGCGGCCCGCAAGGCGGCCCGCGAGCTCGCCGGGGCGCTGCGCATGCTGCGGTCCGGGGGCGCGCCGCCGCCGGTGCTCACGTGCAGCGGGCTCACCGGCGACGGCCTGGAGGAGCTGTGGCGGCAGGTCCTGGCCCATCAGGAGGGGCTCGACCTGGCGGCCAAGCGCCGCGAGCAGCAGGTCGGCTGGACGTGGACGCTGGTGCGCGAACGCCTG
Source organism: Nonomuraea ceibae (assembly GCF_019396325.1). Lineage (GTDB taxonomy): Bacteria > Actinomycetota > Actinomycetes > Streptosporangiales > Streptosporangiaceae > Nonomuraea > Nonomuraea ceibae. The sequence goes on from NZ_JAHKRO010000140.1 coordinate 15,547, forward strand.
CTGGCCGAGCTGCTCGACGACCCGGACGTGACGGCGATCGCCGGGGACGTCGAGCGGGAGGTGCTGGCGGGGGAGCTGACCCCGTCGCTGGCGGCGGACCGGCTCCTGGAGGCCTTCAAGCGCCGCTGATCCACCCGCCCCATTAACGCCGCTGATCCACTCGCCCCCAGTTATACGAACGATCGGTCGCTCATATATTGTGAGGCCCATGACCGAACAGGAGACCGACGGGCGCAGGGCTCGGGGGCGGCGCAGCCGGGAGGCGATCCTGGAGCACGCCGTGTCCCTGGCCTCGGTGCACGGGCTGGGCGGGCTGAGCCTGGGGCGGCTGGCGGACGCGGCCGGCGTGAGCAAGTCCGGATTTTTCGCCCACTGGCGCGACAAGGAGGAGCTCCAGCTCGACGCCGTGGAGTGGGCGAGCCGCCAGTGGGTCGAGCGGATCGTCAAGCCCGCCCTCGAGGCCCCGCCCGGCGTCCGGCGGATCTTCGCCCTGCACGAGGCCCGGATGCGCTTCTACGCCGACGGGGTGCTGCCCGGCGGCTGCTTCTTCTTCATGGCGCAGGTCGAGTTCGACGACCAGCCCGGCCGGGTGCGCGAGCGCGTCGCCCGGGCGCTGGCCGAGTGGCTCGGCCTGATCGAACGGCTCGTGCGCGAGGCCGTGGCCCTGGGCGAGCTGCCCGGCGACGTCGACGCGGGGCAGCTCGCGTACGAGATCGAAGCGCTGGGGGAGGCCGCGGTCACGCACGCGCGGCTGCTGGACCCCGACGAGGCCCACCGGCGCAGCCGCCGTGCCGTGCTGCTGCGCCTGCGTGACCTGACCACCACCCCCGAACTCCTTCCGGAGGACCGCACGTGAGCGTGACCCGCACCGTCCAGATCCATTTCGACGACCTCGACGCGATGGGGCTGCTGCACAACTCCCGCTACGCCCTGCTCGTCGAGCGTGCCGTCGGCGCGTTCTGGGCCGAGCAGGGATGGAACTTCGACCCCGGCGTGTCCCGGTTCCGCGACGTCTACATGGCGGTCCGCGAGTTCAAGATCACCTACAACGCGCCGATCTCGGGGGCCGGGGAGGTGGCGGTGGAGTTCTGGCTGGACCGGATGGGCCGCACCAGCGGCGTCTACGGCTTCCGGGTGCTGTCGGCCGACCGCTCGATCGTGCACGCCGAGGGCTACCGGGTCAACGTCAACCTCGACCCGGCCACGTTCCGCCCGGCCCCGTTCAGCCAGGAGCTGCGGGACGCGGCGGCGCCGCTGATGCTGGAGGACCTGACCGCCGTGCAGTGACGCGGGGGAGGAGGGCGCCGGTCATGAGACCGGCGCCCTTTGCGTTCCAGCGCTCTGGCCGGGTGTGTTAAATTTTGGCCATGCGGTCAGAAAATGAGCCCAGCGGCCAGAAGGGCCGGTCGTTCATCGAGGAGGCCAGGCGCGCCCAAATCATCGCCTCGGCCGTCGAGGTGATCGCCGAGCAGGGGTTCGCCCGAGCCTCCCTGGCCCGGATCGCCCAGCACGCGGGCATCAGCAAGGGCGTCATCTCCTACCACTTCGACGGCAAGGACGAGCTGATGGAGGAGGTCGTCGTCCGGGTCTACACGGCCATCAGCGAGCACGTGCTCGCCCGGATGGAGGGCCTGAGCACGGCCACCGAGCTGCTGCGCACCCAGATCCTCGGCGTCGCCGAGCACATGCGCGCCCAGCGCACCCAGCTCAGGGCCCTCGGCGAGATCTTCGCCAACCTGCGCGACGCCGACGGCAAGCTCCGCTTCGGCGTCAACGCCGGCGAGGAGATCTACCAGGCGCTGGAGCAGATCTACCGCCTCGGCCAGAAGACCGGCGAGTTCCGCGCGTTCGACGTCCGGGTGATGGCGCTCACCCAGTCCGCGGCCGTCGACGCCATGTTCGCCTACTGGATCAACAATCCCGGCCACGACCTCGACGCGCACGCCCGGGAGCTCGCCGACCTGTTCGAGAGGGCCGTCCGATGAAGACCGAGCCACGCGCCGCGACCCGGCTGCACGCCGTCGACAACCTGCGGGTCCTGCTGACCGTGCTGGTCGTCCTGCACCACGTCGCGCTCACGTACGGCAACATCCCGATGTGGTACTACACCGAGCCCGCCGCCGACCCCTCCGGCCTGGCCCTGGACATCCTCGTCGTGATGAACCAGGCCTTCTTCATGGGCCTGTTCTTCCTCATCTCCGGCTTCTTCACGCCCGGCTCCCACGACCGCAAGGGCGGCCGGGCGTTCGCCCGCGACCGGCTGGTCCGGCTCGGCGTGCCGCTGCTGGTGTTCCTGGTCCTGCTGCGGCCGCTCGTGACGCTGCCCGACTACCTGACCGGGGAGCCGTTCTGGCAGGTCTACCTGCGCACCTGGGACCCGGGGCCGATGTGGTTCGCCGAGGTGCTGCTCGTCCTCGGCCTGGCGTACGCGCTGTGCCGCCGCCGGGGGAGCACCGCGCAGGCTGCGCCCACGGTGCCGAAGGCGCGCTGGATCGTGCTGTTCACCGTGGGCCTGGCGGCGGTGACCGTCCTGTGGCGGATCCCGGTGCCGGTCGGGACGTACGTGCCGGTCCTCGGGCTGCCCACGCCCTACTTCCTGCCGCAGTACGTGAGCATGTTCGCGGCCGGGCTGGTGGCGTACCGGCGCGGCTGGTTCGAGACGCTGCCCCGCCGGGCCGGGCGGCTCGGGTTCGTCGTCGCCGGCGCGTCCACGGCCGTGTGCCTGCCGGTCATGGGCACGACCTCCGGGGCGGTGACGGACGCGATCACCGCCACCTGGGAGATCGTCTTCGCCGTCGGCATGATCCTCGGGCTGGTGGTGCTCTTCCGCGAGCGGTTCGCCGGGCAGGGGCCGCGCGGCCGGTTCCTGTCGGAGCACGCCTACACCGTCTACGTCGTCCACCCGCTGGTGGTGGTCGCCGCCGGCTACGCGCTCAGCGGGATCCAGGCGGCGGCGATCGTCAAGTTCGCGCTCGCCGCCGCCCTCTGCCTGCCGCTGTGCTGGGGCCTGGCCTACCTGGTGCGCTCGCTGCCGGGGGCCAGGAGGGTGCTGTGACCCAAGGCTACTCGGCGTAGAAGGCGTCGAGGGTGCTTCCGTGGCGCTCCTCGACGGCCTTGCGCTTGACCTTGAGGCTGGCGGTCAGCTCGCCGCCCTCGACCGTGAAGTCCTCTGCCAGGATCGCGAACTTCTTGATCGTGGCGTAGCTGGCCTGGTCGGCGTTGACCTGGTCGATGCCCTTCTGCACCTCGGCGAGCATCCGCGGGTGCCCGCGCAGCTCCTCCGGGTCCGTCGGCAGTCCCTCGGCCTCCGCCCACGGCCTGGTCACGTCCATGTCCAGGGTGACCAGCGCCGTGCAGTAGTTGCGCCGGTCGCCGTGCACGAACACGTGCGACAGGTACGGGCAGGCCGCCTTGATCCGGCCCTCCAGGTGGGTCGGCGCGACGTACTTGCCGCCGGAGGTCTTGATCAGCTCCTTCTTGCGGTCGGTGATGCGCAGCCGGCCCGCCTCGTCCAGCTCGCCGATGTCGCCGGTGCGCAGCCAGCCGTCGTCCAGCGCCTCGGCCGTCTCCTCCGGCAGGCCGTGATAGCCGCGCATGATGCCGCGCCCGCCGATCAGCACCTCGCCGTCCTCGGCGATGCGCACCTCGGTGCCCGGCAGCGGCAGCCCCACCGTGCCGAACCTGACGCTGTCGGGCCGGTTGAGGAAGCTGCCCGCCGACGACTCGGTCAGGCCGTAGCCCTCCAGGATCGTCAGCCCGGCCGCGTCGAAGAACTCGGCGATGTCCTGTGACAGCGGCGCCGCCCCCGAGATGAAGAAGCGGATCCGGCCGCCGAACCTGGCCCGCAGCTTGCCGAACACCAGCCGGTCGGCCAGCGCGTACTCCAGCCGGGTCGTCAGGGGGATCGAGGCGCCGCGCTGGCGGGCCCGCACCACGCGGACGCCCGTCGCCTTGGCCCAGTTGAAGATCTTGAGCTTGACGCCGCCCTCGCGCTGCTGGGTGGCGGCGACCGTGTTGTGGATCTTCTCGAAGATGCGCGGGGCCGCCGCCATGAACGTCGGCCGCAGCGCGCCCAGGTTGTCGGCGATCCGGTCGAGGCGGCCGTCGATCGCGGTCGGCACGCCCTCGCCGAGCATCACGACCTCCAGCAGCTTGCCGAACGAGTGCGACAGCGGCAGCCACAGGAAGTGCAGGTCCGCGCCCGACAGCAGGTCGATCTCGCGGACCGCGCCCGCCGCGTACAGCCAGTTGTCGTGGGTGAGCACCACGCCCTTGGGCCGGCCGGTGGTGCCGGAGGTGTAGATGAGCGTGGCCACGTCCTCGGCTCCGATCGCCGCCACCATCGCGTCGTAGTCGCCTTCACTCTCGCTGCCGGCGGCGCGTACGGAGTCGAGCGTGACCACCCAGCCGTCGTCGCCGGCCTCGCCGTCGATCACCACCACGTGGGTGACGTCCGGCAGCTCCTTGCGCACCGACCGGAGCTTGGCCACCTGCTCGTCGTTCTCCGCGATGACGATCGTGCTGCCGGAGTCGGTGATGACGAACGCCGACTCCGCCGCCGTGTTGGACGGGTAGATCGTCGTCGTCGCCGCGCCCGTCGACAGCACCGCCAGGTCGCACAGGATCCACTCCACCCGGGTCGAGCAGAGGATCGAGACCCGGGCGCCCGGCCCCGCGCCCAGCTTCGCCAGGCCGAGCGCCAGCTCCCGCACCCGGTCACCGGTCTGTCGCCAGGTCATCGACGTCCAGCCGTCACCCGAGGGGTAACGGTACGCCTCGGCGTCGGGGGTGGCCGCGATCCGGTCGAGCAGCAGGGCGGGGATGCTGGACATTGCCTGGACCTCCTGTGGGGGATGTGAGGCAGACTCTAGGCCGGTTGCCCCGTTCCAGTCGATAACGCAATTGACGTCCCGGGAGGAAGCGGGCGATAGTGTGGCAGGTGGCTGCCCCCCGGATGATCACGTGCGTTCTCGCGCTGGCGACCCTCACGCTCGGCGCGTGCACCTCCGCGCCCTCCCTGAGCGGCGGCTCGCCGCGGTTGAGCGGCACCGCGGGCGGCCCCGGCGGCGCCGGCTCGCCCAGCCCCAGTCTCGCCGCGCTCACCGCCGACGCCTACAAGGGCGAGCTCGGCACCCGGCACGACGCGCTGAGCGACGCGATCAAGTCCGTGGCCTCCGCGCGCGGCCTCAAGAGCCTGCGCGAGCGGGTGGGCAAGGCGGAGGAGAAGATGCTCGGCGCCGCCGAGGAGCTCGCCGCCCTCCAGCCGCCCGCCGAGGTCCGCGCCCAGCACGACGCGTACGTGACCAGCATGCGCGACCTGGCCGCCGGGCTCGGCGGCGCGACCGGGAAGGTCGGCTCGGACCTGTGCACCTCCTCGGCCGTGCTCACCGACGTCCGCGGCGCGCTCGGCGCCCTCGACGAGGCCGGCGAGACCCTGCAGGAGGCCGGCGGCTATCCGGCGGACGTGGTGTCGGTCAAGGCCGCCGGGAAGAAGACCAGGCGGCTCGGCAACGGCCACTACCTGCGCAAGAGCGGCCTCGGCGGGCGCAGCTCGCTGCAGATCCACAACGGCACCCGGCGCGACGCCGTCGTCAACGTGATGCGCGGCAAGTCCAAGGTCATCAGCGTCTACGTGCGCAAGAAGTCCAAGTTCAAGATCCCCGGCATGCGTGACGGCACGTACCGGATCTACTTCACGCACGGCGTCGACTGGGACGGCAAGAGCCGGGCCTTCACCCGCGACTGCAGCTTCTCGCGCTTCCAGAAGTCGGTGAAGTTCAAGACCACCTACACCTCGACGCAGATCCTCTGGCACGACTGGCGCATCACGCTGCACTCCATCTCCGGCGGCAACGCCAGGACGAGCCAGGTCGACCCCGACGACTTCCCCGGCTAGAACCCGGCCGCATGCGGCCGGAAACGCGAGGGCCGCGCGCCGGAGCGCGCGGCCCTGTGCCGGCGAGGTCGCGCCGGTAAGCTGGAGGCCGGTCAGCTGGAGAACAGCATCCCCACCCAGCTGCGCTGGC
>NZ_JAHKRO010000141.1 GCF_019396325.1 Nonomuraea ceibae
TCGCCCTGACCGGCGCCAAGGCCGACGAACGCCTCACCCTGCTCGGCATGCTCGAAGCCGACCCCGACCTGCTGGCCCGCCACCGAGGCCGGCAGGACCTGATCGCCGACATGCAGTACTACGGCCGTGACTTCGAACATGCCCTGGCCACCGCAGGAGTGCGCCTGCTGCGCAAGGCCCGCAAAGGCGAGCCACCACGCTCCGGCGCACACCTGTTCAAACCCCTGCGCCAGACCATCGAGTCCATCAATCAGACACTGAAAGGCCAGCTCGACCTCGAACGCCACGGCGGGCGCACGTTCGCGGGTGTCATCATCCGCGTGATCACCCGCATCCTTGCACTGACCGCCGTGATCTGGCACAACGACAAGACCGGTCAGCCCATCGCCCGCTCACTGACCGCCTACGACCACTGATCCCAACCCCTTGGAATCAATCATCTAGCGGACAGTTGGATCTTGCTGGTGAACCCGCCACCGGAACGGCTTAGGCACTCCCAGTCTGGCCATCTCCGCCAGCCGGGTGGCCAGCGCGGCGGGCACCGGATCGCCCTGGTCTGTCCCGGCGGCGTCCTCCCGTTTTGCCGCCCCGTGCGGGAGACTACGGGGGTGGTGGGCGGAGCGCGCCTACGGCGTGCTGGTGCGCCCGGACAGTGGTGGAGTCCACGGAGATGTCCCCGTCCACCTGGCCTTCGGCGTCCTGCTCGGCCTGGATCGCGGTCAGCAGCAGCTGCCAGGTGCCATCGGCCGGCCAGCGGCGGTGCGGTGGCGCCCTTTGAGGGTGGGCACGCCATCATCGTCGATGATCAGGTCGGCGTCGTCGAGGTAGTCGGCTTGCAGGCGCGCGGCCGCGGCCAGGTGGGCGTCCTTGAGGTAAGTGGCGAGGTCATCGGGGCTGTCAGGCAAGCCGACCTTCTCGCAGAAGCGCCCAAGTTTCGAGCGGCACTTCGGCCAGGACAGCTGGTGGGAGCGCCAGTCAGCGGGTGAGCAGCCGCGTGTCGGACCCCTGGGCCGGTCGGGGCAGTGAGTCCGGCTGGGGAGATCAAGATGAGCCCTGCTGCCGGTTTCGTCGGGAGATGACCTGGGGTGTGCAGCCCAGTGGCGCCAAGCGCGGGGATCACGGCGTCGTGGTCGTCCAGCAGCTGGTGGAGCGGGCCGGGGGCATGACGACGGCGAAGGCGCGGTGGAGCCGGGGGCGCTTTCAAGGACTCGGCTTGGCGGGCGATCGCGGTGACATGGTCTCCGGTATTCAGGACTTGCTCGGTGATGAGCCGCTCGGTGATGAGCCGCTCGGTCCGGCCGACGGCGCCGATGATGGCGATGGAGGGGCATGGTGACCCCTTGATCATTTCAGTTTGTCAGGCCGCACGGCAGGCTTGGCGGCGGGCTGGAACTTGAAGGAGATGGCCTCCATGACGGGCTTGTGCTTTGTGTTGTGGAAGGCAGCGACTTGCCATCGGCCGTCGCCCTGGCGGGCCAGGGCGTAGGTCTGGATCTTCTGGAGCTTGCCGGGCTTGTCCTTGTAGGTGTCGCCGCAGGTGATGACCAGGGCGGTGTCGGGACCGGTGAACCGGATGTCGATGATCTCGTAGGCGAGCCGGGTGCCCTTGAGGAAGCTGTCGAACAGCGCCTGGTGTGCGCTCCCGATCTCCGGCCTGCCAACGTAAAGGGTGCCCACGTAGGTGATGTAGGTGGCGTCTGGGGTGAACTCCGCGCTGTAGGCGGCGCCATCCCCGATCCTCCAGGCGTCGGCTAGGCGCTCCAGGACAGCGGTGATCGCAGTGGAGTCGTTCATGGCGGCGAGTTCCTCTCTGAACAAGGGGGGAGGGATCACTTCTCGGCGGCGGGCTTGGTGTCGGAGTCGAGCGGGAACGACATGTGCTCCATGCCCGGCTGCCGCTTGGTGTTAGGGAAGGCGGCGATACGGCAGCAGTGCGCCTATGCCCTCGGCCCGCTTGGCTCGTCGCCCGCATGGCCGCTAGGGAACGCCGGAACGTCGTCGACCTGGTGGGGCGTGACAGTGGTGGTCATGACGATTCTCCCAACGTGATAGCTTCTTACAAGAAGTTTCTTCGTTGAAGAAGTCTCTTCTCCAAGGAAGAGACTAAGGAGGGGGAGATCCTTTGTCAACATCCGAGGATGCGAGCCGGATCTACCGCCAGTACCTGAGCGCGGTGATGCTGCACGGCCACGCCAGCGCCAAGGCCTGCGACCTGGGCGCGACCGACCTGTACGCGCTGAACATCCTCGACCTCTCGGGGGCGATGACCCCCGGGGAACTGGGCGCGCGCACAGGACTGACCACCGGGCCGACCACCCGCCTCATCGACCGCCTCGAGCAGGCCGGCTACGTCCGCCGGGTTCCCGACCCTGGTGACCGCCGCAAGGTCATCGTCGAACCGGCCGACGGTCCCGTCCTGCTCGACACGGTCCTCGCCCCCGTCCGACGGCAGATCGGCCAGATCATCGGCGGCTATACCCCCGAGGAACGTCAGGTCCTCTTCGACTACTTCGCCCGCGCCGCACGCGCCTACCAGGACGCCACAGAAGATCTCAATGCGGCACTGTGAGACCAATGGAGTCAGCGTGGACGGCTCGCGATCATTGAGCCCGGTGCGGTCGTTGCTCCTGGCATGACCTTCGTCGCACCGCCCGCACTGATCCAGCCCGCACCCGGACCGCTCGTCTGACCTGCCGGCTGATGCCGATCTTCGTTCGCAGGGTTCAGGTCCGGTCCGGTGATGGCCTGGGCGAGGTCTTGTAGGTGGGTCATCCGGGGATGGTGTCCGTGTCACCGAGGAGCGTCATAGTGGCCTTAAGACCACCGGCAGGTCGGGACGCGCGGGGTTGTGCGGTTGCTAGGACGTCAGCGAGTCCAGGGCGGGCGCGATCATCTCGAAGACTTCGCCGGTCAGCGTGACCGGGTCAGCGATGCCGTCGCTGCCGCTCCACCGCTGCAGCACGGTGTCGAAGGCGGCCAGCGCGACCCCCGCCGCCAGATGCGGGAACGGCCCGGCCGCCGGATCGAGCCCCAGCCTGCGGCCCAGCTCGGCCGCCAGCTCGTCACGCCACTGCGCCCGCCGCTCCAGAAAACGTGCCAGCAGCGCGGGCGTGCCGAGGATCAGCCGCACCACCCGCAACGCCCGGCCGTCATGAGCGGCACACGCGCTGACGGAGGTTGCGACGGCGTGACGCAGCGCCACGGACGGCGGCTCCGAAGCCGGTCGGGCCGCCAGCTCAGCCCGCATGCCACTCCCCAGGTCGCCCAGAAACCGGACGACCACGTCCTCCTTCGAGGCGAAGTAGCGGAAGAACGTGCGCCGGGACACACCGGCTGCAGCCACGATCTCGTCAACCGTGACCGCCTCGAACCCCTTGGTCGCCAGCAACCCGAGCGCAGCCTGGGTCAATTCGTCAAGCACGAGCTGGCGTTTGCGCTGAGCCAAGGGAGTAACCACCCACACATCGTACCCCTCGTGCCAGTTTCGACACGCAAAGCCAGATTGACACTCAGTGCCATCCACGGCAGATTGTGTCACATGAGCACGCAGTCATGGACGATTCCCGACCAGAGCGGGCGGACCTTCATCGTCACCGGAGCGAGCAGCGGACTGGGCCTGGCCACTACCCTGGCGCTCGCCCGCGAGGGCGCGCACGTGATCCTCGCCGTGCGCGACGAGGCCAAGGGCCGCGCCGCCGCGGCCCGCATCACCACAGCACACCCCCGCGCCCGCCTCCAGGTGCGGCCACTCGACCTGGCCAATCCGGACTCCGTCCACACCTTCGCCGCCCGGCTGCGCGCCGACGGCCCACGCCCGGACGTGCTCATCAACAACGCCGGCGTGATGGCGCCCCCGCGAACGCTCACCGCCCAGGGCCACGAACTGCAGTTCGCCACCAACCACCTCGGCCACTTCGCGCTCACCGGCCTGCTGCTCGACCTGCTCGCCCAGGGCGCCGACCCCCGCGTGGTCACGGTCACCTCCGCCAACCACCGCAAGGCGCAGATCGTCTTCGACGACCTGTCCGGCGAACGCCGCTATTCGCCCATGGGCCACTACAACCAGTCGAAGCTCGCCAACGCCGCCTTCGGCTGGGAACTGCACCGACGGCTGGCTGATGCTGGCAGCCCCATACGCAGCGTTCTGGCCCACCCCGGCTATGCCGCCACCGGTCTCCAGAGCGGCACGCCCGTCGGCCCGGTCCGGCTGCTGTTCGGCCGCGTCCTCATCCCGCTTGCCCAGCCCGCCGACCAGGGCGCCCTGTCCCAGCTGTACGCGTCCGCCGCACCCGGCGTACGCGGCGGCGACTTCCTGGGGCCGGGCGGCCCAGGCGAGCTGCGTGGCGCGCCGAAGCGGGTCCGGCTCGCCCCCGCCGCCACGAATCCCGAGACCGGCCGCCGGCTGTGGGAGCTGTCGGAACGCCTGACCGGAGTGCACTTCCCGCTCGATCCCGCCCCCGCATAGTCCCGGGCCTGACGATCCCCCCAGTTAGCTGATCGTCGGGCATCCGGAAAGAGGGAGGACATGATCGTCGTCGGAGTTGACCGGTCCAGGGCGGGACTGATGGTCGCCGCACGAGCCACTACCGAGGCGGCATGGAGCAGCCAACGGCTCCCGGTCAGACGATGCGGTCGCGCGGCTTCGCGACGCCCTCATCCCCGACGCGCCGACCTAGCCGTCAGCTTCGCCTCGGCACCATATCGCCCACGCCATCACCTACACCCGTCGCCGAGATCCCGGCAACCTGAGCCTGGAGGTGCCGACGGTCTGACGACTCACGCGCACACCAGGCTGACGTTCACGGTGATGCCTGCTGGTTCTCTGGCCTTGTTCGACCGCCGCCCGGTGGGGCACGTCGCAGCCGGCACGGGCTCGGCCCGTCGCGGCCCAGTTGCCCACCGGCCCCGGGCAGATCAGCTGCGGGGTCAGGGCCAAGACCTGAGTGACTGCCACACAGAGCCCCTGTGGGACAAGCAGCTGAGCAACCGTCGAGGTCAGACCCTCCCTCGCGTCATCCCCCAGGCGCTCGATCATCCTGTCCAGCCGTGCGACCACGTCATCGTGGGCGCGCGCGGCGGCGCGGCGGCCCTCCTCTGTCAATGCGACGCGGGAGGCTCGCGGTCACAGCCGGCGGCTTCCACCACGGGCTCGGCGTCCCTCCCGGCTGGGAACCGCCACCGTCGCTCCTCATGCGCAACAACGGGAGCCGGGGAGACGGGCGCGAGCACGTGTCACACCGGCCCTAGTCCAGGACGGCCGCACACCGTTCGAGGTATTCTTCAACGTCAAATGGCTCGGCAACTCCCGGCTCGCGCCGTGCAGCGAGCACCTCAAGCAGGTGCCCTGTCGCAAATGGATGAACGAGCACTGTGACTCGGCGGACACCATCGCCTACGTCGGGTTCGACCACGCGGAGACACGACGGCTGCCCGGCACGGTGAAGGGCTGGTCGCCGTGGCACGTGGAGTTCCACTGTGCGACGAGCCGCACATGTCCAAGGAGCGGATGATTTTGTTGGTCTCAACGGGTAGCGCTTGTAGGTGAGTTCTGACAGCGGTTAAAGATCAACACGAGGCGAAATGTTTGTGAGAAATGACAGCGCCCGCTCCGCCGTGATCACGCGGAAGCGGGCGCTGGATGGTCTTCAGCCGTGGTGGGAGGGAGCCGACGATTACGGGGTCGGACGGTGGCCGGAGCTCAGGTGGCCGAGGATGAGGCGCGCCACTTCGTGCGGAGCCTCCAGGTGCATGTCGTGGCCGGTAGTCAGGTCGGCGAGGGAGAGCAGCGGAGTATGCGCGGCGGCTGTCTTTAGTTCGCGAGCAAAGCCGCGGACGTAGGCGTCAAAGGCCACCGAGACGGCCGGGGGCAACATCGCACTCAGGTCCGAGCCGCTGGAGGAGACGACGAGAAGGGGACAGCGGGCCGCCCGGTAGACGGCGATGAGGTCGAGCGCGTCCATCTGCGCGATGAAGTGGGTCATCTCCGGATCGCCCGCCGTCTGTTCGGCGAGGAACGCGCGCATCGTGTGCTCGGCGCCGACCGGGTCGACTCCGTCGAAGGGCCCCGTGGGATTGGTATGCCCGTCCAAATTGACCGCGAGAGGGCACTCGGGATGCTCTGAGGCCCACAGGGCCGCGACGATGCCGCCCAGCGAGTGCCCGGCCACTGCCGGATGCTCCATGCCGTGGTCGTTGATCGCCTCACCCACGGACTCGACGGCTCCGGCCCAAGACCACGAGCCTAGATCCGGCAAGTCGATCGCCACCGTGCGTAACCCCGCTGCCTCCAGCAGCGGCGCGGCGAGCCGCCAGTCCGTGGACCTCCGCCCACCGCCGGGCAACAGAAGAATCTCCGTCATCGTGGCACTCTCCCGGCCCGGCGGCCGCCGCTGCAACCCAATTCCGCCCCTCGGCGGCAGGCCGTGGTGTAGTGGTGAAGGTATTACGTCCCCGATCCGTGGTCGGCGGGCAAGTCGGCGATTCGCCGCTCTTGGAAACGGACGTTGGAGCGAGTGGCCTTGAGCCGTCCGTCGAGGACTCGGTGCATCGACGTCGACGCTCCTCGATGACGCGCGATTCGCCCGGCTCCGCATGGAGTGGTGCGAGGTGAACACGACCCTGGCCAGGCTCAGGCCTGACATGATCCCGCACCGGCGAGAAGGTGTTCAGCTGGTTCACCGGGTGACGATCACGAAGACGACCGAGCGGCACAAGAACTACTCGTCCAACGGGGCGTTCACCCGCGAGATCGACCGGCACACCTGGTGGCTCAAATGCCCATGCGGACTGCATGAGGTGGCCGAGTCCTCAAGCGAGGCTCGGCGGCGCAAGGACGAGCATGACAGGCCGCTCGAAGTGGTCGTCGCGTGATGGCCGCGGGCCTTCGTGTTCATAGGCCCGTGCGTACAGCGCCAGGGTTGTACCGGGCATCCGGAGCCTGGCTTTGGTTGCGGCAGATGATGAAGTTGGTCTCTCGATTCAGGCAGGTGAGGTTGAGGACGCCGTCCAACACTCCGGAGAGTGTCCCGGCGATGTCGTTCAGGTCGCAGAAGTATCCGCCGTAGGTGGGGTGAGGTCCACAGGGGAGAAGACTGCTTCCGCCGATGTCGTCGGGGGGCGCGATCGCTGCGGCCTGGGCGGGAGCGGCGATGAGGGTGAGGGCGGCGGCAAGGACAGCGGTGGTGCTCACGATTCGATGCATGGTGACCTCCTCGATCTAGGCGGGATCTCAATTACTTAAAGTAATAATTAGACTACTTTTAGTCAAGATTCCTGTAGTGGCACCCCGGGTCTCCAACACTGGGCTCAGTGGGCGGCGTCGGTCCGGGCAAGGATGTGCTGCCGGTGGGTGATGCGAGAGCATCCGATTGGGGAGGTGAGCCTCTCACCTCAGGTGAGGGGTGCCTGGTCGACACCAGCAGTGTCAACGGGTTCTGGGCGGCCGGTCCCGGTCTGCCGATGAGCGCGTACAGTGCCGCCAAGTTCGCCGTGAAGGGCACGTCGGCACGGAGATCGTGATCAACTCCCGCCGGATCCACGGCCACTGCGAGCCTGTCGACATGACCACCGAGCAACTCGCGGACGCCCGCGTGCTCGCCGCAGCCCTCGCGGGCGTTGCCGCCGACCGATTGAGCGATGAGGAGGTTCGGGCTGCGGTCAACAGCATGGGTGAGTGGTTTCGCGACACCGCGCCGCTGTCGGCCGCCGACGCCGCGACCATCATCCTTGACGGCGTACGCGCCGGCACGTGGCGCATCCTGGTCGGAGATGACGCCCTCGCGCTCGACGCGGCGATGCGTGCCGACCCGCTGGACCTGTACCGGCCCGACAGCCCGACCCTGGCGGCCGTGTTTCCCGACATGCCCCGTCGCGAGGAGTGACTCGGATTCGGTAAACCGGTCACCCCGCGGTGCCGGAGATCCCGGCCTCGTTACCACGCCGAGGGCGCCAACGTTCGTGTGGACGGAAGGCACGTGGGCACTGGCACTGGCACTGGCACTGGCACTGGCACTGGCACTGGCACTGGTCGACGGCGGAGGAGGGGATACCGGACGCCGTAGCGGGGGTGGCGCCACCGCCGTTGTCACCGCGAGGAGCAGCCGGCCGCCCGGGCGGGCGCGCCCGACGAGCACAGGACTTACCGCGTCCCATGGCAATCGTCGGTGATCTCGCTGAGCCCTGACGTTACGAGGTTGCGTTCACGCCACCGTCCGACCCGAGCGGGCGGGACGGGGCACCGCTTGGTCGGCCACAGAGCGGCGTGACATGACTGCGATCCCACTAACATGGCGAAAATCACCTGTACGAGCAGGCGTGGCGGCTCTCACTGATGCCTCACAAGGCTTTGGCACGTCCGAACTCTGAGCCGCCGATGACCTCGACTGCCGCAGCTACGAGATCGTCGACGACGGGGCAGGCCAGAGCATCTCTCCAGGTTTGCTCCGTGGCCCGCCCGTCGCCGGTGCGCACCAGGATCGGGCGGACCCCGGCGGCCTGCGCGGCCGTGATGTCCGATGCCCGATCGCCGATCAGGTAGCTCTTGGACAGGTCGAGCTTCAGCTCGGCGGCCGCGCGCTTGATCATGACGGGGCTGGGCTTCGGCTCGTCCCCTACGTTGAGCCGATCGGCGACCGCGTGGTGCCCGGCCACCGGGCTGCTGTAGACCGCGTCGACGGTGACGCCTTCGTCGGCCAGCAGCTCGGACATCCGGTCATGCACCTCCTCCAGGGTGCCCGGCTCCACGTAGCCCAGGCCGACGCAGGATTGATTGGTCACGACGATCAAGGCGTAACCGTGATCACGCAGCAGCCGGAGAGCGGGCGCTGCGGCCGGCAGCAGATGCATCGCCTCGGGGCCGTGCCGGTAGGTCGCCAGCGTGTTGATGCACCCGTCTCGATCGAGGAACACCGCCTTGCGGGCGGGTGCGTCACTTGCAAGGTCGACCTGCGTGTGCCGGACGGCGCCGACGAGGCCGCCGTCGAGTGCGATGTCGAAGATCCGGTACGGGTGCGGATGCTCGACGAGTGCCGGGGTGACACTGAAGGTGGTGGGCCCGATCGTGGTGGGCTCGGCTCCTGGATGGTAGTGCCCGGACAGGGACAGGACGACCCGGCCGGAGTCGCTGGTTCGCCGCTGGAGTTCCTCGCCTTCGGCGTAGGTGTGCGGATAGCCCTCGTCCAACCGCGGCGTGATGACGAAGTGCTGCAGATGGACCTGCGGACGTGTGCCCGGGTCGAGCAACGAGGAGTCGAACCGCTCCCGTTCGGTCAGCGTGCGACGAGGCACGTTGCCGGTCGACTCCCGATCCCAGAAGCTGACGAAGCGCAGTCCTGCGACGTCGCGGACGAACGGCCCGGACCCCAGTTCCTCGGCGTGGACGCGATAGCTGTCGTGGTTGCCGGGAACGGCGATCCACTCGATGCCGCAATCGTCCAGCATCTTCCGCACGAGACGATAGTCAGCTCGTACCCGCTGCCAGACGAGCCTGTCCCGGGCAGTGTCCCGCTCGGGGGCGAACAGGTATTCCGGGACGTCCACCAGGTCACCGGTGATCACGATCAGATCGGCGCCGCGACGGCGGGCGTCGTCGAGCGCAGCTGCAAGAAGTCCGGGAGCCGTACGACTGCGCCGGATCGGCAGCCTGGAGTGTCCGGGGATATGGCTTCGGAGGTGAATGTCGGTGATGTGGGCGATGCGCATCGAGGATGCTTCTCCTGTCGTGCCAGAGCGTGACTCGAACAGCCGGCGTCTGTCGCGTGACCTCGGTCGACACCGGCTGGTGCCGTGCGGAACGTCCGGTGAGAGCACGTCGGACGTGCTGATGGTCCGCTTCCTGCGGGAAGGAACCGGATCGAGCCGGCGAGATCACCCAGCCGGCCGGGCCGTTGACTTCCTGACCTTGAGCTCGACGGGAAGCTCCCGATGGGGTCTCTCGATCTCGTCCCCGTTCAGGGCTCCGATCAGCATCGTCGCCGCCTGCCGGCCGATCTCGAACCGGTCGACCGCGATGGTGGTCAGCGCGGGACCGAGCAGATGCGACGTCGGGAGGTCGTCATGACCGACGACGCTCAGGTCGCCGGGAATCCGGAGCCCGGCTGCTATCGCCGCGTCGTAGACGTAGTGGGCCAGCAGGTCGCTGTCGGTGATGACGGCGGTCGGGCGATCGGCCTTGGCGAGCGCGCGGACCACCCGCTCGATCGTTTCGTCGGCGGCACTGCCGGAGACGACCCGGGAGGGAAGTCCCGCGGCCCTCATCATCCGGCGGAACAAGGACACCCGTTCGGAGGCCGAGGACAGTCCCGGGTTGGTGAGCAGGGCGATCCGGCGGTGCCCGAGTTCGAGAAGGTGGTCGACGGCCAGCCGGACCGCCTGGGACGCGTTGCCGCGGATGCTCATCACGCCTGACGACCTGGCGCTGCGCGCCGAGTTGACCAGCACCATGGGGCGATCGGATTTGCCCTGCCAGGTCTCCAGCACGGCCTCGCCGTCGATCGGCGCGATCGCCAGCCCGTCGAGCTGCCGGTTCGTCATGGCCCTGATCATGCTGGTCTCGCGCGACCGGTCGAGATCCGAGGTGCCGATAAGGATCTGATAGCCGTGTTCCTCGGCCGCGCCGCTGAAGCCGTCGATCAGGCGCAGGTAGCCGGGGTTGCTCAGGTTGCGGCTGATCAGGCCGAGCATGTTGGAGCGCTCGACCCGAAGCGCGCGTGCGGCGAAGTTGGGACGGTAGCCCTGCTCTTCGGCGATCGCCCGGACGCGTTCCCGAAGCTCGTCGCTCACCCCGGGGCGGCCGTTGAGGGCCATGCTGACCGCGGTCGGGCTGATGCCGATGATCGCCGCCAACCCCTTGAGGGTAGGGCCGTTGGACATCCGTGGCATCAGACGTCCCTGCTCGCCGTCGGCTCGCCGTCCTTGGCGTACGAGTATCCCGCGTTGGGCCCCAGCACGGCTTCTATTGTGCCACTTTGTTCGATGATCGGCAGACTGGGCGAGCTGAGCGAATTGCCGCTGACGACGGTCGCCGCGATCTCCCCGCCGACCGCGGCGTCCAGGTGGACGGCGGGGCCGCTGGTGCAGCTCACCACGTTGCCGGTGATCGCGACGCCGGTCACCCGTCGGTCGCCGCCGGTCCTGATCCGGATGCCGGCGGCGGTGCCGGTGAAGGCGTTCGCGCTGATTGAGACGGCGCCGGTGTTGGTCAGGTTGACCGCCCAGCACGACAGGTCGGTGGCGGTGTTGTTCGCGATCACGACCGAGCTGTGCTGCAGGCTGGGATGTCCGGTGTGGCAGCCGACGAAGGTCGGGTAGCCGGAGCAGAAGTTGTCGATCACCCGGATGTGACTGCTGTGGGTGTCGTCCTCGGCGCCCCATGCCGTCAGCCCCGGCGCGGCCAAGTCGAGGCTGACCGCCTCCGTCTGGTAGGCGTGCGGTTGGCGAGCGATGCCGGTGAAGAAGCGGCATCCGGAGATCGTCACGTTGTACGTCGAGTTCGTCTCGATGGCGTGCCATTCGGGCATGTTCCGGATCTCCAGATCACGGACCTGGACATCCCTGGCGTGGTTGAACACCATGCCGAAGGACGGCTGGGGGTTCGCGAAGCCGTTCACATCCCAGATGCCGCCCTCGACCACGATGTTGCCGGGCCCGTCGTGAGCACCGACGGACCGCTCGCCGCCGTACGGTCCGTTGATCAACATCGTCTCGATCGGTCCGGTCCGGACGATGCGCGTCGCGGGCGTGAGCGTCAGTCGCGTGCCTGCGTGCACCCGCAACGGTGCCCCGCGCAGCTGCCACTCCCCGGGACCTACGATCACTCGCCCACCGGCGGTCCCGGCCACCTCGTCCAGCGCCCGCTGCAACGCGCGCTCGTCCTGGGCTCCGCTCTGCTGCACGACCTCGACCACGGCTCGACCTGTCACGTACGCCTCCGTCTTGCCGAAACTGTTATTTACGGCCAGTCCGGCCAGTGTTAACGTGCCAACTGTAACGTTGAAGTTCGTGGTGGTCGAGACAGAGGATGATGCCGTGACGTCGATTCAGAGGAGGGACCGGATAGGCCGCGAGGCCGTCGCCACCCATCCCGGCGCGACGTCCCCGAGCCGCCTGGACCCGCGGTCATTACCACCCTCTGGACGGATGCGACGACTCACGCACGCGCTGCGGCGGCACAAGGCGATCTATCTTCTCCTGCTGCCGGGAATGCTCTACTTCCTGCTGTTTCACTACCTTCCCTTGGCCGGTGTCTCGATCGCCTTCATGGACTACTCGCCCTTCCTGGGGCTGAGCGGCTCGTCATGGATCGGACTGGACAACTTCGCCAAGCTGTTCGACGACCCGGAGTTCGCCAGCACCGTCCGCAACACCCTGGTCATCTCGTTCCTGCAGATCGCGTTCGCGTTCCCCGCTCCGATCCTGCTGGCGCTGCTGCTCAACTCGCTGCTCAGCGGGCGGGTGAAGCGCATGGTGCAGACCGTCGTGTACCTGCCGCACTTCCTGTCCTGGGTGATCGTCATCGCCGTCTGGCAGCAGGTGCTGGGTGGTGCGGGTGCCTTGGCCGACCTCTTCCAGCAGCTGGGGCTCGGCAGCGTCAACGTGATGGCGAACGCTGAGACGTTCAAGATTCTGCTGACCGCCCAGGTGATCTGGAAGGACGTGGGATGGGGGACGATCATTTTCTTCGCCGCCATCGCCTCGATCCCCACCCAGCTGTACGAGTCGGCCGCAGTGGACGGGGCGGGACCCCTGCGCCGCACTTGGCACATCACCCTGCCGGGAATCCTGCCTGTGATCGTGCTGCTGCTCATCCTCAAACTCGGCGACGTGCTGTCCGTGGGCTTCGAGCAGATCCTGCTCCAACAGCCCTCCGTCGGAGCCGAAGCGGCGCAGGTGCTCGACACGTTCGTCTACTTCCGCGGGGTGCTCGGAGGCGACTGGGGCATCGGCGCGGCCGCCGGCCTGCTCAAGGGCGTCATCGGCACCCTGATGATCGTCGCCGCGAACCGGATGGCGCGCCGCGCCGGCAGTGAAGGACTGTTCTGATGACGTCATCCCACCGACCGGCCTGGGTCGAACCGCCGAACCGCGTCGTGACCGCGCTCAAGGGCATGGTGATCGGCCTGATCCTGCTGATCATGATCTACCCGCTGGCGTACGTGATCCTGAACTCGTTCGCCAGCCCCGAGGCCACGACGACGGCTGGGCTCATCCCGAGCGAATGGAGCTTCTCGGCGTACACCACGATCTTCAAGGGCGGGATCGTGCAGCGGTCGTTGATCGTCTCGATTGCGATCACTCTGGTCGGCACGGCGCTGTCCTTGGCCGTCACCGCGACCCTCGCCTACGCGCTCACCAAGACCCGGCAGATCCCCGGGGTACGAGCGGCCCTCTACCTGGTCCTGCTGACGATGCTCTTCAGCGCCGGCATCATCCCGAACTACCTGGTGGTGAAGGCGTTCGGGCTGCTCGACTCGTACTGGGCGCTGATCATCCCCGTGCTGGCCTCGGCCTTCAACGTGGTGGTGATGCGGAACTTCTTCATGCAGCTGCCGCGCGAGCTGTTCGAGGCCGCGCGGATGGACGGCGCGGGGGAGCTGAGCATCTTCGTCAAGATCGTGCTGCCGCTGTCCAAGGCGGTGCTGGCGGTGATCGGCCTGTTCTACGCGGTGGCCTACTGGAACTCGTTCTTCAACGCGATGCTCTACCTCAACGACGCGTCGAAGTGGCCGATCCAGCTCGTGCTGAACTCGTACGTCCTGCAGGGGGCGTCGATGAGTTCGATGAACAACACCGAGATGTACAACCTGCCCTCCAGCCAGTCCGTGCAGATGGCCGTAGTGGTGCTGGCCACGGTCCCGATCCTGATCGTCTACCCGTTCCTGCAGAAGTACTTCACCAAGGGTGTGCTGACCGGTGCCATCAAGGGCTGACACCCTCGCAGCGCCACCGCCACCCGCACCGGTTCGTGCCCCCTGACCAACTCGTTGGGAGTTCAGCGTGTCCTCGAAGTCCAGATATCCGCATGCCGGAGGCGGCGCCCCCCTGATGAGCCGACGGGCCGCACTCGGCCTCGGGTTCGGTGTCGTGGCGGGGACGGCCCTGGCCGGCTGCGGATCCGGCGGCACCCGCTCATCCGGCACGACGAAGGCCGCGGCGCCGCCGCCGGCCTACGTCGCGCCGCCGGTCTATCCGGGGGCCATCGTCCCGGAGGTGCCCGGTGTCCCGACGGCCTATCCCTCGATGCCGAAGAAGCTGACCAGGACCGTCACCCAAACACCGGGCCGCGGTGGCGTCGTCCGGCACTTCCATCTGACCTGGGGGCCACCGGCGACTCCACTCGCCGACAACCGGTGGTGGCAGGGGCTCAACGAGCGTCTCGGCATCGACTTCAAGGTGACGGAGGTGTCGGCCGGCAACTACGAGGCGAAGTTCGCCACCATGCTGGCCGGAGGCGATCTTCCCGAAGTCGTCCAGCTGACCTTCTCCGCGGGCTGCCTCAAGGCCATCAAGCAGGGCGCGTTCGCCGATCTGAGCGAAACCCTGTCCGGCGACAAGGTGCTGGAGTACCCCAACGTGGCCAACGTCCGCACCGAGCAGTGGCAGGCCTGCACCATCAACGGCGGGCTGTGGGGCGTCCCCATCGACGTGCCCGTGGAACTGCTGGAATTCCGCTACCGCAAGGACTGGGCGGACAAACTCGGCTTCGCCAAGCCGCCGGCCGATGCCGAGGAGACCGCCGAGCTCCTGGTCGCGATGACGAAGGGAAAGCCGGAGGGGTCCAAGGAGACCTGGGGCCTGACGGCCTTCCCCGGAATGGCCCTTGAGCTGGCCTACGGCATGTTCGGCGTACCCAACCTCTGGACGTACGAAGGCGGCAAACTCACCCACGCCATCGAGACTCCGCAGTTCGAGGCGGCGATCGCCTGGTTGGCCAAGCTGTGGAAGAACGGCGGGATGCACCCCGACGCGCTCGCGCTCGGCAGCCAGACCGACCGTTACCGGGCCTTCGTCGTCCAGGGCCAGGTCGGCATGGCAGTGGACTCGGCGGCGAACTTCCATCGCCCGACCTCCCAGTTCGGCAAGGTGGTCGCCGAACTGGACGGCGCCTTCGCCGCGTTCGTCCCGCCAGGACACGACGGGTCGGCCAAGGCGGTCTTCCGCAAGTCGGCGGGGGTCTACGGCATCAATGCGATCTCGGCCGAGGCCGCCAAGGACAAGGACCGGCTGGCCGAGATCCTCCGGCTGTTCAACTGGCGGCGCGGGCCCGTGGGCAGCGAAGAGTGGTACTACCAGGGCTGGGGCGCCGACGGCGACTACTTCACCCGCGGGGCCGACGGGGAGCCGGTCCCCGTCGAGGGCACCAACCTCGACGCGGACAAGGGCGCCATCGGCTACGGACTGACACCGCAGAGCTGGATCTTCCCGACCGCCAAGGAATGTGTGGAGACCAACTCCCAGATGGTCCGCCAATCGGTCGCCAGCCCGGTCGAAGGACTTCAGTCGGATACGCAGGACGCGCGCGGCGCCCAGCTCGATCAGCTCTTCGCCACCTACATCAACCAGATCGTGGTCGGCTCCCGGCCGCTCACGGACATCGAGAAGTACCGACAGGCCTGGCGCGGTCAGGGCGGCGACCAGATCCGCCGCGAGTTCCAGGAACAGTTGAAGGGGCGTTGATGTCCGGCGTCCTCCACCTCAGAAGGGAAAACGACATGAACATGAGCCGACGGGCCGCACTCGCGGCCGGTGTCCTCGGCGGCGCCGCCGCGGTGACGGCGGGCGGCGCCGCCGCAGCGCAGGCCGCATCCGCCGAGCCCGGCCCGAACCCGCTGGTCGCAGGCGAGTCCGCCAGTGTGCGCCGACTGCGCACGCTGCTCAACCTCGCCGCCCGCGGGGACCGGAGCCTGGAACGCGACGCCGGCGGGCGGTGCGTCGTGGTCGCCTCGCCGGGCGTCCACGTGCTCAAGCGGCCGTTGGTCATCGGCGGCGACACCACGCTGCGGGCGGACGGCGCGACCTTCACCTCCGACGTGGCGGTCAAGCCACAGACCTACTACAAGGACAAGAACCAGCACTCCCCGGAGCCCACCTACCCCGACTCGTTCGTCAGCGTCGCGGCCGTGAACTCGCGCGAGGCGACGTTATTGATCAACGCTGTTCCCGACGACTGCACCGGCCACCGGGCGCCCGGCAACATCCGGCTGGAGGGCGGCATCTGGGATCCAACCGCGCACTTCGTACGGAACGCGACCGGCGACGATCGCGCGAAGGCGACGGACGCGCCGCCGATGAACGCGATCACCTTCGAGCACACCCATCACGTCGAGCTGCATAAGGTCACCGTGCGCAACGTCAAATGGTGGCACGGAGTCGAGTTGAACGCCGTCCGCACGGCTACCGTCAGCGAATGCCGGTTCGAAGGCTGGATCGAGGCGCCGACGGCCGGGCTGTGGCACGGCGAGGCGGTGCAGCTCGACGTGGCGACCACCGGCACCACCTGGGGCGGGGTCGCTGACAACACCCCGGCCACTGACATCCGGGTCATCGACAGCTACTGCGGTCGCTCGCAGGACTACCCGGGCTGGGGAAAGATCATCGGCTCGCACACCGGTGCCCCCGGTGCGGTGCACAGCGACGTGTGGATCGAACGCAATCTCATCGAGCACGCGAAGTGGGACGCGATCGGGCCGATGAACACCTCCCGCGTCGTCATCCGGGAGAACACGATCAGGTCGTGCTGGGGCGGCGTCTACGTCAAGTCGATCAATCCGAACCCGAACGAGACGGTCGACATCATGGGCAACGACATCACGCTGGTCGACGGGTCGACCCGTCCCGCGGTCGGCGTGAACGCCACCAACGCCCAGCTGCCGGTCAGCGACGTCGCCGTTTACGCGAACATCGTCAGCGGCGGCGGCTTCAGCTACAGCGCGAACGTCACCTTCAGACGCGAGCCACAACGGTGATGTCACTCCATGAGACGAGTCGCATGACCCTCCCGTCGTGCCGTTCGAGGTCGCAGGAGGTTCACAACGTACGGCGGGTCTGATGCTCGAGGGACACGCTTGATGTCCGAGACCGCCGTGGAGTCACTATCCACGAACGAACCGCCCGCCAAGCTCGACAGCCCGATCTCGTGAGACAGGGGATCGCGATGCTGGTGAATCGATTCCGCCGCGAGGGGCCGCAGATGACCGGTGCGGGCGGCCTGCTGTAACAGCCGGCCAACAGGTGTCGGAGTTCGCTCCTGGGAGACGACCGCGAGCACGATCGGCGTGCTGCTGGCTCTGCTCGAGATGTCGGCGACGGACAAGGCTTACCAGGAAGACGAAGGACCGGTCCGCACCCCGTACAAAAGCAAGAACAAGCTGTGTCCCGGAAGCAAGCCAACCGCTCGCACGCCCGCCTTCGCGGCCCCGGTGAGCGTGCGAACGCCCAGCTGGAAGCTGGAAGATCCTCCGAAGCGACGCTGCAGTCCGTCCAAGGCAGGCCATCGATCATCACCGTCCCGACCGCCGCTGGAGCGCTGGGGAAGGAAGTCTGAGGCGACGCCTCCGCCCGCGCGCCACCAGGGCCGGCAGTACGTACACCTGCCGCCGTGAGGTCCCGAGCTCGTCTGCCGCCGCGTCCGCGGCCGCCAATCCCAGCCGCTGCTGATCGGCCAGCGGGCCGATCAGCAGCGGCTGGCATACCGCCACGTCCCATGCAACCAGGACGGCGTTGCAGGATCTCTCCGTCAGCGATCGGGGGCGTCCGGTCGGGTTCGGGCGAGGTCGGCTTCGGCCTTCAGTGCCCATTCCTGCTGGGTCTTGGCCAGGCGCACGCCGTACTCCAGGGTGATGCGGCCGTATGCGGAGAGGTTGTCCTGGCGGTTTTCGAGGAAGGCGCGGATGCGCTCGAGTCCTTCCAGGTGCTTGCCGGCGAGCTCGGACTGGTGGCGGAGATACGCGCGGGCCTGTTCAGGCGTGATTTGCCCCAGGAAGAAGACGCGGAGCAGCATGTCGCTTCGGAGCACGCGGGTCGGCTCCACGTCGGTGATCCAGTGGCGCAGCTCGGCCAGCCCCGCCTCGGTGATCATGTATTCCTTGCGACCGCGCCGACCTTCGGCTGAAACGTCCACCAGACCCGCGTCGGCCAGCTTGCCGAGCTCGGTGTAGAGCTGGCTCTGCGTGGCCGGCCACACGTTCGACAGAGAGACGTCGAACGTCTTCATCAGGTCGTATCCACTCGCGGGTCCCTCGGCGAGCAGTCCCAGAACGGCGTGTCGAAGACTCATATTCCTATGTTGACATGTCGGCTCAGGAAGTTCTAGATTCGACAGGTCACAACAGGAACGTGAAAGGATCTCTCATCATGTCGGGCCTGCTCGGCTTTCTGCCCTGGATCCTCTACGCGGTCATCGCCACCGGGGACGAGTGGCGCTGGGGCGCCATCACTGGGCTCGTCATCGCCCTCGTCCTCATCGTCGTCGACCGGCGGGCAGGCAAGGCATGGGACGAGATGGTGATCGAAAGCAGCGCGGCGATCTTCTTCGCCTGCCTCACAGCGCTGTCGCTCCTACGCCCGCATTCGCCGCTCACCCCGTACGGGCCCGCCCTGGTCAACGTGTGGCTGGCCGGCACCGCCTGGGGCTCGCTGGCGATCCGCAGGCCGTTCACGCTCGGCATCGCGCGCACGATGGCTTCCGAAGCGGTCTGGAAGAGCCCGCGCTTCTATCGCGTCAACGTCGTCATCACCACGGCCTGGGCGGTGGCCTTCACTGTCGCCGCGATCTGCCTGACGCTGGTCCTTTTCGTCTCACCTCATGCGACGGCGCTGGTCGTCGCCATCAAGGTGCTCTCGTTCGTGCTTCCCGCGGCCTTCACGAGCTGGTACCCCAAGCGTGTGGCGGCCCGCGCCTGACATGTCGGCGGTGTTCCTGCACGGCAACCTGCCTTCTCACACTTGTGGCGCAACGTCATCCGAATGGCTTTGCCCGGGGTGGGCTGCAGGCGCCGGCCGACGGAGCGCGCACCGGCCCCAGGCGGCGCTGACTGTGTCGGCCTGGACCTCCCATAGCTACGGCGAGCCGCCACCCCGGGCATCCCCGAGGGCTAATGAGGTGATATGCGAAGAGTTGGCTATCAGTTCCAATGAGGAGTTATCTCAGGTAGCGCATACCTTCCGTTAACCCCTCGGGCTTCTCGATGGTGATCGGGCCATTGATGGCATCGGCCCGGGGAGGAACTCCGACGTGCGTACCGACTGGGAACAGGATGAGCTGATCAGCACGTGAACCTTGGTGGAGGGCGGTTGGGACCTGGTCGGGGAAAGGCGGGGGCCGGCAGGCTCGGTTTGGATTGATCTTGAAGTTCTACGAGATCGAGGGGTGGTTTCTCGCCTATCCCGAGGAGATACCGGCGGCCGCGGTGCAGTACGTGGCATCGCTGGTGGAGGTCGAGCCGGAGCTGCTGGCGAAGTACTCCTGGCGGGGCCGGACCATCGAGCGTGACCGGGCGCGGATCCGCAGGCGATTCGGCACCCACCCGGCGAGTGGGGACGTTGAGGAGCGGCTGGCGCAGTGGCTGGCCGACAAGGTGTGCCCGATCGCGACGAACCGTGATCGCCTGGCCGAGGCGGTGCGCGAGCGGTGCCGGAGCGCCGGGATCGAACCGCCGAGTAGTGGCCAGCTGGAACGGGTGGTCAATTCCGGGTGCCGCCGTTTCGAGGAGGCCTTCGCCGAGCAGGTGATGGCGCGGCTCGGGCCGGCCGTGTGCGCTCGGCTGGAGGAGTTGCTGGGGCGGCCGCACGTGCTGGCCGAGTTGAAGGCCGGCCCTGGGCCGCTGGGGCTGGACACCCTGCTGGTGGAGATCGGCAAGCTGGCGACCGCTCGCACCCTGGGGCTGGGTGAGGCGGTGTTCGCCGAGATCTCCGATCAGATCGTGGCGGCGTGGCGGGGCCGGGCGATGCGGATGTATCCCTCGGATTTCGAGGCCCGCCGGCCGCCGGTGCGCTACACGCTGCTGGCGGCGTTGTGCTGGACCGGCAGGCCGAACTCGTGGACGGGCTGGTGGAACTGTTGATCGGGTTGATCCACCGGATCAACGCCCACGCCGAGCGGCGGGTGGAGAAAGAGCTGATCGGTCAGCTCGCCGCGGTGCCCGGTAAGCGGGGCATCTTCACCACGATGGTGAACGCCGCGCTGAGCAAGCCCGATGAGACGGTCCGGCAGGTGGTCTTCTCCGCGGTGCCGGGCGGGGAGAAGACGCTGCGGGCGCTGGCCAAGAAGCTGATGGCCACCGAGCGTGTGGTCGCCGAGCGGATCCGCTACCAACTGCGGGGTTCCTACTCGCACTACTACCGGCGGATACTGGCGCCGCTGCCGGCCGCGCTGGAGGTCAAGTGCCACAACACCCCACCGGCCGGTGATGAACGCGATCGAGATGCCGGCCCGCTATGCGGGCGTCGATGCCGACCAGCGGCACTACGCCGCGGCCGAGACGGTGCCGATCGACGGGGTGGTGCCCAAGGCGTGGCTGGACGGCGGCGTCGACGCCGGAAGCGGCCGGGTGGAGCGGATTCCGTACGAGCCTGCGCGCTGATCGGGCTGAAACGCTCTGCGCCGCCGCGAGATCTATGTCGAGGGTGGCGGCCGTTGGCGCGATCCCGATGAGGACCTGCCCGGCGACTTCGAGGACAACCGGGACGCGCACTACGCGGCGCTGGGCAAACCGCTGGATGCCACGGGGTTCATCGCCGGCCCGAAGACGCGGATGTGGACCGCCCTGGACAAGCTGAACACCGGCCTGACCCAGGGCAGTACCGGCGAGCCCTCAGCCCGCTGTTCAGGGCTCGTGTGAACCCCTGCGGCCGGTTCCGGCTGGACATGGAGAGCCGGCTCGATCTCACCGCGGCGTGAGCGGATCTCCGGGCGGGACGGTGCGGTGGTTCTGGCGTCACCTCATGTTTCTGCGCCGCCTACTAAGTACGCGATCGCCTTAGCCGGCGTCCGTGCTGTGGCGTTCGGGTAGCCAATCGCGGGCGGGATCGTGTTCCAGCCATCGGTTGCGCTCGGCCTCCGTCACGAAGGCGCTTGTCAAGGTGTCCAGCAGTGGGAGGCCGCCGTTGTCGCGCCAGAGCAGTGACCAGGCGTACAGCGGTGTGGGGTCGATCAGCGGGATCGAGCGGATCGCCGGGTGCGGCGGGAGGGGGATGTCTGCGGGCAGCAGGCTGAAGCGGTGCATGTCGGCTGCCAGATCGGCCAGGAAGCGGTCCAGCCCCAGGTTGGTGCCTTCGGCGTGCTGGTGGATGCCGAAGGCCATGGCGAAGCGGTGCAGGAAGTCCAGCCGGTGGAGCGCGCCGGGGGTCCACAGTACGCCGTCGCGCAACTGCGCCGGACGGACCGCGGGCGCGTTCGCCAGCGGGTGATCGGCGTGGAGGATGGCGTCCACGGGTTCCAGCCGTACCAGGCGATGGGTCAGCCCGGCGGGCAGCGGCGCGTGGACGCGGCCGAAGGCGGCGTCGATGTCGCCGTGCAGCAGCGCGGTGATCACCGACGGCAGGTCTCGGCCGTGGCCCAGTTCCAGCCGCG
>NZ_JAHKRO010000142.1 GCF_019396325.1 Nonomuraea ceibae
TCACCCGCGCTCCGGAAACAGCCCGGTTCCCGCAACCCCTGCGCGCGCTGACCCGTCTCACCGCCCGCAGCACGGCCTTGTCTCGGCAAGGGGCACGCATTCTCCGCTACCGGTTCTGAGCGCGTGCCCCATCTCCCCGGCGGTGGCAGCGGTCGTTGCACGGCGTAGAGACAGCCGAACCCGCCGCGCAACGGAAAGGGCCTGGTTAGTCGAAGAAGGTACGGGCGAAGCCCGTTCGCTTGTGGTGGGCGGTGGATTTGCAACCGCCCGACGCCTTTACATTGTAGATTTCTAATGGGAGCATTGGGTCGCATGTATCCCCCTCCGAGACCGACCATGCCCGTCCCGGTACTGGTGGCATTGGTCATCATGGGCCTGGAGCTGGTGGTGGCGGCCATCATGACCGCCATCCTCCTGCTGCCGCTCGCGATCGTCGGAAGCGTCCCGGTGCTTGCGTACTATGTCCTGGGTCTGATCGTGGCCCTCGGCATTGTCGCGTTCAACATGCGAAAGCCTCGGCCCTGGGTTCGATGGGCGGGCGCGGCGGTCCAGGCCGGGCTCGCGGCCTTTTACGTGCTGCGGTTGATCGTCGATCCGACTCTCGGATCAGTCGGCGGTCTCGGCCTGACCGTGGCAGCCGTGGTTCTCCTGCTGGTTCCCTCTTCCGCCGCCTGGTTCGGCGGCTCGGCGCGGCCGGCCCGGTGGCTCCCTCCCGGGCCGGGACGAACCTGAGGGCACGTCACGGCAACACCCCGGACGACCGGCATGGCGCTTGAATCGGGGGCGCGACTCGGTTTGATGGGCGAGAACACTCCCCTACCCGGTGCCGGTCTCCGCCGCTGCCTCTTCGCTCGACAGGAGGCGGTCGATGAGGGCCTTGAGCGTCTTGGCGTCGTCCGGGCCGAGCCGGTCCAGCAGGTGGCATCGGGTGGCCGTTTCCAGCGTCGGCAGCGTCATGTCGATCACGCGCCTGCCTGCCGGGCACAGCGTGACCTCCACCCCGTTCGGAACCTTGTCGCGGGCCACGTAGCCGCGGTCGGCCATCCGGGTCAGCAGGTGCGACAGCCGCGTCCGATCCCAGCCGAGGGTGGCGGCGAGGGCGTTCTGCCGCAGACTCCCGCCGGACTCGTGCAGGCAGACCAGGACGCCCAGTTCCGGCTCGGAGACTCCGGACGCCGCCGTGGTTTCGGCGATGACGGCGGCGCGGACCAGCTCATGGGCGCGCTTCCACCGCAGCCACAGCTCGGTCGCCTCGCCCGGGCCAAGTGTTGACATATCAACAGTCTACTTCCTAGTGTTCGTCCCGACCACATACTTCGATGTGCAAGGACTTCCCTGATGCTCGATCCTCGGCGGCACTACGCCAGCCTGCGCCTCGTGGCGCTACTCCCCCTCGTGCTGTTCCTCCCAGCCGTGATCGCCTTCTTCACCGACCCGGACGTCGCGTGGGGAGAATACCTGGGCGTCTTCTTCCACCTCTCGATCCTCTTTCTGGTCTCGCGCCTGGAGGCGGCGCCCTGGGCCAAAGCCGCAGGCTACGGCTGGGTGGCGCTCGACGTGCTCGCCGGCATCCTCATGATCAACGGGGTCGAGTACGACACGGCCTGGGCGGTCCGGCTCGGTGGCCACGTCCTCGCCGGGGTCTGGATCGTGGCGAGTTCCGTGGTCAGCCGGTCCTGGCCGGTCCGGGTGGTCGGCGTCGTCACCGGCGTCTGGCTCGCCGGCTACTCCTTCGTCGGCACCGTTCTCGCCGAGGAGTTCCTGCGCCCGGCCGGGATCATGATCCTGGTCTGGTTCGGCCTCCTGGCGATCTTCCACCGCGACGAGCCCACGCCCCTGGCGGCACCGACCGGCCCCGCACCGGCCGGCCCCGCACCGGCCTGACGCGCGGCACGCCCACAGTCCGGCGAGCGTGCCGTCGATGTGTCACCCTCACGACCAGCCGTTGCGTTGGAAGGCCAGCTCCACGAGCTGCGCCACCGCGCCGTCCGCGCACGGACGGACGACCACGTCGGCGGCGGAGCGGACGGCGGGGTGTCCGTCACCCACCGCCGCGCCGATCCCGGCAAGCTCGATCATGTCGAGGTCGTTCGGGTTGTCGCCGACGGCGGCGATCTCCGCCGGCGCCACGCCCCGCTCCTCGGCCAGCTCACGCAGGGCCAGGCCCTTGCTCACCCCCTGCGGAAGGATCTCCAGGTACGTGTCCTCGGACAGCACGGCGGTCGTGCCCGCGACACGCACGCGGGGCAACTGGTCGCCGATCAGCATGCACTTGGTGACCTCGTCGGCCGGCAGCGCCGTCCAGGAGCCGGGGTCGGCCAGCTCGATGCGGTCGCGCCGGGCGTAGTCCCGCAGTTCGGGCACGTCGTCCACGGCGTAGGCCCGGCCGCCGGAGAACACCACGGGGTACGCCCCCGGGGTCACGTCGTCGAAGCTGTCGATCAGCGCCTTCCACGCGGCGGCCGGCAGGCAGCGTGAGCGCACCACCGTGCCGGTGGCCAGGTCGACGGTGCGGGCGCCGTTGTAGAGGATGGCCGGGCCGTCGAGAGCGAGCTCTTGGTAGTACGGAAGGGCCGAGCGTTCCATGCGTCCGGTGGCGATGACGACCTGCCCGCCCGCCGCGCGGAAGCGGCGCAGGGCGTCGCGGCTCGCGGGCACCATGGCCAGGTCGCGGCCGACCAGGGTGCCGTCGAGGTCGGTGACGATCCAGCGGATCACGGCTGCCTCCCCGCTGCGGCGACCTCGGCCATGACGGAGCCGTCGAGGTCGAAGCCGCCGACGCAGGCCAGGTAGCCGCCCGGGGTGAAGACGCTGCCCGACAGGGGCAGGTAGGTGCCGCCCGCCTGCCGTACCAGAAGGGAGCCGGCGGCGACGTCCCAGGCGTTGACGTGCGTGCCGTAGGCGACGTCGGACCAGCCCGCGGCGACGTGCGCGAGCTTGAGCGCGGCGCTGCCGGGGCGGCGGGTGCTGGCGAAGGCGTTGACCATGCGGGCGAAGCGATGCAGCGCCTCCTCCCCCTCCTCGGCCAGGTCGCGCGGGGTCGGGTAGCTGGACAGCAGGACGGCCTCCCGGTCGGTGCGCGCCCCGGCGCTGCGGATCGGCTCGCCGTTGCACTCCGCGCCGCCCAGCCAGGCGGTGAACTCGTCGTCTCGGACCGGGTCGTACACGACGCCCGCCACCACCTCGCCGTCCACGACCGCGCCGATCGAGGTGCAGAAGAACGGGAGGCCGGCGGCGAAGTTGGCGGTGCCGTCGATCGGGTCGACGTACCAGCTGATCGCTCCTGATCCCCGGGTGCCGCCCTCCTCGCCCACCACGACGCTGTCCGGGCAGCGACGGGCCAGCACCTCGCGGATCTCCTCCTCGGCCGCCTTGTCGTGCTCGGTCACGGGGTCGTGGAAGTCGCGTTTGGTCGCCACCTCCGGGCTGGACCGGAATGCCGTGCGCAGGCGGTCGCCGACGGCCCTGGCGGCCTCCGCCGCGATGGCGGCCAGAGCGCGTGAGGTGGTCAGGTCCATGTGTTCTCCAGCAGTCTCAGCAGGCCGATGGGGTCGTCGACGGTGGCGTGCGGGGTCTGCCGCACCTGGTAGGGGATCTTCTCCGTGCTGCGCGACCGCATCAGCACCGTCGCACCGGCTCCGGCACGGACGCCGCAGACGACGTCACGGTCGTGGTTGTCCCCGACGTACCAGACCCGTCCGGGCGCCACGCCCAGGGCCCGGCAGGCGATGTGGATCAGCTCGGGGTTCGGCTTGCGCACCCCGGCTTCGTCGCTGTAGACCTGCACGGCGAGCTGCCCCGCCAGGCCCTCGCGGGCCAGGAAGTCCCGGTGCACCAGGCCGCACAGGGCGTTGCTCACCACGGCCGGTCGCACGCCGCGCTCCCAGCAGGCGGCCAGGAGCTCCTTGACGCCGGGGCGGAGCATGCGCTCGCGGCGTCGTTCGCCCATCAGGCGGCACAGCGGGCTCGCCTCCACGGTCACCAGTTCGCGGGCCTGCTCCGGCCAGTCGGTCGCGACGAACTCCGCCCAGAAGCGGCGATGCGTCATCTCCGCCGGGGCGTACTGCCGGGAAGTGGAGTCCTTCCAGCAGGAGTCGGCACGGGCGCCCGCGCGGATGTCGGTCTCGATCTCGGCGGCGCTCAACCCGCCGAACCCGGCGCGCTCCAGCATCGCGTGCACCTCGGCGGCCAGCTCGGCGGCCCACGCCGGGCGTTTGACGGTCTCGGCCACCACGCCGCCGAAGTCGAGCAGCAGGGCCTCGGGCACGATCATGCGCGGGCCTCCGCCGTGTCCCGGTCCTGGATGCGCAGGCCGTCGGCGCCGAACAGGTGGAGCTGATCGGTCCAGCAGGTGACGGTGTCGCCGGGCGCCGCCTCGACGGGGCTGTGGGTGACGGCGAACAGCTCGGTGTCCAGGACGCGCAGCCGTACCGTCCAGGAGGCGCCGGCCGGGAGCACGGCCTCGACGGTGGCGGGTTCGGACCAGGCGCCGGGAGGCGGCGTGCCGAGGCGCAGCGCCTCCGGGCGGATGCCGAACGCGGCCGGGCCGCCGGCCCCATGCCTCTCGCGGCTGTGCGCCAGCAAGGAGCGCCCCAGCCCGGCCGGCGCCGGGCCGACGTCGACGAGGGCCATCGCCGGGCTGCCGACGAACTCGGCGACGAACCGGTTGGCCGGGCGGGCGTACATCTCCATGGGGGGCGCGAGCTGCTGGAGCTCGCCCTGGTTCATGACCGCCACGTGGGTGGCCATGGTCAGCGCCTCCAGCTGGTCGTGGGTGACGAAGACGATCGTCGCCCCCGACTCCTCATGGATGCGCTTGAGCTCGGCGCGCATCTCCAGCCGCAGCCGGGCGTCGAGGTTGGACAGCGGCTCGTCGAGCAGCAGCACCGCCGGGTCGACGGCGAGCATGCGGGCCAGCGCGACCCGCTGCTGCTGGCCGCCGGAAAGCTGCGAGGGGTAGCGGTCCATCGCGTCGGAGACGTGCACCATCTCCAGCGCCGCCTCGGCGCGGGAGCGGCGTTCCGGCGCGGGCACCTTGCGCATGCGCAGCCCGAACTCCACGTTCGCGCGTACCGACAGGTGCGGCCACAGGGCGTAACTCTGGAAGACCAGTCCCATCCCGCGTTTCTCCGGCGGGACGTACAGGCCCTTCTCCACGGAGTCGAGGACGCGGTCGCCGACCGTGATGGAGCCGGTCGTCGGCTGTTCCAGTCCGGCGATCATGCGCAGGGTGGTGGTCTTGCCGCACCCTGACGGGCCCAGCAGGCACATGAAGGCGCCGTCCGGGACGACGAGGTCGAGGTTCTTGACCGCGTGGTCGCCGCCGCCGTAGCGCTTGGCGATTCCGCTCAGGACGATGGTGGGCATCTATCCTCCCAGGCCGGAGGCGAGACTGCTCTTGGTCAGCCTCTGGGTCAGGTACGTCATGGTGAAGGAGACGAGCGCGATCACGAGCACGACCGCGTTGGCGAGCTGGGTGTAGCCGTAGTCGACCAGGCCGATCGACAGCGTGGTGAGAAGTTCCGTGCCGGTCGTGGTCAGCATGATCACGATGCTCAGTTCCTTGAGCCCGGAGATGAACGGGAGCACGATCCCGGTGACCAGCGCCCCCTTCTGGATGGGGAAGACGATCCGCCGCATGCGTTGCCACCAGGAGGCGCCGGCGATCTGGGCTGCCTCTTCCGGTTCGCGGCCGAGTTGCGTCATCGCCGCGATGCCGGAGCGGGAGCTGTAGGGCAGATGCGTCACCGCCATGACGAGGATGAGCAGGAACGTGGTCCCGTACAGGGCGGGCACCGGGCCGCGGGCGACCGCGAACAGCGACAGCGACGCGGCCGCGAACGCGATGCCGGGGATGAGGTAGGGCAGGAACGAGACCTGCCGCAGGAACGCGGCGACGCGGGGCGCCGAGCCGCGCACCACCACGTACCCGATGAGCAGCCCGGCGACAGCGCAGATCAGCGAGGCGATGCCGACGATGCGCAGCGAGTTCCAGGCCGCGGTCCACAGTTCGGCGCCGCGGAAGACGCCGTGCGGGAACCCGACCGCCCCGGGCAGGCTCTCGGCGAACCAGTAGCTCAGGGTGAAGGTCGACAGGTCCATCGGGGTCCGGGTGAGCGACGACAGGAGCAGCGTCAGGATCGGCACCAGGACGCTCGCCACGAAGACGACCCCGCCCAGCGCGAAGGCGGGCCAGCGCCATCCGCGCAGATCGCTCAGCCGGTCCATGGCGCCCTTGCCGCCCACGGTGACGAACCGGCGGTGCTCGCGCAACAGCCGTGCGTCGGTGAGGACGATCAGTACGCCGATGAGCACGATGACGGCGGTCAGCACGGAGGCGACCCCGGTGCTGCGGTCACGGATCGACTGGTACAGGCCGGTGGAGAGCACCCGGTAGTCGGCCGGCAGTCCCAGCACGTACGGCGTGCCGAACGTGCCGAGCACCCGCCCGACGACCAGCAGCACGGCCGACGACAGCGCGGGCAGCATCAGCGGGGCGACGATCCTGCGGATGACCACCCGGCGGGGCGCGCCCAGGATGCGGGCCGAGTCCTCCAGTTGCGCGTCGATGCGCCGCAGCGCGTTGCCGACCAGCAGGAAGACGAAGGGGTAGTAGTGCAGGCCGAGCGTGATGACGATCGGCAGCGGCCCGTAGGCGAGCCAGTCGGGCGTCGCGATCCCCTGGGCCTGCAGCACGCCGGCCTGCCCGCCGGCCCGGTCGTTCTTGAACAGGGTGAGCCAGGCGAGCGAGAAGGTCCACGAGGGCAGCATGTACGGGACCACGAGCGCCCCGGCCAGCCACGTGCGTCCCGGCACGTTGGTACGGGTCACCATCCAGGCCATGCCGCCGCCCACGACCAGCGCGAACACGACCGTGCCCAGCGAGATGACCAGCGTGTTGAGCAGCGGCTCCCAGAACAGCAGGTCGCTCACCTGCGAGCGGAACACCCGCCACAGGTAGTAGCCGGTCCACTCGCCGGGTTGCTGCCCCGCGTGCGCCTGGTCGCCGTACTGGAGCCGGAAGGCGTCCGACAGCACCGCGACGAGAGGGGCGACGACCATGTACGCCAGCACGACGACGAGGATGAAGCCGAGCGCGGCGGTCGGGTCGTGGCGCAGGACGCGCAGGCGGTAGAGCATCCTGCGCCGTCTCGGAGGCCGTGGTGGGGGCGTCGATGGTGGCGGCTTCGGCTCGGTGAGAACAGCCATGATGGATTCCTTCGGGGGGTCGTGCCTCAATGGCTTCGTTTGAGCATCGCGTCGGCCAGGGCGTCGGCCGCCTCCCCGAGACGCTGGCCGACGGCGTCGAGGCGGGAGAGCAGTTCGCGGCGGCGCAGGGTGTCCATGTCCAGGGGCATGGTGAACAGCTCGCCGAGCCTGCATTGGCGTAGCTGCCGCATGCGCGTCCTGGCCTTGCGCGTGGCCAGCACCGCGGTGGTGACCGCGCCGGGGTCGTCCACCATGTGCGTCACCGCGCGTTCGAGCTCGTCCAGGCCCTCGGCCAGCGCCTGGAGCGGCTCGGCGGCGAAGCCGAGGTCACCCGGGCCGAAGATGTCGGCCTCGCGCACGTAGTCGCGTAGCTGGTCGAGCACGTCGTCGATGCAGCGGGACAGGCGGAACAGGTCCTCCCGGTCGATGGGCGTCACCAGGACCCGGCGCAGCAGCGCGACCAGCTCGGCGCGCGCCGCGTCGCCTTGGTGCTCGACCTCGGCCATCCGGGCGCGGGCCAGCGGCCGGTCGGACCCGGCGGCCACCTCGCCCGCCAGCCGTGCACCCGCCCGGGCGGCGGCGATCTGCGCCTGGACCAGCTTGATCACGCGCCCGCCCGATCCGCCGCTCAGCTCGTCCCAGACCCGCGCGAGCCCGCGCCGCCCGCGTCCCGGCCGGCTCACAGCCACCTCACCGCCAGCCCGGCCAGGCAGCCCAGGGCCATCGACGACGGCAGCGTGACCGCCCAGGCCACCCCCATGGTCGCCACGCCGCGCCACCGCACCCTCTTGCCTCCCTCGCTGGCGGCCGCGCCGACGACGCCGGCCGTGACGGACTGGGTCATGCTCACCGGCGCGCCGAGGACCGAGCTGCCCAGTACGGCCCCGGCCGCGGCTGCCTCCGCCGACACCACGTGCAGCGGCCTGGCCAGGACGAGCCCCCGGCCCAGGCGCGCGCCCACCCGGGGCAGGCTGGTCAGCGCCCCGGCCAGGAAGACCGCCACGAGCAGCGCCATCCACGCCGGACCGACGTGAACCGGGCCGATGCCGCCGACCCCGTGCCTGCCGACCTCGACGGCCACACTGACGACGGCCAGCATCTTCTGGCCGTCGTTGACCGCGTAGGCGACGCATTGCGCTCCGTAGGCCAGCAGGTGGGCGGCCAGCACGATCCGCGGCATGCGCCCGTGACTCGGCACCCGGCGGGACACGGCGCCCATGACGTAGCCGAGCAGGACTCCCGCCAGCGGCGCCGCCACGCCGACCGCCAGCACCGTGCCGAGCCCGGACAGCGACACCGGCAGTCCTGCGCCGAACCCGGCGCCGGTGATGCCGCCGACCACCGCCAGCGTCAGGCTGGTCGGCAGGCCCCGCCCGGCCAGCACCGCGACCACGCCGACGGCGATCACCACGCCGGCGAGGAACGCCGCCGCGCCGCCGTCCGCGCCGAGCCCGGCCAGCCGCTCGGTGAAGGTGGCCGCCACCGCGACCCCGAGCAGGTACGGCACGGCGATCAGCGCGCCGGCGAGCAGCCCGACGGTGAACCAGCCGGGCGCCTTGGGGAAGCGCAGGCCGAGACCGATCAGCGCCGCCCCGTCGTTGGCGCCGGTGACCAGCACGAACAGGACCGCGGCGACGGCGAAGGCGATGGTCCACATCACCGGTACAGCCGCCGGTCGCTCGACAGCCGTACGACCGGCGCCCTCCACCCGGGATCGGCCCGCCACTCCCCCGGCCGGACGGCGCGCCCGTGCGGGACGGAGGTCATGTCTGCTCCAGCAGGCTCGCCGCCGCGTCGACGGCCGCCGCCACGTCGTCGCCTGGCGGGTAGAGCAGGGCCCGGCCGACGACCAGGCCGCGGGCCCCGGGCAGGCGCAGGGCCTTGCCCCAGGCGGCGAACGCCTCGTCGGCCGCCCGTCCGGGGTCGCCGCCCAGCAGCAGCGTCGGCAGCGTGGTTGCCGCCAGCACCCGTTCCATGTCCTCGACCACCGGGATCTTCAGCCAGGTGCGTGCCGAGGTCGTGCCGAGCGCCTGCACCACGCTGATCGCTCTCACCATCGCCGCTGCCGACAGCTCGTGCCTGACCGAACCGTCCACGTGCCTGGACCAGAAGGGCTCGATCATGGCCATGAGGCCGTGCCCCGCCAGCGCGGAGACGGCCCGCCCGCAGGACTCCAGGGTGCGGACGGTCGCCGGGTCCTCCGGGGCGATCCGGCACAGCATCTTGCCGCCGTCCAGTCCCATCGCGGCGATCGACGGAGCGTCATAGGCGGTGAACCGGTCGTCGAACTCGAAGACCGAGCCCTGCATGCCGCCCCGGTTCATCGAGCCGATGACCAGCTTGTCGTCGAGCGCGCCGAGCAGCAGCAGATCCTCGACGACGTCCGGCGTCGCCAGCAACCCGTCCACGCCGGGCCGCGCCAGCGCGGTCATCAGCCGGTCGAGCAGGTCGAGCCGGCTCTCCATCGCCATCGGCCGCTCCCCCACCCCGAGCGCGGCCCGGCCCGGGTGGTCGGCGGCCACGATCAGGAGCTGGCCGCGACCGGCCAGCACCGGCCGGCGCCGCCGCCCGGCGGCCAGCTCGCTCACGCGCTCCGGCCGCCGGGCGCGGTCCTCCCGCAGCCGGCAGAGGGCGTCCTCAAACATGCGCTTCCTCCTCGGAACGGGTGGCGGCGACCTTCACTTGGTCACCTCCGCGAGCTGGACAGGGCGTCCGTCGCGGCGTGACAGATCGGCCGCCTCCGCGAGGTGCAACGCGGCCAGCGCGTCGCGCACGGTGCAGGGGCTGTCCCGCTCGCCCCGCGCCGCGGCCAGGAAGGCCTCGATCTCGGCCGTGTAGGCGGCGGCGAACCTGCTCTGGAAGTCCGGCCACGGCTGGTCGGGATGGCCGCCGTCGTCGGCCCGATGCAGCGGCGCCCGCTCGCCCAGCCCGACGGCCCAGGTGGCCCGGGTCCCGGCCAGTTCCATCCGCACGTCGTAGCCGGCGCCGTTGTACCGGGAGCCCTGCAGGGTGACCAGCGTTCCGTCGGCCATCGTGATCAGGGCGGCGCTGGTGTCGACGTCGCCCGCCTCGGCGAAGAACGGCTCACCCCGGTTGGCGCCGGTGGCGTAGACCGTGTCGGCCTCCAGCCCGGTCACCCAGCGCAGGATGTCGAAGTCGTGGATGTGGCAGTCGCGGAAGATGCCGCCCGACCTCGGGACGTACTCGGGAGCCGGTGGGCGCGGGTCACCGGTCAGGAGATGGACCCGGTGCAGCTCCCCGAGCTCGCCGTCGAGCAGCGCCTGGCGCGCGGCGGCGAACCCGGCGTCGAAGCGCCGCTGGAACCCGATGTGGACCAGGGCCCCGCCGCGTTCGGCCGCCTCGGCCACCCGGATCGTCTCCGCCACGGTGGGCGCGGCCGGCTTCTCGCAGAACACCGGGATGCGCCGCTCGCAAGCCCTGACGAGCAGCTCCGCGTGGGTCGAGGTGGGGGTCGCGATCACCAGGGCGTCCGCGCTCCACGGGTCGCCGAGGGTGCTCCCGAGCCGACCGGCCACCTCCGCCGCGTGATCCTGGTCGGCATCGGCGACGATGAGGTCGTCGACCAGGCGGGTCAACGTTTCTGCATGAAATAACCCAATTCGCCCAAGCCCTATCAAACCGACCCGCATATCGTCTCCTTCGCCGGGAGCTTCAGTCTTAGATGAACGAGAGATGAACGTCAATGATTTGTCCTGACATTCTGACGAGATGACGTTCTTTCAAGATTGGGCATAAATATGTCTTGACAACCTATTAATTACGCGTTCATCGTGGTGCGCACTGCGGCGTCAGTCGGGGCTCTGAGCCGCGTACGGCACTGCGAGCCATGAGGAGTACCGCCATCATGCGGCCTACCAAGAAGATCGTCACCGTTGCGGCCCTGCTGTCCCTGGCCGCATGCGCACCGTCCACCGGCGGCCAGGCCGGCACCCTGAACGCGGAGGCCGAACCGCTGCCCTCAGCCTCCGTCGACGCCGCCTTCGACCTGAACGCGCTGGTCGAAGCGGCCAAGAAGGAAGGCAGCCTGCTCGTCTACGACTCCAGCGGCGACATCGAGGAGGTCGCCAAGGCCTTCACCGCCAAGTACGGCATCGCGATGGAAGGCGTGAAGTCCGACACGCCGCAGACCGCGGAGAAGATGACCCGCGAGCACGCCGCCGACAACGTCACCATCGACGCCGCCATGTACGAGGACGGCGGGGTGCTGATGGGCCAGCTCATCCCGCAGGGCATCGTGCGGACCTGGGTGCCCGCCGACCTCCAGGACCAGATCCTGCCCGAGGACCGCAACCCCCTGCGCGCCCTGTCGAAGGCCACCGTGTTCGCCTACAACACCAAGCTCTCCCCCGGCGGCTGCCCGGTCGGGAACATCTGGGACCTCACCGAGAGCGACTGGTCGGGCAAGGTCGTCATGCAGGACCCGCTCGGCAAGCCGACCGTGCTGTCGTTCCTCACCCAGCTCGACTCACACGGCAATCAGGCGCTGGAACAGGCCTACCAGGCCAAGTACGGCGAGCCGCTGAAGACCGAGGAGAAGAGCGCCGCCTACGAGTGGATCAAGCGCCTGGCGGCCAACGAGCCCGTGCTCACCGGCTCCGACGAGGACACCTCCGGCGCCGTCGGCGCGCCCGCCGCCACCGACAGGAAGATCGGCTTCATGTCGATCTCGAAGTTCCGCAACAACGAGGACAAGGGCTATACCCAGGCCACCTGCGAGGGCATGGAACCCTTCGCCGGCTTCAGCTATCCCAAGTACGTCGCCATCGCGGCCAAGTCGAAGCATCCGAACGCCGCCAAACTGTACGTGCACTTCATCATGACGGAGGAAGGCGTCAAGCACGAGATCGGCGAGGGCGGCATCTCCGGCAACAGCACCGTCAAGCCGCTGGTCGCCCCGGCCGGCCTGAGCGACTGGAAGGGGCAGCTCTTCCACACCGACCCCCGATCCCTGGTGGCCGATCTGCAGAACAGGCAGATCATGTCCGACTTCTGGCGGCTCAACCACCGCTGAAGTTATAGACCTGGGTCGTTCGCCCTGGCGACGTCTCCCCCAAGAAGAGTCCCTCACCTGCCCAAGGAGAACAATGCGTCCTGCCCGCCCCCTGTTCCTGGCAGCCCTCAGCGTCATGCTGACGGGCAGCCTGGCCGCACCCGCCTCCAGCCAGAGCATCCCCTCCATCGACCCGAAGATCGAGACGCCCGCCCTGTTCGACGACGAGGCCGGCGGCAACGCCAACGGCGACGACCCCGCCATCTGGGTCGACCCCGACGACGACGAGGACAGCGTCGTCGTCACCACCGCCAAGGAAGGCGGCCTGAACGTCTACGACCTCGACGGCGACCTGACCCAGCACATCGACGCCCCCGCCGCGCCAGGCCCGGACGACGAGAACGGCCGCTTCAACAACGTCGACATCGCCTACGGCTTCGCCGGCAAGGACCTGGCCGTCGTCTCCGACCGAGGCCGCGACCACCTGCGGTTCTACGCCGTCGATGACGGCCGCCTCACCGACGTCACCGACCCGGCCGTGCCGTTCCTGTTCAACACCACCCAGGAACAGGTCAACGACCAGGAGACCGGCTACGGCCTGACCACCTGGAAAGACGCCACCGGCGCCTACGCCCTGGTCAGCCGCCGCCACAAGACCTCCATCGGCCTGTTCAAGCTGGTGGCCACCGCCGGCGGCAAGGTCAGCTACCGGGCCGTCCGCACGCTCGACCTGCCCGCCTCCTTCACCCTGCCCAACGGCGCCACGTGGACGCCGTGCATGGAGCCCGACGAGCTCGCCCAGGTCGAGGGCATGGTCGTCGACCAGCAGCGCGACGTGCTCTACGCCGCGCAGGAGGACGTCGGCATCTGGCGCATGCGCGCCGACCTCACCGGCGCCCCGGTCCTGGTCGACAAGGTCAAGGAGTACGGCGTGCCCGGCACGTACGACCCCGAGACCGAGGAGTGCGTGCCCGGCGCCGACCCCGGCTACGGCGGCGCCCACCTGTCGGCCGACGCCGAAGGCCTGACGATCTACTACCGGGAGGACGGCAAGGGCTACCTGCTCGCCTCCAGCCAGGGCGACAACACCTTCGCCGTCTACCGGCGCGAAGGCGCCAACGCCTACCTCGGCCAGTTCCGCGTCGGCGCCGACGACGGCATCGACGGCGTGGAGCACAGTGACGGCTCCATGGTCCTCAACGTGCCGCTCGGCGACTTCGACAGCGGTCTGTTCATCGCCCACGACGGCGCCAACACCCCCGAGGTGCCCGACCGGGAGAACACCAACTTCAAGTACGCCGACTGGAACGACATCGCCGACGAGCTCGGCCTCGACGTCGACACCGACGGCTGGCACCCGCGCGACTGACGAGCCCGGAGCTTGCACGGGGCGCACGACCTCCAGGCCCGGGTCCGGCCTGGAGGTCGTCAGTCCCGGACCTTGAAGTCCCCGTGGCTCGTCTTCAGGATCGGCGCCGTGCCCTGGCAGTCGTTGATCGGCGCGTTCATGAAGCCCCACATCCAGTAGAGCCTGTCGGAACGCCCGTTGTCGTGCACGGTGAACGAGACCTTCTGGCCGGTCACGTCAGTGTTCTTGTCATTCGTGAGGTTCGCCTGACCACGGGTGATGACGCCGGTGGCGACGGCGACCTCACCGCCCACCAGCAGGCAGGTGATCTTCCCCTCGAGCTCGGCGACGACGCCACCGGTCCTGCTGTTCCCGTGGAACACCTGGAAACGCCCCTTCGTGGTGCCGGGTCCGCCACGGGCCTCGATCTGGAACTTCACCGGGTCCCCGGCCCAAGACCCGAACGCCTTGGTCAGGACGCCGCCCGCGGATCCCGACAGCCGGGGCTCGGGGGCGGCAGGCGCGGTGCCGGCGAAGGACGCGGTCGCCGTCCCGGTGATCAACGCGAGCGTGGCAGCCAGTCCGGCGATTCCACGTCGTGCCCACAGCTTCTTCGTTTCAGTCATGTAGCGGCCCCCTCGGGAGATTGCGTTCTACAACTCCGCCAGTCTGTCGCCGCGGGGGTGCCCTGAACGTCGGCGTCAGGTCTCGGCCAGATCCTCCGGAGGTCGCGATCGAGGTCATCCCCCAGACGGACCCCGATCGTGGCGAGCGGAGGTCACCGCGCTGAGCCGCAACGGTCTCCTTGGCAGTAGCCGTTGCTGAGAATCAGCTGGCCACGCTGGACCGTGAAGGCTCCGGCTTCGACGCCGACGATCACTCCCTGGCAGGTGGAACAGACGAGGGCCTGCGCAGGGGCACCCGCCCGGGTGACAGAACTGGGGGCATCGGGCACAACGCTGGTGGCAGGCGAGTCGCTCATGCGATCACTGTGCCGCACGCCACCGACAATTCCCGGGAGAGGCGGTGTGACCGGCTGGTTCAGTACGCGGTCGAGACCAGCCCCACCCGGTAGGCGAGCACGACCGCCTGGACGCGGTCACGCAGGTGCAGTTTCGCCAGGATGCGTGACACGTACGTCTTCACGGTCTCGGGGGTGATGAACAGCTTCGCGGCGATCTCCGCGTTCGACAGTCCGGCGGCGATCTGTTCGAGCACCTCCAGCTCGCGCGGGGTCAGGGCCCGTACGACCTCCTCCCGGGCCGATCCGGAGGTGTCGGCGGGGCGGAGGCGGTCGGCGAAGTGGCCGATGAGGGAGCGCGTGACGGCGGGGGCCAGCAGCGACTCGCCGCGTGCGATGGTACGCACGCCGTTGACCAGCTCCGCCGGTGGCGTGTCCTTGAGCAGGAAGCCGCTGGCTCCCGCCCTGAGCGCTTCGTACACGTACTCGTCGACGTTGAACGTGGTGACGACCAGCACCTTCGCCGGAGTGGCGCTGCCGGGGCCGGCCAGTTGCCGGGTGGCCTCGATGCCGTTCAGGACGGGCATCCGGATGTCCATCACGATGACGTCCGGGCACAGCCGTCGCGCCGCCTCGACTGCCGCCCGGCCGTCCGCGGCCTCGCCGACCACGTCGAGGTCGGGCTGGGCGGAGAAGATGGCGATGTAGCCGGCTCGTACCAGCTCCTGGTCCTCGCAGACGAGGACCTTGATCGGGGTGTCGGTCATGTCTCACTCCTGGCGGGGATGCGGGCCCGTACGCCGAACCCGCCGTCGGGCCGGTGCTCTGTGACCAGTTCGCCGTCCAGCAGGCGCAGCCGCCGGCGCAGGCCGTCCAGCCCGCGCCCGCCCGACGGCACGGCGGGCACGGCTTGCACAGTGCCGGCGGGGCCGTCATTGGTCACCTC
The DNA here is from genome assembly GCF_019396325.1 of Nonomuraea ceibae. Lineage (GTDB taxonomy): Bacteria > Actinomycetota > Actinomycetes > Streptosporangiales > Streptosporangiaceae > Nonomuraea > Nonomuraea ceibae. The sequence continues at coordinate 15,476 of NZ_JAHKRO010000142.1, forward strand.
GACGGCGAGGTGGTCGGGATGGTGGTGCAGTGTGACCGTGGTGCGGCGTCCTGGCGCGTGCTTCATCGCGTTGGTGAGCGCTTCCTGCACCACCCGGTAGGCGGCCAGCTCGACGTCCACGGCCTGTGGCCGCTGTTCGCCGTGCTCGGTCAGCTCGGCGGGCTGGCCGGACAGGCGGGCGTTCTCCACCAGGCCGGCGATCCCGGCCAGCGTCGGCGCGCGGTCCGCGCCGCCCGAGTCGCCGGTGGCTTCCAGTACGCCGAGCAGGTGGCGCAGTTCGGTCAGCGCCCGCCGCCCGCTGTCGCTGATGGCGGCGAACCCCGCCGTCGTGCCGGACGTGAACTGTGCCGCGTCCGCCTGGACGACCATGGCGGTCACGTGATGCGTGACCACGTCGTGCAGCTCGCGGGCGATGCGGGCGCGCTCCGCGGCCCTGGCCACGTCCGCGCTGAGTCGCCGGCGCTCGGCCTCGTCCGCCCGCCACCGGCGCATCGCCGCGCCGGCCGTCCAGATCACCGCCAAGGTCAGGTAGAACGCCACGAAGTCCTGGACCCGGCTGGGCGACCCCAGACCGTGCAGCACCACCGCCAGCACGGCGTAGCCGGCGGTCGACGCCGCGGCGAGTCCGCGACGGAACCGGGCCTGATGGGCTCCGGCCGCGTACACCGCCAGGTAGAGCCCGATGCTGGCGAAGGTCGGCGGATAGGCCAGCGCCTGGTGCAGGGCGAACGCGGTGCCGGTGACCGCCAGGCAGAGCGCCGGCCAGCGGCTGCGCACGGCCAGCGGTGCGGACTGCGCCAGGGTCAGCACCACGGCCGCCGCGTCGGACGGCCGCTCGGCCAGATCGCCGATCCGCGCCGCGATCGTCGACAGTGTCGGCACGAACCCCAGCAGCGTGAGCGACGCCGCGAGCGCGCTGTCCTTGGCGAGGGTGGAGCGAGTTCCCCAGAAGTCCAGCCAGGAGCGGGCAGAACGGACGACGTTCGCGAACACCGTGCAAGCTTAATGGCGCAGGCTGGTTCCGCCGTGCCTCCATCCCCCGTGAGAGCTACAGCGAATGTCCGTTCCGGTGGGATGGCAGGCCCCGTGCCGCTTCCTAGTCTCGGTGAGGTCGCGGAAATCGCCGCGGCGACTCGGTCGAGAGGAACGCGATCATGGCGTCCATGGAACACCCGGCAAGCGCTTCCCCGGAGGCCGCCCCCTCGGCGGGACGGCTCCGGTTGCGGCAGTTCCGCTTCCCTGTCCTGCTGGTGGCCATGTTCGGTGTGATGACCGCGATCGCCGGGATCAACCAGGTCGTCTCACCCGTCCCGATCCTCGCCCTGCCGGTGGGGATCGGCCTGGCCGTCGCCGCCGTGGCCTGCTACCGATGGCTGTGCCGGACCGTCGAGCTCCGCCCGGACATCGCCGAACTCCCGAAGGCGGGCAGCCGGTCCCAGCTGTGGCGCGGGACGCTGCTCGGGTTCGGCCTGTTCGCCGGGTTGATGGTGCTGATCGCGATGTTCGGGGGCTGGCAGGAGGTGTCCTGGGGCTCCGTCGGCGGGCTCGTCGGCGCCGCAGGCATGATGTCGAGCGTCGCGGTGGCCGAAGAGCTCCTGTTCCGCGGGGTTCTGTTCCGCATCATGGAGGGGCGCATCGGCACGGCCGGCGCGCTGGCCGTCTCCACGCTGCTGTTCGGCGCGCTGCACCTGGTCAACCCCAACGCCACGCTGTGGGGTGCGCTCTCGATCGCGTTGACGGGCGGCTTCCTGATGACCGCCGCCTACGTCGCCACTCGTGCGCTGTGGCTGCCGATCGGGCTGCACTTCGCGTGGAACTTCACCCAGAGCGGGATCTTCGGCGTCACGATCTCCGGGGCGGACGTGCCGTCCCACGGCCTGCTGAACGTCACGCTGTCCGGCCCCTCCGTGCTGACCGGCGGGACGTTCGGACCCGAGGCCAGCCTGCTCGCCCTGCTGCTCTGCCTGGTGCCCACCGTCCTCCTGCTGCGGCGGGCCGCGCGTAACGGCCAGATCCGGCCCCGCTCCCGCCGCACCGAGCACCCCGCCTGACCCCCCGGCTCGTACGTCCCGTCATCGCACCAGACCCAGGCCGGGTGGGCCGTGCGCGCAGTTCAGGCGTGGCCGTCCGCCGGGGTGAGCAGGCGGGTGAGCGCGTCGACGGCCCAGTCCTGCCACTGCTGGTGGGACCAGCCGCGGTGGGCGACGAGCAGGTTGTAGTTCTCCGGCGAGAGCACGGCCAGGGCGACGTCGGCGGCGGCCTCGGCGGTGAGCCCGTCGCGCAGGGTCGTCTTGCGGGCCAGGGCGTCGGTGAAGACGCGTTGCACGGTGAGGCGCTGCTGGAGGTTGGCGGCCCAGACCTCGGCCAGGTCGGGGTCGGTGGTGGCGGCGCTGCGGACCACGTCCAGCAAGGGTGCGGCGCGCAGGTAGATGTCCGCGGCTCCGGCGACCTGGCGGCGTAGCTGCCCGAGCGGGTCGGGGTCGGCGAGAGCGTCGCGCACCCACTGCCGTTCCAGGGTGGGGATGGGCTCGTCGTCGCCGGCGACGGCCAGGTCGAGGGCGGTGGTGAGGATGGCCCGCTTGGTGCCGAAGGAGTAGTAGACGGTCGGCTCGCTCACCTCGGCCTTGGCGGCGATCGCGGTGATGCTCGTGGTGGTGTAGCCCGCCGTGGTGAACAGTTCGGCGGCCGCGGTGACGATGCGGGCGCGGGTGGACCGGGCCCGTGCCGTGCGCCCGTCCTCCTTCTTCCCGGGTACGCGCCCCGATGGGGTTCGTGGTGCTTCGCTCACGACTTGACTATAGCGGCACTATGAAAACATTCTTATAGTGTGACTATGAAAACTCCGGGCTCAAGGGCGCGGCGCTCGATCCTCGTCCTGGGCGGCTACGGCGCGGTCGGCCGCGAGGCCGCGCACGCGCTTGCCGGCCACCCCGGCACGAACGTCATCGTCGCCGGACGCAACCCCGGCAAGGCCCCGCCCGTCCCCGGCACCACCGCCAGGCGCGTGGACGCCGCCGACCCGGCCGACCTGGCCAGAGCGCTGGACGGGGTCGACACCGTGCTCATGTGCGCCGAGGTCGACAACGCCCGCGTCGCCCGCGCCTGCGTGGAACGCGGCATCCACTACGTGGACGTGACCGCCTCCCACCACCTGCTCGCCGCCCTCCAGGCCCTGGACGAGCCGGCCAGGGAGCACGGCGCGACGCTCGCGATGAGCGTCGGCCTGATCCCCGGCGTCACCAACCTGCTGGCCCGCGTCTGCGCCGAACGCTCCCCCTCCACCGAGCTGCTCATCGGCGCGCTGCTCGGCTCGGGCGAGGCACACGGGCCCGCCGCACTCGCCTGGACGCTGGACGGGCTCGGCCGGCTCGACGGCTCGTGGACCATGAACTTCCCCGCGCCGTACGGCGAACGCACCGTGCACCGCTTCCCGTTCTCCGACCAGCACACCCTGCCCACCACCCTGGGCGTCCCCTCGGCCCGCACCGGACTGTGCCTGGACTCCCGCCTGGTCACCCGGTTGCTGTCGGTGGCCGGACGGCCGGCCGTCGCCCGCCTGCTCCACCGCCCCCAGGTCCGTCGGCTGCTGCTCAGCGCGCTCGGCACGGCCCACGCCGGCGGTGACGGCTTCGCCGTGACGGTGCGTTGCGGCGCGGTCCAGGCCTCCTTCAGCGGACGGCGGCAAAGTCTCGCCACCGGGCGCACCGCCGCCCTGCTCATCCGCCACCTTCCTGACCTGCCACCCGGGGCCGCCCACATCGAGCAGCTCGTGGACCCCGTACCGTTCCTGACCGAGCTGGCCACCGGCGGATTCGCCCTCGACCTCGGCGACGACCCCGCATGACCGTCGTTCAGCACGAACCCGCCCCCGGAACAGTGCGGCAGCGTGCCGACCAGGCCCCATCCCGCCGAGCCCGGACTTCATGGCGAAACCGGGGGATGTAGGTTCTCGCCTGTGAGTGATATTCGACGTCTTGGTCCGGAGGACCTGCCCCTGTGCCGGCAGCTCGAAGCCGATCGCGGCTGGGCCACCGACGAGGCCAAGTGGCGGTTGATGTTCGAGGCGGGCGAGGTCTACGCCGTCGACGCGGCGGACGGGGACGGGCTGGCCGGGTGCGTCGTGGTGAGTCCGTACGGCGATGCGCTGGCCGGCGTCGGCATGATGATCGTCGCCGGCAGGTACGGCAGGCAGGGGCTCGGCACCCGGCTGATGGAGCATGCCCTGGAGGTCGCCGGGGACCGCGTCGTGGAGCTGACCGCGACCCGCTTCGGACGCCCTGTCTACGAGCGACTGGGCTTCCGGCCGACGGGAAGCCTGACGATCACCACGGGGCCGATGCGGGAGACGGCGTCGTCGGCCGCCGTCCGCGTGGCCACACCGGACGACCACGCCGCGCTGATCGCCCTGGACGCCGAGATCACCGGGGCCGACCGGAGCAAGGCGCTGGCCGCCCTGCTGTCCATGGCCGAGCGCGTGGTCGTCACCGACGGCGGCTTCGCCGTGGCCTGGAACGCCGGCCCCCACCGTGTCATCGGCCCCGTGGTCGCGCCTTCGGAGGAGGCCGCCCGCGAGCTCATCCTGGCCGCCGCGCACGGCGCCGACCGCGACGTGCGGATCGACCTGCTGGACGCCTACCCGGGCCTGCGTCCGTGGCTCACCGGGCTGGGTCCCGTTCAAGGACCGTCGGCCCTCCCGACGATGGTCCACGGCGCCGACCGGCACCCGGGCGACCGCAGCCGATACGTCGCGCCCATCCTCATCTCGATGGGCTGACCGGACATCAGAAGGGGGCCGGTCGCGTAGAGAACAGCGAGCCGGGGTGCGCCGCTGATGGCCGTGCCAGGCGCGTACGCCGGACCGCTCGCCGCGCTTCAAGCGCCGATGCCCGGGACATTCCTCCCGGGCATCGGGGACCAGGGCCCCGGGCTGCCCGGGACCGGTTGCCGGTTGGCTGGGCGCATGATGAAGGATCCTGACGCGTTCCGGCGGGTGACCGCCGCAATCGCCCTGTTCGCCTGGCCGGTGCTGGAGTTCCTGGCCTTCCTCACCTCTCCGCCGGGGGCCGAGCACGATCCGGCCGTCTTCCGTACGAACGCGACGGCGGTCCAGGTCAGCGCCCTGCTCTACATCTGGGCGGCGCTCAGCCTCATCCCGGTCGTCCTGGCCCTGGGACACCTCCTGCGCCGGCGCGCCCCCGTGACGAGCGGGATCGCCACCGCGACCGGGCTGATCGGCGCCGGACTCGGGCTGACCTTGTTCACCACCGACTTCTACGACCTGGCCCTGGCCCAGACCCTGCCCGACGCCCAGGCCGAAGCGGTCACCCAGCAGGCCAACAACCTGCCGGGCTTCGTGTACGGGATGCTCCTGCCCGGGTTCGCGCTGCACCTCGCCCTGACCGCGCTGCTGGTGACCCTGGCCAAGGTCAAGTCCGTGCCCTGGTGGGTCCCGGCCGCCGCACTGGCCGGCACCCTCGTGCCGTTCCTGACCATGGACCAGGCGCCCGTCGTCCAGTCCACCGGCGCCCTGCTGCACCTGGCCGCCTACGGCTGGATCGGACGCCGCGTACTGCGCATGACGGACACCGAATGGCGCAGCGGCGTCCCGGGAGCGCGGCACCTCACCCTCGCGTGACAGCGAGCGACCTTTTATGACGATTCATCCATCCGAAGGCGTGCACTATGCGTCCAGCTCCAGGAGAGGCAGAGGCCGGATGGCGACGCTGCCCCCGTGGGCGACGCTCGCGCTGGGCCCGTACCTGCAGGTGATGATCGTGGCCGGGTGGACGCTCGTCTACACGTCGATGGCGTTGCGGCGGCTGGTGGACCGGATGCTGTACGGCAGGGTCGGTGACCCCGCACTGCTGGCCGAGCGGCTGACCCAGGCCATCCGGCGCGGTGATCCCGCCGAGGCGCTCACGTCCGTCGTCGCGGTGCTGAAGGACGGGCTGGCGGTGGAGGGCGTGGCCGTCGAGGTCGCCGACGGCGAGCCCCGCTACGTCGAGAACGGCCGCGTCGGCGCAGCGCCGCGGCGGGTGCCGCTGGTCTGGCACGGTG
>NZ_JAHKRO010000143.1 GCF_019396325.1 Nonomuraea ceibae
CGCCGAGGTCCGCGCCGCCGGCCGCCGACGCCGCCTCGGCGCGCTCGCGGGCGGCGTCGACGGCGTCGGCCAGGCCGGTGGTGACGAACGTCCAGTCGAGCTCGTCGAGCCGCACCCGCTCCGGCGGCGAGCTCGTCACCACCACGAACGCCGGCTTGCCGACCTCACCGGCGCCGTAGCCGGAGGTGTCGTCCCAGCCGTGCGGCCCGTCCACCACGTCGAAGAGCCGGCGGCCGAGCACGACGGCGCCCGAGCGGGCGGTCGCCTCGCGCAGGATCCGGCGGTCGTCGGGGTCGTCGGAGAACGCCCAGGTGTGCAGGGCCTCGCCGCCGTCACCCAGCCCGTTGTCGGGGCCGGGGCGCGGTCCGGTGACGAAGCCGTCGACGGAGACCGAGATGTCGGCGATGATGCGCGTCATGCCTCAACAGACTAGGCCGCCCTCCGCTGTCAGGGGCGGCCAGTAAGGTGATCGGCCATGGGCGTTCTGGTCGACTACTTCGCCACGGGCTCCGAGCAGGTGGCCCGCCAGGCCCTGACCGGCGGCCCGGCGGGGGCGAAGCTGCCGTACGTCGACTGCAAGGGCTGGGTCGACGAGCTCGAAGTGCTGGTCGCCGAGATCAGCGGGCGTGACCTCAGCGAGTTCGGCGACAGCGAGACCGTGGTGGACGACGGTGAGGTGGCGGGCGTGGAGCGGATCGCGCCGGAGACCGTCGCCGCGCTCGCCGGCGTGGACGACGCGCGGCTGCGCGCGTACGCCGAGGACGAGCTGCTGGAGGAGTGGGAGACCGGCCGCATCACCGCGCTGCGGGACCTGGCCCGGGAGGCGCGGCGGCTGCGGGTGCGGCCGAAGGTGCAGTTCCGGTAGACGGTCTGCGGCCAGGAAAGGCCGTCCCACGGCCGGCCGTCGAGGCCGGTGCCGGTGCTGCCCAGCAGGGGCCGCTCGAAGGCGGCGCCGGAGAAGTCGCACCCCTCGAACTCGGTGCCGTACGCCAGGAAACCGGTGAAGCGGATGCCGGAGAAGTCCACGTTCGACAGCCGGGCCCGGTCGAAGATCACGCCGGGGGAGTCGCCGGGGAAGCGCTGGTCGCGGAGCTCGCCGCGGATGACCTGGTTGTTCATGATGGCCGGCCCGGGGGGAGGCGGAGGCCGGCGAGGAGGAGGGCGACCAGGCGGCGGGCGTCGTAGCGGGGGTCCTTGCCGGCGCCGATGCACAGGTTGCCGACGCCGCGCATCAGCTCCAGGGCTCCGATGTCGGTGCGGATCTCGCCGGCTCGGGCGGCGGCCGCGAGCAGGTCGGCGCAGACCGGGACGAGCCGGTCGAGGAAGTAGGCGTGCAGGGCGGCGAACGTGGTGTCGTCGGACTGCAGCGCCTCGGCGAGGCCGTGCTTGGTGACCAGGAAGTCGACGAACAGGTCGATCCAGCGGGTCAGCGCGGTGTGCGGGGAGTCGCTGCCGGCGAGCAGGGCGGGGCCCGCCTCGGCACAGGCTTCGACCTGGTGGCGGTAGACGGCGACGATGAGCTCGGCCCGCGTGGGGAAGTGGCGGTAGATCGTGCCGACGCCCACTCCGGCCCGGGCCGCGATGTCGCGTACGGGCACGTCGACGCCGGAGGCGATGAACGCCTCGGCGGCCGCCTCCAGGAGCGTCTGCTCGTTGCGCCGGGCGTCGGCCCGTTTGCGGGGGGCTGTCGACTTCGATCCGTTGCCTGTGCCGGCCACTGCGCTGCTGCCTCCATCACCCGTGTTGCTAAACGGAACGCTGATCCGTATATTCATAAGCGGAACGTCGATCCGCTTGGCTCATGATGCCAGATCAGGCGCTCCTTCGCCAGGCCACACCCCTTCCGCCTCCCCAGGAGAGACCCATGTCCCGACCCGCCCACGCCGTTCCCGTCCTCTCGCTGCGCCCCGTGCCGCTGCCTGCCCCGCATCGGGGCGACGACCTGCACGTACGGGTGTCGGCCCCGGTGACCGGCGGCAACCTGCCCGTGATCCTCTTCTCGCACGGCTTCGGCGAGTCGCTGGACGGATACGCCCCGCTCGCCGACCACTGGGCGGCGCACGGCTTCGTCGTCGTCCAGCCCACCCACCTCGACTCGCGGAGGCTCGGCCTGACGCCGGACGACCCGCGCCACCCGGAGATCTGGCGCCTGCGCGTCGGGGACCTGCAGCTCGTCCTCGACCGGCTCGACGTCCTCGAAGCCGCCGTCCCCGGCCTGGCGGGCCGCCTCGACCACGGCCGCGTCGCCGTCGCCGGCCACTCCTGGGGCGCCCAGAGCGCCAGCATGCTGCTGGGCGCCCGGGTCCTCGACGCCGGCGGCGTCCCGGGAGAGGACCTGACCGACCCCAGGGTCAAGGCCGGGGTGCTGCTCGCCCTGCCGGGCACCGGCGGCGCCGACCTGACGCCGTTCGCCGCCGAGCACTTCCCGTTCATGAACCCGGACTTCACCGGGATGACCACGCCTGCCCTGGTGGTCGCGGGCGACAAGGACCAGTCGGCGCTGACCGTACGGGGACCGGAGTGGTTCACCGACGCCTACGCGCTGAGCCCGGCGCCCAAGAGCCTGCTCACCCTGCACGGGGCGGAGCACTCGCTGGGCGGGATCTCCGGATACGCCGTCACCGAGACGACCGACGAGAACCCGGAACGGGTCGCCCTGATCCAGCGGCTCACCACGGCCTACCTGCGCGGCGCGCTGCACCCGGGCGACCCCGCCTGGCAGGCGGCGAGCGCGGGCCCGCTCGGCCGGATCACCTCCAAGTGACGGGAGCCCCCGCCGCCATGACCAGTTTCGGGATCATGACCGCGCCCATGCAGGTCGGCTACGACGACGTCCTGCGGGTCTGGCGGGAGGCCGACGCCGTCCCGGAGATCGAGCACGCGTGGCTGTTCGACCACCTGCTGCCGATCGGCGGCCCCCTGACCGGGCCCGCCTTCGAGGGCTGGACGCTGCTCGCGGCGCTCGCCGCGCAGACCCGGCGGCTGCGCGTGGGCGTGCTGGTGACCAGCAACCGCTTCCGGCCGCCCGCGATGCTGGCCAAGATCGCCGCGACGGTCGACGTCGTCTCGGGCGGGCGGCTCGACTTCGGCCTCGGCGCGGGCTCGCGTCCCTCCCACCCGCTGGCCCGGCGCGAGTACGAGGCGCACGGCCTGCCGTTCCACGACTTCGCCCACTCGATGGAGAGCCTCGCCGAGGCGTGCGCCGTCATCCGGCGGCTGTGGACCGAACCGGAGCCGTTCGACTTCGACGGCCACCACGTCCGGCTCACGGGAGCCTTCTGCAACCCCAAGCCGGTCCAGCGGCCCGGCCCGCCGATCGTGCTCGGCGGGCGCTCGTCCGCGCTGCTGCGCGTGGCCGCCGAGCACGCCGACGTGTGGAACGTCCCGGGCGGCGATCTCGGCGACGCCGTCCGGCGCGGGGCGCTGCTGGACCGCTACTGCGCCGAGCTGGGCCGCGACCCGGCCTCGATCACCCGCTCGATCCACCTGCCGGTCTCCTACGACCGGCCCGGGGAGACCCGGGAGGCGATCGGCGAGGCGGTCGCCGCCGGGTTCGGGCACGTCGTGCTGGGGCTGCCCGCCCCGTACCCGGACGGCGTCGCGCGGTGGGTCGCCGACGAGCTCGTCACCGCGACGACCGGCCGCGTCTAACCGACAGGGGCGGCGACCGCGTCGCCGAACGGCGCGCGTTCCCGGCGAGATGCCCGACGGATGGCGGATGTCCCGGCGGGCGACGGCGGTGAGGATGGGCCGCATGGATCCCGACTCGCCGCCGCCCCGCCCGGACGGGCGGCAAGCACGCTCCGGCCCGACGATCACCCCGATCGACCTCTACGCCTCCGCCGTCCACCTCGGACAGGGCGGTGAGATCCACACCGGCGATCCGGACGCGGACCCCGGCCGGGACTGGTGGCGCCTCACCGCCACCTACGCCAGGTCCGGCGACGACCGGCTCGGCCGCTGGACCGTCCACCCCGAGGCCGAGACCGTCGTCTCCTGCCTCATCGGGAAGATCCGCCTGTACGTGCGCCCGGAACGGCCGGGGGAGAGCGAGGAGGTGGTCAGGCTGGTGGCCGGCACGGCCGCCATCGTCCCGCGCGGGCGGCGGCACCGCGTCGAGCCCGACATCCCCAGCGACGTCCTGACCGTCACGCTCCCGCATGGCAGTCTGTGGGAGAACCAGACCGGACCGGTCGCGAAGGGGTGACGAGCGCGGCATGCGGGTGACGATGGCGACCGACCCCCACGCGGGCCGCGCGAACGAGGACTTCACCGGCGCCGTCCCGGCCGCGGCGGTGCTGGTCGACGGCGCGGGCATCCCCGGCGCCGGACCGCTCTGCCGCCACGGCGTCGCCTGGTACGCCGCCCGGCTGGGCGGCGGCCTGCTCACCCTGCTCTGGCACGCGCCGGGGCGCGGCCTGGCGGACCTGCTCGGCGAGGCCATCGAGCAGGTGACCGGCGAGCACCGCGACACCTGCGACGTCACCTCCTCGATCAGCCCGTCGGCGGCCGTGGCCGTCCTGCGCCTGACCGGCGGCCGGGCCGAGCACCTGGTGCTCGGTGACGCGACCGTCGTGCTCGACCGCGCCGGCAGCGCGCCGCTCGTCGTCACCGACCCGCGCGAGGTGGTCATCAGCAGCCGGTACGAGGCCGCGCTGCGTGACGTCCCCGAGGGGAGCGACGAACACCGGCGCATCCTGGGCGACCTGCGCGCCCACCGCAACCGGCCGGGCGGCTTCTGGGTGGCCAAGGACGACCCCCGGGCGGCGGCCGAGGCGGTCACCGGCTCCTGCCCGGTCGCCGGGCTGACCGGCGCGGCGCTGTTCAGCAACGGCGCGAGCCGCATCGTGGACCGCTTCGCCCTCGCCGGCTGGCCGGAGGTCATGGCCGCCCTCGCGTCGGACGGCCCCGGCGCGATCATCGGCCGCGTCCGGCAGGCCGAGGCGCGCCACGCCGTGGCGGCCGACGACGCGACCATCGCCTACTGCACCGGCCTGGACGCCCCCTGACCGTCACCCGTACACGAAGGCCCTGGGGGAAGCGTCGGCCCACAGTGGCAGACGGCTAGGAGCAGGCTCCCACAGCCCGACCCTTCTTGGTGCTGAGGAAACCCGGCGGAAGGGCAGGGAGGCTGGGAAGCATGATCGCCAAGACCTTGGGGCTGGCCCTCGCCGCGGCCCTGCTGCCCGCTGCCCCGCCCCCTCCGACCGGCCTGCATGAGTGCGCGACCGCGACCACCCGCTGCGACGGCAGCATCGAGGTCCCCCTCAATTGGGAGAGCCCCTCCTCCGAACGCATCTCCGTAGCCTTCACCTTCATCCCGGCCAAGAACGCCGACGGCACGGTGGCGGCCAACCGCGGGGGGCCACAGCCGGCTCTGCCGGAAATACCCACGATCCAGCAAGTCCTCGGGCCCGTCCTGGATCGGAAGAACCTGCTGGTCATGGATCCGCGCGGGATGGGAAAGTCCTCGCCGCTGCTGTGCCCGGGAGCCGACCCCTTCAAGCCGGCGACCATCGCCGCCTGCGCCAGGAACGTGGGCCCGCGGGGCGCCTACTTCACCGCCGACCAGGCCTCACACGACCTCGACGCGGTACGGCGAGCGCTCGGCCTGGGAAAGATGAGCTACTTCGGCAATTCCTACGGCACCCTGTACGCCCAGGCGTACGCGGCCAGGTACCCGGACAGCCTGGACGCCGTCTTCCTGGACAGCTCCATGGTCATCGGCGGCGACGGCTACGTGGACCGGAGGTTCGACGCCCGGCTCGACTACCTCGATCTCGTCTGCGGGCGGTCGAAGGCATGCGACGCGCTGCCGGGCGAAGCCTCCGGCACATGGACGAGGCTGGTGGACCGCCTGCGCAAGCGGCCCGACCCGGAGGTGACGCTGCACCAGGCACTCACCCTGCGCGAGCCGGCCGAAGCGGTGCTCGGCCGGGAGAACGTCGCAGCCGCACACGCCTACCTCAACGGCGACCCGGCCCCCCTGCGCCGCCTGGCCCGGCTGACCCCCAATGCCATCCCGCCGTTCGACCCGCCGTGGCTTGCGGGGCATGTGGCCTTCCGCTGCGGCGACGGCTCGTTCCCCTTCGACCGGCTGGCGTCGGCAGCCGAGCGTCAAGCGCAGGCCGAGCGGCACTACGAGCGGGAGCGCCCGATGGCGCCCTTCAGGCCCACCGACGTCTTCGCCACCGATGCGATCGCCGCCCAGGAGTGGTGCGTCAACTGGCCGACTCCGCGCCACAGCCCGCCGCTCCCGCGAGGAAAGGCGCTGCCCAGCCTGCCCATCCTGGTCGTGGCAGGGGACTTCGACGTCGAACGCCCCGCCGAGGTGGCGCGTTCGCTCCGGGTCTTCCCGAACGCGACCGTGATCCGTATCCCGTTCGGGATTCACGCGCAGTCCTTCCTCCCGTCGCCGATGGGTGAGTGCATACGCGGAATGCTGCGTACCTTCCTGACCACCAAGCGGGTGGTCGACCGGAAATGCACCGGTGAGAACTACCGCGCCGTCGGCGCCTTCCCGCGGGAGCTCAGGGACGTGGCACCGCACCCGGCAGGCGAACTCAGCCCGAGCCGGCGGCGGATCCTCGCGGCCGCCTTCGCCACCGCCGCCGACGCCACCGCCCGCCGCAATCCGCACGCCTTCTACTACTTCGGGCGGCCGAGCGAGCCGGGCCTGCGCGGCGGCCAGGTCACCTTCGGCCAGGACATCACCCTCGACGAGGTGCGGTTCGTACGCGACCTGAAGGTCAGCGGCCGGGTCGCCCTCACCCCGGACGGCCACGCGAACGCCACCCTCACGGCCGAGACCGGCGGACGCACGCACGAGGTGACGCTGTCCTGGACGGCGTTCTCCACACGGCAATCCGTGTCCGGCACCTTCGACGGCACCCCCTTCGAGTAGCACCCGCACCAGTCACGCCCGGCCGGACCTCACATCCCGCGCCGCCGTCCCGTCGGGTGAGGGACAGCCTGGAACGGCAAGGAGACGCACATGGAAGCCAGATTCGACTACCTCGGCAACCCGGTCGGGGCGAAGTTCGTCAAGTACATCGTCGCGGCGGGCAAGGCCGCGCTCGAGTCGTCGCTGCCCGCCGCGACGCAGGAGCTCGTCAAGATCCGCGTCAGCCAGATCAACGGCTGCGCGTTCTGCGTCGACATGCACACCAAGGAGGCGACGGCCGCGGGGGAGAGCCCGGTGCGGCTCCACCTCGTGGCGGCCTGGCGGGAGGCGACGGTGTTCACCGACGCCGAGCGCGCCGCGCTGGAGCTGGCCGAGCAGGGCACCCGTATCGCCGACGCGGCCGGCGGGGTCGGCGACGACGCCTGGGCGAACGCCGCCAAGCACTACGACGAGGACCAGCTCGCGGCCCTGGTGTCGCTGATCGCCCTGATGAACGCCTTCAACCGCATGAACGTGATCGTCCAGCAGCCCGCCGGCGACTACCAGCCGGGCCAGTTCGGTCACGCCTAGCCCGTCAGGCGTCGAGCAGCCGCCAGGCGGTGAGGGCGAGGCTGGCCCTGGTCAGCCCGGTCGGCTCGGTGAGGTCGATGCCCAGGGTCCGGCCGAGCTGCTCGATGCGGCGGGCGACGCTGCTGTGGTGCAGGTGCAGCAGGTCGGCGGCGCGGCGCAGGGAGCCGGTGGCGCAGTAGGCGTCCAGCGTCTCCAGATCCTCCGGGGTCTCGGCCACGCGGATGATCGCGCTCACGTCGGCGTTGCCGCGGGCGGTGTCCCGGGAGATCTCGGCCAGCAGCGCCAGCGCGCCCAGGTCGTCGTGGTGGACGACGGGCCGGCGCGGCGTGGTGAAGCGCAGGGCGGTGCGGGCCTGCTGCCAGGACCGGTCGAGGCTCTCGGTGGCGCCGATGCCCGCGCGCACGCCCTCGGGGACCCGGGCCGGGTTGACGGTGGTGGCCAGGATGACGCCCACGTCGGCCAGCGGCGCGGCCTTGACCGGGCGGGCCGGGCAGATCGCGCCGCCGACCTTGTCCAGCGGGAGGTGTGAGCGCACGGCGAGCACGTGCACGGGCTGCCCGGCGGCGAACCCCAGCAGGCGCAGCGCCCTGGCCCTGGCGGCCTCGTCGCTGTCGGGGCTGATCGCCAGCTCGACGAGCGCCGGGTCGGCCATCGTGGTGCGGGCGGGGCCGTACCTCTCGACGACGGCCATGACCGCGATGCCGAGCCGGTCGAGCAGCAGGTCGTCGAGCGAGCCCGGCAGGCCGGGCGGGCCGGGACGCTCCAGCCACACCGCGCCGATCTCCTCCTCGTCGAGGACGAGCGGCGAGGTGATGGACGCGGGGGCGGGCGGGCCGGACGCCGGCCTGCCGTCGGGGCCGAAGCGGATCACCCGGCCCGTGTCGTGCAGCCGGATGCCGACCACGCACTCGGCCAGGCCGGCCGAGGCGCGGGCGAGCGCGGGGAGATCCACCCGGCGGCGCATCAGCGTGTCGTAGAACATGACGACCCGGATCGCCCCTCCGGCTTCCGCGTCGAGCTGCGACAGTCGTACGGCCAGTGCCTCCATGCCCCAAGCGTATGCGCCGATCGGCGGGCGATTCGGAGGAGATGCCCGACAGATGGCGGATGAGGGCAGGGGTCACCGGCTGTGAGGATGACGGCATGGATCCGGAACTTGAAGCGTTCATCCCGTTGATTCCCGACGCTGACCTGACCGACCCGGTCGCAGAGCGCGGGAAGCTCGCCGCGCTGGCCGCGTCGGTGCCGCCGCCGGACACCTCGGAGATGGAGATCGAGGACCTCGCGGTGCCCGCCGATCCTGACGTGCCGGTGCGGATCTACCGTCCCCGCCATGCCGAGGGCGCCGTCCTCTGGATGCACGGCGGCGGCTGGGTCATGGGCAGCGTGGACACCGAGCATCCGTGGGCGGCCCGGCTCGCGGACGCCTCCGGCGCGGTGGTGATCTCGGTGGGCTACCGGCTGGCGCCGGAGAATCCGTTCCCGGCGGCGCTGGACGACGTGTACGCGGTGCTGAAGTGGACGGCCGAGCACGCGGCCGAGCTGGGCGTCGACCCGGACCGGATCGCGGTCGGCGGGCACAGCGCCGGCGGCGGGCTCGCGGCCGGGGTGGCGCTGCGCTCGCGTGACGAGCAGGGGCCGCCGATCCGGTTCCAGCTTCTCAACCAGCCGGGGCTCGACGACCGGCAGCGGACGTGGTCGCAGCGCAACTTCACCGACACGCCCTGGATGAACCGCGACAAGGTCGCCATCGCGTGGCGGCACTACCTGGGCTCCGCCCCCGCCACCCCGTACGCGGCCCCGGCCCGGGCGGACGACCTGTCCGGCCTGCCGCCCGCCTACATCGCCAGCGCCGAGCTGTGCCCGAACCGCGACGAGAACATCGAGTACGCCTCGCGCCTGCTCCAGGCGGGCGTCTCGGTCGAGCTGCACCAGTGGTCGGGCACCTTCCACGGGTCCCAGGCGATCGTGTCGGCCGAGGTGTCGCAGCGGCAGATCGCCGAGCTGGGCGCCGCGCTGCGCCGCGCGCTGGCCGGCTGACCCGCTGGAAGCGTACGAGGACGGGAGAAAGATGACGATCACCGGTCTCGCCCGGGAGAGCGAGCGGCCGGAGCCGCTGCTGCGCCCGCACGCGGGGAGCTTCGCCGCCGTCGTCCTGTTGCAGGTCGTCGGCGCCGTCGCGGGGCTGGCGCCGCTGCTGGCGGTCGCCGAGCTGGGCCGGGTCCTGCTGTCGCCGGGCCCGGTCGACAGCGGTCACGTGTGGTTCGTGGTGTTCGCGGGGGCGGCCGGCCTGTTCGTGCGGCTGCTGTTCACGGCCGCCTCGTCCGGGCTCGGGCACGTCCTGGACGGCCGGGTGCAGCTCACGCTGCGCCGCAGGCTGGCCGAGCGGCTGGGCCGGGTGCCGATCGGCTGGTTCTCCCGCCGCCGCACCGGCGAGCTGGCGAAGGTCGTGGGCGAGGACGTGGCCGCCGTGCACCCGTTCATCGCGCACGCCCCGGGCGAGCTGGTCTCCGCGTTCGTGGTGCCGCTGGTGTCGCTGGTCTACCTGTTCACCGTCGACTGGCGGCTGACGCTGATCACGCTGATCCCGGTGGTGCTGGCGATAGCGCTGGTGCCGCTGCTGATGCTGCCCGCGCGCACCCGCGAGCAGGAGGAGTACGACGCGGCGATGGGCCGGATCGCGAACTCCGTCGTGGAGCTCGTGCAGGGGATCGCGGTGGTCAAGGCGTTCGGCGGGGCAGAGCGCGCGCACCGCAGGTTCCTGACGGCCGCCGACGACTTCGTCGCCACCTTCAACCGGTGGGTGCGCGGCATGTCCGCGGTCGCCGCCGGGATGCAGGTGGCGCTGTCGCCGCCGTTCGTGCTGCTGGTCGTGCTGACCGGCGGCGCGGCGCTGATCGCGTCCGGGAGCATAGCGCCGGCGGATCTGCTGCCGTTCCTGCTGCTCGGGCTGGGGCTGACCGCGCCGGTCGCGGCGCTCGGCCACGGCTTCGACGACCTCCAGGCCGCCGGGCGGGCGGTCGCCAGGATCAGGGACGTGCTCGGCGTGCCGCCGCTGCCGGAGCCCGCCCGCCCGGTCGTGCCGCAGGTGCACCGGGTGGAGCTGCGGGACGTGCGGTTCGGGTACGAGGACGGGCGGGAGGTGCTGCGCGGCGTCGACCTGGTGCTGGAGCCCGGCACGGTCACCGCGGTCGTCGGGCCGTCGGGCAGCGGGAAGTCCACGCTGGTGCGGCTGCTGCCGCGCTTCTTCGACCCGGCGCACGGCGCCGTGCTGCTCGGCGGGGCCGATCTGCGCGACATCGGCAGCCGGGAGCTCTACCGGCGGGTCTCGTTCGTCTTCCAGGACGTCCGCCTGCTGCGCGCCTCGGTCGCGGACAACATCGCGCTGGCGGTGCCGGAGGCCGCGCACGAGGACGTGGTCCGCGCCGCCCGGCTGGCCGGCATCCACGAGCGCGTCCTGGAGCTGCCGCGCGGCTACGACACGGTGCTCGGCGAGGAGGCCGAGCTGTCGGGCGGCGAGGCGCAGCGGATCTCGATCGCCCGCGCGCTGCTGGCCGACGCGCCCGTGCTGGTGCTCGACGAGGCGACGGCCTTCGCCGACCCGCAGACCGAGCAGGCGGTGCGCCGGGCGCTGGCCGGGACGGCGGGTGGGCGCACGGTGCTGGTCATCGCCCACCGGCTGGAGACCGTCGCCGACGCCGACACCGTCGTGATGCTGGAGGACGGCGTGATCGTCGAGCGGGGCAGCCCGGCCGAGCTGCTGGCGAGCGGCGGCAGGTTCGCCGCGTTCTGGCAGGCCAACCGCACCGGCCCCCACCCCGCCGGCCCTCACCCCGCCGGACCCGACCTCGTCGGACCCGGCCTCATCGGACAAGGAGACGAGCCCGCATGATCCGCATGCTGCTGCGCGTGCTGGGACCCGAGTACGCGCGGGCGATGCGCCGCACGGTCGCCCTGATGACGATCACCGCGGTGGTCGAGGGGCTGTCCTACGCGCTGCTGGTGCCGGTGCTGGCGGCCCTGCTCGGCGGCTCGCCCTCGGACGCCTGGCCGTGGCTGGCCGCGTTCGGCGCCGCGGTCGCGGCCTACGCCGGGCTGCGCTACACCAGCGACCTGGCGGGCATGCGCGTCGGGACGACGATGCTGCGCGGCATGTACCACCGGCTGGGCGAGCACCTGGCCAGGCTGCCGATCGGCTGGTACGGCGCGGGCCGCGTCGGCGAGGTGTCGGTCCTGGCCAGCCGGGGCCTGCTGCAGGCGATGGGGGTGTCGGCGCACCTGCTGGCGCCGTTCGTCTCGGCCCTGGTGACGCCGGTGACGATCGTGGTGGTGATCCTGGCGTTCAACTGGCAGCTCGGGCTGGCGGCGCTGGCCGCGGCCCCGGTCGTGGCGGCCATCCAGGCGTGGACGGCGCGTTCGACCGCCGCCGCCGACGCCGACCGGCACGAGCGTGACAAGGAGGCCGCCGGCCGCGTCATCGAGTACCTCCAGGCCCAGCCGGTGCTGCGGACCGGCGGCCGGACCGGCGAGCGTTTCGAGGCGCTCGACGCCGCGCTGCGCGAGGTGCAGGGGGCCTCGCGGCGCACCGTGCTGGCGACGCTGCCCGGCGCGGTCGGGCTGACGCTGACCGTGCAGGCGATCTTCACGGCGGTGCTGGTCCTCGGCGCGTACCTGGCGCTGGGCGGGGGTGTCGGCGCGGCCGAGGTCCTGACGATCCTGGTGCTGGCCGCGCGCTGCGCCGACCCGCTGCTGTCGCTGTCGGACATCGGCGGCAAGCTGCGCGGCGCGCGGGCCGAGCTGGTCAGGCTCGACGCGGTGCTGCGTACGGAGCCGCTGCCGGAGCCCGCCGAGCCGGTGCTGCCCGAACGCCACGACCTGGAGTTCGACGCCGTCACCTTCCGGCACGGCGGCCGTACGGTGATCGACGGCCTGTCGCTGAAGGTGCCGCAGGGGCAGCGGCTCGCGGTCGTGGGCCCGTCGGGGGCGGGCAAGAGCACGCTGCTGCAGCTTCTCGCCCGGTTCCACGACGTGGACGCGGGCGCGGTGCGCCTGGGCGGCGTGGACGTGCGCGAGGTCAGCACCGAGGCGCTGATGGCGCGGATCGCCATCGTCTTCCAGGACGTCTACCTCTTCGACGGCACGATCGAGGAGAACGTCCGGCTCGGCCGTCCCGGTGCGAGCGAGGCCGAGGTGCGGGCGGCGGCGACGGCGGCGCGGCTGGACGAGGTGATCGAGCGGCTGCCCGGCGGCTGGGCGGCGCACGTCGGCGAGGGCGGCGCGCTGCTGTCGGGCGGCGAGCGCCAGCGGGTGTCGATCGCGCGGGCGCTGCTCAAGGACGCGCCCGTGGTGCTGCTGGACGAGGTGACCTCGGCGCTGGACCCGGTGAACGAGGCGGCCGTGCACGAGGGGATCGAGCGCCTGATGGCGGGCCGGACGGTGGTGATGGTGGCGCACCGGATGCGGACCGTCCAGCGCGCCGACCGGGTCGCCTTCCTGGACGGCGGCCGCGTCGTGGAGGAGGGCGGCCACGACGAGCTGCTGGGCCGGGGCGGCCGGTACGCGGCCTTCTGGGAGATCGCCGCCGCCCTGCCCGGCCCCGCGCGGGGCTAGCCGGTCACAGGCCCGCGCGGGCGATGATCGCCTCCACGACCTCGCTCTTGGCGTCGGCGTAGTTCTGCACGTACTTCCAGGTGCGCCGGGCGAGGTCGCGCTTGGTGCGGGCGTACAGGTCGCGGTCGTCGTCGTGCTCGCGCAGCCAGTCGCGGAAGCCGAGCATGCGGCGCGTCTCGGGGCAGTCGTCGGGCAGCACGTGCAGGTTGACCGGCATCTCGCCCTCGTGCAGCTTCAGCACGCGGTGCTCGAACCAGTCGGGTTCGCGGATCGTCAGCACGTAGCCGATCGACTCCAGCGGCGGGACGTACGCGGCCTCGTCCGCCGGGTCGGCCACGATCAGCAGCAGGTCGAGGATGGGCTTGGCGGGCAGGCCGGGCACCGAGGTGGAGCCGACGTGCTCCAGCAGCAGGACGGTGTCGCCGAGTGCGGCGCGGATCGCCGCGGCGGTCCGCGCGTAGCGGGCCGGCCAGGCGGGGTCGGGGTCGTCCAGCCGGATCGTCGCGTTGTGCAGGGCCGGGGTCGTGACGTGGGCGCGGGCGATGTCCTCGTCGGACTGCGCCCCCTCGGGCGGAAGATCGTTCACGGGCGTCCATTCTTCCGCTCCTCGGCCCGGATCCGATCCCGAGCAAAAATGGAGTGCACTCCAAGTTTGGAGTTCGGTTAAACTTCCTCGGCATGACCGAAGGGTTGCGGGAGCGCAAGAAGCGGCAGACGCGGCAGCGGATCTCCGAGGTGGCGATCGGCCTGTTCGTGGCGCGCGGCTTCGACCACGTGACGGTCGCCGACGTCGCGGCGGCGGCCGAGGTGTCGGTCAACACCGTCTACAACTACTTCCCGGTCAAGGAGGACCTGGTGCTGCCGCCCGACCAGGCGTCGCCGCGGCGGCTGGCCGACATCGTGCGCGAGCGGCCCCCGGGCACGGGCGCGGCCGGGGCGATCCTCGGCCGCCTGCGCCAGGAGGTGCGTGACCGTGACCGCAAGCTGGGCCTGACGGGCGGGTTCGGGCGCGTCTTCGAGATGATGCGGGCCGCGCCGACGCTCACCGCGCGGCTGGAGGACCTCGGCCGCCGGATGACCGACGAGCTGGCCGCCACGCTGGCCGAGGAGACCGGCGCCGCGCCGGGCGACCCGCTGCCGCGCGTGGTGGCCTGGCAGCTCGGGTCGTTCCACGCGATGGTCTTCGCCGAGATCGGCCGGCGCACGGCCGAGGGAGAGGGCCCCGACGCGATCGCCGGGGCGGTGCTGGAGCTGCTGGACGCGATCGAGGACGTGCTCGGCGAGCGCGTCCTCGGTTACGCCGTGAGAAAGGACTGATCCATGTTCCGGGTGACGATCTCCGGGAAGTTCGGCGAGCTGGACGAGGCCGGCCGGGCCGCCGTGCTGGGGGCGGCCGACCTCGCCTTCACCGAGGCGGGCACGTTCAGCCATGACGCCGGGCTGACGGCGTTCACGTTCCGCTGCCAGGTGCCCGCCGGGCCGGACGACGGCGAGCCGGAGGCGGTCGCGGCCGCCGTGGCCGCCCTCGACGCGTACGCGGTGCCGTACCGGGTGCTGCGGGTGGCCGCGACCGACATGCGCGACATCAAGGTGCGCCGCCGCTGAGGCGTCCGGCCGGCGCCCGTGCTCAGGCGGTCACCTTCTCGATGAAGGCCGCCAGGTTGCCGCGGGTGCGGGCGATCTTCTCGGTCACGGTCAGCGTCTCGTCGAAGTCGCCGCCCACCGCCTGCTTCCTGCCCCGCGTGTAGAGGGAGCAGGCGAGGTCGCCGCAGAGATACTGGCCGACCGTGTTGCCCAGGCGGCCGGCCTCGCCGGTGCGGCGGGCGGTCATCAGCGCCACGTTGCCGCCGGCGAGGGTGGTCAGGCAGAGCGAGCACATGCTGCGGGAGGTGAAGCCGCGCCCGGTGGCGGGGGTGGCCCGCAGCGCGATGCCGACGAGGCCGCCGTCGTCGCGTTCGGCGACGAGATAGCCGCGATCGGGGGCGCCGGGATCTCGCCAGCCGAGGAAGTCGAGGTCGTCCCACGGCTGTTCGGCCAGGTCGCGGGGGATGCCGAGGCGCTGGGCCTCGCCCTTGGAGCAGTTGACGAACGACCTGCGGATGTCGCGTTCGGTGATGGGTTTCATGGCTTCCAGGCTAATACAATTAGGCAAATCGTTAATTTGTTTAGTTGACGGAGGACGCATGGCTCGCGCGATCATCACCGCCGAACGGCTCGCCCTGGCGGCGGCGGAGGTGGCCGACGAGATCGGCTTCGAGCACGTGACCGGGTCGGCGGTCGCGCGCAGGCTGGGCGTCAAGGAGCCGAGCCTGTACGCGCACATCGCCAACGCCCGCGAGCTGAAGGTGCGGGTGGCGCTGCTGGCGCTGGAGGAACTGGCCGCGCGGGCCGCCGGCGCGCTCGCCGGGCGGGCGGGCAGGGACGCGCTGGTGGCGTTCGCCGACGCCTACCGCCGTTACGCCAGGGAGCATCCGGGCCGCTACGCCGCCGCCCGGTTCGAGCTCGACCCCGAGACCGCGGCGCGCAGCGCGGGGCCCCGGCACTCGGAGATGATCCGGGCGCTGCTGCGCGGCTACGACCTGCCGGAGCCGGACCAGACCGACGCGGTGCGCTTCCTGGGCGGGGCGATCCACGGCTACGTGAGCCTGGAGCTGGCGGGTGGGTTCCAGCACACGCCAAGGGATGCCGACGCCTCCTGGGCCTGGGCGCTGGACACGCTCGACCTCGCGCTGAGGTGCCGGTCCACCGGCTAATCAAGTTTGACTAATGAAGGAGGCCGCGGCTACGCTCCGTCCGATTAGTCAAACTTGACTAGCAAAGGAGGGGACGTGCCTGCGATCGTCGCGGAAGGGCTGCGGAAGACGTACGGCGAGAAGAAGGCCCTCGACGGACTGACCATGACCGTGCCGAGCGGCACCGTGCACGGGGTGCTCGGCCCCAACGGGGCCGGCAAGACCACGTTCGTCCGCACGCTGGCCACGCTGCTGCGCGTGGAGGAGGGCAGGGCGCGCGTCGCCGGGATCGACGTGGCCGAGCGCCCGGCCGAGGTGCGGCGGCGGATCGGGCTGCTCGGGCAGAGCGCGGCGGTGGACGAGGACCTGTCCGGGCGGCAGAACCTCGAGCTGTTCGGCCGCCTTTACCACCTGGGGGCGCGCCGGGCGGCGGCGCGGGCGGCCGAGCTGCTGGAGCGGTTCGGGCTGGCCGACACCGGCCGCAAACCCGTCCAGGCCTACAGCGGCGGCATGCGGCGCCGCCTGGACCTGGCGGCCTCGCTCATCGTCGAGCCGAGCGTGCTGTTCCTGGACGAGCCGACCACCGGCCTCGACCCGCGCGGCAGGACCGAGGTGTGGAACGCGGTCCGCTCACTGGTCGGCGGCGGCACCACCGTGCTGCTGACCACCCAGTACCTGGAGGAGGCCGACCAGCTCGCCGACCGGATCTCGGTCATCGACCACGGCCGGGTGATCGCCGACGGCACCGCCGACGAGCTCAAGGCCAAGGTCGGCGGCGACCGCGTCGACGTGGTCGTGCACGACGCCGCCCTGCTGCCGGCCGTCGCCGGCGTCCTGGCCGGGGTGCCCGGCGCGGGCGCGGTCGAGCTCGACGAGGACCGGCGCAGGGCCAGCGCGCCGGTCGCCGACCGGATGGCGGCCCTCAGCCACCTGGTGCGGGCCCTGCACGAGGCCGGCATCGAGGCCGAGGACCTGGCGGTGCGCCGCCCCACGCTGGACGAGGTGTTCATGCATCTGACGGGAGAGCGCTCATGAGCCTGCGCTGGTGGCTGATCGACTCCTGGACCATGACGCGGCGCGAGCTGGCCCGCTGGGCGCGCCATCCGTGGGGGGCGGTGATCTCGCTGACCTTCCCGGTGATGATGCTGGTGATGTTCGCCTTCTTCATCGGCGGCGGCATGCAGGTCGCGGGCGGCGGCGACTACAAGGAGTTCCTGGTCCCGGGCATGCTCGTGCTGACCATGGCCTTCGGGCTCGAGAGCACGATGACCGCGATCGCCCAGGACCTCGGCAAGGGCGTCCTCGACCGCTTCCGGTCGATGCCCATGGCGCCGTCGGCGGTGCTGGTCGGCCGGGGCGTCGCCGACATGCTCGAGTCGATCGCCGGCCTGGCCGTCATGATCGGCGCCGGCCTGGCCATCGGCTGGCGCTGGCACGGCACGCCCTCCCAGGCGGTCGCCGCGATCGGGCTGCTGCTCCTGCTGCGGTTCGCGATGCTGTGGTGCGGCATCTGGCTCGGGCTGATCGTCGGCAGGCCGGACCTGGTCATGGCCGTGCAGATCCTGGTGTGGCCGGTCGCGTTCAGCTCCAGCGCGTTCGCCTCGCCGGAGACCATGCCCGGCTGGCTCGGCACCATCGCCGACTGGAACCCGATGACGGCCAGCGCCACCGCGGTGCGCGACCTGTTCGGCAACCCGGGCGTGGCCGGCACCTCGTGGGCCGCCGAGAACGCCCACCTGCTGGCCGTGCTGTGGCCGCTCGTCCTGCTGGCGATCGCCTGCCCGATGGCGGCGGCCCGCTTCCGCGGCCTCAGCAGGTGACCTCGCCGGGGCCCTCCTGCGAGAGGGTCCCGGCGAACGGGTCGCCCTCCTCCCCGGCGAAGGCGTACGCGCCGCCCTCGACGCGGGCGATCAGGTCACCGGTCCAGCGCACGCCGTCGTCGGCGGCGGTCACCCACATGTGCATGATCTCGCCGATGTGCCCGTGCTGGCCGGGGCCGTCCTCGGGCGTGTAGTGGGCCGTGACGGAGCCGCGCCACTCCTCCAGTGCGGCGATCCGCTGCCGCAGCAGCGCGACGACCTCCTCCCGGGGCAGGTCGACCATGAACCCGACCCCGGCGGCCAGCAGGTCGCTCTCGCCGGGCGTGGTCAGCGACCGGCGCAGCAGCGAGAAGTATTCGGCGGCGCCCTTCTCGGTCACCTCGTACTCGGTGCGGGGCGGCCCGCCGGCGGTGCTGGGCGCCGTCTCGTACGCGTGCAGCAGCCCCTGCTTGGCCATCTGCTTGAGCGCGTGGTAGATGGAGCCCGGTTTCGTGTGGGCCCACCGGTCGGCCCCCCAGAACTCCAGGTCGTTGCGCACCTGATAGCCGTGGGCGCGCCCGCGCAGCCGCACCGCGCCCAGCACCAGCAGCCGGATCGCCGACATCGCCGCACCCTCCTCTAATCAACTTTGACTAGTCTAGAGGGTCGCGGGCCCGGCGCAGGAAGGCGCGTTCGGCCTCGTTGCCCGTGCCGGCGAGCGCCGCGTCGTACTCCCGTGCCGCCTCCGCGTCCCGGCCCAGGCGGCGCAGCAGGTCGGCCCGTACGGCGTGGAAGACGTGGTAGCCGTCCAGGTCCAGGTCGTCCACCAGGGCGAGCGCCGCCCCGGGCCCGGCGACCTCGGCCACCGCGACGGCCCGGTTGAGCGCCACGACGGGGCTCGGCGCGAGCGCCATGAGCTGGTCGTACAGCGCCACCACCTGCCGCCAGTCCGTCGGCGGCTCGCTGTGCACGGCGTTGATCGCCGCCTGGATCTGGTACGGCCCCGGCCGCCCCCGGCGCAGGCACCGCCGGACCAGTTCCCGGCCCTCGGCCGCCAGGGCGCGGTCCCACAGACGGGGATCCTGGTCGGCGAGGCGGACCGGCGTCCCGCCGGGCGCGGTGCGGGCCGGGCGGCGCGACTCCAGCAGCAGCATGAGCGCCAGCAGCCCGATCGCCTCCGGCTCGTCCGGCATGAGCCCGGCCAGCAGCCGGCCGAGCCCGATCGCCTCGGCGCACAGCTCCTCGCGCACCAGCCGGTCGCCGGACCGGGGCAGGTAGCCCTCGTTGAAGATCAGGTAGATGACGGCCAGCACGGGCTCCAGCCGTTCGGGCAGGTCGGCCTCGCGCGGGATCCGGTACGGGATCCGCGCGTCACGGATCTTGCCCTTGGCGCGGACCAGGCGCTGGGCCATCGTCGGCTCCGGCACCAGGAACGCCCGGGCGATCTCGGCCGTGCTGAGCCCGCCCAGCAGCCGCAGCGTGAGCGCGACCTGGGCGGGCCTGGCCAGCGCGGGATGGCAGCAGGTGAAGATCAGCCGGAGCCGGTCGTCGGGCACGGGTCCCTCCTCCGCCGGCGCGTCACCGGCGTGCAGCAGCGCGGCCTGGGCGTGCTTGTCCTGCCGCGCGGCCTCGCGGCGCAGCCGGTCGACCGCGCGGTTGCGGGCCGTGGTGATGATCCATCCGGCCGGGCTCGGCGGCGTCCCTTCGGCGGGCCAGCGCCGCACCGCGACCGTGAAGGCGTCCTGGACCGCGTCCTCGGCGATGTCGATGTCGCCGAAGACGCGGACCAGGACGGCGACCGCGCGCCCGTACTCCTGGGCGAACACCCGCTCCACGCTCACTGGAACGGACGCACCTCGACCGGCAGCGTGGTGACGGCGGCGAGCCGGCGCCCCCAGGCGAGGGCGGCGTCCAGGTCGGGCGCCTGGATGACGGTGAACCCGCCGAGGTGCTCCTTGCCCTCGGTGTAGGGGCCGTCGGTCATGAGCACGTCGCCGCTCTTGGGCCGCAGCACGGTGGCGGTGCCCGGCGGGTGCAGCCCGGCGGCGAACACCCACGCCCCGGCAGCGCGCATCTCGTCGTTCAGTGCCTCGAGGTCGCGGACGATCGGCTCCAGGACCTCCGGCGGGGGCGGGTCGCCGTCGGGCTGGTAGATGCTGAGCAGGTACTTCTGCATGTTGTCCTCCTTCACCCCTTATACGAATGACTCCTGCCCGGATCGACACCCCGCGCCGGGTCAGCGCAGGAAAGCCGCGACGACCTCGGCGAACCGGCCGGGGTCGTCCACCCACGGGTAGTGGCCGGCCCCGGCCTGGACGACGTGCGAGGCGGCGGGGAACAGGCGGGCGTACTCGGCCGTCGCCCGCGGGGGGCTGTTCAGGTCGTGCTCGCCGGCCAGCACCAGCACCGGGCCGCGCCGGGCGGCGAGCGCGGCCCGGGTGCGCGGCGGGTCGAAGGCGCCCTCGGCCGCGAAGGCGGCGGCGATCGCCGGGTCGGGCGGCCGGGAGGCGGGGTGCTCGCGCGCGGCGGCGTCCCAGCGGCCCCACAGGAAGGGCGTGATGGCGTCGCGGTCGCCGCCCCGGCCCTCGATGATCGCCTCCAGGGCGGCGAACGCGGCGGGGAACCACGGCTCGGCCTTCCTGCGCAGGGCGAGCTCGCGCCGCGTCGCGCCGGTGACGGTGATGCCGGCGGCGGCGCAGCCGGGGGTGATCAGGGCCAGCCTGCCGACGTTCGCGGGGTGGCGGGCCGCGTAGGTCACGGCGACGTTGGCGCCGCCGGAGTGGCCGAGCAGGTCGAGCCGGTCGAGCCCGAGGTGCTCGCGCAGGGCCTCGAGGTCGTCGCTCTGGCGGTCGCAGCGGTAGGAGGCGGGGTCGGCGGGCCTGGCGGAGCGGCCGGTGCCGCGCGGGTCCAGCAGGACGAGCCGCCGGTGCGCGGACAGGCCGCCGAGGTCGCCGAGGTAGCCGGCGTCCGTGGGGCCTCCCGGGACGCAGACGAGCGGGTCGCCGGTCCCGGAGGTGCGGTAGGCCAGCCGGGTGCCGTCCGGCGCGGTGAAAGTGGGCATGACCCAGGACTCTGACGCATATAACCGATTTATACAACCAGGTTATGATCTGTGGCATGACGCTGACCGAGGAGCAGGCCGGGCGGATGATCGCCGACATGAACGACGTCATCCGCGCGGGCGACGACATGCGCAGGCTCCGCGCCGAGATGATCGTGACCCTCGCCGGCCTCGGCTGGACCCAGGACCGGATCGCCCAGCTCACCGGCATGAGCCAGCCCGCCGTGAGCAAGCACGTCACCAAGCTGCGGGCCGCCGAGCCGCGTCCGCCGCTGGACCTGACGCTCGACCAGCACGACGTCCCCTGGCTCGAAGGCCGCCTGTGGGGCCTGGCCGAGCACATCGCCGAGACGTGCGACGGCGCCCGCTGCGCCCGTCACGTCCACGCCGTCGCGCGCGGCAGGAAGCGCTTCACCCCCCAGCACGTCGACGAGCTGCGCCGCCTCGTGGAGGAGGACCTGCGCCTGCACCGGGAGCGGCTGCCCGCGGGCTGCCGGGCCGCCTACGACCGGATCAGCCGCGGCCTCGACCTGCCCGCGCGCGTCACCGCCCCCGCCCCCGCGTCGGTGCGGCGCGCGCTGGCCCGGGAGGTGCAGCGCAGCCGGCTGCGCGGCGAACCCTGAGCCAACGGCCGGCGAACATCCGCGATCACCCCTTGGCCGGCCCGGCCGCGTGTTCCATCGTCCTTGCTGAGCGAACGTCCTGCATCGGAAGAGAGGGAACATGCGCATCGCACGGGCACTTCTCGCGATCGGAACGGCGGCCGTCCTCACGGCCGGAGCCACCACGGCGGCCCGGGCCGCCGACTACCCGCAAACGCGCTAC
>NZ_JAHKRO010000144.1 GCF_019396325.1 Nonomuraea ceibae
CGGCCCTCGGCGGCGCCGACGAAGCGCATCTTGCCGAGCGGCACGTCGCCCGGGGCCTCGGGCGCGGGCCGCCGGGCGGGGCGGCTCCTGCCGCCGTCGCCGGGCAGCACGTAGGGCCGTCTGAGCACCTCGTCGAGGATGAACACGGTCTCGGTCGCCTTGACGGCCGGGATGTTGGCCAGCCGATCGGTCACCATGGCGTGCACCTCGGCGACGTCGGCCACGCGGACCTGGATCATCGCGTCGTGCTGACCGGTGGTGATCGCGCAGTACTCGACCTCCGGCATCCTGGCCAGCTCGGCCCTGAACTGGCGCCACATCTGCTGCCGCACGGTCACGAAGATGAGCGCGGTGATGCCGAGACCGGTCCTGACGTGGTCGATCTCGGCGGTGAAACGCTTGATCGCGCCGTCGGCACGCAGCGCCTCGAATCGGGTGTAGGCGTTCGCGCGGGAGATGCCGACCCGCTCGGCGAGCGCGGCGACGGAGATCCTGCCGTTCTCCCGCAGGACCTCAAGGATCTTCATATGGATGTCGTCCAGCTCGAGACCGATGCCGATCCGTCCAGGCTGAGCGCCGCCCATGCCACCATTTCTGGAAATTTCACTCATTGTTACCTCTCGCCCCTTTATATCCGTCTTGGTGACCGCACGGGGCCTGGACATTCTGCCGGACAATCCTCGGCATCCTCGTTCCGAACGTCCATCTGGAGGACTCACCATGGCGACCCGCTCGCAGACGGCGGCTGTGCTGCTCGCCGGTGCACTCGCCCTCGCCGCCTGCGGAAGCGGCGGCTCACAGGCCCCTGCCGCGCAGAGCGGCGGCAAGACGCTCGTCATCGACACGTCCTTCGACCTCAAGACGGCCGACCCCGGCCGCACCTACGAGCCGACCGGCCTCATCGTGGGCAAGGCCACGTACGAGACATTGCTCACCTTCGACGGCGGCGACGTGACCAAGCCGGTCCCGGCGCTGGCGGAGTCGTACGAGCTGTCGGAGGACGGCAAGGTCGTCACGCTCAAGCTCAAGCAGGGCGCGACCTTCGCCGACGGCGCCCCCGTCACGGCCGACGACGTGGTCTTCTCGCTGACCCGGGTGCGCGACATGAAGGGCACCCCGTCGTTCCTGCTCGACGGCGTCGAGATCGCCAAGACCGATGACTCGACGATCACGCTCACGTCGGAGAAGGCCAACGCGGCGCTGCCGTACATCCTGCCGAACCCGGCGCTCGGCATCCTCAACAGCAAGGTCGTCAAGGCCCAGGGCGGCACGGCCGACGCCCAGGACAAGGCCGAGCAGTACCTGAACGGCAACTCGGCGGGCTCGGGCCCGTACCAGATCGAGTCGTTCAACGTCAGCAGCCAGGTCGTGCTCAAGGCGAACCCCAAGTACTACGGCGCCAAGCCCGCCTACGACAAGGTCGTCATCCGCAACGTCGAGGCGGCCACGCAGAAGCTGAACGTCCAGCGCGGCGACAGCCAGATCGCCCTCAACCTGTCCGGCGACCAGGTGACGAACATGCCGGCGACGCTGCAGGTCAAGAAGACCGCCTCGGCCAACGTCATCTTCCTGCTGGCCAACCAGGACCCGGCGATCAGCAAGACCACCACGAACGCCAAGTTCGTCGAGGCCGTGCGCAAGGGCGTCGACTACGCGGGCCTGCTGGAGCTGGCCGGCGAGGGCTCGACGCGGGCGCCGGGCGTCATCCCGTCGCAGCTCCTCGGCGCGCTGCCGGCCGACCGGGCGCCGGCGCGCGACGTCGAGGGCGCCAAGAAGGCCCTCGCCGAGAGCGGCCTGTCCAACCCGAGCGTCAAGCTGGAGTTCCCCAGCGAGCTGACCGTGAACGGCCTGTCGTTCCAGCCGCTGGCCGAGCGCATCCAGGCCAACCTCAAGGAGGTCGGCATCACGGTGGACCTCCAGCCCGCGCCGGTGACGGTGGCGCTGGACAACTACCGCAACGGCAAGGAGGAGATGGGCCTGTGGTACTGGGGCCCTGACTACCCCGACCCCAACGACTACCTGGCGTTCCTGCCCGGCCAGACGGTCGGCGCGCGGGCCGGGTGGAAGACCGGCTCGGCCAAGGAGATCGAGGAGGCGGGCGAGAAGGCCGCCAAGGCGATCGGCGACGAGGCCCGCACCGCCGCCTACCACGAGGTCCAGGAGAAGCTGAACGCCTCCGGCCCGTTCGTGCCGCTCATCCAGCCGGGTCAGAACATCGTGACGGCCGCCTCGGTGACCGGCGTGGAGTACCACCCGGTGTGGACGGTCGACCTGGCCGACCTGGGCGCGAAGTAAGCCGATGGCCTGGACCATGCCGCCGCTGGCGCGGTTCCTCATCCGGCGGGTGCTCACCGCGATCCTGCTGGCCTGGGGCATCACGGTGGTGACGTTCGTGCTGACGAACCTGGTGCCCGGCGACCCGGTGGCGGCCAACCTGGGCCAGCGGGCCATGAACGACCCGGCCATCGTCGCGCAGTGGCGGGCCGAGCACGGCCTGGACAAGCCGCTGTGGGAGCAGTACTGGCTGCACCTCCAGGGCATGCTCCAGGGCGACCTGGGCACCAGCCAGCAGAGCCACCGGCCGGTCGCCCAGGACCTGGCCGAGTTCGTGCCGGCGACGCTGGAGCTCGCCGGCGCGGCCATCCTGGTGTCGCTGGTGCTCGGCGTGGCGTTCGGCGTGGTCGCCGCGCTGCGCCGCGACCGGCTGCCGGACCACGTGCTGCGCGTGCTGAGCCTGATCGGCATCTCGGTGCCGACGTTCTGGCTGGCGCTGGTGGCGTTCTACGTGTTCTTCTACCGGCTGCAGATCACGCCGGGCAGCGGCCGGGTCGACCCGGCGCTCGGCCTGGCGCCCGGCGTGACAGGGCTGCAGACGGTGGACGCGCTGATCGCCGGCCGGTGGGACGTGTTCGTCTCCGCCGTCGGCCACCTGGTCACGCCGGCGCTGGTGCTGGCGCTCTACACGATCGGGCTGCTGACCCGCTTCACCCGCTCGGCGGTGCTGGAGGTGCTGGGCCAGGACTACGTGCGCGCCGCCCGGGCCAAGGGCCTGCCGGGCCGCACGGTCCTGTTCCGGTACGTGCTCCGCTCGGCGCTGGTGCCGGTCATCACGGTGGCAGGGCTGGCGTTCGGCAGCCTGCTGTCGGGGACGGTGCTGGTGGAGGCGATCTTCGCCTGGCCGGGCATCGGCCAGTACGCCTACAAGAGCGCCACCACGCTCGACCTGCCCGCCGTCATGGGCGTCGGGTTCGTGGTGGGCGTGGTCTACCTCGTCATCAACCTGATCGTGGACGTGCTGTACGGCGTGATCGACCCCCGAGTGAGGCTGCAATGAGACGGGACCCGCTGGCCCGCAAGGGGCTGCTGCGGCGCCTGCCCGAGGCCTGGCGGCAGCCGCTGGCCGTCGTGGGCGTGGTGATCGCGCTCGCCTGGCTGGTGATCGCCCTGGCGGCGCCGCTGCTGGCGCCGCACGACCCGCTCGCCCAGGAACTCCCCCGGCTGGCCCCGCCCGGCCCTGACCACTGGTTCGGGACCGACCAGCTCGGGCGCGACATCCTGAGCCGGGTGCTGTACGGGGCGCGGGTGTCGATCCCGCTGACGCTGCTGCTGGTGGCGCTGTCGGTGCTGGTCGGCGGCCTCCTCGGCGCCTGCGCCGGATATTTCGGCAAATGGGTGGACGAGACGATCATGCGGGTCGCGGACCTGGTGTTCGCGTTCCCGACGGTCATCCTGGCCATGGTGGTCGCGGCGGCGCTCGGCGCGAGCCTCACCAACGCGGTGCTGGCCGTGCTCGTCGTCGCCTGGCCCGCCTACGCCCGCGTCACCCGCGGCCTGGTGCTCGGCGTGCGTGAGCGCGAGTTCGTGCTCAGCGGGCGGCTGCTCGGCTTCTCCGCGTGGCGCTCGCTGCGCGTGGACGTGCTCCCGAACGTGACCGGCCCCATCCTGGTGCTGGCCACGTTGGACATCGGCACCGCGCTGCTGCTGCTGTCGGGCCTGTCGTTCCTGGGGCTGGGCGCCAAGCCGCCGTCGCCCGAGTGGGGCTCGATGGTGGCCTCCGGCATGGAGGTGTTCGACAGCTGGTGGGTGGCGGCCTTCCCGGGCCTGGCCATCCTGACCGTGGTGCTGGCGTTCAACTTCCTCGGCGACACGCTGCGCGACGCCCTCGACCCCCGCACCGCCCGCGCCATCAAGGAGCGTGCCCTGTGACGCTGGACATCACCGGTCTGAAGGTGTCGATCGGCGGCAAGGAGGTGCTGCGCGGCGTCGACCTCACGCTCCAGGAGGGCCGGGTGCACGGCCTGGCCGGGGAGAGCGGCTCGGGCAAGACGATGACCGGGCTGGCCGTGCTCGGCCTGCTGCCGCACGGCTCGCGTACCTCGGGAAGCATCACGCTCGGCGGCCGGGAACTGCTCACGATGCCGCCCGCCGAGCTGAACAAGGTGCGCGGCGGCGAGGTCGCGATGGTCTTCCAGGACCCCGCGACGAGCCTGCACCCGATGCTCACGATCGGCAGGCAGCTCACCGAGCACATGCGCCACCACCTGGGCCTCGGCAAGCGGGAGGCGCGGGCCAGGGCCGTCGAGCTGCTCGGCAAGGTGCGCATCCCGGGCGCGGAGGAGGCCGTCGGGCGCTACCCGCACCAGTTCTCCGGCGGGATGCGGCAGCGCATCGCGATCGCGGTGGCGCTGGCCTGCTCGCCCCGGGTGCTCATCGCCGACGAGCCGACGACCGCGCTGGACGTGACCGTGCAGGCGGGCGTGCTGCGGCTGCTGCGCGGGCTCTGCGACGAGCTGGGCCTGGCGGTGCTGCTGGTCACGCACGACCTGGGCGTGATGTCGGCGGTCGCCGACGAGGTGAGCGTGATGAAGGACGGCCTGGTCGTCGAGACCGGGCCGCGGGGCCGGGTGCTGCGCGAGCCGTCGCACCCGTACACCCGATCCCTGCTGGATTCGCTGCCGGACGCGCAGATCGACGAGGGGGGCCGATGAGCCTGCTGACCATCGACGACCTGGTCGTCGAGCACCGCTCCCCCGGCCGGCCGGTGGTCCGCGCCGTGGCCGGGGCCAGCCTGGAGGTGCGCGCGGGCGAGGTCGTCGGCCTCGTCGGCGAGTCCGGCTGCGGCAAGTCCACGCTGGCCAGGGCCGTGTGCGGGCTGAACCCGATCACCTCGGGCGGCATCTCCTTCGAGGGCGAGGCCGTCACCCCGCTCGGGCTGCGGCGGCGCAGGCTGACCGGCATCCAGATGGTGTTCCAGGACCCGTACGCGTCGCTGAACCCGCGCCGCCGGGTCGGCGACCAGATCGCCGACGGGCTGCGCACCTCGGGCGACACCACCACCCGGCCCGCCGACCTGCTGGAACGCGTCGGGCTGCCGCGCGACTTCGAGCGGCGGCACCCGCACGAGTTCTCCGGCGGGCAGCGGCAGCGCATCGCGATCGCCCGGGCGCTGGCCGCCCGGCCGAGGCTGCTCATCGGCGACGAGCCGATCTCCGCGCTGGACGCCTCGGCGCAGGCGCAGGTCGCCACCCTCATGCGCGACCTGGCGGTGGAGTCGGGGGCGGGGCTGCTGTTCATCAGCCACGACCTGTCGGTGGTGCGGCTGATCGCCGACCGGATCGCGGTCATGTACCTGGGCCGGATCGTCGAGTCCGGCGACACCGCCGAGGTGTGGGCGAACCCCCGCCATCCCTACACGCGGGCGCTGCTGGAGGCGATCCCCGCGCCCGACGGCCTGGGCGTGCTGCCCGCCGAGCTGCCGGGCGACGTGCCGGACCCGGCGGACCCGCCGGCCGGCTGCCGCTTCCATCCGCGCTGCCCGCACGTGATGGACGTGTGCCGGGTCAAGGATCCCACGTTCGGCCCGGTGGCCTGCTGGCTGCACGCCGACGACGGCCCATCGGCCCCGGCGGCGGCCGGGCGGCCCGAGAAGGCGTGATACGGAGGCCGTGGTGACGGGCATTCCCGAAGACGCGGCGCGGCTGGCCCAGGTACGGGCCGCCATGACCGGATCCGAGATCGACGCCCTGGTGCTGCGGCCGTCGCCGGACTTCCGGTTCCTGGGCGGGCGCGGCGGGGCGTTCCTCGTGGTGACGGCGGACGCGGCCGTCGAGACCGCCGACCCCGCGCCGCACGTGCCCGCGGGGGCGCGGCGGGTGGGCGTGGACCCGGAGATGCGGGTGCGGGAGCTGTTCGGGCTGGCGATCGAGGCGGAGCTGGTCCCGGCGGCGGCCGTGCTGGCGCCGCTGCGGCTGCGCAAGCACCCGGCCGAGGTGGAGGCGGTCGCGGCGGCGGCCGGAGCGGCCGAGGCGGTGCTGGCGCAGGCGCGGGAGCTGGCCTGGTTCGGCGCGACCGAGCGGGAGATGGCCGCCCGGCTGCGGCTGCTGCTGCTGGAGGGCGGCTGCGAGGAGGCGCTGTCGGTGCGGGTGTCGGCGGGCGAGCACACCGCCAGGCCCGCGCACCTGCCGGGCGAGCGGGTGATCAATCCGGGGGACGCGCTGCTGGTGTCGGTGTGCGGGCGCTGGGACGGCTGGTGCGCGGAGGCCGCGCGGGTGTTCGCCGTCGCCGAGCCGCCCGAGGACTTCGAGGCCATGTACTCGGTGGTGATCGCCGCGCACCGCGCGGCCCTGGCGGCGGTACGGCCCGCCGCCCCGGCCGGGTCGGTGGCCGCCGCCGCCCGGGCGGTGATCGAGGGCAGCGGCTACGGCCACTTCGCCGCCCCGTCGGCCGGGCGGGGGCTCGGCCTGGGCCACGACGAGGGACCCCGGCTGCGGCCGGGCGAGGACACCGCGCTGGAGCCGGGGATGGTGCTCTGCGTCGAGCCGGCCATCTACGTGCCGGACCTGTTCGGCGCCCGGGTGGCGGACGTGGCGGCCTGCACGGCGCAGGGCGCGACGCTCCTGACGGCCGGCCCGCAGCCCCTGCTCGTCCTCGACCGCTGAGTCCCGGCGAGGTTCCCGGCTCCCATAGGACGGCTGGACGAAGGTCGGCGCGGTCTTGGTGCTCTGGCACGAATCCGTTCGGCCCCGCCGCGAAGTACGGTCGCGGTGACATCCGATCCAGGGAGAGGGCCGACAGCTTGATCGCCATCAGGGAGCTCCACGACATCGCGGAGTTCAAGCAGGTCATGGCGCTGTTCGAGGACATCTGGCAGTTCGAGCCGGCCGGCCGGCCGATCACCGTCGAGCTGATGCGGGCGCTGGCGCACGCGGGCAACTACGTGGCGGGCGCCTTCGACGGCGAGCGGCTGGCGGGCGCGTCGGTCGCGTTCTTCGGCGCGGGCGCGACGCTGCACTCGCACATCACCGGAGTGTCCCGGGCCCCGGGCACGGGTTTCGCGCTGAAGCTGCACCAGCGGCGCTGGGCCCTGGAGCGCGGCGTGGAGCGCATCACCTGGACGTTCGACCCGCTGGTGCGCCGCAACGCGCACTTCAACCTGGCCAAGCTGGGCGCCATGCCGCAGGAGTACCTGCCGGCCTTCTACGGGGTGATGGGCGACGCCATCAACCAGGGCGACGAGTCGGACCGGGTGCTGGCGGCGTGGCCGCTGACCGCGCCGCACGTGCGCGCGCTGGAGGGCGGCCGGGTGGCGCCGGCGCGGGTGCCGGCGGACGCGGTGGTGGCGCTGGCGGACGAGGGCGGCCGGCCGGTGCCCGGCCGGGCCGACGCGGCGACGGTGCTGGTGGCGGTGCCGGAGGACGTCGAGCGGTTGCGGGGCGCCGACCCGGGAACGGCCAAGGCGTGGCGGCACGCCGTACGGGACACGCTGGGCGAGATGCTGTCCGAGGGCCGCAAAGTCACGGGATTTCACAATAAATCGTTCTATGTAGTGGAGAGAGCGTGAAGATCACAGGAGTAGAGCTGCGCCGGATCGCGATGCCCCTGGTGGCGCCGTTCCGCACCTCGTTCGGCACCGAGACGGCCCGGGACGTGCTGCTGGTCCGGGTGGTGACGCCGGAGGCCGAGGGCTGGGGCGAGTGCGTGGCCATGTCGGAGCCGCTCTACTCCTCCGAGTACGTCGACGGCGCGGCCGAGGTGATCCGCCGCTTCCTGCTGCCCGCGCTGCCCGCGACGCTGGACGCCCAGCCAGCCGGCCGGGCGATGGAGCACGTCAAGGGGCACCGGATGGCCAAGGCGGCCGTCGAGACCGCGGTGCTGGACGCGCAGCTCCGGGCGTCGGGCGAGTCGTTCGGCCAGTATCTCGGCGCGGCCCGCGACCGGGTGCCGTGCGGGGTGTCGGTCGGCATCATGGACTCGGTGCCGCAGCTCCTCGACGCGGTCGAGGGCTACCTGGACGAGGGCTACGTGCGGATCAAGCTCAAGATCGAGCCCGGCTGGGACGTGGAGCCGGTCCGCGCGGTGCGCGAGCGCTTCGGCGACGACCTGCTGCTCCAGGTCGACGCGAACGCCGCCTACACGCTCGTCGACGCCCGTCAGCTCGCCAGGCTGGACGACTTCGGGCTGCTGCTGATCGAGCAGCCGCTGGCCAACGACGACTTCGTCCAGCACGCCAAGCTCGCCAGGCAGCTGCGCACGCCGATCTGCCTGGACGAGTCGATCGAGTCGGCCGAGCACGCGGCGGCGGCGATCGCGCTCGGCTCCTGCTCGATCATCAACGTCAAGCCGGGCCGGATCGGCGGCTACCTGGAGGCCCGCCGCATCCACGACCTGTGCCGGGCCAACGGCGTCGCCGTGTGGTGCGGCGGCATGCTGGAGACCGGGCTGGGCCGGGCCGCGAACGTGGCGCTGGCCGCGCTGCCCGGCTTCACGCTGCCGGGCGACACCTCCGGCTCGCGCCGCTACTACGCCACGGACGTCACCGAGCCGTTCGAGCTGCGTGACGGCCACCTGGACGTGCCGACCGGCCCCGGCCTGGGCGTGGAGCCGGTCCCGGCGATCCTGGACGAGGTCACCACGGCCACGGAGTGGATCCCGCTGTAGCGAGACGGCGGTAGTACGGCGGCAGGGCCGCCTTCCGGTGCGAAGGCGGCCCTGCCCGCTTCGCGGGCTCAGCGGCGCAGGCGGGGCACCGCCTCCAGGAGGGTGCGGGTGTAGTCCTGGCCGGGCGAGCCGACGACGTCCTCGGTGGGGCCGTGCTCGACGAGCCGGCCCCGGTGCATGACGGCGACCTCGTCGCACACGTACCGGACCACGGCCAGGTTGTGCGAGATGAACAGGATCGGCAGGCCGAGCCGGTCGCGCAGCGAGCGGACCAGGTTGAGCACCGCGCCCTGGACGGAGACGTCCAGGGCGCTGGTGATCTCGTCGGCCACCAGCAGGTCGGGCTCGGCGCCGAGGGCGCGGGCGATGGCGACGCGCTGCCGCTGGCCGCCCGACAGCTCGCGCGGGTAGCGGCCGGCCGCCTCGGCGGGCAGCGACACCAGGCCGAGCAGCCGTTCCACCTCGGCGGCCCTGGCCTGCCTGGGCATCCGCAGCAGCGCTTCGGCGACCGACTCGCCCACGCGCATGCGCGGGTCGAGGGAGGCGTACGGGTCCTGGAAGACCATCTGGACACGGGAGGCGCCGGTGACGCGCCCGGTGTGCGGGACGAGCCCGCACACGGCCTTGGCCAGCGACGACTTGCCGCTGCCCGACTCGCCGACGAGGCCGACGATGCGGCCGGGCGGCACCTCCAGGGTGACGGAGTCGACCGCGGTGAACGCGCCGAAGCGCACGGTCAGGCCGTCGATGTGCATGTGACCTCCCAGCAGGCGACCCGGTGGGCGGGGCCGTGCTCGACGAGCGGGGGGCGCCCGGCCGCGCACGCGTCGGTGGCGAGCGGGCAGCGGGGGGCGAACGCGCACCCGTCGCCGACCTCGGCGGGGGCGGGCTGGCGGCCGGGGATGCTGGCCAGCGGCAGCGACCGGTCGGTGTCCATGTCGGGCAGCGAGGCGATCAGCGCCCGCGTGTAGGGATGGGCGCCGTCGGTGAGCCGGTCGGCGGGCAGTTCCTCGACGACGCGGCCGGCGTACATGACGACGACGCGGTCGCACAGCTCGCCGACGACGGCGATGTCGTGGGAGATGAACAGCACGGCCGAGCCGGTCTCCTCGGTGACCTCGCGCAGCAGCCGCAGGATCTGCCGCTGCACGGTGACGTCGAGCGCGGTCGTGGGCTCGTCGGCGATGATCAGGCGGGGCGTGCCCATGAGGCCCATGGCGATGACGGCGCGCTGGCGCATGCCGCCGGACAGCTCGTGCGGGTGCCTGCGGGCCTGGCGTCCGGGCTCGGGCAGGTGCACGTGGCCGAGCCGGTCGACGGCGCGGGCGCGGGCCTCGGCGCGGGTGGCGCCCTGGTGGACGACGGCGACCTCGGCGAGCTGGCCGCCGACCTTGAGCGCGGGGTTGAGCGAGGCCATCGGGTCCTGGAAGACCATGGCGAGCGAGGTGCCGAGCTCCTTACGGCTGAGGCCGGCCACGTCGCGGCCGTCCAGCCGCAGCCGGGCGTGGCCGACGACGCCGGGGTAGGGGACGAGGCCGCCGATGGCGGCGGCGGTGAGCGACTTGCCGCTGCCGGACTCGCCGACCAGGCCGACGATCTCGCCGGGGGCGGCGCTCAGCGACACGCCGCGCACGGGCGTGACGCCGCCGGGGAAGGTGACGGTCAGGTCCCGCACGTCGAGCACGGCGCCCGGCTCGGGCTCGCCGGGGTCGGCGCTCTCGGGCGCCACGGCCTTCGTCCGGGGCGCGGAGGTGCGCGCGGCGCCTCTGGCCAGGGCGTCGCCGAGCAGGTTGAAGCCGATGCCGGCCAGCGCGACGGCCAGCGCGGGCCCGAGCGCGACCTCCGGCGTGACGTAGATGCGGCCGAACCCGTCGAACAGCAGCCGTCCCCAGTCGAACGAGGGCGGCTGCACGCCCAGGCCGAGGAACGACATGCCGGCCAGGCCGAGCAGCGCGCCGCCGAGCGCCTGGGTGAGGTGGAGGATGAGCGGTTCGGCGATGTTGGGCAGCACGTGCCTGGCCAGGATGCGGCGGCGCGGCACGCCGAGCATGCGGGCGGCCGAGACGTAGTCGGCCCCGGCGACGGAGGCGGCGAGCGTCTGGGTGAGGCGGGCGAAGCCGGGCGCGATGGCGGCGCCGATGCCGAGGACCGCGCCGCGCGCGCCGAGCCCGGCGACGACCGCGGTGAACATGGCCAGCAGCAGCCCGGGGAAGGCGACGAGCGCGTTGACGGCGCCGGTGACCAGGCGGGCGGGGCGGGCGGGCAGCACCGACGGCAGCGCGCCGAGCACGATCCCGGCGGTGGCGCCGATGAGGGCGGCGGCCAGCGCGAGCAGCAGCGAGTAGCGGCCGGCGACGAGCACCCGGGCGAGCAGGTCGCGGCCGAGGTTGTCGGTGCCGAGCGGGTGGGCGGCCGAGGAGCCCTGGAGGATGGCGCCGGCGTCGATGTGCTCGGCGGCCTCCCCCCAGATGGGCGGCCCGATGACGGCCAGCACCACCATGGCGGCGACCAGGACGGCGCCCGCGACGGCCGCGGGGGTGCGGAACATCACGACTCCTTGATCGAAGAGGTCGGGTCGAGGACGCCGAGCGCCAGGTCGACGAGGAGGTTGACGAGCAGCACGATCGCGCCGTAGACGAGGATGACGCCCTGGGCGACCGGGTAGTCCTTCTGCGTGATCGACTCGACGATCTTCATGCCGAGGCCGGGCCAGGCGAAGACGTACTCGACGAGCACGCTGCCGGCGATGAGCGCGCTCAGCATCAGGCCGCCGAGCGTGAGGGTGGCGGTGAGCGTGTTGGGCAGCACGTGCCGCAGGTGCAGCCGGGCGGCCGGCAGCCGTTTGGCCCGGGCCAGGCGGACGTAGTCGGTGCCGAGCGCGCGCAGCGTCTCGACCCTGGCGATGCGCGCGATCGTGGCGGTGGGGCCGATGGCCAGCGCGAGCACGGGCAGCACGTACGAGACGGCGCCCTCCTTCCCGGCGGGCGGCAGCACGCCGAGGCCGATGGCGAAGACGGTGACGAGGGCGATCGCGTACAGGAACTCGGGGACGGCGACGGCGGTGC
The DNA here is from genome assembly GCF_019396325.1 of Nonomuraea ceibae. Classification (GTDB taxonomy): domain Bacteria; phylum Actinomycetota; class Actinomycetes; order Streptosporangiales; family Streptosporangiaceae; genus Nonomuraea; species Nonomuraea ceibae. The sequence goes on from NZ_JAHKRO010000144.1 coordinate 12,003, forward strand.
CGGTCACCGAGCCGAACGCGGCCTCGGTGCCGCGGTTGCGGCCGTTCTCGGTGCGGACGGCCGCCCACATGCCGAGCGGCACCGCGGCCAGCAGCGCGACCGCGGTGGCGATCAGCGCCAGGCCCACCGTGTTCGGCAGGCGGGTGGCGATCACCTCGGCGACGGGCTCGCCGGTGAGGAACGAGGTGCCGAGGTCGCCGGAGAACAACCCGGCGACGTAGGCGGCGAACTGGGCGGGCAGCGGCTGGTCGAGGCCGAGCGCGGCCCGGCGGGCCTCGATCAGCTCGACCGGGGCGGCCGGGCCGAGCGAGGCCCGCACGGGGTCGCCGGGGATCAGGTGGATCATCGCGAACGCGGCCACGACGAGCACCGCGAGCGACACGGCGAACCGGACGAGCCTCCTCAGCACAAGGCGTGACACTCAGGTCCCCGTGACGCGGATCGACGTGGGCACCAGCGCCCCGGCATCGAAGGCGAACGTGGCGCCCTTGGTGGCGACGAGCAGCGTGTTCTCCACGACGGGCACGAGGTCGACGTTGTCGAACAGCGCGGACTCCGCCTCCAGCCACGACTTGCAGCCCTCGGCGCCGGGCACCGGCATGGCCTTGGCGACGAGCTCCTCGTAGCGGTCGTTGGACAGGTGCGCGAAGTTGGCGCCCTTGGGCGCGGCGGGGCCGGACAGGAACCCGATGAGCTGGGAGGGCAGGGTGACGGTGATCGGCAGCCAGACCACGTCCCAGTCCTGGGTGGCGTTGAGCGACTCCGACAGCTTGGTGTCCAGGACGCCGTTGAGCTTGACGTCGACGCCGATCTTCTTCCAGGCGGCGGCCATGTACTCGACGGCGGCCTGCACGCCGGGCCCGCGGGTGGTCGCGTACAGGACGCGCAGGCTCAGCTTGTCGCCGTCCTTCGCGCGGGTGCCGTCGGGGCCGGCCTTCCAGCCTGCGGCGTCGAGCGCGGCGGCGGCCGCGGCGGCGTCGAAGGCGGGCAGGTGGCCGGTGACGCTGTCGCCGGGGCAGGGGCGCGGGTCGATGACGAGCCCGGTGACGGGCCTGCCGGTGCCGCTGGAGGCGATGCCGGCCAGTTCCTGGAGGTTGAGCGCCTGGGTGAGTGCCTTGCGCACGGCCACGTCCTCGGTGGGCCGGCCGTCGCCCTGGTGGAAGAGGAACTGGCCGTTGCCGCCGGGCGGCGTGAGCTTGCCGAGGCCGGGCGTGGACTCCATGCGGGCGCGGTCGGGGCCGAAGAAGGTGGCGCCGTTGATGCTCCCGGCGACGAGCAGGTTGGCGGCGGTCTGCTCGTTCGGCACGACCTTGAGGACGACCTTGTCGGGCAGGTCCTTGCCGGTGGCACCGCCGGGCCCCCAGGCGTACTCGCGGCGCGGCTCGAAGGTGTAGTGGTCGCCGGGCGCGGCCTCGGTGAGCACGAACGGGCCGGAGCCGGAGGTGCCGCGGGCCAGCACGGACCGGTCCTCGACGCCCTTGCCGCAGACGATGAACAGGTTGCGGGTGGTCTCCAGGATGAACCCGTACGGCTCGGGCATGGACAGCGTGACGGTGCCCGCGGCGTCGTCGGCCTCGGCCTTCATCCCGGTGGGCAGCAGGACGCCGTAGACGGGCGACTTGGTGGCGGGGTCGGCGATGTGGTTGACGTTCGCGGCGACCTGGGCCGGGGTGAGCTTGGAGCCGTCGGAGCAGGTGACGTCCTTGCGCAGGGTGAAGGTGACGGAGTCGGGCTTCACCTCCCACTTCTCGGCCAGCCCGGGGATGATCTCCCCCTTCTCGCCGACGTTGACGAGCGTGTCGTAGGCGAAGACGAGCAACGAGTTCGTGGCCGACAGCACGGCGGTGGCGGGGTCGAGCACCCCGGGGTCGGCGGGGATGGCGAAGGTGAAGGTGCCGCCGCCCCCGGCGGGCGTGGTCTCGGGGGCGCCGCCGCAGGCGGTGGCGAACAGGGCCAGTGCGGCGGCCGCTGCTGCTTTTCTCATGGTGACTCCGGGAGTCTGGGGGTGATGCCTCACCCTGTCCGCTCACCGGCGCGCGTTCTTCGTTCCCTGCGACGAAATGTACGGGCGGCGTCGTGCTAGGGGCCGAAGATCCGCATCTGCAGCATGACGGTGAGCCGGGCGTCGGGGTCGGTCAGGTCGAGGCCGCTGATCTCGACGAGCCGCTTGAGCCGGTAGCGGAAGGTGTTGGTGTGCACGTGCACCCGGGCGGAGGCGGCGTTGACGTCGCCGAAGGCGTCGAGGTAGGCGCGCAGGGTGGCGACGAGCTCGCTGCCGTGCTCGCGGTCGTGGGCGAGCAGCCGCTGGTAGGGGCCGGTGGGGGTCTGCTCCTCGGCGTTGACCACGTCGGCGACCTGGAGCAGCAGCGACTCGAAGTGGACGTCGGCGTAGCCGGCGGCCTCGCCGGAGGCGCCGCGCGAGCGCAGCACGCGCAGCGCCCGGTCGGCGTCGGCGCGGGACCTGGCCACCTGGGCGAGCGTGCCGGCCAGCCGGCCGACGCCGACGTTGGCGGGGTGGCGCGGGCCGACCCTGGCCAGGAAGCTGCGCGCGATGCGGACGGCGCGGGCCTCCTCCTCGCCGCCGGGATTGAGCGGCAGGACGGCGTAGGCGACGGAGCCGACGAGCGCGGCGGCGGCCTTGGGGTGGATGGTGGCCACGTGCAGGGCGAGCGCGTCGCAGAAGCGCTGCCGGTCGCTCTCGCCGCGTGCCGGGTCGCCCTCGGGCTCGCCGGTGAGCTGGGCGGCCAGCACGCACAGCCGCTGGGTGGCGACGCCGAGCCGGCCCGCGGCCTCGGCGGCGTCGGCGCCGCCGGCGAGCACGGTGGACAGCAGGTCGGCGCGCAGGCGGCGCTGGGTGTCGGCGCCGGCCCGCTCGCGCAGCAGCCGCAGCGCGACGATCTTGGCGGCGTCGGCGAGCGCCCGCTGGCGCTGCTCGGTCAGCGGCTCGTGCACGGCCGCCCAGATCGAGCCGAGGATCTCGTCCCCGGACCGGACGGCGACGGCGGCCCGGTTGATGCTGTCGCCGGGCAGCTCCATGTAGATGGGGTCGCGGCTCTGGTAGAGCTGCTTGATCAGGCCGCGCTCGTCGAGCATGCGCTGGTAGCGCTCGGGCACCTGGCGGCCGAGCACGGTCTCGACGCGGCCGGGGTCGGCCTCGTCCTGGCGGCCGGAGTAGGCCAGCACCCGCGAGGAGCGGTCCTCGATCGTGACGGGCGCGTCGAGGAGCGCGCACACGGCGTTGGCCAGCGAGAACAGGTCGCCCTGCGCCTCCTCCCCCGCCTCGGCCAGGTCGCCCTCGGCCAGCAGCGAGCGCAGCAGCGCGGCGACCTGCGCCCAGGAGGCGGCCCGGGTGAGCCCGAGGACGGCGACCCCGGTCTCGGCGACCGCCGCCCGGACGCCGTCGTCCACGTCGACGGGCAGCTTGACCACCACGCCGGCCGCGGCCGGCACGGACTCCAGCAGCGCGCGGATGCCGGCCGCGCCGTGGATGCCGACGGCCAGCACGATCCCGCCCGGCGGCACGTGCGGCTCGTCGAGCGGGTCGTGGATGTGCACGCCGGTGACCTCGGCGTCGAGGTCGCCGGGCGCGGCGGCGACGTCGAGCACGGTGCTGCCGAGGTCGTCCAGGATCCGCCGCAGGCTGGCACGTGGGCGGGTGGTCATCCACACACCATAGGCGGCGTTCGTCATCGACCGCGCAACCGGTCCACCGCGTGGCGGGCGGCGCGGCCGATGGCGGCGTCGGCCTCCGGGTCGCGGCCGCCGAGACTGGTGGTGCGCAGGAAGACGGCGACGGCGTAGCGGCCCCCGTCGGGGTACTCCACGACGCCCGCCTCGTTGCGGATGCCCCACAGGGTGCCCGTCTTGCCGGAGACGCGCACCTCGTCGCCGAACCCGGCGGCCAGGCGGTGCGGCCAGATCTGGTTGCCCATGATCGTGCGCACCTCGGCGCACGCCTCGGGCGGGCCGGCCTCGTCCCGCCAGATGGCCGCCAGCAGCGCGGTCGTCTCGCGGGGCGTGCTGGACGTGGTGCGCTCCGGGTCGCGCACGGCCAGCGGCTCGATCCGCTCGCGCGGCATGCCGTCGGTGTCGATCGTGCCCAGCTCGGCCACCACCTGGGCGAACAGCTCGGCGCAGCCGCCGATCAGCCGGGTCCGGCGCAGGCCGAGACCGGCGAGCGTGGCGTGCACGCGGTCCAGGCCGACCCGGCGCAGCAGCACGTCCGTGGCGGCGTTGTCGCTCATCGTCAGCATGAAGTGGGCCAGGTCGCGCAGCGTGAGCGAGACGTCGTCGGCGCAGCCGGAGGTGCCGATGCCGCCGTCCTTGTCGGCGGCGGTGACGGTCAGCCGCTCGGTGCGCGACAGCTCGCCCGCCGCGGCCTGGCGGGCGTACTCCAGCGCCACCGCGATCTTGAACACGGAGGCGAGGACCACCGGCTCGTCCGGGTCGAGACCGAACTCGGCGTCGCCGTCGATGTCGCGGGCGTGCACGAAACCGCGCGCGCCCGCGAGCATCTCCCGCACCGCTCAGCTCACCTTGGGGGTCGCCCTGGCCCCCAGGTGCACGTACGGGGATCCGTCGGGGAGTTCGTAGAACACCGCGGACATCCAGTCGGGGTCGCCGTCGCGGCGGCCGACGAACGTGGTCGCGTCGACGGGGACCAGGCCGAGCTCGACCGGCTCCTGCAGCTCGGCGAGCGGGCCGGTGGCCTCGATGCGCAGCTGGAGGCCGCCCTCCCGCTCGCTGATCGTCATCCGGGCGCCGGCGCGCTCGTAGACGCCCGCGTAGCGGGACGCGTCGACCTCGACCGGCGTCGCGGGCGGGCCGAGCGTCGGCGGCACGGTGATGCCGTCGAGCTCGGCGAACAGCTCGGTGGCGACGGCGTGGGTGAACGCGCCGCTGTGGCCGCCGTTCGCCACGACCGCGACGACCGTGCCGGTGCTGGGCACCACCCACAGCATCGCGTGCTGGCCGATGGTGTTGCCGCCGTGCGAGATGACGCGGTGGCCGTCCCACTCGTCCAGGATCCAGCCGATGCCCCACTGCTTGCCGAGCGTGTGCGGGTTGGGGATGTCGATCTGCGGCTCCCACATGGCCTGCGGGTCGTCCAGCAGTCCGCCCTCCAGGTGGGCGCGGCCGAAGGCGACGACGTCGGCGGCGCGGGCGCAGATGAGCCCGGCAGGTCCGGCGGAGCGCATCAGCCCCCACACCGGGGCGACCTTGCCGCCCTCGACGTGGCCGATGGCGGCCCGGTGGCGCAGCACGTCCTCGGGGAGCGTGCAGGTGTGGGTGAGGCCGAGCGGCTCGATGATCCGCTCGCGCAGCACGGCGTCCCACACCTTGCCGTCGAGCTTCTCCAGGATGCGCCCGGCGACGGTGAACCCGGAGTTGCAGTAGGACTGGGTGACGCCGAGCGGGTGGTTCTGCACCAGGTCGGCGCAGGCCTCGACGTAGCGTTCCACGCAGTCGTCGCCCCGGCCGGTGTCGAGGAACAGGTCGCCGTCGATGCCGCTGGTGTGCGACAGCAGGTGGCGGATCGTGACCGTCTTGGTCACCTCGGCGTCGGCGACGCGGAACTCGGGCAGCACCTCGGCGACGGGCGTGTCGAGGGTGAAGGCGCCCGCCTCGACGTGCTGCATGAGCATCGTCGCGGTCCACACCTTGGTGACCGAGCCGATCTGGAAGAGCGAGTCGGGGGTCGCCTCCACGCCGGTGTCCGCGTTGAGCACGCCGGCGGCGAACTCGTGGACCTGGCCGTCGTGCAGGTAGGCGAGGGCCGCGCCGGGCACCTCGTACTGGGTGATCAGCTCGGCGAACCGGTGACCCATTGCTCCAGCCACGCGATGATCCTCTCGTTGTAGTCCAGGCGGTGTGAGGGGCGTCCGTTGAGAATGAACAGGTGGGAGGCGTTCGGGTAGCGCACCATGCGTACGGGGACGTTCCGCTCGCGCAGCGCGCCGAACCACTGCTCGGCCTGGCTCACCGGGCATCGGTCGTCGGCGTCTCCGTGGAGGATCAGGGTGGGGGCCGTCACGTCGCTCACGTGGGTGAACGGGGACTGGGCGACGACATCACCTCCACATTCAAAGGTTTTCAGGAAATATCCCATATCGGAGGTTCCTGCCATGCTGACCAGATCGGTCACGGCTCCGCCGGGGATGGCGGCCCTGAACCTGCCGGTGCGCGCCGACAGCCAGCACGTCATGTAGCCGCCGTAGCTGTAGCCGGTGACGGCCTGCCGCTCCGGGTCGGCGATCCCGTCGGCGATCAGGTCGTCGAGCGGGCCGAGGAAGTCCTGCTCGTCGGCCAGCCCCCAGGCCCCGGCCGCCGCCGTGTAGAACGCCTCGCCGTACCCGTCGCTGGCGCGCGGGTTCATGGTGAGGACCGTCCAGCCGTTCGCGGCGAGCACCTGGTGGTAGAGGTGCGCGCCGTCGAAGACGGGCGCCCACGCGTTGTGCGGCCCGCCGTGCACGTCGAGCAGCACCGGGCCCGGCCCGTCCCGCGTCTCGTCCCGCAGCACGAAGCCCTCGACCGGCGTCCCGTCGGCCGCGGTGAACGTGCGCCGCACCGGCTCGAACAGCTCCACCCCGTCCAGGGCGTACGCGGTGAGCGGCCTGCCGGGCAGCGTCCGGCACGGCTCGTCCGCAGGGAGGCCGGCCAGGTACACGTCCCCGGCGCTGCGCGGCGTCGACGCCACGTACGCCATCACGCCCCCGGCGACGCTCGCACCCGACACCACCGCGTCGCCGCCGGCGACCTTCACGGCCGCTCCCCCGCCCGCCGGCAGCGCGTACAGGTGGGTGCAGCCCGCGTCGCGCGCCGCGAACAGCAGCCGGTCGCCCGCGAGCTGCGGCGCCGCGCCCGGGTAGCCGGGGGCGCCCACCATGACGTTGCGGTCGAGCCCGGTCTCCAGCTCCTCGGCCCCGCCCTCGCCGACCGTGTACAGCCGCGTGTGGGCGACCGGCCCGCGCATCCCCGCCACGACCAGCCGCTCGCCGAGCCACCACACGCCCACGGCGATCATCTCGGGCCCGGTGAGCCGCTTGGGCTCGCCGCCCGCCGCCTCGACCGTGTAGACGGAGCTCGACAGGTCGAGGTCGCCGTCGGGCTCCATCCCGGCGGTGAACAAGAGCCGCTCCCCGTCCGGCGACCACGCCGGCTGGCCCGCGTGGAAGCCGCCCTCGGTCAGCCGCACCGGCTCGCCGCCGTCCTGCCCCGCTGCCACGACGAACACGTGCGTGGTGACCCCGCGCAGCAGCCCGGCGCCGTCGGCCTTGTAGTCCAGCCGGTCGGCCACCACCGGGGCGTGCGGGTCGACGTCGCCGTGCGGGCCGGCGTACGCGATCCTGGTGCCGTCGGGCGACCACACCGGCGCGCCCGCGCCCAGCGGCGCGGACGTCAGCGCGACCGGCTCGCCGCCGTCCATCGGCAGCAGGCAGATCTGCGGCGGCCCGCCGTCGGCGCGCAGGTACGCCAGCGTGCGCCCGTCCGGCGACCAGCGCGGGCACGAGCCCTCGGCCAGCCGCCGGGGCTCCGCGCCGGGCGCGGCGAGCCAGATCTCGGCACGGTTCTCGTCCGGCTCGCGCCGGGAGGTGGTCAGGGTGTACGCGACCGCGGAGCCGTCGGGCCGCGTCTGGGGATCGGACGGTACGGCGATGCGGAACAGGTCGTCCAGCGTGAGGCGGGGCATGAGGCGAACGCTAGGCCAGCGCCGCCCCGCGTTCTTCGGTCTGCACGACGAAGGCGAGCTCCGACCTTGTACGGCGGGCCAAAGGGAATATCCCGTTGCCCGGGAACGCTCACTCCCTCACCATGGTCACCATGATCCGGCACGCCCTCCTGACGACGCCCCGCACCGCGGGCGCGTCCGGGCTTGCCTGCGACGGCCTGGAGCGCTGACCTCTTCCCGTATGTCCCGAGTGTGACCCGGCGGGGGGAGGTAGCGGCCCGTACGGGTCACCACGGATTCCAGGCGTGATCACCAAGGTGCTCGCCGAGCGGGGCCAGGCGACGTACACGCCGTTCGAGCGGATCGACCGGACCCCGGAGGAGCACTCCCGGGGCATCACGATCAACATCTCGCACGTCGAGTACGAGACCGCGACCCGGCACTACGCGCACGTGGACATGCCCGGGCACGCCGACTACGTGAAGAACATGATCACGGGGGCGGCGCAGCTCGACGGCGCCATCCTCGTCGTGTCCGCGCGTGACGGCATCATGCCGCAGACCAGGGAGCACGTGCTGCTCGCCCGGCGCGTCGGCGTCGAGCACCTGGTCGTCGCGGTCAACAAGGCCGACGGCGCCGACCCGGAGCTCACCGACCTCGTCGAGCTGGAGCTGCAGGACCTGCTCGGCGAGCACGGCTACCGCGGCACCCCGATGGTGCGGGTGTCCGGGCTGCGCGCGCTGGAGGGCGACCCGTACTGGACGGCGTCCGTCGAGGCGCTGCTCCAGGCCGTCGACGACCACGTGCCCGTCCCGGTGCGTTACGTGGACGCGCCGTTCCTCATGCCGGTGGAGAACGTCCTGACCATCACCGGCCGGGGCACGGTCGTCACCGGCGCCATCGAGCGCGGCGCCGTGCGCGTCGGCGACACCGTCGAGGCCGTCGGGCTCGGCGGCGAGCTGACGGCCGTGGTGACCGGCGTCGAGACGTTCGGGCGGACGATGGAGCGGGGCGAGGCGGGCGACAACGCCGCCGTGCTGCTGCGCGGCGTCCGGCGCGAGCAGGTGCGGCGCGGCATGGTGCTGGCGGCCCCCGGCCACCAGCGGGCGCACCGCACGTTCACCGCCCGCGTCCACCTGCTCACGGCGGACGAGGGCGGGCGGCGCACGGCCGTCGCGCCGGGCTACCGGCCGCAGTTCTACCTGCGCACGACCGACGTGCCGGGCGAGCTGCTGCTGCCCGGGCCCGTCCGGCCGGGCGACACGGTGGACGTCAGGGTCGAGCTCGGCAAGCCGGTCGCGCTCGACCCGGGGCTCGGCTTCGCCATCCGCGAGGGCGGCCTCACGGTCGGCGCCGGCACCGTCCTCACGGTGGACGACTGACCCTCCCGCCGCCACCACGGGACGCCCCCAGCGAGGACCGCCCGGCACCGGGCCGGAGATCGGAAG
>NZ_JAHKRO010000145.1 GCF_019396325.1 Nonomuraea ceibae
CCCGGGGCCCACCGCCGACGGCGACGGCCTGCTCACCGGCGTCCGCGTCGGCGGCCGGCACGTGGCCGCCGACCTGCTCGCCGTCGCGGGCGGCTGGAACCCGGCCGTGCACCTGTTCAGCCAGTCGCGGGGCACGATCGTGTTCGACGAGGCGCTCCGGGCGTTCGTGCCGGGCCGCTCCGCGCAGGCCGAGCGCTCCGCCGGGGCCTGCCGCGGCCTGTACGGCACGGACGAGGCGGTCGAGGACGGCCACGCCGCCGGGCTCGACGCCGCCCGCGCCGCCCAGGGGCGCCCCGCCCGCCACGCCGCCCGGCCCGTCCCCGCCGGTGACGCGCCCGCCGCGTACTGGGGGGAGCTCGCCCCCGACCCGACCGCGTTCGTCGACCTCCACCGCGACGTCACCGTGGCCGACCTCGCCCGGGCGACCGGCGCCGGGCTGCGCTCCGCCGAGCACGTCAAGCGCTACACCACCGCCGGCACCGGCGCCGACCAGGGCAAGACCTCCGGCGCGCTCGTCGCGGGCGTCCTGGCCGCGCTCCTCGGCGCCGCGCCCGGCCAGGTCGGCCCGACCACGTACCGCGCCCCGTACGTGCCGGTGGCCTTCGCCACGCTCGCCGGCCGCGCCCGGGGCGAGCTGTCGGACCCCGTCAGGACCACGGCCATGCATGACGCGCACGTCGCCCGCGGCGCCGTGTTCGAGGACGTCGGCCAGTGGAAGCGGCCCCGCTACTTCCCGATCGGCGGCGAGGGCATGCGCGAGGCCGTGCTGCGCGAGTGCCGCGCCGCCCGCACCTCCGTCGCCGCGATGGACGCCTCCACCCTCGGCAAGATCGACATCCGGGGCCGCGACGCCGCCGTCCTCCTCGACCGGATCTACACGAACCTGTACTCCACGCTTCCCGTCGGCGCCTGCCGCTACGGCCTCATGTGCACCGCCGACGGGATGGTCCTGGACGACGGCACCACCACCCGCCTCGCCGGCGACCACTACCTGATGACGACCACGACCGGCAACGCCGCCACCGTCCTCGACTGGCTGGACGAATGGCACCAGACCGAATGGCCGCACCTCGACGTCCGCCTCACCTCCGTCACCGACCACTGGGCCACCGTCGTCGTCGCCGGGCCGCACGCCCGCCGCGTCCTGGCCGCCGTCGCCCCCGGCGCGGTGGACCTGCCCTTCATGCGGTACGCCGCCACGCCGGTGCTGGGCGTCGCCGGGCGCGTCTTCCGCATCAGCTTCTCCGGCGAGCTCGCCTACGAGGTCAACGTGCCCTGGGCCTACGGGCGGGCGCTCTGGGAGACGGTCCTGGACCTCGGCGCCGTGCCGTACGGGACCGAGACCATGCACGTGCTGCGCGCGGAGAAGGGCTTCCCCATCGTCGGCCAGGAGACCGACGGCACCGTCACGCCGCACGACCTCGGCATGTCGTGGATCGTCTCCCGGAGCAAGCCCGACTTCGTCGGCAAGCGCTCCCACAGCCGGCCCGACACCGCCAGGACCGACCGCAAGCGCCTCGTCGGCCTCCTGCCGGACGACCCGGCGACCCTCCTGGAGGAAGGCGCCCAGCTCGTCACCCCGAACGCGGCCCCGGTGCCGATGGCAGGGCATGTGACCAGCAGTTACGAGAGCGCCGTGCTGGGGCGGACGTTCGCGCTGGCCCTGGCGCGCGGGGTGGGCCCCGGGGACCGGCTGGTGGCCGTGGCGGGGGAGACGGCCGTCGGGGTGCGCGTGGTGGAGCCGGTCTTCTACGACCCGGAGAACGCCAGGCGGGAGGGCGACCCGGCGCCCGCGCGGCCGTGGGCGACGGCGGGGCCGGCGCGGGCGGAGAGCCCGGCGGCGGCGTTCGCGGAGCGGTTCGCGGCGGCGGGCGGCGAACGGGTGCGGCTGCGGGAGCTGCCGCCCGTCCCCAGGTGGGAGGTTCGCGGCGCCGACCCCGGGAGGGGGCTGCGGCTGGGCCCGGCGTGGTGGCTGGTCGAGGGGGAGGGCGAGGACGGCTGGGTGGACGTGTCGGGCCAGCGCACGGTGCTGGAGCTCGGCGGCCCCGGCGCGCTCGACGTGCTCATCACCGGATGCGCCCTCGACCTGCACCCGAGCGTGTTCACCGGCCCTGCCCAGACGCTGCTCGCCGGGGTGCCGGTGATCCTGGAAAAGGGGATGGACGCGTACAAGATCCACGTACGTTCCTCGTACACGCGATACCTCGCCGAATGGCTTCTTGACGCCATCAGGAGATAAGTGCGGCGTTACGGGTAATTGATATACCTAGGCTTTTACATCAGGAGTCTGGGGGCAAACGTGCGGGGACGAGCGAGAATGGCCGCGGCGGCGCTGGCTGTCGCGATGACGGTGACAGGCTGCGGGGAGCTGGAGGCGGGCCTCACCCCCGATTCCGGCAAGGCCGCCAAGGGGGACGCGGCCGACGCCGGCGAGGCGCGCAAGAAGCTGGACGACCTGGCGGTCAAGGGCCGGGCGCCGAAGACGGGGTTCGACCGTGACGAGTTCGGCCCGGCGTGGGCCGACGTCGACCACAACGGCTGCGACACGCGCAACGACATCCTCAAGCGCGATCTGCGCGAGGAGACGTTCAAGAAGGGCACCCACGACTGCGTCGTGCTCACGGGCATCCTCGACGATCCCTACAGCGGCAAGCGGATCGAGTTCAGGCGCGGCCAGGACACCAGCTCCGAGGTGCAGATCGACCACCTGATCCCGCTGTCGGACGCCTGGCAGAAGGGCGCCCAGAAGTGGTCGGAGACCAAGCGCAAGGAGTTCGCCAACGACCCGCTGAACCTGCTCGCGGTCGACGGCCCGCTCAACGGACAGAAGAGCGACTCCGACGCGGCGACCTGGCTGCCGCCGCGCAAGTCGTACCGGTGCGCGTACATCGCCCGGCAGATCGAGGTGAAGGCCAAGTACGAGCTGTGGGTCACGGCGGCGGAGAAGGACGCGATGAAGGGCGTCCTGTCCTCCTGCTGACCCCGGGCCGGGAGGGGACCAATCGGGGCGGATTGGCTCTGGGGCCGGGCCGCCCGAGGGGTCACGATGGCCGGCATGGAGCTGATCGTGCACGACCCGGCTGAGGGCGTCTACGCCGCCACCGACGACTACGCGCACGCGATCGAGGTGCGTGATCCGTCCCGGTTCCTGTTCGTCGCGGGGACGATGGGCCTGGACCGCGACGGCGTCGCCGGGGCCACGCTCGACGAGCAGCTGGAGCTCGTCTGGGCGAATCTGCGGGCGATCCTCGCGGCGGCGGGGATGGGGGTGGACAACATCGTGCGGTTGACGAGCTACCTGCGTGACCCCGGCTACGCCGAGGCGAACGCCAGGGCCAGGACGGCCGCCCTGGGCGGACGCCGGGTGCCCACCACGGCGGTGGTGGCGCAGACGCTGGCCGGCGACTGGCTGGTGGAGATCGAGGTGGTGGCGGCGGGCTGAGCGCCGGAGGCTCAGTCGTCGTCCCGGTCGCCGTCGTCGTCGACGGGCTCGGTCTCCTCGTGGAGGAGCTTGCCGGTGGCCGCGTCGATGTCGAGCTCGTGCGCGACGTCGCCCTTGACGACCTTGACCTCCCACACGTCGGGGCGGGTGCCGCGCCGGTCGAAGTCGACCTCGCACACCCAGGAGCCGGGCACCTGCTTCTGGGCGAGCTGGATCGCCTGCTCGGCGCTCACCTTGGGGGCGGGCCGGTTGACGGCGGCGAAGGCGGCGGACCCGCCGGCGACGAGGGCCATGGTGACCCCGCTGGCAACGATGATCTTCTTGGTGATGTGCATACCCAAGACGAAACCGCGAACGACGGTAAACGCGCGCTAAGGACGAGTTAACACCATCTCCACGATGGCGCCGCCGTGGGAGGAGACGGTCAGGCGCCCGCCGCAGGACTCGGCGGTGCGGCGGGCGATGTCCAGGCCGAGCCCGGTCGAGCCGGCGCCGCTGGTGCCCCGCGCGAGCAGGGCGGGGTCGAAGCCGGGGCCGTCGTCGCTCACGGTCAGCACGGCCCCGGAGGGGTGGGGCGCGAGCCGTACGGTGAACGACACGCCCTCGGGGGTGTGCGCGAAGACGTTGCCGAGCAGGGCGTCGACGGCGGCGGCCAGGGCCTCGCCGCCGACGGCGACCGGCAGCTCGCCCTCGGGCAGCGCGACCGTGACCGCGCGGCCCTGGTCCTCGGCCAGCACGGACCAGAACCGCACCCGCTCGTCAACCACGGCGGTGGCGTCGCAGCTCTCGCGCCCGGCGGAGCGGCGGCGGGCGTCGGTGATGACAGCGCTGACGGCCCGCTCCAGCGCGTCGACGCGGGCGCCGATGCGGGCGGCCTCCTCCGGGTCGCGCAGCGACTCGGCGTCCAGCCGCAGCCCTGTCAGCGGCGTGCGCAGCCGGTGCGACAGGTCGGCGACCGACTCCCGTTCGGCGGCGAGCAGGTCGCCGATCCGCCCGGCCAGATGGTTGAGCGCGAGCGCGACCGAGCGCACCTCGGGCGGCCCGCCGGGCTCGGCCCGCGCCTCCAGGTCGCCGCCCGCGAGCCGGTGCGACACGCGCGCCAGCCCGTCGACCGGCCGGGTGACGGCCAGCGCCAGCCGGTCGGCCAGCGCGATGCCCAGCACGACCAGCGCGAGCCCGAGCCCGAGCAGCGCCAGCCACGCCTCGCGCACGCCGCGCCACAGCTCGTCCTCGCTCACGTACACCCGGATCACCACCGTGCCGTCCGGTGACTGCACGGCGACCAGCACCTCCCGGCCGCCGTCGTCGCACTCGGCGGTGACGCTGCGGCCCGTCGCCGCCAGCCGGACGGCGGCGGAGCGCTCGGCCTTCTCCCCGAGCCGCCCGCCGTCCGGCAGGAACACCGTGACCGGCCGCGCCACCTGCTCCAGCGCCAGCGACAGCTCCGGCGTGCCGACCGCTACGGCGACCGACTCGGCGGCCGTGGTGGCGCGGCTCGTGGCGCCGTTCTCGGCGACGGCGCGGATCAGCAGCGCCATCGGCACCAGCAGCGCGACCAGCACCAGCGACGTGGTGGCCGCCACCAGCAGCGCCAGCCAGCGCCTCACGACGGGCCGACCAGCTTCACGCCGACGCCGCGCACCGTGTGCAGGTAGCGCGGCTCGGAGGCGGTCTCGCCGAGCTTCCTGCGCAGCCACGACAGGTGAACGTCCACGGTCTTGTCGGCGCCGCCGTACGGGAGCTGCCACACCTCGGTCAGCAGCTCACGCTTGGTGACCACTTCGCCGGCCCGCGCCGCCAGGTAGTGCAGCACGTCGAACTCGCGCGGCGTCAGGTCCAGCGTGGCCCCGTCGAGCCGGGCCTCCCGCGCCCGGGGGTCCACCCGCAGCCCGCCCACCCGCAGCGGCTCCTCCGGCGTCGCGTCGGCGGCCCGCCGCAGCACGGCCCTGATCCGCGCGTCGAGCTGCGCGGCGCTGTACGGCTTGACCACGTAGTCGTCGGCCCCCGCGTCCAGCACCGGCACCATCTCGGCGTCGCCGTCGCGGGCGGTCGCCACGATCACCGGCACCCTGCTCACCGCGCGCAGCATGCGCAGCAGCTCGGCCCCGTCCAGGTCGGGCAGCCCCAGGTCGAGCACGATCAGGTCGGGGCGGTCCTGGACGGCCAGCCGCAGCCCGTCGAGCGCCGTGGGGGAGGAGGACACGGCGTGGCCGAGATCCCGCAGGCCCCGGCTCAGCGCGGTGCGGATCGTCACGTCGTCCTCGATGAGCAGGATGTCAGCCATATACGGAAACGGTAGACGGTCGGCGGTGTTGTGACGTCGCCTGTTATCGCGGTCTTAACCTGGGCTTAGCCGTACAGGGGGGAAGGTGGCGGGGTGAAGAGACTCGTCCTGGCCTGGGCGGCCACCGCGGTGGCCGCGACGGGCGCGGCCGTGGCGGTGCTCGGCCTGGTCGGCGGCGCGCTGACGGGCTCGTCCGGCGAGGTCATGACGCAGGACGAGGCCCGCGCCGCGCTCGCCACCGCGTCGGCCCGGCAGCCGGCGCCCGCGACCACGACACCCGGCCCGTCCGCCCAGCCCACTTCGCAGGGCGGCGAGTTCGTCCGCAGCCCCGGCGGCACCGTGATCGCCTCGTGCGACGGCGACCGGGCGACCCTGCGGTCCTGGAGCCCGGCGCAGGGCTACTCGGTCGACGGCGTGGAGCCGGGCCCCGCCCTCGAGGTCCAGGTGGAGTTCGAGGCCGACGAGGGCGAGGACGTCGAGCTGACCATCGGCTGCCGCGGCGGCCGGCCGGTCACGCTGACCGGCTAGCTCTCACGCCTCGGCGCTGAGCGCCGACTTCGTCAGCTCCGCCTGCCGCCTGATCTGCCCCATGACGATGGGATTGAGACCCTTGGCGGCGAACGTCGCGACCATCGCGTCCATCACCGCGTGCGCCTTGCGCAGCTCGCCCTGCCGCGCCTCGGCCCGGGCCAGCCGCCGCATCACCAGGTTGAGCGTGATGTTGTCGATGCCGCCCATCCTGGCCACCTCGGCGAGCTGCTCGACGCCCTGCTTGGCGTCCGGCGGCCGCACCCGCAGCCGGTTGCCGGGCGTCAGCGCCTTGAAGCCGCGCTCGGCGTTCAGCCCCTTGACCAGCCGGGCGTACACCGACAGCGGATGCCCGCCGTAGCGGTCGATGACCTCCTCCAGCGCCAGGTTGCCGGAGCGCAGCGCCGGGGAGTCGGAGCCGAGCAGCGAGAACAGCTGGCCCTGCTCCTCGCCCAGCATCAGCTCGGCCACCCGGTGGTCGTCGTCGCCGACAGGCCGGCGCACCCGGACCAGGCACGGGGGCGAGACGACGCGGGAGCCGTCGGCGGCCACGTACTGGGCCCTGACGTGATACTCGCCGGGCTGCTGGAAGTAGTGCCCGTCGCGGCCGTGCCCGATGTACGCGCTGCGGTACATGGCCGGGTTGCCCGCGTCGAGCCGGATCCGCGGCGAGCTGTCGACGCAGTGGCGCATCATCGGCCGGTACAGCACGGTCCTGCCGCCCGGCTGGGTGATCGTCACCTGGGTGAACTCGGTGTCGGGATGCAGGTGGCCGTGCGTGGTGCGCGGCTCGCCGGTGCACGACAGCCGCAGCTCGACCACGACCGGCTCGCCGAACCCGAACGACTCCTTGGCCCGCAGCTCCAGCGCCAGCCCCGACAGGTCCTCGACCGGCTGCTCGAACGGAGCCGGCTCGGCCGCGCCGCTGCCGAACGCGCCGCCGCCCATGACCACGTCCCGGTAGAAGCCGTGGCGCAGGTGCACCAGCTCGGAGTCGGTGAACTGGAACGGGAACGCCGCCCAGTAACCGGCCTCGCCGCCCGGCTGGTAGTTCTGCACGTAGTTCATCCACGACAGGTCGCCGAAGCCGCCCGACGGGCCGAGCGGCTGGGGCGGCGTGGCCAGGTTCTTCTGCCAGGAGTGCAGCAGGTTGAAGGCGTGCCCGAGCTCGTGCACGTACGTCCTGAGCATGGCCCGCTGCGCCTGCGGCGAGTCGCCCTTGATCGCGTCGTGGAAGACGGCGGCGCCCTGCCGCTGGTGGGCGTCGCCGTAGTCGAACATGATGCCCCGGTAGCCGCCGACGTGCTTGCTGGCCACCAGCAGCCACACCCGCCAGGCGGCCGCGTCGCCGAACCTGCTGAACTGCTGCGTCATCGCGTGGTGCAGCTCGGCGTCGTCCCACGCCAGGTCGGCGCCCGCGCCGTCGACCGGGATGACGCCCGGCTCGGCCACGGTCAGCTCGATGCCCGCCTCCGCCCACGCGGTGGCGACGCTCAGCTCGCGCGCGGGCGACCCGGCGGGCCCCGGCAGCGAGCCGGTGTCGTAGCTGACGAACGGCACGGCCCCGGCGACGGAGTCCTGCTCCAGCAGGACCTTGCGGAAGTGGCGCGAGACGAACGTGATCGGGTAGGTGCGCCCCGCCACCCGCGCGGTGCCCGATTCGCCGGAGATCGTGACACGCACGTCCTGATCGCCGGTCTCGTACGTGAACGCCCCGCGCCCCTCGACGGCCCCCGCCGTCACGGCCGGCGCGTGCACCACGAACGAGCCCGTGTAGCCCGTCGTGGCGCCGGAGACGGTGAACAGGTCACCGCTGACGCGCCCGGTCGGCCTGCTCCCGTCGACGTCCACGCGCAGCTCCAGCCGCGAGTCGCCGTCCTGCCCCTGGTAAAGCCCGCTGATCATCGCGGCCCCCTGCAGTCGGTGTGGTTACACCGGGGACACTTCTCCGGCGGGCCGGGCCTGTCAACGGCTTCCGCGAACCTGCAATGCGGCCAGCAGCTCCTCCGAGGCGCGGGTGATCGTCTCGACGGCCCGGTCGAACGCCTCGGCGTTGTGGGCGGCGGGGGCGCGGAAGCCCGAGATCTTCCTGACGTACTGCAGCGCGGCGGCCCGCACGTCCTCCTCGGTCACGTCCTCGGTGTAGGGCGGGCGCAGGGTCTTGATGCTTCGGCACATGCTTTCAACGGTAATGGCCGATCCGCTGGCTTATCTCCCTCGCGCCGTCGGCCATGACCTCGCCCACCTCGGGCAGCCGCTGCGGCGTCAGCCGGTAGGAGGGCCCGGAGACGCTCACCGCCGCCACCACCGCGCCGTCGCCGCCCCGCACGGGCGCGGCCACCGCGTTCAGCCCCAGCTCCAGCTCCTCGACGGTGAAGGCCCAGCCGCGCCGCCTGATCTCGGCCAGCCCGAGCAGCCGCGCGTCGGTGATGGTCAGCGGCGTGAACCGGTCGAGCACCTCGGGCAGCGCCAGCGCGCCGAACGCCAGCAGCACCTTGCCGCTGGAGGTCGCGTGAGCGGGGGTGCGCTGGCCGACCCAGTTGTGCCCGCTGATCGCCGACGGCCCGCGCACCTGGCTGATGTTGACCGCGCACCCGTCACGCGGCACCGCGACGTTGACGGTCTCGCCGAGCTCCCCGGCCAGCCGCAGGCACACCTCGCGGCTCTCCTTGGCCAGGTCGAGCTGGGCGGTGGCGGCGCCGGCCAGCCGCACCACGCCGAACCCGAGCCGGTAGCGGCCCCGGTCGCCGCTCTGCTCGACGAGCCCGCCCTGCTCCAGAGCGGCCAGCAGCCGGAACGCGGTGGACTTGTGCACGTCGAGCTCGGCCGCCAGGTCGGTCACCCGGCTCGCACCGTCGCGGGCCAGGATCTCCAGGATCGCGATGGCCCGATCGACCGACTGCACCGAGCCGTTGCTCATGGCGCAACACCCTACCCCGCCGGCTACCGGGCGGCCGGGCTCAGCTCCGCCGCGAAGTCACGGGCGATGCCGCGCATGCCCTCGGCCAGCTCGCCCCGGTCCAGCGCGCCGATCCGCTCGGCCGGGCCCGACACCGACATCGCGGCCACCACCCGGTCCCCGTCGAGCACCGGCACGGCCAGGCAGTGCACGCCCAGCTCCTCCTCGCCCAGGTCCAGCGCGTAGCCCCGGGACCTGACCTGGCCCAGCTCGGCCAGCATCGACTGGATGTCGGTGATCGTGTTGGGGGTGCGCCTGGGCATGCCGGTCCGCTCGAACACGGTCACCGCGTCGCCGCCGGGCCGCCAGGCCAGCAGCACCTTGCCCACGGCCGTGCTGTGCGGCAGCACCCGCCTGCCGACCTCGGCGAACATCCGCAGCCTGCGCGGCGACGGCACCTGCGCCACGTAGACGATGAAGTCGCCCTCCAGCACCGCCAGGTTCGCCGTCTCGCCCGACAGCTCGACCAGCCGCGCCAGGTAGGGCTGCGCCCACACGGCCACCATGCTCTCGGCCACGCCGCCGAGCCGCACCAGCCCGCCGCCGAGCGCGTAGCGCCGGTCGGACTCCTGACGCACGTAGCCGCGCGCCAGCAGCGTCTGCAGCAGCCGGTGGATCGTTCCGTAGGGCAGCCCGGTCCTGGCCGCGATCTCCGACAGCCCGGCCTCGCCGCCGTGCTCGGCCAGCGCCTCCAGCACGTCGAGCGCCCGCTCGACCGACTGCACGCTCACAGGCCCACCCCGCGCAGCGACGCGTCGAGCACCTCGGCGGTGTGCGCCACCCTGATCGCGGCGCCTTCGCGCCGCATCGCCGCCGCGATCTGCATCGTGCACCCCGGGTTCGCCGACACCAGCAGCTCCGCGCCCGTCGACCCGACCGCCTTGGCCTTGCGGTCGCCGAGGTCGCGCGCCGCCTCCGGCTCGAAGATGTTGTACGTGCCCGCCGACCCGCAGCAGACGGCCGAGTCGGG
The DNA here is from genome assembly GCF_019396325.1 of Nonomuraea ceibae. Classification (GTDB taxonomy): domain Bacteria; phylum Actinomycetota; class Actinomycetes; order Streptosporangiales; family Streptosporangiaceae; genus Nonomuraea; species Nonomuraea ceibae. The sequence continues at coordinate 10,184 of NZ_JAHKRO010000145.1, forward strand.
CACCTCGCGCAGTTCCAGCCCCGGGATGCCGCGCAGCAGCTCGCGCGGCTGCGCCCGCACGCCCTGGGCGTGGGCCAGATGGCAGGCGTCGTGGTAGGCCACGGTGACCGGCAGCGGATGGCGCTCGGCCGCAGGCCCCAGTTCGGCCAGCCACTCCGACAGGTCCACGACCCGGAAGCCCGGCTCCTCGCCGAGCAGGTCGCCGTACTCCTTCATCGTCGACCCGCACCCGGCGGCGTTGACCACGACCGTCTCGACCCCCGCCTTACGGAACGCGCGGACGGTCCGGCGGGCCAGCCGCCTGGCCTGGTCGCGCCGCCCGGAGTGCACGCTGAGCGCCCCGCAGCAGCCCTGCCCGGCCGGGACGATCACGTCGCAGCCCTCCAGCGCCAGCACCCGCGCCGTGGCGGCGTTCACCTGCGGGAAGAACTCGCCCTGCACGCACCCGGTGAGCATGCCGACCACCGCCCGGCGCGGACCCCGGGCGCGCACCAGCCGGGGCAGCCGCTGCCGCCGCGCCACCTCGGGCGCGAGCCCGGCCATCGCCCCCAGGCCCGGGTGCGCCCGCGCCAGGAACGGCGCCAGCCGCCGCGCGATCCCCAGCCCCGGGCGCAGCAGCCGCAGCCTGCGCGGGTAGGGGAACAGCCCGAACACCAGCCCGCGCACCGCCCGGTCGCGCGGGTCGCGCACGTGCGTGCGCTCCACCTCGGCCCTGGTCTGCTCGATCAGCCGGTCGTAGCGCACCCCCGACGGGCACGCGGTCACGCACGCCATGCAGCCCAGGCAGGCGTCGAAGTGCCCGGCCATCTCCGGCGTGACCGGAGTCCCCTCGACGTGCTGCTTCATCAGGTGGATGCGGCCGCGCGGCGAGTCCATCTCCTCGCCCCACAGCACGTACGTCGGGCAGGTCGGCAGGCAGAACCCGCAGTGCACACAGTCGTTGATCAGCTTCGGGTCCACGTCAGAGCCCTCCTGCGAACCGCCCGGGAGACATCCTGCGCCCCGGGTCGAACTGTTCCTTCACCCGCCGCATCAGCGGCAGCGAGCTCACCTCGCCCCACCGGTCCACGCCCTCGTACGGCGTCGCCAGCACGGTCATCCGCGCGCCCAGCGCCGTCAGCCGCTCGCGCAGCCCGCGCAGCGCGGTGACCGTCTTGTCCTCGCCGGGGTCGTCCCACAGCTCCAGCCACATCCGGCCCGACACCGCCGACCCGCGCAGCGAGAACCCGCTGTAGTGCACCGCGTCCAGCACGCCGGTCAGCCTGGACGGCCGGAAACGCACCTCGGCCAGCACCTCGTCCCGCACGATCGCGCCCCACTGCGGCGGCGGCTCCGCGCGCACCGAGCGCAGCGCGTCGCCCATGAGCGCGGCCAGTGCCTCGGCCCGCTGCGCCGCGGCGGCCCCCTCGACCAGCACGCTCATCCAGATCGGCCCCTGCCCGTGCGGCCAGTCGAGCTCGACCGCGCTCGGCTCGGCCTGCGAGGCCGCCAGCGTCGCGGCCAGCTCCCGGACCCGGCACGGCCCGCGCTCGGCCATGCCGGGCGGGTCGGCGACGGCCACGATCCAGCGCCGGTCGGCGGGCAGCGGATGCAGCCGGAACGCCGCCTCCGCGATCACGCCGAGCGTGCCGTGCGAGCCGGTGAACAGCTTGCCCAGGTCGTAGCCGGCGACGTTCTTGACGACCTTGCCGCCGGACCTCGCCACCGTGCCGTCGGCCAGCACGACCGTGACGCCGATGAGCAGGTCGCGGGCCGTGCCGTAGCGGAACGCGCGCGGCCCGGCCACGGCCGTGGCCAGCGTGCCGCCCACGGTGGCGTCGGGGAACGGCGCGTCCAGGGCCAGCTCCTGCCCCTCGGCGGCGAGCGCCCCGGCCAGCGCCCCCATCGTCACCCCGGCCTGGGCGCGCACCACCAGGTCGCCGGCCGCGTGCTCGACCACCCGGTTCAGGCAGCACAGGTCGAGCAGCACGTCGAAGCGCTCAGGCGGCGGGCCCCAGTGCAGCTTGGTGCCGCCGCCCACGGGCACCACCGCCAGGTCGTCGCGGGCGCACGCGCGCAGCACCTCCGCCACCTCCTCGACGCTCTCCGGCAGCGCCACGCGGCGCGGCAGCATCCCCAGGACCGCGTCGTCCGGCCCGGGGTCCCTGACCGTCACGCCCGTCTCCAGCATCAGAACTGCTCCGCCTTCCCGGACTCCACCAGCGGATGCGCGCCCTTGCGCACGCCGGGCACCTCGCCGCAGAGCCGCGGCGTGGGGAACACCTTGCCCGGGTTGGACAGCCCGGCCGGGTCGAACGCGCAGCGGACGAGCTGCATCGTGTCGAGGTCGTCGGGCGAGAACATCCGCGGCATGTGCTTGGCCTTGTCGACGCCCACGCCGTGCTCGCCGGTGATCGAGCCGCCGTGCGCGATGCACAGGTCGAGGATCGCGCCCGACACGGTCTCGGCCCGCTCGCCCGCCCCCGGCTCGGCGTCGTCGAACAGCACCAGCGGATGCAGGTTGCCGTCGCCCGCGTGGAAGACGTTGGCCACCCTGATCCCGTGCTCGGCCGACAGCCTGTCGATCTCCGCCAGCACCCGGGGGAGCGCGGTGCGCGGCACCACGCCGTCCTGCACGATGTAGGCGGGGCTGATCCGGCCGACGGCCGCGAACGCCGACTTGCGGCCCTTCCAGATCGCCGCCCGCTCCTCTGCCCCGGCCGCCACCCGCAGCTCGAACGCGCCCGAGCAGATCTCCCGGAGCTGCGCGAACTGCCGCTCGACCTCCTGCGCGGGCCCGTCCAGCTCCACGATCAGCACCGCGCCGGCGCCGCGCGGGTAGTCGCAGGCCACCGCCGCCTCGGCCGCCTCGATGGCCAGCGCGTCCATCATCTCGATCGCCGCGGGCACGATCCCGGCGCCGATGATGGCCGACACGGCCTCGCCGCCCCGCTCGATGCTCTCGAACGCCGCCAGCACCGTGGTGACCGCCTCGGGGGCGCGGCTCAGCCGTACCGTGATCTTGGTGGCGATGCCGAGCGTGCCCTCCGAGCCGACGAACGCGCCCAGCAGGTCGTAGCCCGGGTCCATCCGGTCCAGCGTCACCAGGTCGCCGTCCGGGGTGACGATCTCGCACGCCTCCACGTGGTTGACGGTGAAGCCGTACTTCAGGCAGTGGGCGCCGCCCGAGTTCTCCGCCACGTTGCCGCCGATCGAGCAGATCTGCTGGCTGGACGGGTCGGGCGCGTAGTAGTAGCCCTGGTCGCGCACCGCCTCGGTGATCGCCAGGTTGGTCACCCCCGGCTCGACCACGGCCCGGCGGTCGGGCAGGTCGATCTCCAGGATGCGCCGCATCTTCGAGGTCACGATGAGCACCCCGTCCTCGCGGGGCAGCGCGCCGCCGGACAGGCCGGTGCCGGAGCCGCGCGCCACGAACGGCACGCCGGCCTCCCGGCACAGCCTGACCACCGCCGCCACCTGCTCGGCGGTCTCGGGCAGCACGACCACGCCGGGGGTCGCACGATGGTAGGTGAGGCCGTCACATTCGTAGGTACGCAGCCGGACCGGGTCGGTTATCACCGAATCGGCGGGCAATATGCCGGCCAGCGCCGCCGTCAGCTCATCCAGCATGGCCTCACCTGCTCTCTATATCAGGATATTTACGGCATGCGGGCGTATGCCGGAAGCGTCAGGAACTCGGCGAAGTCGTCGTCCAGCGCCACCTCCTTGAACAACGCCGTCGCCTGGCCGAACAGCTCCTCGTCGTAACCGGGCTCGGCGGCGGCCTTCGCCAGCTCCTCGCCGATGATGCGCTCCACCAGCTCCTTCGTCACGGTCTCGCCCGTGTCGGCCAGCGTGATGCCGTTGTGGATCCACTGCCAGATCTGCGAACGGGAGATCTCCGCCGTGGCCGCGTCCTCCATCAGGTTGTGGATCGCCACCGCGCCCAGCCCGCCCATCCACGCGGCCAGGTAGCGCAGCGCCACGTCCACGTTGTTGCGCAGCCCCGCCTCGGTGATGTCGCCCGGCGTCTCGGAGACCGCCAGCAGGTCGGCCGCCGACACCGACACGTCCTCGCGCACCCGGTCGATCTGGTTGGGCCGCGAGCCCAGCACGCCGTCGAACACCTCACGGCAGATCGGCACCAGGTCCGGGTGGGCCACCCACGAGCCGTCGAACCCGTCGCCCGACTCCCGCGTCTTGTCCGCGCGCACCTTCTCCAGCGCCGTCGCGTTGACCTCCGGGTCACGCCGCGACGGGATGAACGCCGCCATCCCCCCGATCGCGTGCGCGCCGCGCTTGTGGCAGGTGCGCACCAGCAGCTCGGTGTAGGCGCGCATGAACGGCGCCGTCATCGTCACCGCGTTGCGCTCGGGCAGCAGGAACTCCCGGCCCCGGGTGCGGAACTTCTTGATCACGCTGAACAGGTAGTCCCAGCGTCCCGCGTTGAGCCCGGCCGAGTGGTCGCGGAGCTCGTACAGGATCTCCTCCATCTCGAACGCGGCCGGGTACGTCTCGATGAGCACCGTGGCCCGGATCGTGCCCTGCGGGATGCCGAGCAGCTCCTGGGCGCGGACGAACACCTCGTTCCACAGCCGCGCCTCCAGGTGCGACTCCAGCTTGGCCAGGTAGAAGTACGGGCCGCGGCCCTTGTCGAGCTGCCGCTGGGCGCAGTGGAAGAAGTAGAGGCCGAAGTCGAACAGCGAGGCCGCCACCGGCCGCCCGTCGACCAGCGCGTGCTTCTCGTCCAGGTGCCAGCCGCGCGGCCGCACCACGACGGTGGCCAGCTCCTCGTCGGGTCTGAGCGCGTACGTCTTGCCGCCGGTCTCGAAGTCGATCGTGCGGTCGAGCGCGTCGCGCAGGTTGAGGTGGCCGCTGACGCAGTTGTCCCACAGGGGGGAGTTGGCGTCCTCGAAGTCGGCCAGCCACACCTTGGCGCCGGAGTTGAGCGCGTTGATGGTCATCTTGCGGTCGACCGGCCCGGTGATCTCGACCCGCCGGTCCTCCAGGCCGGGCGCCGGCGGCGCGACCCGCCACTCCGACTCCCTGACCTCCTTGGTCTCCGGGAGGAAGTCGAGGGTGCCGCCCGCCGACAGCTCCTCCTGCCTGGCCTGGCGCGCCGCGAGCAGCTCCAGGCGCCGGGGGCCGAACTCCCGCTGGAGCGCCGTCACGAAGCCGAGCGCCTCCGGCGTGAGGATCTGGTCGAACCGGTCGTGCATCGGGCCGGTGATCTCCATGGCTCCTCTTTTCCGTATGATGGAAACCAAGTTCTGGATGATGAAAGTGACGCTAGAGCATGAGGGTTCGGCAGGTCAAAGGCAGGGGTCGTCCCGGGGGGAACCCCGATGCCCGCGCCGCCCGTCCGCGACATGATCGGAGGCATGAAGACGATCGCGATCGCGGGCGGCGTGCTGGCCTCCGCGCTGCTGTTGACGGGATGCGGCCTCGGCGGGCTCGGCGGCCCCACCCACCAGGACACCGTGTCCTACGAGGTGACCGACAAGGTGGCCAAGCTGTACGTCAAGAGCGAGTCCGGCGACACGGTCATCACCGAGACCGGGGGCAGCGCCATCCGGGTCGTCGAGACGCTGCGCTGGCGCGACAACAAGCCGCAGGCCGAGCACGCCGTCGAGGGCGACACTTTGCGCGTGAGCTTCGACTGCAAGCCGAGCTGGGGGAGCTGCGGCGTCGACTACCGCATCGAGGTCCCCAGGGGGCTCAAGGTCGAGGCGGAGTCGGGCTCGGGCGACATCACGCTGCGCTCGCTGAGCGGCCCGCTCGTCCTTACCGCCGGCTCCGGCGACATCGACGCCTCCGGCCTGACCGGCAAGACCGTCACCGGCGAGGCCGGCTCGGGCGCGATCGAGCTCAAGTACGCCAGCGCCCCCGACAGCGCCGACCTGGAGTCCGGCTCCGGCAACGTGACCCTGCGGGTGCCCGCCGGCGCCTACGACGTGACCGCCGACGTGGGCTCCGGCGAGGCCACCGTCTCCGTCGACGACGACGACGCCTCCCCCCGCAAGCTCAACCTCACCTCCGGGTCCGGCGACGTGAGCGTGCTGCCGGGATAACCAGGTGATGACTTGAGTGAGGTCGTGTCACCATCGGGGAAGACACCGAGGTGCCCAGACGTTCCCTAATAGAGATGACACGAATGCACGATTACTCCGAGCTCGACGACTTCGCGACCGGCGACATGGACCTCGAGGAGCGGCAGGCCCTGCGCCGCGTGGCGGGCCTCTCCACCGAGCTCCAGGACGTCTCCGAAGTCGAATACCGCCAGCTGCGGCTCGAGCGGGTCGTCCTCGTCGGCGTCTGGACCTCCGGCACCGCCGCCGACGCCGAGAACTCACTCCAGGAGCTCAAGCTCCTGGCCGAGACCGCCGGTTCCCAGGTCCTCGAAGGCCTCATCCAGCGGCGCAAGTTCCCCGACCCCGCGACCTACATCGGCTCCGGCAAGGCGCTGGAGCTGCGCGACGTGGTCGAGTCGACCGGCGCCGACACCGTGATCTGCGACGGCGAGCTGAGCCCCGGCCAGCTCCGCCAGCTCGAGGAGACGGTCAAGGTGAAGGTCATCGACCGCACCGCGCTGATCCTCGACATCTTCGCCCAGCACGCCAGCAGCCGTGAGGGCAAGGCTCAGGTCGAGCTTGCCCAGTTGCAGTACCTGCTGCCGCGCCTGCGCGGCTGGGGCGGCAACCTGTCCCGGCAGGTCGGCGGCCGTGCCGCCGGCGGCGTCGGCATCGGCGGCCGCGGCCCCGGTGAGACGAAGATCGAGCTGGACCGCCGCCGCATCCGCGAGCGGATGGCCAAGCTGCGCCGCCAGATCAAGGGCATGTCGACCGCCCGCGACACCATGCGCCAGCACCGCCAGAGCCGCGAGGTGCCCGCCGTGGCCATCGCCGGCTACACCAACGCGGGCAAGTCCTCGCTGCTCAACCGGGTCACCGGGGCGGGCGTGCTGGTGGAGGACGCGCTGTTCGCCACCCTCGACCCGACCGTGCGCCGCTCGCGCACGCCCGAGGGCCGGGTGTTCACGATCGCCGACACCGTCGGGTTCGTGCGCCACCTGCCGACGCAGCTCGTCGAGGCGTTCCGGTCCACGCTGGAGGAGGTCGCCGACGCCGACCTGATCCTGCACGTGGTCGACGGTTCGCACCCCGACCCCGAGGGCCAGCTCGCCGCCGTGCGCGAGGTCTTCGCCACCATCGAGGGCGCGAGCGACGTGCCCGAGATCGTGGTGATCAACAAGGCCGACGCCGCCGACCAGGAGGTGCTCGACCGCATCAGCAGGCGCGAACGCGACAGCATCGTGGTCTCCGCCCGCACGGGCGCCGGCATCCCGGAGCTGATGAGCCTCATCGAGCGCCGGCTGCCGCACCTGGACCACGAGGTCACGCTGCTGATCCCGTACGAGCGCGGCGACCTGATCTCGCGCGTCCACAAGGAGGGCGAGGTGCTGTCGCTCGACCACGTCGAGGACGGCTCGATCCTGCACGCCCGCGTGCTGCCCAGCCTCTTCCAGGAGCTGGAGCGGGTCGGCAAGCCGGTCGAACGTGTCGCATAAAGGCACGGCAGGGCAGCTCTCGCTTTAAAAGGCGCAGAGCTGCCCAAAAGCGGCAGTGGTCCCGGGCGGCTGGTGTTGCTACGATGAGCCAAGCCTTACGAAATTGAGACAGAGCACGGGTTTCGACGATGGCTGCTGTGGTTCTGGACACGCGCGGGGGCCTGTGTGTGAGATCGGGGCTGAGTGGCGGCTGGGATGAGTGGGCTTTCTTCCGAATAACCCTGTACAGCGAGCCCACCTGTGAAATAACGTAACTGAACTGAAATCGCCGGATCATGCGTCCGGCGATACGGTCACCGCACAGCATTTGCGGATGAGAGCAGGAGACCCCCCATGTCGTCCGGACCCGGAGCGGACTCAGTGGGCGCGGCACAGGCCGTGCGCTGCGTGCTGCTCATGCACGGGGCGGTGATGCGGTGACCGTTCGCCTTCTGACCAACATCGGCCGCCTCTGGACCGGCAACGAGGTCCTCAGCAACGCGGCCATCCTCGTGCACAACGACCGCATCGCGTGGGTCGGGCGGGCGCCCGACCTGCCGCAGAGCGTGCCCGGAGTCGTCGACGACATCGTCGACGTCGACCACGTCGAGAACCTGGGCGGCGCCCTCGTCACGCCCGGCCTCATCGACGCCCACACGCACCCTGTCTACGCCGGCAACCGCTACGCCGAGCTGGCCATCCGCACCGGCGGCTCCAGCGCGGCCTCCATCACCGCGGCGGGCGGCGGCGTCGGCTCCACGGTCACCGTGACCCGCGGCACCGACCCGTGGACCCTGTGCAACGGCGTCCGCGAGCGGCTGCGCGGCTGGCTCCTCAACGGCACCACGACCGTCGAGGCCAAGACCGGCTACCATCTCACCCGCGACGGCGAGCTCGCCGACGTGCGGCTCCTGCGCGAGCTGGAGAAGGAGCCGATGATGCCGCGGGTGCACGTCACCTTCCTCGCGGCCCACGTCGTGCCCCCCGAATACTTCGGCCGCCAGCGCGAATACGTCGAGGCCGTGGGCGCCTGGTGCGCCGACGCGGCGGCGGCCGGAGCCGACAGCGTCGACGTCTACTGCGACGAGGGCCACTTCACCACCGAGGAGTCCCGCTGGGTGCTCGCCTCGGGGCGCAACGTCGGCCTGCTGCCGCGCATCCACGCCGGGCTGTTCAGCCGCCGCGGCGCCGTCCAGCTCGCCGCCGAGCTCGGCTGCGCCTCCGCCGACGGCCTGCACCACATGTCCGACGAGGACATCGCCATCATGTCGCGCTACGGCGTGCCCGCCGTCGTCTGCCCGGCCACCGCGCTCCAGCGCGGCAACCTGCCGCCGGTCCGCCAGATGATCAAGCACGGCGTGCAGATCGCGCTCGGCAGCGACCACAACCCCGGCCACTGCGGCATCACCTCGATGTCGCTGGTCATCGCGATGGCCGTGTCGGCGTTCGGGATGAGCGTCAACGACGCGCTGCGCGCCGCCACGCTCGGCGGCGCCACCGTGCTCGGCGCGCCCGACCGCGGCGTGCTGGCGCCCGGGCGGCTGGCCGACATCGTCCAGTGGGACGCCGACCACGAGGGCGCCTTCGCCTGGTCCTTCGGGCTCAAGCCGCGCCGGGTGTGGCGGGGTGGCACGCCGGTTCAGTAGTTACTCTCGGGCTATGCCGTCTGAAGTCGCCGTGGTGACCGATTCCACCGCATACCTGCCCGAGGTGCCCGGCGTCACGGTGGTTCCCGTACAGGTGGTCTTGGGGGAGATGGCCTGCGATGAGGGCGATTTTTCGGGAAATATCGCCATAGCAACCACTTCGCGGCCCGCGCCGTCCCGCTTCGCCGCCTGCTACGAGGCGCTCGCCGCAGGCGGCGCCTCCGCCGTCGTCTCGATCCACCTGTCGGCGGCCCTCTCCGGTACGGCCGAGTCCGCCCGCACGGCGGCCCGCGACGCCCCCGTCCCGGTCGAGGTCGTCGACAGCCGCTCTATCGGCATGGGCCTCGGCTACCCCGTCCTGGCGGCGGCCCGAGCGGCCGCCGCGGGCGGCGACGCGGAAGCGGTCGCCACGGCCGCCCGCGACTGCGCCGTGCGCACCCGCACGTTCTTCTACGTCGACAGCCTCGACCACATCCGCCGAGGCGGCCGCATCGGCGCCGCTGCGTCCCTGCTGGGCTCGGCCCTCCTGATCAAACCGCTGCTGCACCTGGTCGACGGCCGCATCTCCCTCCTGGAGAAGGTCCGCACCCCTTCCCGCGCCCTGGGCCGCCTGGAAGACATAGCCGTTCACGCGGCCCAGGCAATGGGAGCCGCCGAGAGCGCCGGCGCCCCCGGAGCCTTTGACCCTCCCGGCACGGGCAGCATTTCCGGCACCGGCACCCCCGGCATCTCCAGCTCCGGCACCTCGGGGCCCGACCCCTCCCGCACATGCGGCACCTTCGGCACTCCGGGCATCTACGGGACTTCGGGGCCCAGCACCTCCGGCACTTCCGCCATCCCCGGAACCCCCAGCACCTCCAGCACCTCCGGGGGTGCCGGAGTGCTTGGGGCGGCGGCCGGGGGTGAACTGGTCGAGATCGCCGTCCAGCACCTCGCGGCCCCTGACCGCGCCGAGGCCCTGGCCGACCGCCTCGCCAAACGGCTCCCCGGGCTGCCGCGCCCCCGCGTCGTGGAAGTGGGCGCGGTCATCGGCGTCCACGTCGGCCCCGGCATGCTGGGCGTCACCATCACCCCCGCCCACTGAACCCCGGGTTATCCACAGAACTCCATTCGGCCCCACCGCCCCACCCACCGCGTCCGTACATTCTCGCCGTGCGCACCCACGACCTCGCCGCCGAGCGGGCCATCGCGGAGACCCGGCTCCGGTCCATCACCACCCCGGCCCGGGCCCCACTGCTCACCGGCATCCCCACCTCCTTCCAAGCCTTCCGCGCCTCCACCCGCCCCGGCACCGCCCCTACTCCCCACACCCCGCCAGCCCCGCCCACACATTCCGACCCGTCCCCTCTGTCCGGCCCCTGCGCTCTGTCTGACGTGGGCCCCGTCGCTGGCGGGGCCTACATGTCTGGCGCGGCCCCCATCTCCGGCCCGTCCCCCGTGTCCGGCCTGACCGCCGCTTCCGGGGAGTCCCTGCTGTCCAAGCTGGCCACCGCTTCCGGCATGCCCCGCCCCTCCCTGGACCCGGGCCGCCCAGGAGTACGCGCCCTCCTCGCCCTGGCCGCCGTGGCCGTACTGGTCGCAGGCTTCTTCCTCTGGCGCTCCCGCCCCGCCCCGGAGCCCCTGCCCGCCCCCGCCCCGATCGCCTCCCCA
>NZ_JAHKRO010000146.1 GCF_019396325.1 Nonomuraea ceibae
CCGCAAACGCTGGATCACCCGCTGGAAGGCCGCCTTGAACGCCTTCGCCATCACCTTCGACGGCCGCCTGACCCCGACCACTCGATAACTAATCAAGATCGAGATACACCGTTATCTAGACACACCCTCCGCTGGCGCAGGTGTGCTTGAGTGGCGCCCAGCCCCGGGACGCGGTCGATGACGTCCATGACCAGGTGGAAGCGGTCGATGTCGTTGAGCATGGCCATGTCGAACGGCGTGGTGGTGGTGCCCTCCTCCTTGTAGCCACGCACGTGGATGTTGTGATGGCCGTGGCGGCGGTAGGTGAGGCGGTGGATGAGCCACGGGTAGCCGTGGAAGTTGAAGATGATCGGCTTGTCGGTGGTGAAGAGCGTGTCGAACTCGGCGTCCGGCATGCCGTGCGGGTGCTCCGACGGCGGTTGGAGCCGCATCAGGTCGACGACGTTGATGACGCGCACCTTCAGTTGCGGCAGGTGTTCGCGCAGGATGGCGGCGGCCGCCAGGGTCTCCAGGGTCGGTACGTCGCCGGCGCAGGCGAGCACCACGTCGGGCTCGGCGTCCGCGTCGCTGGAGGCCCACGGCAGGATGCCGAGACCGCGGGTGCAGTGGGCGATGGCCTCGTCCATGGTGAACAGGTCGAGCACCGGCTGCTTGCCGGCCACGATCACGTTCACGTAGTCCCGGGAGCGCAGGCAGTGGTCGCCCACCGACAGCAGGGTGTTGGCGTCCGGGGGCAGGTAGACCCGGACGACCTCGGCCTTCTTGTTGACCACCACGTCGAGGAAGCCCGGGTCCTGGTGGCTGAAGCCGTTGTGGTCCTGCCGCCACACGTGCGAGGACAGCAGATAGTTGAGCGACGCCACCGGCCGTCGCCACGCGATCTTCTTTGACGTCTGCAGCCACTTGGCGTGCTGGTTGAACATCGCGTCGATGATGTGGATGAACGCCTCGTAGCAGTTGAACAGCCCGTGCCGCCCGGTCAGGAGATAGCCCTCCAGCCAGCCCTGACACAGGTGCTCGCTGAGCACCTCCATGACCCGGCCGCCGGCGGCGAGGTTCTCGTCGGTCGGCTCGACTGTGGCGTTCCAGGCGCGGTCGGTGGTGTCGAAGACGGCCTGCAGCCGGTTGGAGGCGGTCTCGTCCGGGCCCATCAGCCGGAAGGTGTGCGAGTTGGCGGAGATCACGTCGCGCAGGAAGGCGCCCAGAGCCCGGGTCGGCTCGCTGGCGGTGGTCGCGGGCGCCTTGACCTCGACGGCATAGTCCCGGAAGTCCGGCAGGGTGAGCGGCCGCAGCAGCTCGCCGCCGTTGGCGTGCGGGTTGGCGCTCATCCGCAGCGATCCCTCGGGGACCGTCTGCAGGAGCGCGGGCACCGGCCGGCCGTCGGCGTCGAACAGTTCCTCCGGCCGGTAGGAGCGCATCCACTCCTCCAGCATCGCCAGGTGCTCCGGGTTGTCGCGGACGCCGGACAGCGGCACCTGGTGGGCGCGCCACGTGCCTTCCACGGGTTTGCCGTCGACCTCACGGGGCCCGGTCCAGCCCTTGGGCGTACGCAGGATGATCATCGGGAGGCGGTTCTCGCGGCCCTCCTTATAGGCGGCGATCTGGTCGAACACCTCGTCCAGCGTTCGCGCCATCTGCTCGTGATCCGGGCCGACGATGTGGGGACGGTATCCGTACCCCTCCATGAGCTTGATCAGCTCATGCTCCGGGATCCTGGCCAGCACGGTCGGATTGGCGATCTTGTAGCCGTTCAGGTGCAGGATCGGCAGCACCACGCCGTCGCGGTAGGGGTCGAGCAGCTTGTTGGAGTGCCAGCTGGCCGCCAGCGGTCCGGTTTCCGCCTCACCGTCGCCTACAACGCAGGCGACCACGAGGCGAGGGTTGTCGAAGGCCGCGCCGAACGCGTGGGCCAGCGAATAGCCGAGTTCGCCGCCCTCGTGGATGGAGCCGGGCGTCTCGGGCGCCACATGGCTGGGGATGCCTCCGGGGAAGGAGAACTGGCGAAACAGCCTCCGCATGCCGGCCGCGTCCTGCGAGACGTCCGGATACTTCTCCGTGTAGGAGCCCTCGAGCCACGCGTGCGCGACCGCCGCAGGTCCGCCGTGACCCGGGCCGGCGATGTAGATCATGTCCTGGGCGCGCTCGGCGATGATCCGGTTGAGGTGGGCGAAGCAGAAGTTGAGCCCGGGGGTGGTGCCCCAGTGGCCGAGCAGGCGCGGCTTGACGTGCTCGGGCCGCAGCGGCTCGGTGAGCAGCGGGTTGTCCAGCAGGTAGATCTGCCCTACGGACAAGTAGTTCGCCGCACGCCAGTACGCGTCGATTCGCTCCATCGCTGTCATGTGCTCGATACTGCCGAGGTGCCGCGACCGCAGCCAGGGTCCTTGGTCCCCGCCGGTCAGGGCAGAAGGTCGGCCGCCCGATCATAGAGAGACATGCCAGCGCAGCCTCGTTCCTCCACTGTCCATGCTGTCCATCTCCGCCGTACCGCCCAACTGGACGGCCCGTTCCTCGATGTTGCGCAGGCCGCTGCGCCGTCCGCTCTCACCGACTCCCACGCCGTTGTCGGTCACCGTAAGTGTGAGGTGGGCGTCCGCGACCTCGACAGTGACCTCCGCCCGAGTGGCATGTGAGTGGCGCACCACGTTCGACAGCGCCTCACGCAGCACGGCCAGCAGGTGTTCGGCGACTGGCTCGGGCACGACGGTGTCGATCTGCCCCTCCATGCGCAGGCCCGGCATGAAGCCGAGATGCCCGCCCGCGCCCTCGACCAGATCGACGATCTTGGCCCGCAGGCTGGGCGCGGAGTCCTCGCGCGTTCCCTGCAACGCGAAGATGGACGAGCGGATCTGCCGGATGGTCTCGTCCAGCTCGTCGATGGCGTGCTGCAGCCGCTTGCCCGCCTCCGGCCGCTCGACCAGCCGGACCGTGCTCATCAACGTCATGGCGGTCGCGAACAGCCGCTGGATGACCAGGTCGTGCAGGTCCTTGGCGATCCGGTCGCGGTCCTCCAGCAGGCCGAGCCGTTCGGCGTCGCGGCGGGCCTCGGCCAGTTCCAGCGCGATCGCCGCCTGTCCGGCGAACGACTGCAGCATCTGCCGGTCGGCGTCGCTGAACGGCAGCCGCCCACTCCGCTTGGCCAGCGCGAGCACCCCGCGTGTCGACGTGGCGGCTCCCAGCGGCACCATGAGCCCAGGCCCGTACCCCAGCCGGCGCAACGGCGACTCAGGGTAGGGGGCCTGCTGCAAGTTCTTCTCCGCGACCGGCTCGCCTCGGGTGAACGCCTCGCCCGCAAGCGTGGCCGAGATTTCGAACTCTGCGTCCAGCAGTTCGTCCGCGCCCTCGCCTTCGATGACATCCACCTTCAGCGAATCTTCCGACGGCCCGGGAAGCAGCACCTGGACCAGGTCCGCGTCGCACATCTCGCGGGCCCGCGCCGCCATCGTGGTGAGCACCTGCCGGGGGTCGGCCCCGGACAGCAGGCTCGTGGTCACCTCGGCCGACGCCTGCAGCCAGGTCTCGCGCCGCCGCGACTCCTCATAAAGCCGGGCATTCTCCACGGCAACACCTGCGGCGGTGGCCAGCGCGATGACGACCGCCTCGTCCTCCTCGTCGAACTCACCGCCGCCGCGCTTCTCCGTCAGATAGAGATTGCCGAACACCTCATCGCGCACCCGTACCGGGACGCCGAGGAAGGTGCCCATCGGCGGATGACCGGGCGGGAACCCGTACGACTCGGGGTGGTCGGAGATCTTGCCCATCCGCAGCGGCCGGGCATCCTTGATCAGCAGGCCGAGCAAGCCGAGCCCGTGCGGCCAGTGCTCGATCCTGGCGATCTCCTCCTCGCTCAGCCCGACCGGGATGAACTGCAGCAGCGTGCTCTCCTCACCCACAACGCCCAGTGCGCCGTAGCTGGCGTCCACCAGTTTGGTCGCAGTTTCCACGATCCGGCGCAGCACTGTCTCCAGGTCCAGATCGCTGCCCACGGACACCACGGCTTCGAGCAGCGCATGCACCCGATCCCGCGTGGAAAGCACGGCGTTCAGCCGAGTCTGCAGCTCGGCCAGCAGCTCATCCAGCCGCATCTGGGGCATCAGTGCACGATGCTCGCTATCCGACATGCTGATCAGTCTGCCACCCGGGAATCCCGGCGCCCACCCCCCGCCTTCCGGTGGTGGCGGAGCACCGGAACACCTCCTTCAGCGACGTCGCCGAGGTGACGGTGTCGTGGCATCAGCGCTGAACTGGTGGGCACTGATCACGGGATCACGATGCCCAAGCGAGCAGGCCCCGCCTGACTCCATGCTTCCGAATCCGCTCAAGCGATTCCTTCTCCAGCTGGCGCACCCAGAAGGGGGTCAGCCCGAGCATGTCGGCGATCTGCCGAGGCGTGTGCTCCGGGCGCCCGTCCAGGCCGAATCGCAACCGCAAGATCAGCGCCTGCCGGGGCGCCAGCCCGTCCACAAGTGACGTGAGCAGCACCTTCAGCGCCTCTCGCTCCACGAGATCGGCAGCCGAAGGGCTTCGGGTGTCCACCATCAGGTCTCCGAGCGTCGTCACGTGACGCCCCTCTCCTACCGCCAGGTCCAGGCTGGCGCATTCCTGAGGCACCTGCCGGAGGAAAGCCAGTCTGGCCGGCTCCTGCCCGGTCTCCTCGGCCAGTTCTCGCTCCGCCGGCATGCGGCCGAACCGGTGCGTGAGCGCGGCCTCGGCGAGGCTGACCTTCCTCAGCTGGGCCTGGACCCCCATCGGCAGACGCACCACGTGTGCGTGTTCGAGTCCTCGCTGGATGGCTTTGCGGATCCACCAGGTGGCCACAGTGGAGAACCTGTTGCCCCTGGCGTGATCGAACCGCTCGACGGCCTCGATCAGTCCCAGGTTGCCGTCCTGGATCACGTCTGCGAGCGACATGCCGCGGCGTGCGTAGCGCATGGCGACCGACACCACCAGCCGCAGGTTCGCCTCGATCATGTGCTTCCTGGCGGCCCGGCCGTCCGCGACGACGGCCTGTAGATCGGGGGTTGCGGAGCCTTGTTCGATGAGGCGGGCGGCGTATGTCCCCGCCTCGATCCGTCTGGCCAACTCGATTTCCTCGTCTGCACTGAGCAGAGCGGTGCCCCCGATTCGGGCCAGGTAGTCGCTCAGGTAGTCACGCCGACTGGATGCGGCTTGTGCGTCGGTCATCACGGTCACTCCCGGTCCTGATCGATAGGCGCGACTCTTACTGTGACGCCGACGGAGCATCAGCGGAGGGGACGAAGGTCCCGAACCGCGATGACGTTCGCCTGCAGTCCACAGGTGTCCGCAGCGTCGCCGGACGGCGCGACGCCCACCCCCGTGGCGTCGGGGGTGGGCGTCGGGTGGTGCACACTACCGGAGCCAGGCGTTGCGCCGCACGATCGGCAGCTTGCCCAGGCCGAGCGCGGTCCCGGCGTCGGCCAGCGCCAGGCCGGCCAGCACGATCGCGTAGACGAGGTGGTCGTCCAGGAACGGGTTGGTGTCCAGTGGCAGCGCCGCCGCCCACATGAGCACCATCAGGAGACCACCGGCGATCGCGGCGACCCGCAGGCCGACCCCCAGGACGAGCGCGGCACCGATCCCGAGCAGACCGGCCATGAACAGCCAGTCCACCCACGCCTGACCCGCCAGCCCGGCGAAGAACCCGCCCAACGCGTTCTCGCCGGCGCCCTTCAAGAACCCCGTCGTCGGGCTCCCACCCGCGATCCACGCCTTACCGGCCGGTGTGGCGAACCCCCACCCGAACGTCTTGTCCAGGAACGCCCACAGGAAGATCCAGCCGAGCGCGATCCGGGCGACCGCCCACACGACATCGACCGGACGCCGCGCCTCGGCAGCGATGTGACGGCGCACGACGGGTTGCTGAGTAGTGGCGGCCATGACGGCCCCCTTCCTGAAGTGATGGAGTGTTTCCTTCGCATCTCCATCACATCGGCTCCAGCCCACGTCGGGCAGTGCCGCAAGGCCCGGCCGGAAAGGACCTTGGGCCTCACTCCACGACATCTGGCACGGGGCGCCGTACGGAATCCTTGGCCTCGAAGCTGACCCCGAGCCGCATGATCATCTGTGGGTGCTCGCCAGCGCAGAGCTCATGGCGGAGGAACTCACGCAGCAGGTCCATCTCCAGGGCCTGCGTGTGAAAGGCCGCGCTGACGCCGTGCGCGCTGGCCAGCAGCAACACGTGCTGCAGCGCCTGGCCTGCGGCGATCCACTCCTGGCGGCCGTCACCGGTGGTGGTGAGCAGGGTCACGACGCCGGTCGATGTCGCGGCGCCTTGATCGGTCTGCGCGCCCCAGTCGTGGCGCCAGGCGTAGTCGCGCTGCGCGAAGTGCGGCTCGGTACGTGCCGCTTGGCGCGGGTAGCCCTCGGCGGGCACGCCGTCGGTTCGGCTGCTGCCGGGCGGGCGGGCCCAGCGGATGACTTCCAGGCTGAAGCGCCGGTCCTGGGACTGCACGCCCTGGGCCGCCCGGGTGAGCGCCGCGAGGACGGCCACCGCGTCCGGTGAACGGACGGGCGTCAGCGTGGCGCCCTCGCTCATCGCGGCTCTGACGAGCGAGTCGAGGAGCGAGTCGGGCACCGGCACGTCCGCGAAGCCGGCTCGATGCGTGCGGCGCCGCTCGATCTCGCCGCCGAGCATCCGGGTGGTGTCGTCGGCCTGCGCCTCGCGGCCCGGCCGGACTGTCGCGAGCAGCGACGGCCTGTCGGGGTCGGGCAGAACGCGGACGAGAGGCTGGTAGCCCTCCAGGCGCAGCACGGTGCGCATGGTGAACAGCGCGGCGCCGCAGCTGATCAGCAGTTCGCGGCCGGCTGCGTCGCTGACACGAAGCTTCCTGTCGGTGTCGGCCTTCAGACTCACTTCCTCTCCGGACAGAGCGAAGGTCCAGGGCTGGGTGTTGTGCACCGACGGCGCCCAGCGGGCCGCCTCAACGGCCGCCTCCAGCGCGTTCTTGGCGGTATGGACGGTCATGTGTACACCTCCACGGGTGTTGATTTCAGCACGTCACGACCGAAGGCATCGCCGGTTCCTCTCCCCTCCAGCGCTGGACTCGCACCTCCGCGTCGCTTGCCGGCTCTCAGAACAGCGGCGGAACGGTGAGCAGGTCTTCCTTGTCCCATGCCACCTCGCTGACCACGTCGACGACCCCCTCGACAGCACGAACCGCTTCCACGAGGGCGATGGCCTGGGACTTCCACTCGACCCTGCCGCTGATCCTCACGACACCGGCGTCGAGTTCGATGGAGAACGCTTCCGGGCGCGGGAGCACGGCCCTGATCTCCGTCTCCAGTTCCGCGACCGGACGGGTGAAGACCCTCAGCACGTCGTGTTGGTGCAGAGTGCCGGTTACGCGGCCCGTCACCGGGTCGATCACCGGCAGTTGCTTGATGCGCTTGGCGTGCATGAGGCGTGCCGCGTCACGCACCGGCGTACCTGGCGTGACCGTGATCGCCGGTGAGGTCATCAGCTCGGCTGCTGTCACCGCCGCGGCCTTACGGTGCTCCTGCCGTTGCCGCCTCGACTCGTAGATCGACACAGGGTGACGTACCGGGTCGGTCTCCTTGAGCAGCAGGTCGTCCTCCGACACCACGCCCACCGGGCGCCGGTCGGCGTCGATGACGGTCACGGCGCCGACCGCGTACCGCCTCATCGCGGCGACGATCTCGGCGAACGACGCCCCCTCCGACACGGCGATGGCCACGCGTCCCATGACGTCCTTGACTTCGATCGACATGATGTTCCTCCTCGCTTTCCCACCTTTCACGTTCCTGCGTCGCGAGCGGGATCGGCAGCGGCGAACGGCCCGCGTGAGCAGGGCCAAAGTCCCTCATCCCCGGACGACGGCCACCGGGCAGCGTGAGTGGTGCAGGACGCCACGACTCACCGAGCCGAGCAGCATCGCTCCTACGGCTCCGCGGCCGTGCGAGCCCACCACCAGCAGGTCGGCCTGCTCGGATGCCGAGACGAGCGCGTCCACGGGATGCGCCGACGGGGCCTCGCACACGACCGCCACCTCGGGGTGGTCCCCGGTGATGGCCGCCACGCGGTTCTCGACGACGCGATGCTGTGCAGTGCGGATCTCGTCCAGGTCGTAGGACACCTCCGGTGCGAAGGCGTGCACCGGCAACTGCCAGGAGTGCACCACCCGAAGAGCGGCTCCGCGCAGCCTGGCCTGTTCGAAGGCGTAGGCCAACGCGGGCTCGCACCCGGGCGAGTCGTCCATACCGACGACGATCTCTCCTCTCGCAGGCCGTTGCCCGGCGCGGATCACCACAACGGGACAGTGAGCGTGTCCGGCCACGTGCGTGCTGACCGAACCCATCAGGGCGCCGGCGAACCCGCCGAGCCCTCGACTGCCCAGCACGATCTCGACGGCCTCCTTGTCCAGCTCGCGCAGGACCGCGGCGGGCGTGCCCTCGATGTTCTGCGTGGTCACCTCGACGGTCGGCTGGCGTTCCCGCGCCAGCGCGGCCGCCTCGTGAAGGATCCGCCGGCCCTCGCGCAGCAGCGCGTCGGAGAGCCCGGCCTCAGGGAATCGGGCAATCTGATACGGCCCGCGGTTCACGGCGTGCACGATCCGCAGCGGCAATCGCATGCGAAACGCGTCATTGACGGCCCATTCGACGGCGGCGCGCGCGGTCACCGAGCCGTCGACACCAACAACGATCATGATGCTTCCTCCTCTGTCCTCCTCTCCATCGCAACCTGCCCACCTGTCGCCATTGCAGGGCCGGAGGTCGCCGGTGCAAGGGGCGAAGGGCCCTGTCTGACACCAGGACACGTGGGTAGCGTGACCGCCATGGCCTTCCTCGACCTGACGACGCTGCGTGGCGTCGTGTTCGACACCGACGGCGTGGTGACCGACACCGCTCGGGTGCATGCCGCTGCCTGGAAGCAGGTGTTCGACCGGTTCCTGCGCGGCCGGTCCGCGCCGTTCGACATCCGCGCCGACTACCTGCGCCACGTCGATGGGCGCTCTCGCCTGGACGGGGTGCGCACGTTCCTGGCTTCTCGCGGCATCACGCTGCCGGAGGGCGGGCCGGGCGACGATCCCGGAGCGCCGACCGTGCATGGGCTCGGGCAGGCCAAGGACGCGCTGTTCGTCCGGCGGGTGGCCGAGCACGGGGTCGCCGCGTTCGGCTCGACCGTCACCCTGCTGCACGAGTTGCGCCGGCGCGGCTGCCGCACCGCGGTGGTGTCGGCCAGCAGGCACTGCCGGGCGGTCGTCACCTCCGCGGGCCTCATCCACCTGTTCGACGTGCTGGTCGACGGCAACGACGCGGCCCGGCTCGGGCTGCCGGGCAAGCCCGACCCGGCGTTGTTCCTGGAAGCCGCAGGCCGCATGGAACTGACCGCCGCAGAAGCCGCGGTGGTGGAGGACGCCCTGCCCGGCGTCGAAGCCGGCCGCAGGGGCCGCTTCGCCATGGTCGTCGGAGTGGATCGCTCCGGGTCCCAGGAGGTCGCGATGCGCGCGGCCGGAGCGGACGCCGTCGTGGCCGACCTGGCCGAGCTGACAGTCACCGGCCGCGTTCCCCTGGAGCGTCGATGAACGCGTGGCTGCTCACCTACGATGGCTACGACCCGGCCTCCGAAGGACTGCGTGAAGCACTCTGCACGCTGGGCAACGGCCGCTTCGCCACCCGTGGCGCCACCCCGGACGGCGATGAGCGCACGCCCGGCACCTACGCTGCCGGCTGCTACGACCGCCTGGCCTCGACGGTCGCCGGGCGGACGGTCACCAACGAGGACATGGTCAACCTGCCGGACTGGCTGCCGCTGACGTTCGCCACCCCCGGCGCCGGCTGGTTCCGTCCCGAGCGGGCCGAGCTGCTCGACTACCGCCAAGAACTCGATCTACGGCGCGGAATCCTGCTGCGCCGGCTGCGCTGCCGTGACGAGCACGGCCGCATCACTCGCGTACGGCAGCGCCGCCTGGTCTCCATGGCCGACCCCTGGCTGGCCGCGCTGGAGACCACCTTCACCGCCGAGAACTGGTCCGGCCCGCTGCGCGTGCGCGCCACGCTCGACGGCCGCGTGACCAACTGCGGCGTCGCCCGATACCGCGACCTGCGGGGCGACCACCTGGCCGGGCACGCCGCCGGCGAGGACGACGGCCTGGCCTGGCTGTCCGCTGTCACCCGTTCCTCCCGTATCACCGTCGCCCTGGTGGCGCGGATGGACGCGCCCGCCCCGGGCGAGGTCATCGGCGAGTCCGATCACATCGCCAGCCATCATGTGATTGACCTGGCCGAAGGCGAGCCCCGCACGGTGACCAAGATCGTGTCACTGGTGACGTCTCGCGACGTGGCCGTCCACGACCCTCTGTCGGCAGCCCTGCGGCGGACACGGCAGGCCCCCGGCTTCGACGAGCTGCTGTCCCGGCACACGGCGGCCTGGGAACGGCTGTGGGAGCACGCGGAGCTGGACGTGGACGGGCCCGAGCTGTCGCAGATCGTTCACCTGCACGTCTTCCACCTTCTGCAGACCTTGTCGCCGCACACCGCCGACCTGGACGTCGGCGTCCCCGCCCGCGGCCTGCACGGAGAGGCATATCGGGGCCACGTGTTCTGGGACGAGCTGTTCGTGCTCCCCTGGCTGAACCTGCGCCTCCCCGACATCTCCCTGGCCCTGCTGCGCTACAGGTGGCGGCGGCTCCCGGAGGCAAGGGCCGCGGCTCGTGCCGCCGGCTTCGACGGCGCGATGTTCCCGTGGCAGAGCGGCAGCGACGGGCGTGAGGAGACCCAGACCTGGCACCTCAACCCCGCCTCCGGACGCTGGCTGCCCGACGTCTCCCACCTGCAACGGCACGTCGGCCTGGCGATCGCCTACAACGTCTGGCAGTACTACCTCGCCACCGGCTCGATGCCGTCGTGGTGCACCGAGCTGATCGTGGAGATCGCCCGGTTCTTCGCCTCCCTGGCCGTACGCGTCGGTGACCGCTACGAGGTTCGTGGGGTGATGGGGCCGGACGAGTATCACACCGCCTATCCGGGCGCCGCCTCCGTCGGGCTGGACAACAACGCCTACACCAACATCATGACCGTGTGGCTGCTGCGACGGGCGCTCGAACTCGGCGAAGCCGGCCCCGAGGAAGCCGAACGCTGGGAGGACATCACCCGCCACATGCGCGTCGACTTCCACGACGGCGTGATCAGCCAGTTCACCGGCTACGCCGACCTGGCCGAGCTCGACTGGGCCCGCTACCGCGGCGTGCGGCGGCTGGACCGGGCACTGGAGGCTGACGGTGACGACGTCAACCGCTACCGGGCTTCCAAGCAGGCCGACACGCTCATGCTGTTCTACCTGCTCACCGCGGACGAGCTGCTGGACATCCTGCACCAGCTCGGCTACCCGGCCGAACCCGGCCTCATCCCGCGCACGATCGCCTACTACCTCGGACGCACCAGCCACGGCTCCACCCTCAGCGCCGTCGTGCACGCCTGGGTGCTGGCCCGCTCCGACCGGGCACGCTCCTGGCAGTTCTTCACCGAAGCCCTGTTCAGTGACGTCCAAGACGTGCAGGGCGGCACCACCGCGGAAGGCATCCACCTCGGCGCCATGGCCGGCACGCTCGACCTGCTCCAGCGCTGCTATCTCGGCCTGGAGCCCCGCCGCGAGGGCCTGCGCCTCAACCCGTTGCTGCCCGAGCGGCTCGGCACACTGTCACTGACGATCGCATTCCGGGGCAGGCGGCTCGCCATCGACACCGACCACGACCGCACCCGCATCGACGGCGTCACCCTGCCCCGCGGCGCCGCCCGCACCATCATCATGGAGGAGATACGCATGCCTGGAGCCGGCGACTTCGGACACCGCCTCACCTATCACCGCGAGCGCCTGGGCCTCACCCTTGAGCAACTCGCTGACCGCGCGGACCTGTCCGCCGGCTACCTCCAGTACCTGGAGAGCCACCCGGACGTCCCGGAAAGGGGCACGATGACCCGCCTGGCCGGCGCCTTGGAGACCACGGTCGAGGACCTGCTGGGTGGCGGCCACGACCGGGCGCCAGGCGGCGGCCGTACCATGGCCAACCCGGAGCTGAAGGTGTTGGAGCCCGAGGAATGTCTGCGCCTGATCGCGTCCGGCGGCATCGGCCGGGTGGCGTTCAACGGCTCCCACGGGCCCACGGTCCTGCCCGTCAACTACAAGATGCACGACGGCGCCGTCATCTTCCGTACGGCCTACGGCGGTCCGATGGACCAGGATCTGCGCACAGGGCTGACGGGCGTGGAAATCAAGATCGCCTTCGAGATCGACAGGATCGACGAGGCCCGGCGGCAGGGCTGGAGCGTCCTCGTCCAAGGCCCGGCACACCACGTGCCCGAGGACGAGGCTGACAAGATCGCCGCAGCTGACGTCACCCCGTGGGCGGGCGGCGACCGCCAGCTCTACATCCGGATCATCCCGCATCGGGTCACCGGTCGCCGTATTCACGGCTTGTGACGCCGGGTAGGGAGGGCCCGCACTCCACCCCGAAGGGATGCAGGCCGTATCCGTCCTTGCCCGGATTGCCTCACCGCTCCACCGTGACCCTGGCGAAAACGCCGAGAGGATCGACGTTCAGCGTCACGTCATAGTCCTCGTCCCCGGCAGGCAGGCTGGCGATCACCCGCGGTCGTCGACAGCCGTCCACCGGACGCGCAGATCGAGCGCCGCGGCAGGCGCCAGGACGAACTCGTACGCCAACCGCCCAGCCGCGCTCCCGGTGATGTCCGGCCCCGAACCGGACATCACCGGGACGGTTTCGAGCACCTGCCTCCGCATCTCCCCCGCTCCCCCGCGGTTGCGGCCGAAGCCCCGTACTGGCACCGGTCCCAGCCAAGTTCTGGCCTCCCAGACGAAATCCCCGCATCGGGGACAGCACCTGCACCGCGTCGAACCGCCGCCGCGGCCGAGCCTGATCTGTCCACGCGTCACCAGGACCACCGAGCGCAGCAACGGCGTACCCGGCTCGATGGCGTGCAGCACCCAGCGCCGCGCCGGCCAGGGCAGCCGGTCCGCCTGCCCTGGCTCGAACGCGGGAGCGTCTGCCGTCTCGGCCTGCAGCTCCTGCCAATCTTCGTTGGCTTGGCCGGTAACCTGAGGTGGCGCGACGATCACCGTCATGACCGCGTCCCCGATGGTGGAATCACAACGACCGGGCAGTGGGCTCGAAGCAGAAGGCCGTGGCTCACCGAGCCGAGGACGACGGAAGCCAACGCGCCGAGTCCCCGAGACCCGACCACGACCAGATCTGCCTGGCGCGAGGCTCGAGCGAGAATCACCGGCGGAGCGCCCGCCACCACCGTCTCAGTCAGCTCGACGTCCGGGTATTTCTGACGCCACGGCGCCAGCCGCTCCGCGACCTCCTGCGCGGTGGGGCCCGCCGGTGTGGACCTGTGGCCCCCGGGGTGGGGCGCCTGCACGGCGTAGATCACCCGCAGGCGCGCGCCCCGGATCTGTGCCTGCGCCAGGGCGTACGCGAGGGCGGCTTCGGCACCGGCCGACCCGTCGAATCCCGCGACGACCTCGTCGAACGCCACTGGGGCCACCTCCCGCACGATGACGACCGGGCCCGAGACGCGACCGGCCAGTGCCAGCCCGACCGAGCCGAGCGCCCGCCCGGCGAGCCTGCCCAGGCCGCGGCTGCCCAGAACCACGGTGTCAGCGTCGCGTGAGGCGTCCCTCAGCCTCTCTGCCACCGCACCCGTGACCACCGACGTGGCCACCGCCAGACCTGGCTGCCGGACCTGAACCCGTTCCGCCGCCACCCGTACCAGAGCTTCGCACCACTCGGTCAGCGTCTGTTGATCGCTGGCCGCGTTCAGCGGGTGCTCAACCGCCCACGGCTCGCGTACGTGCACGATCCGCACGCCCAGCCCGCGCCGAGCGGCGTCATCTGCCGCCCAATCGAGGGCGGCGTACGACGATTTCCACCCGTCGACTCCTACGACGATCATATTGCTCATGGCCCTGTCCTCTCTGTGCGCGATCGGACGGCATGGTTTCGATGCCGCCTACAGCACACGTCCGGCCGACTTCCGGCCCCAGAGGAGAAGGTCCCTTCGCTCGAGGGCGAACGGATGGATCAAGGGCCGCGAGTGCCTTTGGTCCCCGCGTCCGAGGACGTTCGCCGCTTCTCGTCGCCTCGTGCAGCATCCACCCTGTGATTGGCCCAACGGAAAGGTGGAGTGTCATGATCGGCGGACGGATGCTCATGGAATCACCGCAAGTCGACGCTGAACTGCTGGCGCTGAAGAAGCGGCTCGACCACCTGGAGGAGCAGGTGCGTACGCTGACGGCCGCGAACCTCGCTCTCGCCAGCAGCCTGGAGAAGCTCTACCGCGCCTCGGCCAGCTCCCCCCTGACCGGCTGAGGAGATCCGAGCCGGGTCGCGGGCACCACGACCACCGGGCACGGCGGCCAACGCAGGCACGACAGCAGCACCGCGCCCAGCCTGCCGTCCCCAGGTGCGCGGAGAGCTCGAACTCGGTCACCTGCCCCGGCCCCATCTATGAGCCAGCGCGTCCAGCGGCCGACCGCGGCGGCGCTTTTCCGAGGATGGCGATACGCATGACGTTCCTCCAAGTTCGTCCGAAAGGTCGTTTGAGCCCCGTGGATTGCCTGACGCCGCTCCATCCCTCCTGGAGGAAGATCGGCGGGAGGCGACCCCTCAAATGGTGGGATTGGCGGACGTCGGAAACGGGCAAGCTGACTCGGGTCCTCCCGCCCGTTGCAGCGCTCGAGGCGCGGGCGGCCTCCCGAGGACACGATCGCGGCAGTGCCACGTCCGCATCCGAACCCTCGGCCGGCGCTGGCTGACCTGCCGCGCCTCAGGCCTGGGCGGCCCCGGCCGACGGCCAGTCCCGACAACGCTCGTCATCGAGCCCCCGCCGCCGACCTGGCGGTCATCGTCGCACAGGCGTACGGGCTGACACCCGGGAGTTCCAGGTCGCTCATCTGGTGACGCGGGGCCTGTCCACCGCCGAGATCGCTACGGACCTGCTCATCTCTCCCAACACCGTTCGCGGCCACCTCAAGGCCGCATTCGGCAAGGCGGAGACCTTCAGCCGTGGTGAACTCGTCGCACGCCTGTTCGCCAAGCCCCACGAGCCGTGAACACCCCGCTCGGCGGGTTTGGACCCTTGCTGCCCCGCCGAATGCGGCGGGGCGCAGAAGGGGCGTGAGGCCGATCTTGTTGGTACGGGGAGGGCGCAAATGGTGGTTCCGCTGCGCACAGAGCCGCCCCAGGCGCCCACAATGATGCCGAGAGCCGAGCGTGGGGGCATTGCCCTTGGCAACGTCCGTGTTCCTCGAAAAAGCTCTGTTGCGTAAGCGGTCGAAGCTGTCCTGGAGTGCGGTCAAGCAACCGGTGCCGCAACTCCCTCAGTGAGCCTGCCATCGGTCATGGTCAGAACGCTGTCCGCCATGGCCAGGGTAGCCAGGTCGTGCGTGACCATCACCGTGGCCAGGTTGTTGTTCCTGGTGAGGTCGGCCAGCAAGGACACGACTTGGTTGCCCCGGTGGTGATCGAGTGCGCTGGTGGGCTCGTCGACCAGCAGGATTTCGGGTGCGTTCATCAGTGCGCGGGCAATGTTGACCCGCTGGCGTTCGCCTCCGGACAGTTGGTGCGGGCGCTTGTGCTCCTTGCCGGCGAGATCTACGGCGTGCAGCAATTCCCTTGCCCGCTTGGTCGCGCCACGGGGGGATTGCCCCGCCAGGTGAGCCATCGTCAAGAGCTGGTCGAGCGCGCTGAGCGATGGCAGCAGGTTCGGCTGCTGGAACACGATGCCGATGTGGTCGCGACGGACCTTGGTGCGCTTGCCCTGGCCGGTCCGAGAGACGTCCTGTCCGACGATGCTGACGGTGCCCGAATCGGGCGTGATGAGGGTGGCAGCGACGGCGAGCAGGCTCGACTTGCCCGAGCCCGATGGGCCGACGACGATGGTGAACTCTGCCGGTTCAACGGACAAACTGACCCGGTCGAGCGCGGTCAGGACGCGCCCACCGTCGGGGTAGGTGAGGACGACGTCGGTGAGCTTGAGTGTCATCGGGAGGCTCCGAGCGCGATCAGAGGGTCGACAGAGGTGATCTTGCGGATGGCCAGCGCGGCACCGGCGGCGCCGAGCAGGATCATCACCGCAGCCGGCACCACAGTCGTGGTCACCGAGAGCACGAACGGGACGGTGCCTTCGGCGAGCGCGCCGAGCGCCGCGCCGACCGCCCCACCGGCACCGGCACCGAGCAGCAGCACGATGACGGCCTGGGCAAGCGCGTCAGCCAGCAGGTAGCCCGCGCTCGCGCCCAGCGCCTTGAGCACAGCGACGTCGCCACGCCGCTGAATCGTCCAGACGGTGAAGAACGCGCCGATGACCAGGGCGGAGATCGCGAACAGGAAACCGCGCATGAGCTGCAGCGAACCGTTCTCGGATGAGAAGGAGCCAATTGCGGCAGGAGCGTCGGGCAACGGGACGGTCGTGGTACCGAGCTTGGTGTCGGCCACCGACAGTTCTGTGGCCTCGCTGGTGCGCAGAGTCAAGACGGTGGCCACCGTGTCAGCGCCGGCCTGCCGGCCCATCCACTCCCAATCGTCAATGCCGATCCAGGCAACCGGGGTGTGACTGTAGGAGGCATCGCCCCCGATTCCAGCGACGATGAAGTCCTTGCCGGAGATTCGTACAGTGTTTCCGGCTTTCAGCCCGCTGTCTGTTGCCAGCGCGGCGGATAGGACGACCTTCCCAGTGCTGACCGGTCGCCCCTGCGCGAGTTCGCCTCCCGGCTGGACGCCAAAGAGGGCCGCTTGCGTGCTCTGATCGTTACCAAAGGTAAGCCTCGACATGGAGACGCCCAGTCTTTCTGCGGTGACTCCGCTTACCTTCTGCCAGTTCTTCCAGGTTCGATCGGTGATGCGGCTGTCGGCGAAGGCAGGCTTGTCGCCGCTGGCGAAAACGATGTGGTCGGCGGGCAGGTTCTCCACCGCCGAGATATTCTCCTGCGCCAGGCCGGCGGTCAGACCGGACAACATCGTTACCAGCAGAGTGATGAGGAAGACGACGGCGCCCATCAGTGCGAACCGTCCCTTGGCGAAGCGTAGATCTCTGAGCGCCACAAACACGGCGCGTCCCCCGTTGCAAGCGAAGCCAACATGACTGCTTCAGCTTCCGCCCTCTCGACGTCTGCGTACATCGTGCACTCGGTCGGGCCGCAATCGTTCTTTTGCATGATGTGGCGGGGAGCGCTGTTGCATACGCTGAGCGAGACATGGCTGACTACCCGTTCCCACCCGCTCTCCGGCTGCTTCGGTGGGCCATCCACGGCACCTTCGCGACCCTCCTGATGATCGCGGTTGCTGGAGTCGCCCGGCAGGGACAGTCCCTGCCTGCGCTGGGTGGAGCATTGCTCGGAGCCCTGTACGCGACAGGCCTGGTGATCGAGGGGCGATTGCCGCACTTCGGCGGGCCGGTTCACCTGCGGTTAGGGCGACTGTGGCTGGTGCTGATCACGGCCGGGTGGGCGGCTCTCGCATTGACCGCCCAGCAGTTCGTCTGGCTGGCCTTCCCGCTCTTTTTCGCCTACCTCCACCTGCTGTCCCTGGCCGTCGCGTTGCCCGGAGTAGCGGTGCTGACCGTGGCGGCGATCCTGGCTGCGGCCTGGCACGAGGACCGGTTGACCGCCGCACAGGTCATCGGGCCCACGATCGGTGCCGTCGTGGCGACCCTCATGGCGATGGTCTACAAGGCGCTTCACGCCGAGAGCGAGGAGCGCCGCCTGCTGATCGACGACTTGATCCGTACCCGTGGCAAGCTCGTCGAAGCGGAAAGCGACGCCGCCAGGCTGGCCGAGCGCGAACGCCTCGCCCGGGAGATTCACGACACCCTGGCGCAGGGCATGTCCAGCATCATCCTGCTGTTGCGCGCCGCCCGCCGCGACCTCGCCGAACAACCAGCGGAAGCGGAGCGCCGCATTGTCGAGGCGACCGACGCGGCGAAGGAGAATCTGGAGGAGGCAAGGAACTTCGTGCGAGCTCTGGCCCCGCCGGCGCTGCAGCAATCATCGCTGATTGCGGCATTGCGCAGGATCGGCGACTCGGCCCTGGCCGGGACCTCCATCCAGGCGCGTTTCGCAATCTCTGGCATCCCGTTCCCGCTGCCCGCCGACTACGACGCGACGCTGCTTCGTGTCGCGCAGGGCGCCCTGGGCAACGTTGGCCGGCATTCCGGCGCCGCACATGCCGGCGTGACCCTCACCTATATGGGCGACGCCGTCATGCTGGACGTCTACGACGACGGCCGCGGATTCGACCCGCGTAGACCCCTCGGACAGGCGCCGGGAACTGGATACGGCCTGCGGGCTATGCGCGAACGAGTAGCTACTCTCGGGGGCGCGCTCGCAGTGGAATCGTCTCCTGGAGAAGGAACGGCCATCGTGGCCACGCTGCCACTACCGCGAGGGGAGGCGGTGTGATCCGGCTCATCCTGGTCGACGATCACCCTGTGGTCCGTTCCGGCCTTCGCGCCATGCTGGCCGGGCAGCCCGACTTCGAACTGGTCGGCGAGGCCGCCACTGCCGAGGAGGGTGTGAACCTGGCAAAGACGCTCGGACCGGACGTCGTGCTGATGGATCTTCAGCTGGGTCCGAGTATGCACGGCAGCGAGGCGACCCGGCGGATTGTCGAGCTGAACGGTCCCCGGGTCCTGGTCCTGACGACCTTCGACACCGACGCGGACATCGTGGCTGCCGTGGAAGCGGGCGCGATCGGCTACTTGCTCAAGGACGCGCCCTCGGACGATTTGCACGCCGCCATCCGCTCGGCCGCCGCGGGAGCCAGCGCCCTGGCTCCCAGCGTGGCTTCACGTCTGCTGGGTCGCGTCCGCGCTCCCGATACCGTGCTCAGCCCCCGTGAGCTGGAGGTCCTGAGCCATGTGGCTGCCGGCTTGTCCAACCGGCAGATCAGCAAGGCGATGTTCCTCAGCGAGACCACGGTCAAGACCCACCTGGCGCACATCTACGCCAAGCTCGGCGTGGATTCCCGCACCTCAGCCGTGGCTGTGGCCTCGAAGAAGGGTCTCATCCGTCCGCCGTGACCCGCTGGCAACGCGACGTTTCTGGCTTGCGAGCCAGCGGCAGAGCTGGGCCTGAAGGCTCCCCCGGCCGAGTCGGTGTCTGCTTCACGTCCACCGCGACAGCCGCGACCCTCAACGCTTGGCCGTGCTGGGCTTGGCGTGTGCCTGGTGACGGGATCAGCACCGGCCGACAGGCGCGTCAGATACGGTGCCGCACCTGAACCGCGACTCGCCTCTGGACGCTAGCCCCGCGTTCGGCGCCTCACGACCTCGCTACGGCCTCCACTGACGAAGCTGACCTCTGCCCGCGGCAGGTTTCGATCTTGGGCGCAGTATTGGCTGGCGTGCTCAGAAACTACAAACTGATCTAAGAAGGGGTGTGCCCGCAATTCGATGGCATACGGGCGAGTAGGCCGGATCGCCGCTACGGTGAGCGTGGTGCGGAGGTGAGACCCGCCTGCCCGCCCAGCGCGGTGCAGGCCGCCGCCCGCGCCGCAGTCAGCGGGCCAGAGGGATGATCCTGCGGAACCTGCCGTCGGCCGACTGCCCGGCGGCTTGTCTGCGCGTTCCAGTCCGACGCGCTCGGCCAGCAGGGCCGAGTTTGTGATGCCCAGGTCGATCATGTCGCCAGGTACGGCGCGCTCATAGCGACGGGCGCGGATCGCGGCGCCGGTGAGGGAGCCGCAGTCGGCCAGAATGGGCACGCCGTGGCGGCGTAGGACGCGGGTGATGGTCCAGGCCGACACTCCCATGGCCGGGGCGATGCAGGCGGGCCGAGTCCCGCAGGTGGGCGCGGGCGGTCAGCACCTTGGTGGCGTCGGGGGTGCGGTGCCGGCAGGAGCGGGGCCGCTGCGCCGTTCGCGCAGGCCGTTCCAGCCCTCTGCGCGGAACCGGCGCATCCACCGATGCCCGCACCGGCGGCAGGCCCCGAGCTCAGCCCACACGCGCGACCGGGCGACCGCCGTACACGACACGGCGAATCAGCAGGTATCCGCCATGAAACGTCAGCCAGGCGTCAGCGTGACCCATCAAGATCTCCGAGTGGTGGTGAAGTAGGCAACTCCACTACGCCCGGAGACTTCCAGTTGATCAATGGCCCGAGACCGCGTGTCACCAAGATCTTGGCCACGTACACCTAAGGGGGGCCAGTGTAGAAACCGCCTCCTTGAAGTACGTGGCGTCGCTGGTGAAGGTCGCAGCAGACCTACCCTGCCCAGGTCGAGCCGCGCGAGTTCCGGTGCCTGCACCTGTCCAAGGGTGGACGCAAAGTGGATCGCTTCGGCCGACTCCGTCCGAGGCCCTGTTGGACACGACTCCCGCCCGGCTTGGCTGGTGCCACACAGCGGTGATCGTAGACACCCACCGCAAGTGCGATAAGGAGAAGTCCCATGCACGCTCAGCTCAAGGCTGCCCTGCTGACCGCAGTCACCGTCCTGGCCCTTGGCCCGGCAGCCGTCACGCTTCCCGCCGCCGCCAGTGTCGGCACGCCGACCGCTGCACAGCCGACCAGCATGCGACCCACCGCACTCACGGACGACACGTGCGGCCATTACACCAAGGGCTCAACGGAGTACTACCGCAACTGCAAGGACATCAGCGAGAGGATCTGGGTCACCTACAGGAGGTCTTCCGACAACCAGCATTTCTGCGTCCCGGCGAACAAGCAGGTCGAACTCGGCTACTACCTGAATGTCTACGGCGTCTATCACGACAGCTGGGGCTGCTGAGGCTCAGGTCGGGTGTGTCTAGATAACGGTGTATCTCGATCTTGATTAGTTATCGAGTGGTCGGGGTCAGGCGGCCGTCGAAGGTGATGGCGAAGGCGTTCAAGGCGGCCTTCCAGCGGGTGATCCAGCGTTTGCGG
>NZ_JAHKRO010000147.1 GCF_019396325.1 Nonomuraea ceibae
TGCTGCCCTCCAGCGGGCGGCTGGCCGTCGAGCTCGACGGCGCGGTGGTCGGCCACCTGTGCCCGGGTGACACCGTCACGGTGTCGGCGGTGCCCGGCGCGGCCAAGGTGGTGCGGCTCGGCACCACCTTCTACGAGCGCGCCCGGCGCAAGCTGCGCGTCGGCGGGAGCGCGGAGGCGCTCTGATCCGCCGCCCGGCGGTGCCGTGCCCGTGAGGGCGGCGGCGCGTGGCCGGGCGCGGGCGGGTGGTGGTGCGGGTCGCCGGGCGGCTCGTCGTGCTCGTGCGGGTCGCGGCGGCTGGAGACCAGCGCGGCCAGCGCCGTGGTGATCGGCACGGCGGCGATCAGGCCGAGCGTGCCGACCACGCTGCGGGCGATCTCCTGCGTGATGACGGGCGTCGTCAGCACCTCGCCGAGCGGCTGCTCGCCGACGCTGAACAGCAGCAGCAACGGCAGCGACGCGCCCGCGTACGCCAGGATGATCGTGTTGATGACGGAGGCGATGTGCGCCCGCCCCACCCGGCTGCCCGCCCGGTAGAGGCGGCGGAAGCCGTAGGAGGGGTTGGCGGCGGCCAGCTCCGCGACGGTGACGGCCTGCGTGACGGTCACGTCGTCGAGCACGCCGAGCGCGCCGATGATGATGCTGGCCAGCAGCAGCCCCTGCGTGTCGATCGACAGGCTCATGCCCAGCGTGAACGCGCTGTCGTCGGTGACGCCGTTGAGCCTGGCGAACCCGATCACCAGGTAGGACAGCACGCCGGTCAGGGTGAGGCTGGCCAGCGTGCCGAGCACCGCCATCGAGGTGGCGGCGGTGAAGCCGTGGGTCAGGTAGAGGACCGTCAGCATGATGGCCGCCGCGCCCGCGATGGCCACCAGCATGGGCGGCTTGCCCTCCAGGATGCCCGGGATCACGAACGTCAGCAGCAGCACGAACGTGATGCCCAGCCCGGCCAGCGCCGTCAGCCCGCGCCATCGGCCGAAGGCGATGACCGCCAGCGTGAACGCCACGCCCAGCAGCCACAGCGGGCTCGTCCTGTCGTGGTCGGACAGCTGGTAGGCGGGCGTGCCCGGCTCCGCCTCGGCGTGGTGCAGGAGCACGACCGCGTCGCCCGCCGCGAACCGCTGCGAGCCCGGCGCGCTCGGCAGCGCCATCGTCACGGTCTTGCCGTCGTCGAGCATCACGCTCGCCTTGCCGCAGGTCGCCGGGTCGGGCCGGGGTGCCTCGGGCGCGTCCTCCGGGCACGGCTCCAGCACGACGGCGGTGACCGTGCCGGTGAGCCGCTCGAAGCCCGCGTGCTGCTGGGCCGCCTCCTGCCGCCCCTCGGGCCACAGCCACACCAGCGCCACGAGCGTGGCCAGAGCCAGCGGCACCAGCACCGCCAGGGTCGCCACGACGGCCCGCCGCGACGTGCGCACCCGTGTGCCGTGCGCGTGGTCAGCGCCCATCCCCCAAGGCCTCCTCAGGACTCCGAAGTGCGACAGTACTGCACCCGCGCGGGTGGGGTAGCCCGTGTGCATGGGCACGTTGGTGGGCACCTCCGGATGGCAGTATCGCGACTGGCGCGGCGTGCTCTACCCCGAGGGCGTCCCGCAGCGGCTGTGGCTGGAGACGTACGCTGCCGAGTTCGCCACCGTCGAGAGCAACAACGCCTTCTACCGGCTGCCGCCGCCGCGCACGTTCGCCGCCTGGCGCGAGCGGACCCCGGACGGCTTCGTGATGGCGGTCAAGGCCAGCCGGTTCCTCACCCACATCCGGCGGCTGGCCGAGCCGGAGGAGCCGGTCGCCCGGCTGATGGCGGCCGTCGCCGGGCTCGGCGGCAAGCTCGGGCCGATCCTGCTGCAGCTCCCGCCCACGCTGCGGGCCGACCTCGGCCGCCTGGACCGGTGCCTGCGCTGCTTCCCGGCCGGGACGCGGGTGGCGGTGGAGTTCCGGCACCCGTCCTGGTGGACGGACGGGACGCGCGCCGTCCTGGAGGCGCGCGGGGCGGCGCTGTGCTGGGCCGACCGGCTCGGCCGCCCGCGCAACCCGTTCTGGGACACCGCCGGCTGGGGCTACGTGCGGCTGCACGAGGGGCGGGCCGGTTTCGCGTACGGCGACACGTCCCTGAAGACGTGGGCCAGGCGGGTCCGCGAGTCCGGCTGGCGGGACGCGTACGTCTACTTCAACAACGATCCGGGCGGCGCGGCGGTGCGGAACGCCGCGCGGTTTGCCAGACTCCTTTGAATGCGCACCCGTCTGTACAGGAACGGCCGTCTGGTGAAGGAGGGCTTCCCCATCGCGGAGGTCTCCGACCACGTGGCCGACCGGGGCAACGTCGTCTGGTTCGACCTCTGCGCGCCGACGGAGGAGGAGGTCGCGGCGATCGGCGAGGAGCTCGGGCTGCACGAGCTGGCCGTCGAGGACGTGCTCCACGAGTACCAGCGCCCCAAGCTGGACATCTACGACAACCACCTGTTCATCACCGTGCACGCGGTGCACTTCGACGGCGGGCGGTTCGCGCCGGTCGAGATCGACGTGTTCATCACCCCGAACGCGCTGGTGACCGTCCGGCAGAGCGCCGCCTTCGACATCGGCGAGGTCGTCAGGCGCTGGGACAAGGCCGCCCACCTGGCCTCCCACGGCGTGGCGTTCCTGCTGCACGGGCTGCTCGACACCGTCGTCGACGGGCACTTCGCGCTCGTGCAGGAGCTCGACCAGCAGGCCGAGGACCTGGAGGACGAGCTGTTCGAGGAGCGGCTCGCCGACGGCCGCGAGCTCCAGCGCAGGATGTACGAGCTGCGCAAGACCACCGTCAGGTTCCGCAAGATCGCGGTGCCGATGCGGGAGATCGTCTCCACGCTGCTCCGCCGCGACCAGGAGCTGATCGCCGGCACCGGCATGGCCCCCTACTACGAGGACGTCTACGACCACGTGCTGCGCACCGCCGAATGGGTGGAGTCGCTGCGCGACCTGGTGGCCAACATGCGCGAGACGCGGCTGGCCCAGCAGGGCTTCCGGCTGAACGAGATCATGAAGCGGCTGACCGGCTGGGCCGCCATCATCGCCGTCCCCACCATGATCACCGGCTTCTACGGCCAGAACGTGCCCTACCCCGGCGAGGGCCAGCCGTGGGGCTTCTGGATGTCGCTGTTGCTGGTGGCGCTGGCCTCGGTGGCGCTGTACGCGGCGTTCAAGAAGAGGGACTGGTTGTAGGGCGGCGGGCACGGGCCGCCCCGCCCGGCCCTGGCGGCCCCCACCGCGACGCGCACCGCCCGCGCGCCCCGCTCCGGGTGCAGCGGCAGGCAGCGGCCCCCGGCCAGCAGCGTCCGCCGGCCGATCGGGGTGGCCAGCAGCGGCAGCTCCTCGTACGTGACGGGCTCGGCCAGGACCAGCAGCCACCCGCCGCCCGGCAGGCGGCGGCGCTCGCCCTCCAGCGCGTAGTAGTCGAGCACGCCGCCGCCGGTCGAGACGACCGCCCGCATGGTGAACCGGCGGCCCTCGGCCGTGAACACCTCGGCCGACGGCGCCCGGTAGACGCTGTGCACGTAGCCGAGCGCGAACACGCCGGAGGCGGGCAGCGGCAGCCCGTTGACTGCCGGGCGGCCGGCCCCGTCGCCGGAGCCGGCCGCCAGCACGAGCGCGGCGAGCGCGAGGGCCGCCCTGCTCAGCCCTTCTCCTTGTAGTAGCGGGCCGCGCCCGGGTGCAGCGCGACCGGCTCCACCTGCTGGGCCAGCGCCCGGTCGAGCTTCTCGGCCTCCGGGTGCACCTTGACCAGCTCGGCCTTCTTCTCGAACAGGGTCCGGGTGATGTCGTAGGCGAGCTGTTCGGGCATCGCGTCGGGCACCAGCAGCACGTTGGCGATGCCGACCGTCCTGACCGTGCCCTGGAGCTTGTAGACGCTCATGTCGATGTCGAGCCCCACGTACTGCTTGCCGTACTTGGTCTGCATCCCGGCCAGCACGTCGCTGGTGTCGAGCATCTTCATGTCGGGCTTGGTGGTGGCCAGGTCGACCACCCCGGCCGTGGGCAGGCCGCCGACCCACACGAACGCGTCGATGGTGCCGTCCTTGATCGCCTGCACCGACTCGTTGATCGACAGCTGCTGCTTGGTGATGTCGCTGTCGGGGTTCAGCCCGGCGGCCTCCAGCATGCGGCGGGCCACGACCTGGGTGCCGGAGTTCGGCGGGCCGAGCGAGACCGTCTTGCCCTTGAGGTCGGCGACCTTCTCCGCCGCGACGCCGGGCGCCACCACCACGTGCGAGTAGTTGTCGTAGATCCGGGCCAGCGCCTTGACCGGCTGCTTCCCGGTGAACGAGCCGGTGCCCGCGACCGCGTCGGCCGCCGTGTCGGACTGGGAGAAGCCGATGTCGGCCTTGCCGGTGGCCAGCAGCTTGATGTTCTCGATCGAGGCCGAGGTGACGGACGCGGTGGCCTGGGTGTTGGCGATGTTGTTCGACAGCTGCGCGGCCAGGCCGCCGCCGTAGACGTAGTAGACGCCCGTGGTGCCGCCGGTGGCGACGGACAGCCGGTTCCCCGAACCGCCGCAGCCCGCGATCAGGGCGAGCGCGGCGAGCACCGCAAAGATCCGCTTCACGCTGGGGTTCTCCTTCTCCTGATGAGGTGTACGGCAGCCGCGACCGCCAGGACGGCCAGGCCGGCCGCGATCGGGACGGGTTCGAGGAACAGCAGCAGCACGGCGGCGCAGGCGGCCAGCAGCCGCTCGGGCACGCCGCTCAGCCCGCCGGTGGCCATCGCCAGCGCGGCCACCGCGACCGCCGAGACCGCCGTCATCGCCAGCACCGTGCCGATCGGCCCCTGGCCGAGCAGGGCCTGCCCGTTGGGCGTCAGCACGAACGCGAACGGAACCAGGAACGCCGGCAGCGTGTAGCGCCAGGTCAGCAGCATCGTCCGGTACGTGTTGCCGCCCGTGATCGCCGACGCCGCCACCGCCGACAGCGCCGTCGGCGGGCTCACCTCCGACAGGACCGCGTAGTAGAAGACGAACATGTACGCCTCGGGCTCGGTCACGCCCAGCGTCATGAGCGCCGGGCTGATGATGACCGCGGCGATGATGAAGCTCGCGGTCACCGGCACCGCCAGGCCGAGCAGCATGACCGCCCCGGCCGCCAGCAGCGTGGTGAGCACCAGGCTGCCCGCGGCGAAGTCCACGATGATCTTGCTCAGGTTGAGTCCGAGCCCGGTCTGCGTGATGACGCCCACGATGATGCCCGCAGCCGCGCACACCGCCGTGACCGGCAGCACCTCCAGCGTGCCCTTGGCCAGCGCGTGCCAGACCCGCTGCGGGCCCATCCGGTGCGCCGGGTCCAGGAACGACAGCCCGAACGCCACCACGGTGGCGATCACCACCGACAGGAAGGCCGAGTAGTCCAGTGCCATCAGCACCACGATGATCAGCAGCGAGCTGAAGTGGTAGCCGAAGCGCAGCAGCAGCCTGCCGACGGGCGGCGCGTCCACCGGCACCGCGCGGGTCCCGAACCGGCGCGAGTCGATCTCGATGGCCAGGAAGATCCCCAGGTAGTACAGGATCGTCGGGACCGTCGCGTAGATCAGCACCTCCAGGTAGCCGACGTTGAGGCGCTCGGCGATGATGAACGCCGCCGCGCCCAGCGTCGGCGGCGACAGGATCGCGCCGATGCCGCTCGCCGCCAGGATCCCGGCCGCGGGCTCCCTCGGGTAGCCGGCCCGGCGCAGCACCGGCCAGGCGACGCTGCCGAGGCTCACGGTCGTGGCCACGCCCGAGCCCGACACGGTGCCGAGCAGGAAGCCCGCCGTGGTGACCGTCCGGCCGGGGGCGGCGCGCGACCTGCGGAACGCGGCGAAGCTCAGGTCGATGAAGAACTTGCTGGCGCCGGAGAAGTCGAGGACGGCGCCGTAGACGGTGAAAAGGATGATGTAGCTGGCGGCGACCTGCAAAGGGACGCCGAAAAAGCCTTCGGTGCCCGTATAGAGCTGCGAGACGATCTGGGCCAGGTCGAATCCGCGGTGACCGATGGTCCAGTCAATGGGCAAATACACCCCGAAATAGGCATAAGCCAGGAAAAATGCGCATATGGCGGCCAGGGCCCAGCCGACGGTGCGCCGTACGGCCTCCAGCAGCAGCCCGGTCAGCGCCAGCCCCGCCACCACGTCCAGCCCGGTCAGCGCCGCCCCGGAGCCCCGGTCCCGGAAGGCGTCGATGTCGGCCAGCGGATAGACCAGCACCGCCACCGAGAGCACCGCCAGCACCCAGTCGCCGACGGTCGGCCACTCCGGGCCCGCCTTCGAGCTCGCCTCCGATCCCGCGCCCCCGCCGGACGCCGGCTCGTCCGGTGCGGCCGCCGCCGCCGCGGGGAGCGTCTCCGTGGGCGTGACCGTCTCCACGGTGGCCGCCGCGCCCGAGCCCGCGGGCAGCTCGACGGTGGGGGCGACGGCGGGGGCGGCGGTGGGGACCTCCACGGTGGCGTCGTCGGGCGCGGCGAACTCCGGGAGCGTCGGCGCGGCCGCCCCGTCCGGGGCCGGCGGCGGCCGGCGGCGGCGCAGGCGGTGGAGCGCGGGTCCCAGCCCGGAGCGGTAGGCCAGGAACACCAGCGGCAGCGCCACCGCCAGGAACGTCATCCGATGCTGCAACGCCTCGACCGGCCAGAAGACCACCGCGATCGAGTAGGCCGACAGCAGGGCGCCGACGATCCACACGGCGAGCCGCAGGATTCCGCCGAGCCGCCGGGCGGGCCGTTCTTGTTCGTGCGCCGAAACCAGGTCGGCCTCTCGGTCGCTCAGCTCGGTCACAACGATTCCTCCCGACACGGCACTGGGGGCAATTTACGAGGGGTTTACAGGCCGTGGGAAGACTCCGTTACCTTTATGGGATTATTGTCCGCCTGAAAACCGTGGCCTGGCCCGAGCGGCCAATTCGGCGAGCGGCACCGCGCCCGCCTGGCTGCCGTCCCGCAGCCGCACCGACGCCGCCCCGCTCGCCGCCTCACGCGGGCCCACCACGAGCTGGTACGGCACCAGCCGGTGGGCCCGGATGCGGGCGCCGAGGCTGCCCTTGGCCGCGGGGGCCAGCTCGGCCCGCAGCCCTTCGGCGACGGCCCGCCGTACCAGGTCCTCGGCGGCGGGCTGCTCGGCGTCCGACAGCGGCAGGACGACGGCCTGCACGGGCGCGAGCCAGGCGGGGAACGCGCCGGCGTGCACCTCGACGAGGTGGGCGAGCAGCCGTTCCAGGCCGCCGACGACACTGCGGTGCACCATGACGGGACGCCCGCCGCCGGTGTAGGACAGCTCGAAGCGCTCCGGCTGGAAGTAGTCGACCTGCACGGTGGACAGGGTGGACTCGCGGCCCGCCGGGTCGGCGATCTGGATGTCGATCTTCGGCCCGTAGAAGGCGCCCTCGCCGCGTTCCTCGTCGTACGGGCGCCCGCGCCGCTGGAGCACCTCGCGCAGCACGGCCTCCGAGCGCGCCCACAGCTCCGGGTCGTCGACGAACTTGGCGCCGTCGCCGCGCAGCGACAGCCGGTAGCGGGCGGCCCGGATGCCGAGCTGGGCGTGCGCGGCCTCGATCAGGTCGAGCGCCGCCGACACCTCGCCGGCCGCCTGCTCGGGGCGGCAGAACACGTGCCCGTCGTTGAGCTGGATGGCGCGCACCCGGGTGAGGCCGCCGAGCACGCCCGACAGCTCCGAGCGGTACATGCCGCCGAGCTCGGCGAGGCGCAGCGGCAGGTCGCGGTGGCTGCGCTGGCGGGAGCGGTAGACGAGCGCGTGGTGCGGGCACAGGCTGGGCCGCAGCACGTACTCCTCGCCGCCGACGCGCATCGGCGGGAACATGTCCTCGGCGTAGTGCGCCCAGTGCCCGGACCGCTCGTACAGCTCGCGTTTGCCGAGCACGGGCGAGTGGACGTGCTGGTAGCCGTTGCGGCGTTCGAGCTCGTGCACGTAGTCCTCGACGGCCTTGCGCACGGCGGCCCCGGCGGGCAGCAGGAACGGCAGCCCGGAGCCGATCAGCGGGTCGGTGTCGAAGATGCCCAGCTCACGGCCGAGCCTGCGGTGGTCGTTCATGATCGTCCTTTGCGGTGAAAGGGCGAACGACCGATCCGATCCCGGGCATTCGCCCGGGAGACAGAAGTCAGCGCGCCGGGACTGGGTCCGGCGTCGTCGTGACGGAAGCGCGCTGCATACGGGCACCCTAACACCGGTGGCCTCGCCAAGGCCCTGCCAAAAACGGCAAATGATATAAAGAACCGTGGCCGAGATCACCCTGCCCGTGCGCCAGTTGCGGGCGTTCGCCGAGGTCGGCTACCAGGTCGCCGGGGGGAGCGGAGCGCACGGCGCGATGGCGGCGCTGCGTGAGGTCGTGCCGCTGGACGCCTACGAGTTCGTCGCCTTCGACCCCGCCACCGGCCGCCACCACAGCGTCGTCTCCGACGGCCACCGGCGCATCGACGGCGACGCGGCCGAGGAGTACGCGGCGCTGGAGGCGTACCGCAGGGCGATGGCCACCCGGGCGCCGGTCGCGATGCCCGAGCCGGGCACCGAGCGCTACTTCCGCCGCCACCTGGCCCCGTACGGCTGGCGGGCCGGGCTGACGGCGCCACTGTTCCTGGCCGGGGGCCGCTACACCGGGCTGCTGCACCTGGCCACCCGCGACGCCTTCCCCGAGCTGACCGCCGCGCTGGTCGGCGCGGTGAGCCCCATGCTGGCGCACGTCACCGACCTGACCCGGTGCGTGATCGACCCGGTGGGGCTGCCGGGCGGGTTCCGGGCGGTGGCGTTCGACCGGCGCGGCGTCCGGCGCGGCGTGCCCGGCCTGGAGACCTCGCCGGAGCTGTGGGACGACCCGGCGATCGCCGCCTACGCGCGGGCGTTCATCGACTCGCGCGAGCTCAACCGGCACGGCCTCTGGCTCGACGGGCAGGGCCGCTGGCACGAGATGCGGCTGCTGCGGGCCGGGGTCGGCTTCCAGGGCGGGCTGCAGGGCGCCGTGGTGGCCGAACGGCCCTGCGCGCTGCCGTACGAGCTGACCGGGCGCGAGGTGGACGTGCTCACCCGGGTCGCGGCCGGTGACTCCAACCCGCAGATCGCCGCCGCGCTGGTGCTCAGCGTCCGCACGGTCACCACGCACCTGGAGCACATCTTCGCCAAGCTGGGCTGCGACAGCCGCACCCGGCTCAGCACCAAGGCGCTGGCCGAGGGCCTGTGCCGGCTGGACGTCTGAACACCGCTCGTTGTTTTCGGGGAAGTCTGCTGATCAGGACGGCGACCGCCGCCGTCCGGGCACGAGACACCACGGAGGACATGATGACGACCACGCCCAGCGACCCGGCCGGGGCGCTGCCCGGCCGCCCGCCCGTCGTCGACCTGGCGACCTGGCAGGTGGCCAGGGACGAGCTGCTGGTCCGGGAGAAGGCCCACACCCGTGAGGGCGACGCCATCGCGGCGGCGCGCCGCCGGCTGCCGATGGTGGAGTTCGACGGGACGGCCGAGGTCGTCGGGGCCGACGGGCCGGTGCCGTTCCTGGACCTGTTCCAGGGGCGCGAGGAGCTCGTGGTCTACAAGCACATGTGGTACGACGGCGCGCCGCACCAGGGCCAGTGCGAGGGCTGCACCACGATGGCCTGGCATCTGAAGGACTCCGTCGTCTACCTCGGCACGCGGGGCGTCTCGTTCGCCGTGCTGACCCCGGGCCGCTGGGACGAGGTGGCCGCCTTCACCGCGTTCATGGGCTACACCCAGCCGTGGTACTCGGTGCGCGGCCTGGACGAGCCGCTCGGCGGCGGCATGGCCGCCCTCTCCTGCTTCCTGCGCGAGGGCGAGCGGGTGTTCCTGACCTACTCCACGACCGGCCGGGGCAACGAGCCGGCCAACGGCTGCTTCGGGCTGCTCGACATGACGCCGTACGGGCGCGGCGAGGCGTGGGAGGACAACCCGGAGGGCCGCCCGGAGGGCCGTCACCCGTGCTGGTACTGGCGCTCCGACGTGGACGGCGCCGCCACCTGGGGGCCGGACAGCCGCCCGGTGCCGCAGTGGACCCGCCCCGGCGCCACCCCCGAGAAGACCCTCGGCCGCGAGGGCTCCCACCACTGACGCGGGCGGCCCGGGGCTCAGCCGGTCCCGGTACGGCTCCGGGCGGTCCACCCGGCGGGCACGGTCACCAGCAGCAGCTCGAACCACACGCGGGTGGCGCCGTCGTGCCGGGTGAAGCCCCAGCGGTGGCTGAGCGCCTCCAGCAGCGGCAGCCCCCGCCCGCCCGTCGCGTACGGGTCGGCCCGGCACACGCACGGCGGCGCCTCCGAGCCGCCGTCCTCCACCCACACGCGCACCAGTTCCCCGCAGACCCGCACCGCCACCGTGAACGAGCCGCCGTCGCCCGAGCGCGAGTGCAGGATCGCGTTGGTGGCCAGCTCGCTGGTCAGCAGCGCGCAGTCGTCGTGCAGCGGATGGTCGCGGCCGAGCACGGCCGTCACCAGGCCGCGCGCCCCCGCGACCTGCGACGGCACCCCCGGGAATCGGAGCGCGAGATCGTGTTGCGAGTCCGGCGTGGCCACGGTGGAACCCCCCTGAATGCGGCGACGTCATGAGACGCGCCACGCCGGGGCGGAGGATGGTCGCGAAAAGGTGCGAATGCCCTTGCCCGCGCGGCACCAGGCCCGATGTCCTGCGGGACAGGCGGGGTAGCGCGTCCCCGGCAGGTCACGAGGCGCGAGCGCCTAGTACGCTGCGATCGACGAGTCGACTAGGAGGAGTGCCTGCGTGAGCAGCCTGGAGGCCGTCTGGGTGCAGCGGTACGACCACCCGGGGGCAGCGGTCGTGACCGGAGTCTTCGACATCCTGCACGTGGGCCACGTGCGCTACCTGGGCGCGGTGGCCGCGCGAGGGCTGCCGCTCGTCGTCGGCGTGGAGGACGACCCGCGGGTGCGCGCGTGGAAGGGCCCCTCGCGGCCGTTCAACCCGGCGGCCGAGCGCGCCGAGCTGCTGGCGGCGCTGCGGTTCGTGACGGGGGTGTTCATCGTGACGGGGCCGCCGGAGGCGCACGGGCCCGAGGACTACATCGACCTGCTCACCCCGATGCGGCCCGGCGCGCTCGCGCACACCGCGGGCGACCCGCACGCGGGCGGCCGGTGCGCGGCGGCGGCGCTGCTCGGCGCCGAGTGCTGGGAGCTGGAGGCCATCCCCGACCGGTCGACGACGCGCATCGTCAACGCCGCGGGCAAGGGCTGACGCGGCCCCGCTCCCATGATCGCGTAATCTTCCGTCACATGACGGCCGATCTCCTGGCGCGGAGGGTGACGGACCTGCTGGCGCCGCAGGTGCTGGTGATCGCCATGCCGCCCGCCGTGGGGCTCATCGCGGAGGGCTGGGCGGGGGCGGTGTGGGGGCTGGTGGCCTCCGTGCTGTGCGGCGGCGTGCCCGCCGCGGTGATCGCCGTGGGCGTGCGCTCGGGGCGGCTCGACTCCCACCACATCGTCGACCGGGCCCGCCGCACCGGCCCGCTGC
The DNA here is from genome assembly GCF_019396325.1 of Nonomuraea ceibae. Classification (GTDB taxonomy): domain Bacteria; phylum Actinomycetota; class Actinomycetes; order Streptosporangiales; family Streptosporangiaceae; genus Nonomuraea; species Nonomuraea ceibae. Next base: position 11,469 of record NZ_JAHKRO010000147.1, read on the forward strand.
TGGCCGCCGTCGGCGCGGTGCTGTTCGCGCTGCTGCTGCTGGGGGTGCTCGGCGCGCCGACGCTGCTGGTGGCGACGGTGACGGCGATGCTGGCCGCGCTGGCCGTGACGATCCCGGTGACGCTGCGCTGGAAGATCTCCTTCCACGCGGCGGTGTCGGCGGGCACGGTGGTGGTGCTGGCCCACGTGCTGCCCGCGGCGCCGACGCTGGCGGCGGGGGCGGCGGTGGTGGCGCTGGTGTGCTGGGCCCGGGTGCGGCTGACGCACCACACGTGGGCCCAGGTGGCCGCCGGGGCGCTCGTCGGGACGCTCGTCACGTGGGGCACGCTGGCGGCGTTCGGCATCGGATAGCGGGCGCGTGACACCGGAATAGGGGAGCCTGCCGCGCGGTTGCGGCGGGCATGGACGCCACGAGCCGGGGCCGGGTGCGCGTCGAGCGCACGGCCAAGCGAGTCAGGACCTATCTGGGCGGCCGCGCGGTCGCCGACACCACCCGCGCCCTGATGGTGTGGGAGAGCCCGCACTACCCGACCTACTACTTCCCGCTGGAGGACGTCGAGCGGGACGCGCTCAAGCCCACGGGCGAGACCCGCCGCTCGCCGAGCCGGGGCGAGGCCGCCGTCCACACGCTCGCCCCGGGCGGCGGCGAGGCGCTCGTCTACGGCGACGACGTGCCCCTGGAGCCGGTACGGGGTCACGTCCGCTTCGACTGGGACGCGATGGACGCCTGGTTCGAGGAGGACGAGGAGGTGTACGTGCACGCGCGCGACCCGTACACGCGCGTCGACATCCTGCCCAGCTCGCGGCACGTGCGGGTGGAGGTCGACGGGGTGACGGTGGCCGACTCGCGCAACGCCCGGGTCCTGTTCGAGACCGGCCTGCGGCCCCGCTACTACCTGCCGAAGACCGACGTCCGGCTCGACCTGCTGGAGCCCACCGCCACGGTCACGCGCTGCCCGTACAAGGGCACGGCCGAATACTGGTCGGTCAACGGCCACGAGGACCTGGCCTGGTCCTACCGCACGCCGCTGCCGGAGAGCGAGCGCGTCGCGGGCCTGATCGCCTTCTACAACGAGAAGCTCGACGTCTACGTCGACGGCGTGCTGGAGGACAGGGCCGGTTGACAGCCGCCACCCCGATCCACCACCCTTTCACTATTCGAATAGTGAAAGGGTGGTTTCGTGATCGAGTTCCAGCTCGACCGGGGATCGGGGGTGGCGACGTACCTCCAGCTCGTCCACCAGGTCAAACAGGCGCTGCGGCTCGGCACGCTGCGGCCCGGCGACCAGCTGCCCACCGCGCGCGAGGTCGTCGAGAGCCTGGCCATCAACCCCAACACCGTGCTCAAGGCCTACCGGGAGCTGGAGCGCGAGGGCCTGGTGGCGGGCCGGCCGGGGCTGGGCACGTTCGTCGAGCAGGGGATCGCCGGGCCGACGCTGGCCGACCACCACCGGCTGCGGCGCGGGCTGGAGGAGTGGGTGCGCCAGGCCCGCGCCGCCGGGCTGGACGAGGAGGACCTGCGGGCGCTGTTCGGCGCGGTGCTGGCCGGCTCCGCGCGTGAGGGCGTCGCGTGAACGCGCTGGAGGTCACCGGGCTGGCCGTGCGCCGCCGCCGGTCCTGGGTGCTGCGCGACTGCTCGCTGGCGGTCCCGGCCGGGCGCGTGGCCGCGCTGGTCGGCCCCAACGGCGCCGGCAAGACCACGCTCATGCACGCCGCCGTCGGCCTGCTCGCCCCCGCCCGGGGCGGCGTCACCGTGCGCGGGCAGGCCGCGTTCGTGGCCCAGGACAAGCCGCTGTACGAGACGTTCACGGTCGCGGAGACGCTGCGCTTCGGCCGCCGCACCAACGACCGCTGGGACGAGGAGGCGGCCAGGAGACGGCTGGACCGGCTCGGCATCCCGCTCGGCGGCAGGGTCGGCCGGCTGTCCGGCGGGCAGCGGGCGCAGGTCGCGCTGACCCTCGCGCTGGCCCGGCTGCCCGACCTGCTGGTGCTGGACGAGCCGCTGGCCAACCTCGACCCGGTCGCCCGGCACGACGTGATGCGCTCGATCATGGCCGAGGTGGCCGAGCGCGGGCTGACCGTGCTGCTGTCCTCGCACGTCGTCTCCGACCTGGAGGACACCTGCGACTGGCTGATCGTGCTCAACGGCGGGCGGCTCCAGGTCAGCGGCGACATCGAGGACCTGCTCGGCGGGCACAGCGTGCTGACCGGCCCGGCCGGCGCCTCCGCCGCCGGGTGCGACGTCGTCGGGGAGAGCCGCACCGGCAGGCAGGTGAGCCTGCTCGTGCGCGGCGGGCCGCCGCCCGACCCGCGCTGGAACGCCCGGCGGCCGGGCCTGGACGAGCTCGTCATGGGCTACCTGCGCAGCCCCGCGTCGGCGGCGCTGCCCGCGCCCGCGGAGGTGGCCGGATGATCTGGGTCACCTGGCGCCAGCACCGGGCGCAGATCCTCGTCACCGCCGGCTTCCTGGCCGCGCTCGGCCTGCTGCTGCTCGGCTCCGCGCTCGAAGCACGGTCGTTCGTGGCCGCGCACGTGCCCGGCGGCTGCCCGGGGGGCACCGCGTTCTGCGGGTCGCTGGAGGCGGCCGTCGGCCTCGGGGAGCGCTACGACGCCGTCTACTCGGTGTTCGGCTGGATGCCGCTCGTGCTGCCCGCGCTGGTCGGCGCGTTCTGGGGGGCGCCGCTGCTCGGCAGGGAGTACGAGCGCGGCACCCACCTGCTGGCCTGGACCCAGCGGGTCCCGGTGCGGCGGTGGCTGGCTATCAAGCTGGCCGTGCTCGGCGGCGCGGTGGTGGCCGGCGGGCTGCTGCTGTCGCTGATGGTCAGCCTGTGGCGGCCGGTGTTCCGGGAGGGGATCGACTCCGGGTTCGGCAACATCGGGATCTTCAACATGACCGGGGTGGCCCCGGCCGCCTGGTGGCTGTACGCGTTCGCGCTGGGGACGCTGGCCGGGGCGGTGCTCAAGCGGACGCTCCCGGCGATGGCGCTGGTCGTGGCCGGGGTGGCGGCGACCATGTTCGCGCTGTTCGCGCTCAGCGACCACTACGCCACCCCGCAGCGCACCGAGCTGACCGGCAGCGTGGTGCTCGGCGACCCCGACGCCCGGCTCGTCGGCGGCGGCACCTGGGTGGACCCGGCCGGGCGCGAGGTCGGCACGGCGGACACGCCCGCGGCCTGCGAGCGGCGGCTGGACGTCGGGCGCGCCGGCCGCAACACCGACTCCTGGCACAAGTGCCTGTTCGACGCGGGCTACCGCTACGCGGTGACCTACCACCCGCCGTCGATGTTCTGGCGCTTCCAGTGGACCGAGGCGGGAATCCTCCTGCTGGCGTCGGCCGTCCTGGGCGGCCTGGCCGTGCGGATCACGCTGCGCCGCACGGCGGGCGGCACTCCGCTACCGGGGGCTCACGACAGCAGCCGCGTCAGCACCCGGACGCCGAACTCCAGTCCCTCCACCGGCACCCGCTCGTCCTTGCCGTGGAACATCCCGAAGTAGTCCAGATCCGGCCGCAGCATGAGCGGCGCGAACCCGTACCCCTCGATCCCGATCCTGGCGAACGACTTGGCGTCCGTGCCGCCGCTCATCACGTACGGCACGGGCCTGGCCAGCGGGTCCTCGGCCACGAGGCTGGCGGCCAGCTCGTCGAAGAACGACGACGGGTACGGCGCGGCCGGGGCGTCCTCCAGGTTGACGAACTCCCGGGTGATCTTCGGCCCGAGCAGCTCGTCGATCGTCGCCAGGAACTCCTCCTGCAGCCCCGGCAGGTAGCGGCCGTCCACGTGCGCCTCGGCGGTCGAGGGCACCACGTTCACCTTGTAGCCGGCCTCCAGCATCGTCGGGTTGGCCGAGTTGCGGATCTGCCCCTCGAACAGCTTGCCGAGCGAGCCGAGCCGCCGCGCCTCGGCGTCCAGCCGGTCCAGGTCGATCGGCTGCCCGGTGATCTCCGACAGGCTGTCGAGCAGCGCCGCGACCGACGGCGTGACCCGTACCGGCCACTGGTAGGAGGCGATGCGCGACAGCGCGTGCACCAGCGTCGCGACCGGGTTGTCCACCGCGGGCCGGGAGCCGTGCCCGGCCACGCCGTGCGCGGTGAGCTTCATCCACGCGGTGCCGCGCTCGCCCACCGCCACCGGGTAGACGCGGTGGCCGCCGGAGTCGACGCTGAACCCGCCCGACTCGCTGATCGCCTGCGTGACCCCGTCGAACAGCTCCCGGTGCTCGGTCACCGCGTGCCGCGAGCCGAAGTCGCCGGTCGCCTCCTCGTCGGCCAGGAACGCCAGCACCACGTCCCGCCGGGGCCGCACGCCCAGCGCCCGCATGCCCAGCACCGCCGACAGGGTCATCGCGCACGAGCCCTTCATGTCGACCGCGCCCCTGCCGTAGACGCACCCGTCGACGATCTCGCCCGAGAACGGGTGCATCCGCCACTCGGCCGGGTCGGCCGGGACCACGTCCAGGTGCCCGTGCACCAGCAGCGCGTCCGGGGAGTCGCCCGCCATCCGCGCCACCACCGTGGTGCGGCGCGGCGCGGACTCGAACACCTCCGGCTCCAGCCCGGCGTCGGCCAGCAGCGTGGCCACGTACTCGGCGGCCGGCCGCTCCCCGGAGCCCGGATTGGTGGTGTCGAACCTGATCAGGTCCGAGCAGATCTCGGCGACGCTCTTCACTTCCTGCCCTCCAGCTTCAGCGGCGCCACCTCGGGCGTCTCGAACCCGAAGATCAGTCCGTAGAAGGCCAGCTCGGCCTCCAGCACCGCCACGATCGTCTCTTCCCTGCGCCAGCCGTGCTGCTCGCCCTCGAAGGTGAGCAGGGCCCACTCTTTGCCGTTCCTGTCCAGCTCCGCGACGAACCGCTCGGCCTGGCCGACGTCCACGATCGCGTCCTCCAGCCCGTGCAGCATCAGGCACGGCCCCGACGCCCGGTGCGCGTGCAGCAGCGGCGAGCGCTCGCTGTAGCGCTGCCGCGTCTCCGGCAGCGGGCCGATCAGGCCGTCCAGGTAACGCGACTCGAAGTCGTGCGTCTCAGCCGCCCAGCTCTCCGGGTCGGTGATCGCGTAATGGGCGACGCCGCCCGCGAACACGTCGCTGTGCACCAGCGCCGCCACCGTCGTCCAGCCGCCCGCGCTGCCGCCCCGGATCGCGATCCGCGCCGCGTCGGCCCGGCCCAGCTCCACCAGCCCGCGCGCCACCTTGGCGCAGTCCTGCACGTCGACCACGCCCCACTGGTGCCGCAGCCGCTCGCGGTAGGCGCGGCCGTAGCCGGTGGAGCCGCCGTAGTTGACCACCGCCACGCCCAGCCCCCGGCTGGTGAAGTAGGCGATCTCCAGGTCCAGCATCACCGGGTGGTTGCCGGTCGGCCCGCCGTGCACGAAGATCACGTACGGGGCCGGGCCGCGCGTCCCCGCCGGCGGATACAGGTGCGCGTGCACGCCCTCGACCGTCACCGCCTCCGGCACCGGCAGCAGGTCCCGCTCCGGCAGCTCCTTGGGCGCCGACACCACCTCGTGCCCGCCGCCGTCGAGGTCGACGAGCATCACCTCCAGAGGCGTGTACGGGGTCGCCGACACCGCCGCGACCTTGCCCCCGGCCGCCGACACCGTCGAGGCCCAGTAGGTGGCCTCCCCGCCGATGTCGCGCAGCTCGCCGCCGCCCGGGTCCAGCACGGCCAGCCTGCGCCGGTCCGGCGTGCCGTACACGACCGCCAGCCGGTCACCGGCCACCGCCAGGCAGCCCGAGCCCGGTTTCCACGCCGCGTGGCCGAACTCCGCCTCGACCGGCGTCAGGTTGCGGATCCGCGTGCCGTCCCTGCCGATCAGGTGCACGTTCCACCAGCCCGTCGGGTCGGTGATCGCGTACAGCGTGTCGTCGTCGCGCCACTCCGCCTGCACCACCGACTCGTCCGGCCCGCCCGCGACCACCTCGTACGGCCCCGCCTGCCCGCCGGGGCCGAGCGGCGCCACGCACAGCTCGGTGGCGTCCCACGGCATCGCCGGATGGTCCCAGCCGATCCAGGCGACATGCCGCCCGTCGGGCGACAAACGCGGATTCATCAGGAAACGCTGCGCCTCGGCGATCACCGTCAGCGGCCCGCCGTCCAGCGGGATCGCCACCAGGTCGCGCACGTCCGCGCTCTCCCGCACCGCCCACACCTCGTCGCGGCCCGGCGGCAGGTAGAGGTCGGCGTAACGGGCCGGGCCCGCCGGCGTCAGCGCCACCGGGTCGCCGCCGCCGATCCGGTAGACGCGCTGGTCGGCCCAGTTCGTGAACACCAGGCCGCCACCGGGCAGCGGGCGCCACGAACGGCCGCCGTACTCGATCACCCGGTTGCGCGCGTTCCAGCCGTCCGGCAGGGCGTCCACCCGCTCGCCGCCCGGCAGGCGCCGCACCACGCAACGCCGGCCGCCCTCGTGCGGGCGCGGCTCGTCCCACCACACCTCGACGCCTTCCGGCGTGGCCACCGCCTCAACCCACTGGGGGCCGCCGTCGGTCCGGGCCACATCGATCGGTCGAATACTCATATTTCACCAATTGCCATTTGACGGGGGCAAGGACATCTTGGGTGGGTGCAGCACGTACGCGATCCCGCCGCTGCCGGAGCTCCGCAGCCACACCCGCTCGAACGCGGCACGCGGATAGACCCGGCGCACCTGCGCGTCGCCCGGCGCGGCCGGATCGTTGACCATGACGTCGCCCGCGGCCGTGAACCCCGTGACGACCATGATGTGCCCGCCCGTGGAATAGCCGGAGCCCGGCAGCTCGTGCTCCTTGAACGACTGCGACGTGATCACCGGGATCCCGGCGCGCACCAGCACTTCCAGCTCCGCCGCCGACCGCAGCCTCGTCACGAGCCCGGCCAGCCCGTACGTGCCCGCGTACGCCACGTTGAACGGCCAGTTGCCGGTGCCCTGGTAGCTGGTGTCGTAGGCGCCGCGCGCCGCGTGGTCCACCGCCGGGCACGGGTCGCCCGCGCCCACCCAGCCCAGCTCGTCAGCCGCCGGGCCACGGCCCCAGTAGGCGAGCACCATGGCCACCGCCGCCGGGCCGCACCAGTTCGCGCCGCCGCCGTCCCACTGCGGGTGGTGCCCGGCGTGCTCGTGCTGCGAATGCGCCGGCACCACCAGATGGAACGCCCCGCCCGGCCCCGGCGCGCTCGGCGCGGGCCGGGCCGGCAGCGCCGAGGCCATCACGCCCAGCCCGTGCACGCGCGCCCCCGCGCCGTGCGCCGTCACCCGCACCCGGAACGCCGTCACCGGCCGCCGCGCCACGAACGTGTCGACCGCCACGTCCCCGTCCTCGTCCCCCTGCCCCGGGACCGACGTGCGCGGCTCGCCGTGCTCCGACCAGCGGCCCATCACGTACCACCTGGTCCGCGAACCCGCCGCCGTCGTCGCCTGAAGCTCCACCTCGATCCACGAGCCCGGCGGCGTCCGCGCCGTCCACGAGGCCACGAGCTGCGTCGCCGCGAAGCCGATCGGGTGCTCGGCACTGGTCCACGACGCCTGGCCCGCCGGCACGGAGAAGCGGGCGAAACAGACACGGGCCAGGTCGACGGTGAGCACCAGGCTCATTGTGGAACCCTCTCCCGCCCCGCGCATCGGAGGTTTTACGTACCGGACCCGATTGTGTCGGTGGTGATCACTATCGTCCGGGCCATGACTCAAGCGGTGCAGGCGTACTCCTACGCCGGGCCCTCCGTGCTCGCCGACGGCCGGCTCGGCCTGTCCACCTCCGGCGGCACGGCCCTGTCGGGCCCCCAGACCCATCCCCGGTTCTTCAGCGGGCTCCTCACCCAGGCCGCCCCCGCCGCCGCCGGCCTGCTGGCCGTCGCCGACGTGGCCATGGCCCGCTACCACCAGCCCCGCCCCGGCTGGACCCGCGACCCGGTGGTGACCTGCGACGGCGACCGGCTCAGGTTCGAGTCGTTCTCCGCCTGCGGCGGCGTCTACGCCCGCCTCGACGTGCTCGCCCTCGACGGCGACGTGCTCGACCGGGGCACCACCAACGTCGACGTCAACGGGCCGCTGCGCGAGTCGCTCGCCCGCGTCGGCGGACGCGACCCCCTCCACCTCGGCGTCGGCCCCGACGAGCTCACCGTCACCACCCTCGACGGCGCCGTCGTCGAGAAGAAGGTGCCGCTGCCCAGCCGGTGGCTGCGCGGCTTCGCCGAGGTCCAGGTGATCGCCGCCGGCTTCGACCTGCGCGCCGAGCTCAAGGGGCCGCAGGCCGTCCGCTTCCTGCGCTCCCTGCCGCGCAAGGCGTCCGCCACCGTGTGGGCCGTTCCCGCCGGCGGCGACCTGCGCCTGGCCGCCGGGCCCGGCCGTGGCTCCGTCTGCCTGTCCGGCGCCGGCCGCGTCGCCACCCTCATGCCGCTGCTGCGCTTCGCCAAGGCCCTGCGCGTCTACGGTCCGCCCGCCGGCGCCGACGCCGGCCACCAGGCCAGCGCCTGGGAGCTCGAACTGCCCGGCATGCGCTACACGCTCGCCGTCTCGCCCCAGCCGTGGCGCGGCTTCTCCGGCGAAGGCGCCGTCCTCGACGACCTCGCCACCGACGAGGCCGCCGGCGACGCCGACGTGATCGGGATGCTGCTCAACTTCGAGCCCGCCGTCGAGATCGGCCTGCTCGCCGACCGCTCCGGGCTCCCCGTCGACCGCGTACGCGCCGCGCTCACCCAGCTCGGCACCGCCGGGCGCGTCGGCTACGACCTGTACGAGGCGGGCCACTTCCACCGCGAGCTGCCCTACGACCGCGACCAGGTGGCGCAGCTCAACCCGCGCCTCACGGCCGCCCGGGCGCTCGTCGAAGCGGGCGCCGTCACCCTCGACGGCGACCACGCCCGCGTCACCACCTCCGGCGGCACCCGCCAGGTCGGCATCGCCGACGGGAGCTGCACGTGCGAGTGGTGGTTCGACCACCGCGGCTCCCGCGGCCCCTGCAAGCACGTCCTCGCCGCCCGCATCGCCTCCCGCCACACCGCGGACGCCCTCCTATGACCCCCACCCCACCCCCCCCCCCCCCCCCCCCCCCCCCCCCCCCCCCCCCCCCCCCCCCCGCCCCC
>NZ_JAHKRO010000148.1 GCF_019396325.1 Nonomuraea ceibae
GCCGCCCTCCGCCTCCTCGTCACAGCCACCCCCGACCCCGCCCCCACCCTCCTCCGGGACGCCCCTGGGAACACGCCCCCTCCGGGGGACGCGCCCTCTGCGGGGGGCCCGCGCTCTCTTGGAGGTGCGTCCTCGCCGGAGGGCTCGCGCTCTTCCGGAGGGCCGTCCACGCGTGGGGACCTACACCCTCCCGAGGGCCGGCCTTCCCCCGAGGGCCCGCCCTCTCCCGGACGCCGGCCCACCCCCGAGGACCCGGCCTCTCCCGGAGGCTCGCCCTCCGCTGGAGGGTTGCCCTTCTCCAGGAGCGAGGCCGCCGTCGGCGGGACGTCCGGAGCAGGCGCCTCCATCGGTGGGGAAGGGCCCGTACCGGAGTCCCCGCCCGGGAGCGCCCCCGCCCCGGCTGCCACAGCCGCCCACGAGGGGGCGCCCAACCCCGTGCAGGCACGCGCCCGCGTACGGGCGCCCGCCCCCGAAGGCGCGGTCAGCCCTCAAGGCAGGCCCGTCCTGGAGGCGGCGCCCGAGCCGGGAGGGGCGTCCGTTCCCGTGGGTGGGTCCAATCCCGGAGGGGCGTCCTCGCGGGGGCTCGGGTGGTGGGGGAAGGTCGGGGGGCCGGTGGCGGCGGCGGTCGTGGTGGTGGCGCTGGTGGTGGCGAACCTGCCGGAAAGCCCCTCGAAGGTGGCGTTCGGGCAGGCGGTGGGGGAGCCGATCGCCGGTCACCGGGGCGACGTCAAGGCGGTCGCCACCGGGACGCTGGACAGTGCGCCGATCGCCGTGACGGGCGGCGACGACGGCACGGCGCGCGTATGGGACCTGGCGGCCGGCAAGCAGCTGGGGGACCCGCTGGCCGGGCACGAGAACGAGGTGACGGCGGTGGCGCTGGGCGAGCTGAACGGCACGCCGATCGCGGTGACGGGCAGCCATGACGACACGGCCAGGGTGTGGGACCTGAGGACGCACCGCCAGCTCGGCGCGGCTCTGGACCACGAGGACTCGATCACGACGCTGGCCCTGGGCGAGGTGGACGGGGTGCCGGTGGCGGTGACGGCGGGCACGGGCAACACCGTGCGCGTCTGGGATCTGGCCAGGAGGGCGCCACTGGGGGAGGCGTTCCAGGTGGGCGGCGACTACGTGACGGACGTGGCCGTGGGGGAGGTGGGCGGCGTGCCGGTGGTGGTGACGGCCGGGTCGGAGCACGTGGCCCAGGTGTGGAACCTCAGGACCCGCCGCGAGCACGGCGCCCCTCTGACGGGCCACGGCGACAAGATCACTTCGGTGGCCTTCACCGCGTTCGACCGCCCGCGGGTGGTCACCACGGCGTACGACAACACGGCGCGCGTCTGGGATCTGGAGTCGCGCAAGCAGGTGGGCGTGTTCGGGGAGCACACCGATTCGGTCAACGCCGTGGCGCTCGGCAGCGTGGACGGCGGCTCGCCGGTCGCGGTGACGGCGGGCGCGGAGGGCATGCTGCGCATGTGGGACGTGGCCTCACAGAAGCCGATGGGCACGATGGAGGCTCCGGGCCCGGTCACGGCCGTCGCGTACGGGGAGAGGGACGGCGAGCCGTACGCCGTCGCCGCCACCTCGTTCGGGCCCGTCCAGGTGTGGGACCTCGACACGCGGGAGAGGAGCGGCGACCCGCTCCCGGGGCATCCGGGGAAGGTCCTGGCGGTGGCGACGGGCACGCTCGGCGGCACGCCGGTGGCGGTCACCGGCGGCCACGACCGGACGGTGCGGGTGTGGGACCTGGCGGCGCGGCGGCCGCGCGGCGGACCGCTGACGGGGCACGCGGGCAGCGTGTCGGCAGTCGCGCTGACCACGGTCGACGGCGTGCCGGTGGTCGTCAGCGGCGGCGAGGATCGCGCCGTACGGGTGTGGAACCTCGACACGGGCCGGCAGGCCGGCGACCCGCTCACCGGTCATACCGACGTGGTCCGTTCGGTGGCGACGGGGACGCTCGGCGGCACGCCGGTGGCCGTCACGGCGGGCGACCGGTCGGTGCGCGTGTGGGACCTCAGGACACGCAGGCAGCTCGGCGCCCCGATCACCGGCGACACGGAGCTGACCTCGGTGGCCCTGGGCACGCTCGACGGCGTGCCGGTCGCGCTGGTCACCGCCGAGGAGGAGGCTCACCTGTGGCGGCTCGACACGCGGCAGCGCGTGCGGTCGTTCCGGGCCGGGCACGAGCTGTCGACGGCCGCGTTCGTGACGCTCGGCGACACTCCCGCGGTGATCACCGCGGGTGAGGACGTTACCCGGCTGTGGGACGCGCGCACCGGTGCGCCGATCGGTGCCCCGGTGGAGCACGACGCGTTCGTCCGGGCAGTGGCGGCGGGTCAGGCGGGGGGCAGGACCGTCGCGGTCGCCGCCCAGGACGACGGTCTGGTCCGCGTGTGGGACCTGAAGGCGGGCCGGCAGGTGGGCGGCCCGCTGGCCGGGCATGGCGCACCGGTGCTGGGGGCCGCCCTGGCCGAGGTCGGCGGCACGAAGGTGGCCGTCACGGGCGGGTTCGACGGCACCGTGCGGCTGTGGAGCCTGGCCCAGTAGAGCAGCCCAGTAGAGCAGCTCAGTGGACGGGTTCAGTACACGAGCGCCTGCACGCCCTCCGCGGTGGCCTCCTCGACGAACGTGGGCGCGCCGGCGATGCGGACGCCGTCGATCACGTCGTCGACGGTGATCTCGCGCCGGGCCGCGCACTGCGTGCACAGCGTGACACGCCCGCCCGCGAGGATCGCCTCCAGCAGGTCGGGCAGCGGGACGGCGTGCGGCAGCTCGAACTCCTTGGCCCGCCCCGGCAGCGCGAACCAGGACGACTCGCCCGTGAGCCAGAGAGAGACGGGGACCCCGCTCGCGACGGCGGCGGCCGCGACCGTGAACGCCTGGTTGCACCGCTCGGGCGCGTCGGCCCCGGCGGTCACCTTGATCACCAGTGATCGTGCCATGCAGTCACCCTAGCCCGCCGCGGGCGGGACTAGGGTTGGGGGTCATGGAGGAACCTGAGGTGCACCCCGACCTGGAGCCGATCGCCTTCCTGCTCGGCCGGTGGGAGGGTGCCGGGGTCGGCGGCTACCCCACGATCGAGAGCTTCAACTTCGGGCAGGAGATCGAGTTCGGCCACAACGGCAAGCCGTTTCTCACGTACGTGAGCCGCACGTGGCTGCTCGACCAGGACGGCGGCCGGGTCAGGCCGCTGGCCACCGAGTCCGGCTACTGGCGCGTGCAGCCCGAGCGGCAGCTCGAGGTGGTGCTGTCGCATCCGACCGGCATCGTGGAGATCTACGTCGGCGAGGTCGTCTTCCACAAGATCGACCTGCACACCGACGTGGTGGCGCGCACCGCGTCCGCGAAGGAGTACACCGCGGGCAGGCGGCTGTACGGGCTGGTCAAGGGCAATCTGATGTGGGCCTACGACATGGCGGCCGTCGGTCACCCGCTGACGTCGCACATGTCGGCCGAGCTGAAGAAGGTGGCGTGATGGGCGCCCCGTTCACCGACGACGCCGTCGAGGCGATCAAGCGTCACATGAACGACGACCACGCGGCCGACTCGCTGATCATCGTGCGCGGGCTGGGCGGCCGGCCGGCGGCGACCACGGCGGTGACGAGCGACGTCGACGGCGAGGCGATCGAGTTCACGATCGACGGCGGCGAGCGGGTCAGGGTGCCGTGGGGCGAGACGCTGACCGAGCGGGCGCAGGTGCGGATGGCGGTCGTGCGCCTCTACCGCGACGCCTGCCAGGCGCTCGGCGTCCCCGCGCGCGAAGAGCACTGAAAAGCAAAAGAGGGCCCCGGGCGGCGCTCCGCCTGCCGAGCAGGCGGGCCGGATGGACCAAAGACGGGATCGGATCCCGCCCTCCGGCTGCCAGGGGCCCCGGTGGTTGCCTCGAATTCGCTGACGAGCACGAGACAACTAAGTCCGCGACGTCAGCGGACAACCACCTCGCTAGTCCAACTATGAATCACCATTGTTTGGACCACCTCCTTTCCGCGTACTCATGAAGTTATGCGGTCGCCGTCGGAGGGGGCAAGTGAATTAACGTCCGGTCGTAGACTCGGGGCATGACGGAGACGCAGTGGCATGAGGAGCTTCGCGCCAAGGGTTACCGGGTCACTCCGCAGCGCCAGCTCGTGCTGGAGGCGGTCAAGGAGCTGGAGCACGCCACTCCTGACGAGATCTGCGTCAAGGTCAGGCAGACGGCCCGCGGGGTCAACATCTCGACCGTCTACCGCACGCTGGAGCTTCTCGAGGAGCTCGGCATGGTCACCCACACCCACCTGGGCCACGGCGCCCCGACCTACCACCTGGCGTCCGACGCCGACCACGTCCACCTGGTGTGCCGGGGCTGCGGCGACGTGGGCGAGGTGCGGCCGGAGATGGCGGAGGGCCTGGTCAGGGGGCTGGACGACGAGCTGGGGTTCGTGGCCGACGTCCATCACCTGACCGTCTTCGGGCTCTGCCGGGAGTGCCGTTAACCTGGAGGGCATGCGTAGCCCTCTGCTTGACCTGCCCGGCGCCGTCCCCGCCGACGGCCCCGACGCCGACGTGGCGGCGCACTACGGCGACCTGTTCGCCGAGCAGCGCGCCCTGGCCAAGGGCGAGGCGGTCGTCGACCGGAGCAACCGTGAGACCGTCCGGATCGCGGGGGCCGACCGGCTGAAATGGCTCAACGACTTGACGTCGCAGAAGCTCGACACGCTCGCCCCGGGGGAGTGGACCCAGACGCTCCTGCTCGACCTTCAGGGCCGGGTGGAGCACCATCTGACGCTGGTCGACGACGGTGAGGCGGTGCTGGCGCACGTCGAGCCCGGCGCCTCGGCGAGCCTGATCGACTATCTGGACCGGATGCGGTTCATGCTGCGCGTGGAGGTCTCGGCGGCCGACGAGCTGGCCGTGCTGTCGACGGCGACGGAGGACCTGCTGGTGCCGCGCGCCGAGCTGGCCGAGCATCTGGGCCGGCCGGTGGCGGGGCTGTGGGCGTACGAGGCGCTGCGGATCGAGGGTCACCGGCCCCGCATGGGCTTCGAGACCGACCACAAGACGATCCCGCACGAGGTGGGCTGGATCGGTGCGGCCGTGCACCTGTCGAAGGGCTGCTACCGGGGGCAGGAGACGGTGGCGCGGGTGCACAACCTGGGGCATCCGCCGCGGCGGCTGGTGTTCCTGCACCTCGACGGCAGCGTCGACACGCTGCCCGTGCACGGCGCTCCGGTGATCTTCGAGAGCCAGGAGGTGGGCACCGTCGGCTCGGCGGCCCGCCACCACGAGCTGGGGCCGATCGCGCTGGCCGTGGTCAAGCGCACGGTGCCGGTCGACGCGCCGCTGCTCGCCGGCGGCGTCGCGGCCTCGCAGGAGGTCATCGTGCCGCCGGACGCCGGGCGCAACGTCAGCATCGACCCGAGCCTGCGCCGTCGCATCCGCTGACTAGACGTCGATCACCAGGGTGATCGGGCCGTCGTTGACCAGCGAGACCTTCATGTCGGCGCCGAACCGGCCGGTCTCCACGTGCGCGCCGAGCGCGCGCAGCTCCTCGACGACGGCCTCGACCAGGGGCTCGGCGACGGGCCCCGGGGCGGCCGCCTGCCAGGTGGGGCGGCGGCCCTTGCGGGTGTCGCCGTAGAGCGTGAACTGGCTGATCACCAGCAGCGGCGCGGCCACGTCCGAGCACGACTTCTCGCCGTGCAGGACGCGCAGCCCCCACAGTTTGGCGGCCAGCTTGGCCGCCTGGTCGCGTGTGTCGGTGTGGGTGACGCCGACCAGCACGAGCAGCCCCGGCTCGTCGATCGCGCCGACAGGCTGCCCGTCGACGGCCACGGACGCGGAGCTCACCCGCTGCACTACAGCTCGCATGGGACCACATTGTGGCCCAGAAATACACTCGTGAGAAAAGGAGGAGCCGATGGCGCTGGTCGTGGAGGTCGTGCGGTCGGGGTTCGTGGAGTCCAGGCACCTGGCGCGGATGCTGACCCTGGACGCGGCGGGCCGCCCGGCCGAGACGCACGGCGCGGTCGCGGAGCCGGCGTCGCCGCGTTCGGCGATGAAGCCCCTCCAGGCGCTCGGCATGGTGCGCAGCGGGCTGCGGCTGAGCGGCGAGCTGCTGGCGCTGGCGTGCGCGTCACACGCGGGCGAGCCGTTCCACGTCGACGGCGTGCGCAAGATCCTGGCCGGGGCCGGGCTGGACGAGTCGGCGCTGCGCTGCCCCGAGGACTACCCGGAGGACCGGGCGGTGACCGACCGGGGCCGCGTCTACATGAACTGCTCGGGCAAGCACGCCGCCATGCTCGCCACCTGCGTGGTCAACGACTGGCCGCTGGAGTCCTACCTGGAGCCGCCGCACCCGCTCCAGCGGGCGATCCGCGCCACGGTTGAGGAGCTGACGGGCGAGCGGATGCCCGCCTCCGGCGTCGACGGGTGCGGGGCGCCGCTGTTCTTCGTCTCGATGCTGGGCGTGGCGAGGGCGTTCCGCACGCTCGCGGTGAGCGGCGAGGGCGGCGTGTTCGACGCCGTCCGCGCCCATCCGCAGTGGACGTCCGGCACCCACCGGCCGGAGACCGCGCTCATGCGGGCGCTGCCCGGCCTGATGGTCAAGGTGGGCGCCGAGGGCTTCCAGGCGTTCGCGTACGAGGACGGGCGCGCGGGTGCGATCAAGGTCGAGGACGGCGCGGCGCGTGCCCGGACCACGCTCACCGTGGCCGCGCTGCGCTCGCTCGGGCTCACCTCACCGGAGCTGGACGAGCTGGGCGTGCAGCGGGTGTACGGCGGCGGCCGGCCGGTCGGCGAGCTGCGGATCCACCCCGACTAGAGGGTGCGGAACTGCCGGGTGGCCGAGATCGCGCCCGACGTCGTCGTGGTGAACGTGCGCATCGACCCGGCGAACTTCGACAGGTCCCACTCGGCCGGCCCGTGATACCAGTAGAGGTTGTCGCTCGGCGAGCCGTTGCCGGTGACCGAGGCGACGACCCGCGACCAGTGCTCCACCCCGTCGAAGATCACCGCATAGGGCAGGTAGCGGGAGAACAGCTCGACCCGGTGCTGCTCCGGCACCTCGCCCAGGTCGCCGGAGAAGAGATACTCGCGGAAGCCGAGCGTGTGGGCCAGCGCGGCCGAGCCCTTGGCCGTCTTGGCCGGCATGTACTGCCCGCCCACGGCCAGCGCCCCGCCCGCGACGATCACGCCCAGCCCGATCAGCCCGTACGTGGTGAACCAGGCCAGCGCGCCCGTGGCCAGCACGCCGACGCCGATGAGCACGACGCCGATCGTGGTCCAGCGCGTCCGCTCGGCGTCCGGGCGGCGGGCGAACCAGCCCTGCGTGACGACGTCGGTGTAGAGGGCGTCGCGCACCTTGCCCAGATGCGTGGCGAACGAGCCGGACAACTGCGACAGCAGCACCGCGTCCCGGCCCTCGAAGATCGCCTCGTACAGCGCCCGCTCGTAGGGCAGCAGCGCGTTGACGGGCGCGTTCGGCAGCCGTACCAGCATCCAGTCGGGGGCGTCGTACGTCTGGCGGGGCTGCTCGTCGATGCGCAGGTAGCCGCGGACGGCGAGGTCCACGATCGTGGCCGTCACGTCCACCACGTCGGCCTGCTCGTCCACGAGCGTGCCGATCTGGCCGGGACGCACCCCGTCGGGCGGGCTGAAGTGGCCGTTCTGGACGGGGTCGACCGCGCCGCGCTCGTGGCCGACGATGCG
The DNA here is from genome assembly GCF_019396325.1 of Nonomuraea ceibae. GTDB lineage: Bacteria > Actinomycetota > Actinomycetes > Streptosporangiales > Streptosporangiaceae > Nonomuraea > Nonomuraea ceibae. The sequence continues at coordinate 7,684 of NZ_JAHKRO010000148.1, forward strand.
GGCGTCGCGGCCGCGCGTCCAGTAGAGCAGCGCGACGCCGCCGAGCAGCAGCACGAGCAGGCCGGCCAGCGCGCCGCCGGTGACGGGGCTGAGCGTGAACGCCGCCGCCAGCGAGAACCGCTTCTCCAGGATCGGCTCGCCGCCGCTCGCGCCCGCCGGGAAGCCGACCACCACGGTCAGCGCCTGGCCGGGGGCGATGCCCGCCTGCTCGAAGTCGGCGTGGGTGGCCGTGTGGTCCATCGCGGCGGCGGTGCAGCCGATGGCGGAGGTCAGCTCGCCGGCGAAACATGACAGGTTCTGCACCTGGCCGGGGCCGCTGACCTTGACGGTGGCCTTGTCGACGGCGGTGTTCCAGCCGTTGACGGCGAACCAGCGCAGCTCCTCGACGCCGCCGGTGGGCGTGACGGCGCCCTGGACGTCGTACTCGACGGTGGCGGGCGACTTGACCGTCAGCACGTCACCGGCCAGCGTGCCGCCCTTGAGGTTGGCGATCCGGTAGACGCGGTCGCTGGTGTCGTCGTAGCGCGTCCTGGTCAGGAACGTCCGCTGGAGCTCGCCGGAACCGCCGCTGATCTTCTCGACCACGTGCAGCGTGCCGCCCTTGCCGAGGGTCATCGTCACCTCGGTGGTGATCCCGGCCTCCGCCAGGGCGGGAGTCGCGGTCAGCGCCAGGGCGACGGCTCCGAGAGCGGCTAGCGTGTGCCTGATACCCGTCATGGCCGTGAATCGTATCGGTATCCCGGTTGAGGAGGACCTGACGGCCGATGCCCGAGAGATGATCCGGTCGGGCGACGTGGCCGCGCTGCGCGCCCTGCTCGCCGCCGACCCCTCGCGGGCCACCGCCCGCCCCGACGGCGCCCGTACGCTCCTGCACGTCGCCACCGACTGGCCGGGGCACTTCCCGGCGGTCGCCGAGACGATCGCCGCGCTGGTCGAGGCGGGCGCCGACGTGGACGCCCGCTTCCGCGGCGAGCACGCCGAGACGCCGCTGCACTGGGCGGCCAGCAGCGGGGACGTGGCGGCCCTCGACGCGCTGCTCGACGCGGGGGCGCGCATCGACGCGCCGGGCGCGGTCATCGCGGGCGGGACGCCGCTGGACGACGCGGTGGCCTTCGGGCAGTGGGAGGCGGCCCGCCGCCTGGTGGCGCGCGGCGCCGCCGTCGGCTTCCGCCACGCCGCCGCGCTCGGCCTGCCCGACCAGGTGACGGTCACCGGTCAGGAGGAGCTGGACACGGCCTTCTGGTACGCCTGCCACGGCGGCCAGCGGCGGATCGCCGAGCTGCTGCTGGAGCGCGGGGCGGCGGTGGACCGGGAGCCGCCCTGGGAGCCGGTGACGCCGATGGAGGCCGCGCTGCGGCAGGGGTTCGCGGAGCTGGCCGGATGGCTGCGGGAGCGGGGCGCGGTCAGTCGGAGATCGTGATGCGCAGCCGGCGGAAGCCGCGGCCCTTGCTCTCGACCTTGGCCACCTTGATGCGGCCGATCTGCTTGGTCGAGGCCACGTGGGTGCCGCCGTCGGCCTGGGTGTCGAGGCCGACGATGTCGACGATCCGCACGTCCTCGACCTCCGGCGGGACCAGGTTGGTCGCCGTGCGGATGATGTCGGGGATCGCGAACGCCTCGGCGCGCGGCAGCACCCGCACGTCGATGCGCCGGTCGGCGACGATCTCGGCGTTGCACAGGTCCTCGACCGACTCCTTGAAGCCGGCCGGCACCTCCGGCAGGTTGAAGTCCATGCGGGCGGTCAGCGGCTCCATGTTGCCGCCGGTGACCGGGCAGCCGAACTCGCGGAAGACCACCCCGCACAGGACGTGGAGCCCCGAGTGGGTGCGCATGAGCGCGGAGCGGCGCTCGTCGGCGACGGCCGCCCGGACGACGGCGCCCACCGGGGGGACCGGGTCGCCCTCTGCCGGGATCAGGTAGAGATCGTCGCCTTTGCGTACTCCGGCGATGCGGGTTTCCACGCCCTGCCAGAGGAGAACTCCGTGATCGGCCGGCTGGCCGCCGCCTCCTGGATAGAATGCCGACCTGTTGAGCACGATCCCTTCGGGGGTCGCGTCGAGGACCACGGCTTCGAAGTCGCGAAGGTTCTGGTCCGCCAGTTCGAGCCGTTGCGTTCGCCCGTGAAGATCGGTGGTCATGTCGGCAGCCTAGAGCTTTCGAGGTGGTAGATGCGCGCGAGGCTGCGTAGCCCGCTCAGGAGAACTCTCGCCGGCCCGGCCGCCTCGATGGCGGCGATTTGCTGCACTTTATCGGGATGTGCGGCGGCGGTGGCCACGCCGCCCCAGCCGCCCCTTGAGCGGCGCCCGCCGGTCGTGATGTTCGTCGGCGACAGCTTCACCGTGGGGTCGGGGCCGGTGCCGCGCTGGCACACCTACGCCGCCGAGGCGGCCCGGCTGCTCGGCTGGCAGCCGGTCATCGCCGGAGCGGGCGGCACCGGCTTCGTCAGCGACGGGCGCGTGGGCCGTACGTTCCAGGAGTCGTTCGAGGCGGAGCTGGCGTGGCGGCCCGCACCCGACGTGCTGGTGATCTCCGGCGGCCACAACGACGGCCGGTGGCCGGCCGAGCGGGTGGGCGAGGCGGCCGACCGGCTCCTCGACACCGCCCGCTCGACCTGGCCCAAGACGCAGATCGTCATGGTCGGCCCGATCTGGCTCGACCCGACGCCGCCCGCCAAGGCCTACCGCGTGCGCGACGCGCTGGCGCGGGTGGCGTCGAGTCAGGCCGTGCCCTTTCTCGACGCGCTGCGCAGGCCGTGGTCCTCCGGCGGCGGCAAGGCGGAGGTGAAGGCGGTGCTGCCCGACGGCGTGCACCCGACCCGCGCCGGGCACGCCCTGATGGGCCGGTGGCTCGCCAGGAGCCTGACCCGGCTACCTCACCAGGGGCCGTAGGGGCCGCTGTTGCCGCCGCGCCCGCCCATGCCCTTGACGGCGGGCTTGACGTCGACGATGTAGATCGTGGCGGCGATGACGGCGGCGATCGAGAAGATGCCGAGACCGATGCCGATGAACTGCGCGCCCCCGAGGAACAGGAAGGCGTTCAGGTAGGACCACGCGCCCGCCGCCGAGAAGAGCGTGGCCAGGATCAGGATGATCAGCCAGATGTTCTTCTGCAGCTTCCCCGCCGACACGAACGCGCCGGTCGGCACCCGTAGCGCGTGGATCAGCGCGTAGGCCGACATGCCGAGAATGATCACGGCAAGCGCCAGGAAGAGGAAGTTGAGCCCGAGGTTGATGAATTCCATGAGTTTGGCTCCGCCCAGTGCCGCGATGAAGTCGGCCCCAGCCTAATAGCCGCCACGGGCACTCCGCGCGGCGAAAAGGCCCGCCCCCAGGACGGGGCGGGCCTTCGGGTCGGTCAGGCCTGGGCCTTGGTGGTGCGGTTGGTGGTGCGGGTCTTCTTGACGGGGGTGGCGACGGCCGGCTCGGCGGCCTCCGACACCTCCTCCAGCTCCAGCGCGGCCTCGCCGGTGGTCCGGCTGACGACCTTGCGGCCGCGGGTGGCGAAGTCCTCGTAGACCTCGACGGCCCGGTGGCTCAGCTGGTCGGCGTACTCGCGCGCCTTCTCGGGGAACTCCTTGGCGAAGCCCTCGGCCTTGCCGGCGTAGTCGCGGGCGCGGCCGGGCAGGTCCTTGGCCAGCTCGGCGCGGCGGGCCTGGAGCTTCTGGAGCTGGTCGGGCAGCTCGCGCAGCTTCTCCACGGCGAAGTCGCCGACACCGGCGACGGCGTAGAACGGCTTGGAATCGGTGAGCTTCTTGACCTCGGTGGCCAGCGTCATGGGTTAACCTTCCTTGGTTTCCTGGTTGACGGTGCCGTTGCCGTCGCTCGTCGCGTAGGGCTCAAGTGCGGCGACAAGCTCCGGCGGCAGCGGCTGCTCGTCGTCCGTGGAGGGCCCGGGGTCGGCATTCTGGGAGGTCTGCCCGTCCCCGGGCCGCTCCTTGCGGAACGACTCGTAGATGTCGATCAACACCTGGCGTTGCCGCTCGGTGAGATGCGTGTCGGCTCTGATCGCACTGATCACGTCGCTGGGCGGCTCGCGGTCCTCGATGAGGCCCGCCTGCACGTAGAGCGCCTGCGAGGAGATGCGCAGACCCTTGGCGATCTGGTTGAGGATCTCCGCGCTGGGCTTGCGCAGACCGCGCTCGATCTGGCTCAGGTAGGGGTTGGAGACCCCCGCCTGCTCGGCGAGCTGGCGGAGGGAGATCTTCGCCTGCTGCCTCTGCTCGCGGATGTACTCGCCGATCGAGCCGACCTTCGGTAGTGCCATGTCTCCAGTGTGCCCGCCACTGCTTGCAATTGCAAACGGAATGGTTAACTCCAGCAAGCGTCAGAGCTGGATGACCCACAGGAACGGCGTGGCTGTGACCAAACTCACCGACAGGGCCAGCACGCCGTAGCGCAGGCCGAGGTGGATCTCGGGGGCCGGCTTGATCAGCCGGTCGACCCTTGCCATGACGTGCTGGGCGTGCACGCCCAGCATCCCGCTGGGCGTCGGCATGGCCCCCGCGGTGCCGAACCTGAGCAGCGCCGTGGCGAGCCGGCGCGGCGAGCAGTAGCGGCGGGCCCGGTCGTCGGCCGCCATCTCGACCAGCAGCTCGACCTGGGCCTGCGCGTCACACACGATCTTGGACCAGGGCAGCGCCCGGCGCAGCGCGGCGAACGGCAGCAGCACCAGGTCGTGACGCTCGCGCACGTGCGCGGCCTCGTGGGCGAGCACGGCCGTCAGCTCGTCCTGCGACAGCAGCTTGAGCGCGCCCTCGCTGACCACGACCTGCGAGCGCAGCCCGGGCACGCAGTAGGCGGCCGCGCTCGGATGGTCGAGCACCCGCACGCCCGGCACGATCGGGTCGTCGCGAGAGATGAGCCGCAGCAGCGTGCGGTGCCGCCGCCGGGCGCGCAACGCCTGCACCCCGGCCGTGAGCAGCACCACGACGAGCACGGTGAGCGCGGTCAGCCCGGCGATCATGGCGAGCACGTGCAGCGCGTCCCACGGCTGCAGCGGCGCCCGCCCGCGGGCGAAGGCCAGCAGGCCGGGAAGCACGCCGATCCCGTACGGGTCGACGGCGTAGGCCAGCATGGCGCCGGTCGTGGCCAGGCCCCAGGCCAGGCCGAGAGACTGCCAGAGAATGATGGCGACCCGCGGCGCGCGCGAGGTCCACCGGGCGGTGGTGAAACGCCAGGAGCCGATCGCGCACGCCGTGGCGAGCGCGGCCAGCACCGCTGCCGTGGTCACTCTTCCTCCAGCTCCGTAAGGGCTTTGCGCAGGATCTCCGCCTCGGGCCCGGAGACGGCCTGGGCGAATCGGGTCAGGGCGGCCGAACGGTCGCCGGTCATGCCGAGTGCTTCCAGCATAAGGTCAGCGATGTAGCCGTCACGGCTTTCGGCCGGTTCGTACCGCCAGGCGCGGCCGTCACGAGTGCGCTGGAGGAAGCCTTTGCGGGTGAGGCGGTCGAGCACGGTCATCACCGTGGTCGGCGCCAGGTCGCGGTCGGCGATGAGCCTGCCGACCTCGCGTGCGGTCAGCGGGCTGCTCTGCGCCCAGAGGATGTCCATGATGCTGCGTTCAAGCTCGCCAAGACCCTTCACGTCCTCCAGACTAGCTCTACGACGTGTCGAGCTGGAATTCGGGATGATGGTGAGATGGACATCACCCTGGTCCAGGGGGACATCACCGAGCAGGTGGTCGACGCGATCGTGAACGCGGCCAACTCCTCCCTGATGGGCGGCGGCGGCGTCGACGGGGCCGTCCACCGCAGGGGCGGCCCGGCGATCCTGCGTGAGTGCCGCGAGCTGCGCGCCTCCCGCTACGGCAGGGGCCTGCCCACCGGCCAGGCGGTCGCGACCACGGCCGGCGACCTGGCCGCGCGCTGGGTGATCCACACCGTCGGCCCGGTCCACTCGCGTACGGAGGACCGCTCGGAGCTGCTGGCGTCCTGCTTCCGGGAGTCGCTGCGGGTGGCCGGCGAGCTCGGCGCGGCCTCGGTGGCGTTCCCGGCGATCTCGACCGGCATCTACGGCTGGCCGCTCGACGACGGCGCCCGCATCGCGGTCGCGGCCGTGCGGGGGAGTGACGCGCCGGTGAAGGACGTGCGGTTCGTCCTGTTCGACGCCGAAGCGTACGCCGCCTTCGAGCGGGAGCTCGGGCGGTAGTCCCGGCTCAGCCGACGGCCGACCACGGCAGCGTCACCTCGCCGAGCCGCCAGCGCGCCCGGCCGCCCAGCGGCGGGTGCCGGGGGATCGGCCACGAGCCCGCCAGCACGCCGACGGCGGCCAGCCAGCGCTGCCGCAGCCCGTGCGCCCCGTACGGCGCGCTCACCGCCCAGGCGTGGTCGAAGTCCCGCAGGAACGCGTGGATGCGCTCGCCCGGCACGTTGCGGTGGATCAGCGTCTTCGGCAGCCGGTCGGCCAGGTCGGAGGGCCGCTCGAAGGCGTCGAACCGGGCCGAGAACGTGAGCGTGCGCGGCCCGTCGCGGTCCAGCCCCACCCACACGGCCCGGTGGCCGGTCTCCGAGCAGGTGCCCTCCACCAGGACGCCGCCCGGCGCCAGCTTGCCGCGCAGCAGCTCCCAGTAGTGCCAGGCATCGGCCTCGCCGTACTGCCGCAGCACGTTGAAGGCCCGCACGAGCGTCGGCGGGCGCTCGACCGGCAACTCGAAGCCGCCGAGCCGGAAGCTCAGCCCCTCGCGCTCGTACGGCCTGGCCAGCGCGACCCGGGCCGGGTCGATCTCGACGCCGACGACCTCCACGTCCGGCGCGACCCGCCGCAGCCGGGTGAACAGCTCCAGCGTCGTCGTGTGCGACGCGCCGTAGCCGAGGTCCACCACGAGCGGGCGGGACGCGCGGCGCAGCAGCGGGCCGTGCACGGCGGCGGTCCAGCGGTCGGCGCGGCGCAGCCGGTTGTGCCCGGTCGTGCCCCGGGTGATCGCGCCGACCGGCCTAGCCACTGACGCGGTGCACCTTGTGCTGGGCGGCCTGGGCGCGCGGCCGGATGACCAGCCGGTCCACGTTGACGTGCGCCGGCCGGGTGACGCACCAGGCGATGGCGTCGGCCACGTCGTCGGCGCTCAGCGGGTCGGGCACGCCCTCGTACACCTTGGCCGCCGCCGCCTCGTCGCCGCGGAACCTGGTCACCGCGAAGCCCTCGCTCTTCACCATGCCCGGCGCGATCTCGACCACCCGCACCGGCTGCCCGACCAGCTCCAGGCGGAGCGTCTCGGTCATCGACGTCTGCGCGTGCTTGGCCGCGCAGTAGCCGCCGCCGCCCTCGTACGACACCAGTCCGGCCGTCGAGGTGAGCATGACCAGCACGCCGTCGCCGGAGTCGACGAGTTTGGGCAGCAGCGCCTGGGTCAGGCGAAGGGAGCCGAGCACGTTGGTGTCGTACATCCGCTGCCAGTCGTCCAGCCGGCCGCCGGCCACCGGCTCCAGCCCGAGCGCGCCTCCGGCGTTGTTGACGAGCACGTCGCAGCGGTCGAGGGAGGCCGCCAGCGCGTCCACCGACTCCTGGGAGGTGACGTCGAGCGTGACAGCCCTGATTCCCGGCGTCTCGGCGGCCAGTTCGTCGAGCCGGTCCCGCCTGCGCGCGCCGGCCACCACGTCGTACCCCTCGGCGGCCAGCCGGCGGGCGGTCGCCTCGCCGATCCCGCTGCTCGCGCCGGTCACCACAGCCGTTCTCTTCATGGCCAACATCCTGCCAGGCCCCCCGGTTGTGACCTTCTGCCGGGAATGTCGGGATGATCTGAGCAGTTGTAATCCGCTTGGAGGTGGTGTCGGGTGAGGCGACGACGGGTCAACCGGGTCGCGACCATCAGCATGCACACGTCCCCGCTGGACCAGCCCGGAACGGGCGACGCCGGGGGGATGAACGTGTACATCGTGGAGTCGGCCAGGAAACTGGCGCGCCTGGGCGTCGAGGTGGAGATCTTCACCCGCGCCACGGCGCGAGACCTGCCACCGGTCGCCGAGCTAGAACCCGGCATCCTGGTCCGCCACCTGACCGCCGGGCCGTACGAGGAGATGGACCGGGCCGACCTGCCCGGCCAGCTCTGCGCGTTCCTGTCGGAGGTGCTGCGCACCGAGGCCATGTACGAACCCGGCCGCTACGACGTCATCCACTCGCACTACTGGCTGTCCGGCCAGGTCGGCTGGCTTGCCAAGGAACGCTGGGGCGTGCCGCTCGTGCACACCATGCACACCATGGCCAAGGTCAAGAACCGCTTCCTGGCCGCCGACGACAAGCCCGAGCCGCCCGCCCGCGAGGTCGGCGAGGAACAGGTCGTGGGCATCGCCGACCGCCTCGTCGCCAACACCGCCGACGAGGCCGGCGAGCTCATGGAGCTGTACGGGGCGCCCCGCGAACGCGTCGCCGTGGTGAACCCCGGCGTCAACCTGACCGTCTTCCAGCCCGCCTCACAGGGCGCCGCCCGGCAGCGGCTCGGCCTGCCGCAGGACGCCCACGTGCTGCTGTTCGTGGGCCGCATCCAGCCGCTGAAGGCCCCCGACGTGCTGCTGCGCGCCGCCTCCCGGATGCTCATCGACGACCCCTCCCTGCGCGGCCGGCTCGTCGTCGCCTGCGTCGGCGGCCCCTCCGGCAACGGCCTGGCCCGCCCGTCCCTGCTCACCGACCTGGCCGCCGAACTCGGCATCGCCGACGTCGTCCGCCTCGTGCCGCCCGCGCCGCAGCACGAGCTCGCCGACTGGTACCGCGCCGCCGACGTCACCGTGGTGCCCTCGCACAGCGAGTCGTTCGGCCTGGTCGCCCTCGAATCGCAGGCGTGCGGCACCCCCGTCGTAGCCGCCGCCGTCGGCGGGCTGCGCACCGCCGTCCGCGACGGCGTCTCCGGCCTCCTCGTCGACGGCCACGACCCGCACCAGTGGGCCGCCGCCCTGCGCCGCCTCGTCACCGAACCCCGATGGCGCGAGATGCTGTCGGCCGGCGCCCGCGAGCACGCCGCCGCCTTCGGCTGGCAGGCCACCGCCTCCCGCCTCACCGAGGTCTACGCCGCCGCCATCGCCAACCTGCACCGGGTGCCGGTGGCGGTCAACTCGTAGGCCGTCTCCTAGGGTGTACTGATGCGCGACGTTGTCGAAGCCGCGCTCAAGGCCGCGGACGTCACCTACGACGAGCCGCGGCCCGGAGCGTTCCTGGTCAAACTGCCCGGACAGCACAAGCTCGCCACCATGACCTGGCTCATCGTCGGTGACCGGGTCCTCCACGTGGAAGCGTTCTTCTGCCGCCAGCCCGACGAGAACCACGCCGAGTTCTACAAATGGCTGCTCGGCAAGAACGGCGCCATGTACGGCGTCCACTTCTCCGTCGACCCCGTCGGCGACGTCTACCTCGTCGGCCGCATCCCCCTCGCCGCCGTCACCGCCGACGAGATCGACCGCCTGCTCGGCTGCGTGCTCACCTACGCCGACGACTGGTTCGACCGCGCCCTGGAACTCGGCTTCGCCTCCTCCATCAGGCGCGAATGGGAATGGCGCGCCAAACGCGGCGAATCGCTGGCCAACCTGCAGGCGTTCGCCCGGTTCGCCGACCCGGAACGCGCGTAAGATCCTGGGGCGTGAGATCCTGGGGCGTGAGTGACACAGGAGGTATGGAGCCGCACGTTCCGCACGTCGCGCGCATGTACGACTACTTCCTCGGCGGCCACGACAACTACCGCGTCGACCGCGAGGCCGCCGCCCACGTCCTCGAGATCGTGCCCGGCATCCGCGAGGACGCCCGGGCCAACCGCGCCTTCCTCGGCCGCGCCGTACGGGCACTCGCCGACGACGGCATCGGCCAGTTCCTCGACATCGGCTCCGGCCTGCCCACCTGCCGCAGCGTCCACGAGGTCGTCCCCGGCCGCACCACCGTGTACGTCGACTCCGACGCCCAGGTCGTCAGCCACGCCCGCACCCTCCTCGACGGCGTCCCCGAAGCCCTCGCCGTCCGCGGCGACCTGCGCAAACCCACCGACATCCTGAACAACCCGGCCGTCGGCCAGCATCTCGACCTAGACCGGCCCGTCGCCGTCCTCCTGCTCGCCATCGCCCACTACGTCGCCGACGACCCCCAGCCGCTCATCGCCGAACTCATGGCCCCCCTCGCCCCCGGCAGCCACCTCGTCCTCTCCCACGTCTCCGACGGCACCACCGACCCGCGCCCCCTCTTCGCCGGCCTCGACCTGCTGCCACCCGGCGTCGTCACCGTGCCCGAATGGCGCCCCGAAGACCTCGTCCGGCCGCCCACCCCCCACTTTCTCTGCGGGGTCGCCCGCAAACCATAGGATTGACCGCATGGCGACATTGGTGCTGCTACGGCATGGCGAAAGCGACTGGAACGCGAAGGGCCTGTTCACCGGCTGGGTGGACGTCTCCCTGTCGGCGAAGGGCGAGGACGAGGCCCGCCGCGGCGGCAAACTCCTCACCGAAGCCGGCGTCTACCCCGACGTCGTCCACACGAGCCTGCTGACCAGGGCCATCCAGACGGCCCAGTACGCCCTCGGCGAGGCCGACCTGCTCTGGCTCCCCGTCAAGCGCTCCTGGCGGCTCAACGAACGCCACTACGGCGCCCTCCAGGGCAAGAACAAGGCCCAGACGCGCGAGGAGTTCGGCGACGAGCAGTTCATGCTGTGGCGCCGCTCCTACGACACGCCCCCGCCGCCCATCGCCGACGACGACGAGTACTCCCAGGCCGGCGACCGGCGCTACGCCCTGCTCCCGCCCGAGCTGATGCCGCGCACCGAGTGCCTCAAGGACGTCGTGGACCGGATGCTGCCCTACTGGTACGACGCGATCGTGCCCGACCTGTCCGCCGGGCGGACCGTCCTCGTGGCCGCCCACGGCAACTCGCTCCGCGCCCTGGTCAAGCACCTCGACGGCATCGGAGACGAGGAGATCGCGGGGCTGAACATCCCCACGGGGATTCCGCTCCGGTACGAGCTCGACGCCGAGTTCCGGCCGGTGCGGCGTGGAGGCGAGTACCTGGACCCGGACGCGGCCAAGGCGGCCATCGAGGCCGTGGCCAACCAGGGACGCTGACGCGCGTTCGGTCCTCGTTGTCGGCTTTGGGCTGTGCTGTTTGCGGGGCGCGTCCCGCGCCCAACGGCATGGTCCTCGTTGTCAGGCGCTTCGCGCCTCCGGCACTCGGGCTGTGTTCAGCGGGGGCAAGCCCCCCGGCGAGGGGCCTGCCTGGCCCCTCGCGCTCCCCGGCCGGTTGCGCGAGTTCGGCTTCCACAGGGTCAGGTGTTGCGGGGCAGCTCCTCATGGCTGGACCGCTGGGCGACGCGCACTGTGGGAGCCCCTCCTGGTTGGTCAGCCCGGCAGAGCTCCCAGGCCGGCCAGCAGCTCGTCGCGCTCCCCCTGTGACAGCGCCTGGTAGATGGGCTCGTCCAGCCGGTTCGTCTCGTCCTCGATCTCCCGCCGCTGCGGGCTGTCCGCGGGCAGTGCCCTCAACTGAGCGAGCGTGAGCCCGGCGGCGGACCAGGCGGCCCGGTGCGCGTCGCCCCGGTGGTGGCGCAGCGCCCCGAGGCGGCTGGTCAGGCGGAGCGTCGGGGAGGCGTCTGCCGGCTCGTACACCGGAGCCACCGCCCGGAACGCCGGACCACCGGTGGCCTGACCCGCCTCCAGGAGGCGGCCGACCAGTTCGGCGAGCCGTGGCACCACGGTGAGGCCCGGCATCGTCTCGACCAGCTTCTGGTCCCAGTACACCTCAGCCCAATCGGCGTACGTGCGCTGCACCTCCAGCGCCAACTCCCGGCCGAGCGGAGTCAGCCGCCACGTTCCGTCACCGTCGACCTCCGCCACACCCTGCGCCAGCTCGTCGGTCATGTCCGAGCCGGAGTACGTGGTCACCGCCGCGAAGGCTTCGGCAGGCATAGGCCGGGCCAGCAGGCCGAAATAGAAGCTCCTTTCGAAGCCCGGCCGAATCTTGTACGCGTCGTAGACAGCCTGGACGCGCTCATGCCCTGTGCCCCGGAACCCCGCGTACACCCGGTCGACCACGGGCCGGATCAGTGCTGCGTAACTCATATGGCCTCGACTTACTCGCACAGTGGGAAGCCAAGAATAGATCAACCGTGAGCGCCGTCATCGCGAGTAGCCGGCACAGCCGGGTCAGGAGCCTTCCAGGTCTTCGACGTGGCGATGGCGCGGGCGCCGCCCAAGCCTTGATGCCTGGGCTGGCGTAAGCCCGCCGTCGGGTCGTGGATGGCGCCGGGCGCCATTTCACCACCTTCACCGAGGCCCATGACAGCTCTCCAGCGCGACCGATTTCAAGAGCAAACTCCGCGCCTGCGCACAAATAGCACCTTGATACTCGACCCAAGGGATGGGCAAGTGGAAATCGACAACGATTCAAATCCTGTCGGGCTATCCTTCGTACCCTTGACATGATCGCGCGATCGCGCCCGGTGATTTATGTGGGGGAGTTGTGGAGCTCTGGGAGCGCTCGTCGGTCAGGTTCATGCTCCACGCGAAGCTCGACGACCTGCACGGCGAGGCGTTCGAAGAGTTCTTCCACAGGGTCATGTGTGTTTCGGAGCCCGGCTTTCTCAATGAGCCATTTCCATCCTGAAGCGCCAGGTCACAAGCATGTTGCAGGCTCTCGATCTTGACCTACAAGCAGAGAAGCCCCTGGTAGATGCGTTGTCGACCAAGAGCAACAGCATCCCCAGGAGCTTCG
>NZ_JAHKRO010000149.1 GCF_019396325.1 Nonomuraea ceibae
GGCGGGGGCGGCTGCCGGCGCGAGCCTGGACGCCCGCGGCGGCGGAGCTGCTCGCGGCGGCAGCCGTCGACCGGCTGCTGCGCGCCTGCGCGGGCCTGCCCGGCAGGCCCGGGGAGATCCTCCTGGTACGTCCCGGGCAGCTCACCGCCGCGTACCGCCCCTGGCCGCCCGCCGATCCCGCGCCCCGCGCCCGGCGGATCACGCTGGAGGAGGCGCTGCGCCGCGCCGGGCTGGTCACGGACCCGGAGCTCGGCCTGCTCCCGGAGGTCCGCGTCGACGGCCTGGCGCAGTTGCCGGTCTCGATGGCCGTCTGCGACGTGCCCGGGCTGCCGGTCGCCGGGATCGGCCCGACCGTGGAGGCCGCGCGCCTGGAGGCGGTCCGGGCGGCGGCGCAGGCGCGTCTCGGCGCCGACCCGGCCGTGGCGGCGGTGGGCGCCGACGAGCTGCACGCCCGGGGCGTCCTGCTCAGGCACCGCGCGGACCGGGCGGCCGGGCGCGTGCGGCCGGGTGACTGCGTGACGCACGACCCGATCGCCGCGCACTGGTGGCGGACGCTGGCGGAACGGCTGCGCGAGCCCGTCCGGCTCCAGGTCCGCGACCTCGGCGGCGCCTGGCACGCGGAGATCCACGACACCGGCGGCGACCGCCTGGCGTGGGCGGTGGAGCTGGAGCGCGACAGCGCGGTGGCGATGGCGGCGCTCGCCGCGGCCGGCGCGTCGTACGCGGGCCCGTCGATGCGGGCGGCGGCCGTCTGCGGCGCCCTGCCCCCGCCCGACATCACCGGCGAGGAGATGGACGAGGACCTGGGCCGCTGGCTGTGGCCGGCCCCGATCTCCCGGGACGAGGAGGCGCTGCAGGAGGTGCTGAGCCGGGTGACCGGCTGCCGCCCCCGCCTCGACGACTCCGACACCGACCTGGCGGCGGCGGGGTTCCAGATCTGGCGAGGAGAGTGATGAACGTGAACGAAGCGGCGCGGCTGCTCCGGGAGGCGCTGGCCGGGGCCGCGCTGACCGTCCGCGACGGCGACGGCCTGTCCGCCGGGGAGACCGCCGTCGTGGTGCTGGACTCCTGGACCCTCGCTTCCGTCACGGAGCTGGCGGCGCGGGCCAGGGCGGCGGGCGCGACCGTGCTGCCGGTGCGCTGCGACGGCGGCCTGGTGCTCGTCGGGCCGCTGGCCGGGCCGGCCGCCACGGGCTGCCTGGCCTGCGCGGAACGCGCGCGGCTGGACGCGCTGCCGGGCCGCGTCCCGGCGGGCGCGCCGCAGACGATGGGCGGCACGGTGCCCCCGCAGGCCGCCGGGCTGGTGGCGGCGCTGGCCTCCGACGTCGTCACGGCGGGGACGACCGGCGTGCTGTGGGCGCTGCGCGGGGAGGACCTGGAGGTCTCGGCGCATCGGGTGCTGCCGTTCGGCGGCTGCGCGGTGTGCGCCCCGCTGCCGGCGGACGCCCCCAGGCCGGTCGGCGCCGGGCGCCATCCGGTCTCCGGGTCCGCGCTGCGTGAGGACAATCCGCGCACCGAGACGGCCGCCCAGCTCCGTGACGCCCTGGTGGACTGGCGGCTCGGCCCCGTCCTGCGGCTGTATCGCTGGGAGGCCCGCACCCTGCCGCTGGCCAGCGCCCAGCTACCGGGCAGCGCGGGCCTGATCGGCACCGGCTACGGCAGGGCGGAGGACTTCGCCGAGGCCGAGCGGGTGGCGCTGTTCGAGGCGGTCGAGCGCCTGACCGGCATGCGCCCGCGCGGCGTCCGCCCCCACGTGTACGCGACCCGCGCCGAGCTCGACCCGGCCGTAGCGCTGGACCCGGCCCTGCTGGGCCTGCACGAGCCCGAGCTGGAACGCCACCCGGACTTCCTCCTGGAGCCCTACTCGCCGGACAACCCGGTGCACTGGGTGTACGGCTGGTCGCTGACGCACTCCCGCGACAGGCTCATCCCCGAGCAGCTCGTCTACTGGGACTCACGCGGCTGGTTCGACGGCCGCAGGCAGCGGATGCTCTACGACTCCTCCAACGGCTGCGGGCTCGGCTCCAGCCAGGCCGAGGCCGTGCTGCACGGCCTGTTCGAGGTGGCCGAGCGCGACGCCTTCCTGATGGCGTGGCACGCGCGCACGCCGCTGCGCCGCATCGCGCCGCCCGCGGACGACCCGGAGCTCGGCCGTCTCATCGACCGGCTGGGCAGCATGGGCCACGACCTGCTGCTGTTCGACGCCTCCAACGACTTCGGCGTGCCCGTGGTGCTCAGCATGACGCGCCGCCGCGTCCCCGACCCGCGCCTGCCCGACGCGCTGTTCGCGGCCGGGGCGAACCGGCACCCGGTCCAGGCCATGCGCTCGGCCGCGACCGAGGTGTACATCAACGTCCGGAACAAGGCCGACAGCCGGATCGCCGCGTTCGACCGGGACCGGCTGCTGCCCATGATCGACGATCCGTTCCTGGTGCGCACCCTCGACGACCACGTCTTCATGAACGCGCTCGACGAGGCGCGCGACCGGTACGAGTTCCTGCTCGGCGGCGACTCGGCCGCGCCGTGGCGCGAGCTGTGGCCCGAGCCCCCGCCCTGCCGCGATCTGGGCGCCTACCTGGAGGAGTGGGTGGACCGGCTGGCCTCGGCGGGCCTGGAGGTGATCGCCGCGGACCAGTCGGAGCCGGTCACGCGCGAACGGCTCGGGCTGCACGCCGCCAAGGTGATCGTGCCGGGCTCCCTGCCCATGACGTTCGGTCACGTCTACCGGCGCACCAGGAACCTGCCCCGGCTCCTGGAGGTGCCCGCCCGGCTGGGCCGGCTGCCCGCGCCCGCCCGTTACGAGGACCTGCCGTTCCATCCGCACCCCTTCCCCTGAGCCGAGGTGGACCCGCCGATGACCACGCCCGCTGTCGACCTCTGGACGAGCCTGCACTGCTTCCTGCACTGGGACGCGGAGCGCAACGACGCCTTCCTCACCGGCTCGGCCGGCCCGCTGCTCGACGGCCTGCGCGCCGACGGCCTGCTGGAGGACTGGTTCTTCATCAGGTACGGGGAGGGCGGCCCGCACCTGCGCGTGCGCGCCCGCGCCGTCGCCGACCCCGAGGGGCTGCGGCAGGCGCTCGCCTCGCTCGTCGGCGACGCCGGCTTCCCGGGCGCCGAGTTCCCGGGCGCTGAGGGCTGGACCCCGCACGGGACGGTGGCCGAGATCGCCTACGAGCCCGAGACCGAGCGCTACGGCGGGGCGGAGGCGATTCCCGTGGCCGAGGAGGTCTTCTGCCGCTCCAGCGAGATCGTCCTGGAGGCGCTGCGGGGCTCCCCGCCCTCGCGGATGAACACCGCGCTCCCGCTGATGTACGCGACCGCGCTCGGCCTGGGCCTGGACGAGCGCGCCTGCGCGGCATGGCTGAGAAGGCACGCCGCGGCCTGGCGGCTGGCCGTCGACACGCCCAAGCTGCCCCCGGCCGTCCCGCTGGCCCGCGCCGAGGCCATGCTCGCCCGGCAGCGGGACAAGGTGCTGGGCGTGCTGACCGGCACCCGCGCCGCGGTGCGCGACGGCGACGGGCTCGCCGCCCGCTGGGCTCAGGTGGTCGCGCGGGCGGACGCCGAGCTGGCGGACCGGGGCGTCGCGGCCGGGCGCCGCCTGGCGGTGTGGGCCTCGCAACTGCACATGCTGTGCAACCGGCTGGGCGTGCAACCGGACGAGGAACGGGCGCTGTGCTGGGTGGTCGCCGGCGCGCTGGCCCCCGAGGCCGGGCTGGACCAGCGCTACCTGGAAGCCTCGAAGTACCCGCCCGGGCAACTGCCCGAGCTGGGCGACGACGAGCGTGGCGAGCCGGCCGCCGACCATCCGGGCTGGCGGGCCACCACGGTGGCGCTGCCCCCGGGTCCCGCCCTGGACATGCCGCTCGGCCGGGCGTTGCGGGAGCGCCGCTCCTGCCGCCACTACACCGGCCCGGTCGCCGCCGCCACGCTGGGCGCCCTCCTGCGCGAGGCGTTCGGCGGGCCGGCGCGGCCCGGCACCGGCGGCTGGGCCACGCGCAACTTCCCCAGCGCGGGCAGCAAGTACGCCGTGCGGCTGCGGCTCATCGCCTGGTCCGTCGACGGCCTGGCGCCGGGCACGTACGGCGTGGGCGGGCAGGGGGACCGCCTGCACCGGTACGCGGACGCGCCCGGCCAGGCGGAGGCGGCGGCCACCTCCATGTGGTTCACCACCGGCCATCCCGAGCGGCATCCGCTGCTGGTCGACCTGACCCGGGTGCCCGCCCTGCTGGCGCTCACCGTGCACACCGACGCGCTCCGGGCGAAGTACGGGCTGCGCGCCCTGCGCTTCGCGCTACTGGAGGCCGGGCACGTCGCCCAGAACCTGGCCCTGGCCGCGACCGGCCTCGGGCTGGGCACGATCCCCGTCGGCGGCTTCTACGACGATCTGGCGCACGAGCTGTTCGCGGTGGACGGGGTCACCGAGGTCGCGCTCTACCTGCTCCCGCTGGGCGTCCCGGACGAGGTCAGCCGATGAGCCCGTCCTCCCTGGCCCGGGTGGCGAGGTCCAGTTTGGTGTAGGCGTTCCGGCCGCAGTCGGCGTACTTCTGCTTGATCCTCTCCAGGTACTTCTTGGCCGTCGCGGGCCGGATGCCGGCCCGCCGGGCGGCGGCGGCGAGGGTCAGCCCGGAGGCGTAGCCGAGCAGGACCGCCCGCTCCTGGCCGGACAGCCTCGGCCCGGCGGACGCCATCGCGCGGATGGCGGCGGCGAGCCGGCCCCCCGGCGGCCCGCCGTCGCCCAGGGGCAGGACCAGCCGTCCCTCCTCCCGGAGCAGGCGTACGGTCTCCGCGCCGCCGGGCGGGCCGCTGGCCGCGGCGTGGACCACGACGACGTGGGCCGGGACGCTCTCGGCGCGGCGCAGCTCCTCCAGGGAGCCGGCGCGGGTCAGCAGGCACAGGCCGGGATCGGCCGCCAGCGAGGTCATGGCCGCGACGAGCGTGCCGGGATCGTCGATCACAAGAGACACCGATATCATACGAAGCTCCATACGTGTCCTGACAAATCCTTGTCACACGGTAGGAGCCCGGATTGGACGGGGACTGGACGGCGAATGGATCACCCCGGCCCGGACACGCTCTCGCCGAGCTTCGCCAGCTCGCCCGCCTCGCTGAGGTTGCCCATGCGCCGGAACAGGCTCTCCGCCTCCCGCCAGGCCGCCAGGGCCGCGCCGGACTCCCCGAGCAGGGCGTGCGCGTGCCCGAGCGCCTTCAGCACCATCGCCTGAAGGTGCAGCACCCCGTGGCCGCGGAAGACCTCCAGCGCGACCAGCAGCGCGTCCCGTGCCTGCCCGGCGTGCCCCTCCAGCAGGTCGCGGGTGGCCTTGCCGCGCCGCACCAGGGCGAGCGCGAACTCGCCGCCCATGTCCGTGGCGAGCGCCTCCGCCTGGTCGAGGTAGCCCGCGGCGTCGGGCCTGCCGAGCAGCACCCCGCTCTCGCCGAGCACGAGCAGGGCCAGCAGCTCCTTCACCCGCACGCCGAGCAGCCGGGCGAGCCTCAGCATCTCCAGCAGCAGGTGCCGGGACTCCTCGGTCCGGCCCTGGTAGAAGCGGACCATCCCGAGCGAGCGCAGCGCCATCAGCCGCAACCGGCTGAGCCGGCGGCCCTCGGTCCGCTCCAGCACGCGCTCCAGGTGGTGGGAGGCGAGCTCCAGCTTGCCCTGCTCGCGATAGATGAAGCCGAGCGCGGAGTGGAGGAAGTCCAGTTCGGCGTCGTGCCCGAGGGTCACGGCCAGCGCCTCGGCCCGCCGGAGCTGCTCCAGCCCCTCCTCGCCCAGCCCGCCGGCGACCAGGGCGGTGCCCAGCAGCACCTGCGCGTCGACCTCCCCGTGCCGGTCGCCCACCTCCCTGAACAGCCGCAAGGACAGCTCGGCGTGCTCGCGCATGACCTGCGGTCGCACCACGGGCAGGCACGACAGGTAGGCCAGGCTGCGGGCCAGGACCGCCCGCCCGCGCGGCTCCGGCTCGCACGCGGACAGCGCCACGGTGTGCACGGCGCGCCACTCGGTGAGCAGGTCGCGCATCTCGTAGAAGCCGACGCAGGCTTCGGCGAGGTTCCAGCAGAGGTCGGGGTGGCCGTCGTCGGCGCACTGCGCGATCGCCGCCGCCAGGTTGGCGCGTTCGCTCTGGAACCAGCGCACGGGGTCGGCGAGCATGGCCTCCGCCCTGCCTCCCGGCAACCGCCTGCGCGGCGCCTCGCCCTCGAGCGGGAGCAGCGTCCGGTAGGCGAGCAGCCGGTCGGCGTCCTCGGCGAGCGCGAGCCAGGTGGCGAAGGCGCGCCGCCGCGCGGCCCGGCGGTCCTCGGCGCTGTCCTCCGCCTCGGTGCGCTCCCTGGCGTACAGCCGGATCAGGTCGTGCATGCGGTAGCGCGACTCGCCCGTCTCGTCCTCGCCGGCCACGGTCACCAGGTGGGCGTCCACGAGCAGGTCGAGGATCTTCGCCGTCTCGCCCTGCGGCGCGTCGAGGAGGGTCGCGAGCACCCAGTCGGCGAAGTCGGGCACGTCCAGCAGCCCGAGCAGCCGGAACCCGCGCCGCGCGGCGGCCGGCAGCGAGGCGTAGCTGAGCCGGAAGGACGCGCGCACGGCCAGGTCTCCTGCGGCGAGCTGGTCGAGCCGGCGCCGCTCGTCGCCCAGCTCCCGGTGGAACCGGCCCAGGCTGAGCCGGGGCTGGGCGGCGATCCGGGCGCCGGTCACCCGGACCGCGAGCGGGATGTGGCCGCACGCCTCCACGATCGCCCGGGCGGTCGCCTGGTCGGTCCGGACCCTGGACTCGCCGACCAGGTGGATGAGCAGGTCGAGCGCCTCCTGAGGGTGGAAGACGTCCAGGTCGACGTGGTGGCCGCCGCTCAGGCCGCGCAGCCTGGACCTGCTGGTGACGACGGTCGCGCAGGTGGGCGCGCCGGGCAGGAGCGGGCGCACCTGCGCCTCGTCGAGGGCGTTGTCCAGCACGACGAGCACCCGGCGGCCCGCCAGGCGGCTGCGGTAGAGCGTCGCGCGCTCGTCCAGCTCGGCGGGGATCACCGAGCCGTCCACGCCCAGCGCGAGCAGCATGCGGTTCAGCACGGACGCGGGGTCCACCGCGTTGCCGTCGGTCCCGTGCAGGTCCACGTACAGCTGGCCGTCGGGGTGGCTCTCGCGCAGCCGGTGACCGGCGTGCACGGCCAGCGTGGTCTTGCCGACCCCGCCCATGCCGGTGATGACGACCAGCGGCATCGCGGTCCGCTCCCCCGGGCCGAGCATGCGGGTCAGCGCCGACACCTGTTCCAGCCGGCCGCTGAAGTCGCTGATGTCGGGAGGAAGCTGGGCGGGCGCGGGGAGCCGGGCGGGGCCCGGCGGGGCGGCCGGCTCGTCGTGGAGCGCCGTGGCGTGGACCGCGGTCAGCTCGGGGCCGGGGCGGACGCCGAGCTCCCGCTCCAGGCGCCGGCTGATCTCCCGGTAGTGCAGCAGGGCGTCGGTGCGCCGGCCGCCTTCGAGGCAGAGCCGGATGAGGACGCTGTGGACGCGCTCGTCCAGCGGGAGCATGCGGGCGATGTCCTCGGCGAACGGCAGGAGGTCGGCCGCCCTGCCCTCGCGCACGGCCACGCCGGCGAAGCGGCCGAGCGCGTCGACCAGCTCCCCCGCCAGGCTGGTCAGCCGGGGATGCCCGGCCAGCAGGGGCAGCTCGGCCAGGGGTTCGCCCCGCCAGAGCGCCAGCGCCCGCGCCACCTGGTCGTAGCCGGCCGGGTGCGCGGCGAGCTCACGGAACCGCGCCACGTCGACCTCGACCAGGCCCGGGTCCAGGGCGTAGCCGTCGCCGACCCGGGGCAGCAGCGGGCTGGACGCCCGGCTGGCCCGATCGGGCTCCAGCGCGTGGCGTAATCGTTTGACGTAGGTCTGGACGACGTTGACGGCGCTCGCCGGGACCTCCTCGCCCCACAGGGTGCCCGCCAGCTCCTGGATCCGCACCGGCCTGCCCTCTGCGAGGACGAGGCTGGCGAGCACGCAGCGCTGCCGGGTGGAGCCCAGATCGACGGGGACCCCCGCTCTCGAGGCGACGAGGGGTCCGAGGATCGCCATCCGTAGAGTCACGCCAGGCAAGTATGGCGGCCCGGCACCGGAGATCCAATGCCTGGGCCCTATCGGTCCGCCCCGCCAGGGCCGGGGTTCAGCCGCCCGCCTCCCGTCCGGCCAGGTGACCGGCCAGGTGGTCGATCACCTCTCGGGCGTCGGCCTCGATCCCGTGGATGAACGTGGATTTGCGCCGCCGCAGCAGCGGCAGCCCGAGCGCGTACAGCCCGGGGCTGTCGGCGACGCCGCCGTCGTGCCGCAGCCGCCCCTTCCCGTCGAGCACCGGGACGTCGAGCCACCGGTAGTCGGGGCGGAAGCCGGTCGCCCACACGATGGCGCCGATCTCGCCGCCGCGCAGGTCCAGCCGCAGGCGAGCCGACTCGGGCACCCGCGTCGGCTCGAACCGTTCGGGCGGGCCGACGTCGGGCCCGTGGGCGCCGGCCCAGGCGTCGAACGTGTCGAGCAGGCGTTCCATCTTGAGGTCGGCGAGCGAGAACACGTTCCGCAGCCCGCCGGAGAACAGCGCGTGGCCGTCGCGGACGGCGGCCCAGCGGCCCACCAGCTCGACGCCCATCGAGGTGAGCGCGTTGAGGTCGAGCGTCGTGCGGCCGGGGCCGCCGACGAGCTGGGGCGAGGGCAGCCGCTTGGCCCGCGCGAGGTCCGGCACCTCGTCGTGCCGCTGGTCCCACACTCCCGAGGCGTCCATCCACCACAGCACGTCGCGCCCCCGGTAGGTGCGGGGCAGCCGTACGTGCTCGCCCACCGAGAGGATCACCGGCCGGCCCGACCGGCGCAGCTCGGCGGCGAGTTGCACGCCGGTCGCCGACGCGCCCACGACGAGCACGCCGCCGTCGGGGAGCCGGCCGGGCTCGCGGTAGTCGTACGGCGTGAGCTGCTCGACGGACGGCGGCACCGCTTCGGCGAACGGCGGCACCGACGGCAGGTTGCACGCGCCGCTGGCGATGACCACCGTCCGGCAGGCGATCTCGCCGTGGCTGGTCGTCACCCGGTAGCCGTCATCGGACTGCCGTACGGACGTGACGTCCGTCCCGGTCCGCACGGGAGCCCGGGTGAGCGCGGCGAAGCCCTCGACGAACTGCGTCACCTCCTTCGCGGTCATGTAGCCGTCGGGGTCCGGGCCTTCGTAGGCGAGGCCGGGCAGGCGGCTCTGCCAGTTGGGGGTGAGCAGCCGGAAGGAGTCCCAGCGTTCGCGCCGCCAGGAGTTGGCCACCTCGCCGCGCTCGATCACCAGATGGTCGATCGACCGCGCGCCGAGGAAGTGGCTCGCCGCGAGGCCCGCGTGCCCCGCGCCGATGACGACGGTGGTGACGTGCTCGATGGCTCGGCCCTCTCAGGCGACGTCGACGGTGACGTTCGTCGGGTTCGTCAGGGCGTCGAACACGGCCGAGCGCTTCTGGGACTGGGCCACCAGCGCCTCGATGTCCTGCTTCGAGGCGTCCGCGTCGATGTGGAACGTCACCTTGATGTCGTTGAAGCCGTTGCGGACGTCGGGGTCGACGCCGAGGATGCCGCGGATGTCGTGCGCGCCTTCGAGCGTCGCCTCGACCGAGCGGAGCTGGATGCCGCGGTTCTGAGCGACGGACGCGACGCCGGCCGTCAGGCAGCTCGCCAGGCCGACGAGGAGGTATTCGATGGGCGTGACGCCGTTGTCCTCGGCGGCGAAGACCTCGGGGTGATCGGCGTCGAAGACGGCCTCGCTCTTGTGGGCGCGCTCCTCCCCGAGACCGTAGAACTCCTTGACGGTCGTGGTGCTGTGGACGCCGTTGCGCCAGGTGGACGAGGCCCGCCAGACGAACTGCGCGGCCTCGGGCGCGTCCTTCAGCGCCTCGCGCGCGTCCAGCAGTGCCTGCACGTTCACTCCGTTGGCGACCGTGGTCGTCATGTCCCGCCCTCACTCCCTGTATTACCGGTAGGGATTTGACCATACACCCCCGGTGGCGGTTGGATAAGCCCCATGTCGCAGCCAGCCACGACGTTCGCGGCCGACCAGGCCGGCAGCGTCGGCACCGTGGAGACCCGGTACCTCGACCTGCCGCGACCGGTGCCCCTCGACTGCGGCCGGGAGCTGCATCCCGTACGGGTCGCGTACGAGACCTATGGCGTGCTGTCGCCCCGGCGTGACAACGTGATCCTCGTGTGCCACGCCCTCAGCGGTGACGCCCACGCGGCGGGCCTGGCCAAGGCGCCGCCGCCGGAGAGCACGCGCGACGGGTTCGGCGCCCAGGACCGCGACAGCGCGGGTGGCAAGGGGCTCGGCTGGTGGGACGGCATGATCGGCCCCGGCAAGGCGTTCGACACCGACCGCTTCTTCGTCGTGTGCACCAACCTGCTCGGCGGCTGCCGGGGGACGACCGGGCCGTCGTCGATCGACCCGGCGACCGGGCGGCCGTACGGACCGGACTTCCCCGTGATCACGGTCGCGGACATGGTGCGCACGCAGCGCGCGTTCCTCGACGCCCTGGGCGTCGAACGGCTCGCGGCGGTGGCCGGGGGCTCGCTCGGCGGCATGCAGGCGCTGGAGTGGGCCGTCCGCTACCCCGGCCAGGTAGACGCGGTCGTGGTGATCGCCAGCACACACGCCCTGCACCCGCAGGGCGTCGCCTGGAACGCGATCGCCCGCGACTCGATCATGCGCGACCCGGCCTGGCAGGGCGGCCGCTACTACGGCACCGGCCGCGCGCCCGACGCCGGCATGGGCGTGGCGCGGATGGTCGGCCACGTCACCTACCTGTCCGCGCCCGCGCTGGAGACCAAGTTCGGCCGGCGGCTGCAGTTCGCCGACGACCTGCGCTACACGATCAGCGAGCCGGAGTTCGAGGTGGAGAGCTACCTGCGCCACCAGGCCGACGCGTTCGTCAAGCGCTTCGACGCCAACACCTACCTCTACACCTCGCGCGCGCTGACGTACTTCGACCTGGCCAGGCAGCACGGCGGGCAGCTCACGCGGGCGCTCGAAGGGGTGTCGGCGCGCACGCTGCTGATCGCCTTCAGCTCCGACTGGCTCTACCCGCCGTCGGCGTCGCAGGAGATCGAGCAGGCGCTGCGCGCGCTCGGCAAGCCGGTCGAGCTCGAGGTCATCGACGCGCCGTACGGCCACGACTGCTTCCTGCTGGAGGAGGCGCGGCAGACGCCCGTCATCCGCCGGTTCCTGGCCCCGGAAGGGGCCGCTTGATGTCGAGGAAGAGGCCCAGGTGAACGACCGGATCCCCCGTACGGAACACGACCGCGAGTTCGGCTTCGAGACCCGGCAGCTGCACGCCGGGCAGCGGCCGGACCCCAACACCGGCGCCCGCGCGGTGCCGATCTTCCAGACGACCAGCTACGTCTTCGAGGACCCCGAGTCCGCGGCGGCGTACTTCAACCTCCAGGAGTACGGCAACACGTACTCGCGCATCATGAACCCGACCGTCGCCGTGTTCGAGGAGCGAGTGGCGAACCTGGAGGGCGGGTCCGGCGCGGTGGCGTTCGCCAGCGGGATCGCCGCGCAGGCGGCGACGCTGTTCACGCTGCTCCAGCCGGGCGACCACGTCGTGTCGTCCTCGGCCCTCTACGGCGGGACGGTGAACCAGCTCAAGCACCTGCTGCGCAAGATGAACGTGGACCTGACCTGGGTCGACCCCGACGACCCGGACGCCTGGCGGCGGGCGGTGCGGCCGGGGACGAAGGCGTTCTTCGGCGAGACGATCGGCAACCCCGCCGGGAACGTGCTCGACATCGAGACGCTGGCCGGCATCGCGCACGAGCACGGGCTGCCGCTGATCGTGGACAACACGTTCGCCACCCCGTACCTGTGCCGGCCGATCGAGTGGGGCGCCGACGTCGTCATCCACTCGGCGACCAAGTTCATCGGCGGCCACGGCACCAGCATGGGCGGCGTCGTCGTCGAGGCGGGCACGTTCGACTGGTCGAACGGGCGCTTCCCGGTGATCGCGGAGCCGTCGCCCGCCTACCACGGGCTGCGCTTCCACGAGACGTTCGGCGAGTACGGCTTCCTGATGAAACTGCGCGCCGAGACCCTGCGCGACCTGGGCGCGGCGCTGTCGCCGTTCAACGCCTTCCTGCTGCTGCAGGGCCTGGAGACGCTGTCGCTGCGGATGGACCGCCACGTCGGCAACGCGCGGGCGGTCGCGGCGTTCCTGCAGTCGCACGAGCTGGCCTCCGGCGTGACCTACCCCGGCCTGCCGGAGAGCCGCTACCGGCCGCTGGCGGACAAGTACCTGCCGCGCGGCGCCGGCGCGGTGTTCTCGTTCGACTGCGCCGGCGGCCGGGAGGGCGGGCAGGGCCTCATCCGCGGCCTGACGCTCTGGTCCCACCTGGCGAACGTCGGCGACGCCAAGAGCCTCGTCATCCACCCCGCCAGCACGACACACCGCCAGCTCGGCGACGAGGAGCTGCGGGCGGCCGGGGTCGGCCCCGGCACCGTGCGGCTGTCGGTCGGCACCGAGTCGGCCGACGACCTGATCTGGGACCTGGAACAGGGCCTGGCCCAGGTGGCGGCCACGATCGGCGTGAAGGCGGCCTCGGCATGACCGCGCCCGGCCGCTACCAGGACGCCCTGACGATCCAGCGCGTCCTGCACGCCACCCGGACGATCGCGATCGTCGGCCTGTCGGGCAACGAGCTGCGGGCCAGCCACTTCGTCGGCTACTACCTCAAGCGGCACGGCTACCGGATCGTCCCGGTGAACCCGCGCGAGACGGAGGTCCTCGGCGAGCCCAGCTACCCGAGCCTGCTCGACGTGCCCGTCCCGGTCGACCTGGTCAACGTCTTCCGCGCGCCGGACGCCCTGCCCGGGATCGCCCGCGACGCGGTGGAGATCGGCGCCGCTGCCCTCTGGGGCCAGTTCGGCGTCGTCAACGAGGAGGCCGCGCGGATCGCCGAGGACGGCGGCGTCACCGTGATCATGGACCGCTGCCTCAAGGTCGAGCACGCGCGTTACGCGGGCCGGATGCACTGGCTCGGCTTCAACACCCGGCGCATCACCTCCGTGCGCGGCGGCCTCCAGTAGTCCACACCCCCGCCCGGCCGCCGTGGAAGTGGCCGGGCGGCCGGGGGTGACATTGATCTATGACTGGGCGTGCAGTTGAATGAGCGGGTGCGTGGTGGGCGGGTGGTCTCCCCTGTTCTGGTGGCGCGGGAGAAGGAGCTCGCCCGGCTCGTCGCGCTGGTCGAGGGGGCCCCCGCCGTCGCCGTCGTCGAGGGCGAGGCCGGCATCGGGAAGTCGCGGCTGACGGCCGAGCTGCTGGGCGGTCCCGCGGTGGCGGGCCTGCGGGTGCTGGCCGGGGCCTGCGTGCAGATCAGGGAGCCGTTCCCGCTGGGCCCCGTCGTCGAGGCGCTGCGCGGGCGCGCGTCCGAGCTGGCCGGGGCGGCGCTGTCGCCGGTCGCCGGGGCGCTGCGCGAGCTGCTGCCGGAGCTGGCCGCCGAGCTGCCGCCGACGCCGCCGCCGCTCGACGACCGGGCGGCGGAGCGGCACCGGGTGTTCCGGGGGCTGGCCGAGGTGCTGACCGCGCTGGGTCCGGCCGTCCTGGTGGTGGAGGACCTGCACTGGGCCGACGGGCAGACGGTGGAGTTCCTGACGTACCTGATGTCCGTGCTGCCCGGCACGTTGCGGGTGGTGCTGACGTACCGGGGCGAGGAGGCGTCCGAGGCGGTGCGGGCGATCACGGCGCGCGCCCCCGACACGATCAGGGCCGAGCATCTGGTGCTGCCGCCGCTCGACGCCGCCCAGACGCGGGTGATGGCCTCGGCGATCCTCGGGGCCGAGGAGGTGACGGCCGAGTTCGCCGAGCATCTGTGCCTGCGGGCCTCCGGCCTGCCGCTGGCCGTGCAGGAGTTGCTGGCGCTGCTGCGCGACCGCGGCACGCTCATCCGCTGGGAGGGCGGCTGGGCGCGGCGGGCGCTGGAGGAGCTGGACGTGCCGAGCGGCGTGCGCGCCTCGGTGCGCGAGCGGGTGGCCCGGCTGTCCCCCGGCGCCAAGGAGGTGGCCGAGCGCGCCGCCGTGCTGCAGCTCCCGGTGCCGCTCGCGCTGCTGTCGGGGCCGGACGACGTCGGGGCGATCGACGAGGTGCTCGGCTCGGGGCTGTTCGCCGACACCGGCGGGCTGGTCGGGTTCCGTCACGTGCTGGCGGCGCAGGCGGTCTACGAGGCGATCCCGCTGGGCCGCCGTCAGGCGCTGCACGCCGCCGCCGCCGACACCGTACGGGGGCTGCGGCCGGTGCCGCTGGGCCGGCTGGCCCACCACCTGCGCCGGGCGGGCCGGGCCGGGCAGTGGGTCGAGGCCGCCATCGAGGCGGCCGAGCAGGCGTCGCGGCTGGGCGACGACGCGGAGGCCGCGCGCCTGCTGGAGGAGGTGCTGCGCGACGCCGACCTGCCGGCGGCGCGGCGGGCGGAGCTGACGGTGAAGCTCGGCTGGGCCGCCCTGGAGCTGTTGCGCCCGCCGCCGGTCGCCGACCTGGTCACCGGCGCGCTGGAGCAGGACGTGCCGCCCCCGCTGCGCGGCCAGTTGCGCATGCTGCTGGCGCTGCACCTGGAGCGGACCCGCACCGACGGCGCCCGCATCGGCGAGGCGTTCGCCCGGGCCGCCGAGGACCTGGCCGGGGAGCCGGGGCTGGCCGCGTGGGCGATGGCCGGGGTGGGCCGCCCGCCGAGCGGCCTGCCGCCCGAGGAGAGCCGGTCGTGGCTGGAGCGGGCGCTCGCGACCCTGCCCGCCGTGGCCGATCCCGCCATGCGCATGCTGGTGCTCGGCAAGATCGCGATGATCTTCGTGGTGATGGGCGACCCGCGCTGGGCCGCGCTGGCCGGTGACCTGCTGCGGGAGACCGGCGGGCGGCGGCTGCTGCGCCGCGAGGTGAACGCGTACCGCTCGATCGGCGGCGCCGCCCTGTTCAGCGGGCACCACCGGGAGGGCCGCCGGCTGCTGACCGCGGCGGTCGAGGAGGGCGCCGAGCCCGACCTGCGCGGGCGGCTCGAACTGCGCTGCCTGGTCAACCTGGCCGCGGCCGACTACTTCGAGGGCTCCTGGCGCGGGCTGCCGGACCGGATGCAGGAGCTGCGCGACCAGTTCGGCGACGAGCCGCACGAGCGCATCCTCGTCGACATCGTGACCGCTTGCCTGGCCGCGGTGCAGGGCCGCCAGGAGGCCGCGCTGGCGCCGCTGCTCGACGCCGCTGCCGAGGCCCGGGCCCGGGGGCAGTTCGACGACCTCGTGGTGCCGCTGGCGATGCTGCTCAGGCTGGCCGCCGCACGGGGCGAGCCGGAGCCGGCGATCGAGGCGGCCGTCGAGGCGGGCCACCACTGGGAGGCGAGCGAGCTGTGGCCGGTGGCGGTCCGGGCGCTGCCCGCGCTGACCGAGGCGCTGCTGGCGGCGGGCCGTCCGGACGAGGCGGCCGGCGTCGTCGCCCGGCACGCCGCCCGGCTGGCCGGGCTCGACGCGCCGCTGGCCGCGCCCGCGCTCGCGCACGCCCGCGGGCTGCTGGCCGAGGCAGGCGAGGAATGGGAGCGGGCCGCCGCGGAGTTCGCCGCCGCCGCCGACGCCTTCGAGCTGGTCCCGGCCCGCTACGAGGCCGCGCAGGCCCACGAGAAGGCGGCCGCCTGCCTGTTCGCCCTCGACGACCCCGAGGCCGCCGTCCGGCTCGGCCGGGCCGTCGCGGCGTACGCGGATCTCGGGGCGCGCTGGGACCTGGACCGCGCGACCGGGCTGGGCCGCAGGTGGGGCGTCCGGGCGGCGGCGCAGGGCGCGCCCGCGCCGGGCGGCGGCGACCACGCGCTGTCGGCCAGGCAGGAGCAGGTGGCCCGGCTGGCGGCCGAGGGGCTGACGAACCAGCAGATCGCCAGGCAGCTCTTCCTGTCGCCGAAGACGGTGGACAAGCACGTGAGCGCGGCCATGCGGAAGGTCGGGGCGCGGTCGCGTACCGAGCTGGCCCGCCACCTCCTCCCCAGCGACTGACCCACGAATTGGGGATTTTTCCCCATAGGGCACCCCATACCCCACCCCATCCCGCTGCACGACACTTTCGGCATGTCCGAAACCATCGACGAACCCGGGCAGCCGGACCCGGACGACCCCTCCGACACCGGCGAGCCCCAGGAGCCGCCCCGCCCGCCGGACGGCTTCGAACCCGTCTGACCCCTCACTCCCCCCGCCAGAAAGGCCACCATGGCACTGCCCCGCCCCCCGCTGGCGCGCCGGACAGCGGTCCTGCTGACCGCGGTCACCACGCTCGCCGGCGTGCTGACCGCCGGCCCGGCGACCGCCACGCCGCCGGACACCCCCGCCGCATCCCCCACCGGCTCGCCGGCCTCTGATGCGCAGCCCGCCAAGGACGTCGCCCTGTCCGGGGTGCGCGCCCGGAAGCTCGTCGTCACGCTGATCACCGGCGACAAGGTCCAGCTCACCCGCTCCCCCGCCGGCCACTACCGCGTCGAGCCTGCCCCCGGCACCCGCCAGGACGGCCGCCGGATCAACCTGTTCACCCAGTTCACCCCGGACGGCGTCTTCGTGCTGCCGGACGACGCGGTCGCCGCCGTCCAGGCGGGGCTGGTCGACCGGCGGCTGTTCGACGTCAAGTACCTGGCCGAGAACGGCTACGCCGACGACGTGGCCAAGCGGCTGCCCGTGATCGTGCAGTACCCCGGCACCCAGGCCGAGGCCGAGGTCAAGCGCTCGGCCGCCGCCGTCCCCGCCGCCGAGCCCACCCGCACGCTGGAGAGCATCCACGCCTCCGCCCTCGACGTCGCCAAGGCCGAGGCGGGCACGTTCTGGCAGGCCGTACGCGCCGGGCAGGACTCCGGGCAGGGCCTGGCCAAGGCTCCCGCCACGCTGGGCGGCGGCATCGCCAAGCTCTGGCTGGACGCCAAGGTCAAGGCCGACCTGGACGTGAGCGTCCCGATGATCGGCGCCCACCAGGCGTGGGAGCGCGGCCAGGACGGGACCGGCGTGAAGATCGCCGTGCTCGACACCGGCGCCGACACCGGGCACCCCGACCTGGCCGGGAAGATCGCCGACAGCCGGTCGTTCGTCCCCGATCAGGCCGTGC
The DNA here is from genome assembly GCF_019396325.1 of Nonomuraea ceibae. GTDB lineage: Bacteria > Actinomycetota > Actinomycetes > Streptosporangiales > Streptosporangiaceae > Nonomuraea > Nonomuraea ceibae. The sequence goes on from NZ_JAHKRO010000149.1 coordinate 17,098, forward strand.
AGGACGGGCACGGGCACGGCACGCACGTCGCCTCGACCATCGCCGGCACCGGCGCGGCCTCGGGCGGCAAGCACAAGGGCGTCGCCCCCGGCGCGCAGCTCGTCGTCGGCAAGGTCCTTGACGACAGCGGCTCCGGCCAGGAGTCGTGGATCATCGAGGGCATGGAGTGGGCGGCGCGCAGCGGCGCCAAGGCCGTCAGCATGAGCCTCGGCGGTTTGCCCAGCGACGGCACCGACCCGCTCAGCCAGGCCGTGAACGACCTGACCGCCGAGACCGGCGCGCTGTTCGTGATCGCCGCGGGCAACCTGTACGAGGCCGAGACGATCAGCACGCCCGGCGCCGCCGACGCCGCGCTGACCGTGGGCGCGGTGGACAAGCAGGACCAGCTCGCCGGGTTCTCCAGCCGCGGCCCGCGCCCCGGCGGCGGGCTCAAGCCCGACATCGCCGCGCCGGGCGTGGACATCGTGGCCGCGCGGGCGGCAGGCACCGCCATGGGCACCCCGGTGGACGAGCACTACACCGGCTCCTCCGGCACCTCGATGGCCACGCCGCACGTCGCCGGCGCCGTCGCGATCATGGCGCAGCGGCACCCGGACTGGACGGCGCGGCAGCTCAAGGCCGCGCTGATGTCCACCGCCAAGGACGACGGCTTCACCGTCTACGAGCAGGGCGCCGGCCGGGTGGACCTGGACCGCGCGACCCGGCAGCAGGTGTTCGCCGACAGCGGCGGCGTGGACTTCGGCCTGCTGGAGACCGGCAGCGCGCCGAAGACCGGCCAGATCTCCTACCGCAACCTGGGCGACGCGCCCGTCACGCTCACGCTCAAGGCGGCGATGAGCGGCGACGCCGAGCCGGTGCTCGCCGACACGACGCTGACCGTCCCCGCCGGAGGCACGGCCGGCACCACCGTCACGCTCGACCCGGCCGAGCTCCCCATCGGAACCTACAGCGGCGCGGTGACGGCCGAGGCCGACGGCGTCCGGCTCACCACGCCGCTCGGCGCGGTCCGCGACGTCCCCAAGTACGACCTGACCATCCGCACGCTCGACCGGGACGGCAAGCCGCGCACGCCGACGGCCATGAGCGTCGTGGACGTCGACGGTGCCAAGGGCGAGCTCGGCCCGCACCGCATCGACGACGTCGGCCTGGTCGTCACCCGCGTCCCGGCGGGCACCGTCAGCCTGCTGCAGGTGCTCGACTGGGTGGACGGCGACGACCGCGCCAACCGGGCCTGGCTGTTCGAGCCCGAGCTGACCATCACCGGCGACACCGAGGTCACCCTCGACGCCCGCAAGGCCACCGAAATCGGCTTCAGCGCTCCCAAGACCGCGCAGCCGCTGAACAACACCTACGACCTCTTCTTCCAGCGCACGCTGCCGAACGGCGAGGTCTTCGGCGGCTCACTCCTGTCGAGCCGCCCGCTCGGCGGGTGGGAGAAGGTGTGGGCGCTGCCCACGAAGAAGGTCACCAAGGGCGGCTTCCGGTTCACCGGCCAGTGGGAGCTCGGCGTCCCCGAGGTCACCATGACCATGCGCGCCTCAGGGCGGGCGGCGAAGCGCACGACCCTGCACCCGGTCTCCCGGGTCCACATGATCGACGCGGGCGAGGTGCACGGAGGGTACGTCCCGTTCGACGGCGTCAAGGACCTGCGGGTGGTCGACGCCGGCAAGGGCCGACCCGAGGACCTCGCGGGCAAGGACCTGCGCGGCGCGCTCGTGCTGATCGACGCGGAGCCCGCCGAGGGCATCTTCGGCACGGCGTGCGGCCTCCAGATCGAGCGCGTGGGCCCGATCAGGGACGCGGGCGCCGCCGGCGTCCTCGCCTTCAACGAGCGGGCGTCCATCTGCCCGATCCCGTTGCCGATCACGCAGAAGCCGTTCAGCGGCCCGTTCAAGCCGGTCAACATCCCCGTCGCGTACGTCTCCAACGCCGAAGGCCAGAAGATCCGCGAGGCGGCCGGCCGCGGCGAGGTGACCGTACGGGCCGAGGGCACGCCGAACACCCCGTACTCGTACGTCTTCAAGCCGTACGCCGACGGGCGCATCCCGGCGTCGATGCGCTACAAGGTGACCGAGCGCCAGCTCCACCGGGTCGACCTCGACGTGCACGCCGGGCCGTACACGAAGTACATGAACTGGCGCAGCACGTGGCGGACCGACGACATCACCTACACGGGCACCGGCACCAACATGCTGCACTGGTCGTCCCCGATGCCCGAGCGCAGGCCGCAGTGGGTCTGGCCGCTGGACCCCACGATCGTGAGCCAGGCCGGGATCTCCGCGCTCCTGCCGTCCGAGCCGGGCGCGGAGGTGGAGGAGACCCGCTACCGCACCGACGTGTTCGACCGGCCGGGCAGCACCCGCCAGCAGTGGTTCGCCACCCCGAGCACGCCGGGGGCCGCGACCGCCTCCGGCAAGCTGTACGCGCTCGGCGGCGGCCCGGACGACGTCCCGCTGGAGAAGCTCGTGATCGGGCTGCCGTGCGCGATCTGCGTGCACGACGGCAACCTGTGGGTGACCCCGTCCATGGTCAACGGGGTCGGGGAGCGGCGTGACGACGGCGTCGCGTTCGGCGACCTGGCGCCCCGGTACGACCTGCACCTCTACCGCGACGGCAAGGAGATCCCGAACGCCCCGGTGGCCGGGTTCGACAAGCTGCCGCGCTACCCGCTGCCCGAGGGGCAGGGCGGCTACCGGCTGACGGCGAAGAACGAGCTGCAGGACATCGAGTGGACGTTCACTGCCCCGCCGGCCAGGGACCAGGTGCTGCCGGGCTCCAACTGCTACGCCTGGTTCGTCGACGGGCCGCTCGAGCAGTGCCGCACCACCCCGGCGGTCTACGTCAGCTACGACCTCGGCGACAGCCTGTCCGCTGACAACACGGTGGCGGCCGGGCGCAGGCACACGTTCGAGGTGGAGGCCTACCACGGGCCGTCGGCGGCGAAGATGCCGGCGATCGCGGGCGTGCGGCTGTGGACCAGCACCGACGACGGCGCCACCTGGCAGCCGGCCGACCTCAAGCGGGGCCGGGACGGCGTCCACACCGCCCGGGTGAAGTACCCGGCCCACCACGCCACCAAGGGCGCGGTGAGCCTGAAGGCGGAGGCGTGGGACGCGGCGGGCAATCGCGTCAAGCAGACCACCCTCCGCGCCTTCGCCCTGCGCTGACCAGCCCAGCCGCGGTGCAGGGCCTGCCGTTGAGGGTGAAGCTCACCGGGGCCGGGGCCGGGGCGGTGTGGGAGGCGGTGAA
>NZ_JAHKRO010000015.1:0-14082 GCF_019396325.1 Nonomuraea ceibae
CCGCAAACGCTGGATCACCCGCTGGAAGGCCGCCTTGAACGCCTTCGCCATCACCTTCGACGGCCGCCTGACCCCGACCACTCGATAACTAATCAAGATCGAGATACACCGTTATCTAGACACACCCACGCGCCCGGGGTGGCGGTGACGCGGGGCCGGGACCCCGGCCCCGCCCGCCACGCAACAGGGGATGAGCCTGCTGGCGACAGCGGCACGGTGGGGCACGTAGAGCTCCGCATTCCCCCGCGCCGGCCAGCGGCCACGCCACCCGGTGGAGCCGGGCGCTCGGAAGAAGCGCCCACAGGGGGCTCTGAGGGGCACGCGGGCAGGTGGCGAGTGCCCAGGGGAGTCGCGCAGGGGGTGCGGCGGGCACCGGGGGTGAGCGCCCAAGGGTGCGCCGTAGGGGTCATGGCGCGGTCGCTGGGCAGCGGTGGGTGCCGAGGGGGCGTCGCAGGGGGCGGCGGGCACCGGGGGGTGAGTGCCCGAGGAGGCGTCGCGAGGGTGGGCGCGGTGGGGCACGCCGTGGGCGGGGCCGCACGCCGCCTGGGGATGGGGAGCCGGGTCGGGGGACAGCGGGCTCTGGTGGGCATGAGTGAGCTCAGGGGTGCGTGAGTCCGGGCGTGTGGGCCGGGTGTGGGGGTGCGCGGGCCAGGGCGTGTGGGCTAGGGCGTGTGGGCCGGGTGTGTGGGGGCTGGTGTGCGTGGTCAGTGGCTGCGGGACAAGGCTGCGGCGGCCTTGGCGCGTAAGGGCTCGGCGTGGATCTCGGCGAACAGCGCCTGTGCCCGTTCCAGCTCCAGCGTCGCGCCGGGGCGGCCGCTCTCCAGCAGGAGCGTGCCCAGGGCCAGGCGGGCGCGGCCCTGGATGAGCCGGTCGCCGACCTCGGCGGCGACGTCGAGGGCCTCGCGCAACGTGCGCTCGGCGTCCGCCGCCCGCCCCAGCTTCAAGTGCGCCTCCCCGAGCCCCTGCAGCACGTACGCCTCCCCGATGCGGTCATGCGCCTCACGGACGATCCCCTTGGCCTTCTCGTACGCCTCCAGCGCCGGCTCGGAACGGCCACGGCGCAGCGACAACTCCGCCAGCCGCATCAGCGCCTGAGCCTCGCCCCGCCGCACGCCCTCCTGGGTGTAGAAGGTCAGCGCCTCCCTGAGCAGCGGGTCTGCCTCGTCCAGCCGCCCGCATTCGCAGTGGATGAGGGCCATGTTCGACAGCACGTACGCCTCCGCCGCCCGGTCGCCGACGGCGCGCAGCAGGCGCCGGGCCTCGGTGTAGCGGTGCAGGGCGCCGTCGAGGTCACCGGCGGCCCGGTCCAGCAGCGCGGCGTTGCGCAGGGCCAGCGCCCGGCCGTGATCTTCGCCGATCTTCTCGAAGATGGCCAGCGCCGAGCCGACCAGGGGAGCGGCGTCGTCGTAGCGCTGCTGGAAGATGGCCAGCGAGCTGAGCGAGAACAGCATCGCGCCCTCCCCACGCGCGTTGCCCGCGGCGCGGCAGGCGGCGAGCGCGGTCTCGGAGACGGCCCGCCAGTCGTCGAAGTAGCCGTAGGTCTCGAACAGCGTCACCGCCGTCATGGCCAGGCTCCAGGCCAGCTCGGCCAGTCCGTGGTCGGCCGCCTGCCGCACGGCGCGGATCAGCACCGGCAGCTCGGAGTCGAGCCAGGCGAGCGGCTCGTCCCCGAACAGTCGTGACCCGTCGATCGGCGGCAGGTCCACCAGGCCGCGCAGCACGGTGAAGTGGCCGCTGTAGTGGCGCCGGTGCGCCTGCTCCACCAGGGCCAGCAGGGTCGCACTCGCATGTTCGAGCACTGCGGTGCGGATCTCCCGGGGGTCCTCCGCGAACGCGTGTTCGGCGGCGAACAGCCTGACCAGGTCGTGCCACACGTAGTGGTCGCCCCGCCGCCGCAGCAGCGCCGCGTCCACCAGCTCCTGGAACGCCCGCTCCAGCACCGCCGCGGCGCCGGACGGTGAGGGGGACGGCGGGGTGAGGGTGCCCGAGATCACGGGATCGTCGACCATGTCCCGCCTCATGCTGTCCGTCCGCGCCGATTCGGCCAGGGCGGCGGATGGGGAGTGGATGGGGCGGGGGAAGGCGGGGTGGGGTGCTGTGGTCAGCTCCCTTTGGAGGGTTCGGGTGGCCGGGGTGGAGATGAGGGCGTGGGCCAGCCAGGTGCTGATCTGCTGGCCGCTGATGAGGCCGAGGCGGCGGAACAGGGCCTGGGCCTGGGGCGAGAGGGCGCGGTAGCCGACGTCGAGGACGGCCTTGACGTCCAGGTCGCCGATCGTCATGACGAGGTCCTGGACGGCGGAGTGCGGCCAGGTGCCCAGGCTCGTGCCGGCGATCCGGAGGGCGAGAGGGTGGCCGCCGCACTGCTCGACCAGCAGGCGGATCGCCTCGGGGTCGGCTGCCGAGCCGCCGCCGATGTCCTGGGTGAGGAGCTCGGCCGCGTCCGGGCCGTCGAGCAGGCCCAGCCGGATCACCTGGCGCTCGGGCAGGCCGACGAGCGTGCGGCGGCTGGTCACCAGGACGGCACAGGACGCCCCGCCGGGCAGGAGCGGCTCGGTCTGCTGCATCGACTCGGCGTCGTCGAGCAGGACGAGCACCCGGCGTTCGGCCACCGTCGAGCGGAACAGGGCTGAGCGCTCCTCCAGGGTGCGGGGGACGGCGGGCAGGCCCAGGGCGCGCAGGAAGCGGGCCAGCGCGTCCTGTGGCCGCAGCGCGCCGGACTGGAGGTCCACGTAGAGCTGGCCGTCGGGGTAGGCGTCGGCGAGCCGGTGGGCCGCGTGCAGGGCGAGCTCCGACTTGCCGACCCCGGCCTTGCCCAGCACCGCCACCACGGGCAGCGTCGTCCCGTGCCGCTCGGTCAGCAGCTCCTCGATCCGGGCCAGCTCCGCTTCCCGGCCCGACAACCGCGACAGCACCGGAGGAAGCTGACGCGGCACCGGCCTCGGCACCGGTGCCGGTCGTGAGGCCGACCCGGGCGTTGGTGCCGGTCGTGACGTCGACCCGGGCGCCCGTGCCGGCCGGGACTCCGGCCTGGGCGATGGGTCGGCCGCCGTTGCCGCCCCGGCTGCGTCTGAGGCCGGTCCCGTCGATGGTCCCGCCGCCCCTCCCCGGGCGGGCGCTGCCGGGAAGGAGGCGCTGGGAGCGCCCCGCTCTTGAGAGGCGGGGCCGCCCCGCTCCTTATGGGAGGCGGGAGCGCCCCGCTCCCTCTGGGCGGCGGGGCTTCGGCCGCCCTGCTCCTGGGAGGAGGATGTGGGGCCGCCTCGCTCCCGCTGGGAGGACGAGGCGGGGCCGTCTCCGGATGTCTGGGAGGAGAACGGGCCGCCGTCCGGTCTTGCGGAGTAGGGCGCGGGGGACGGATCGTCCGGGGCGGTGGGCCGGCCACGGGGATGGTGGCCGTTCAGGGGGCGGCCGGCCGGCTCCTGGGGTGGGGTGTCGGTGCGGGTGGCCGGAGGGGTGGGGGAGGCGCGGTTGAGGATGGCGTGCTCGATGCGGCGTAGCTCCTCACCCGGTTCGAGGCCGAGGGTGTCGAGCAGGTAGGTGCGGTAGGAGCGGAACACCTCCAGGGCCTCGGCCTGGCGGCCCGCGCCGTAGAGGGCGAGCATGAGGTGGCCGTGGGGGCGTTCGCGCAGCGGCTGGGACTGGGTGACGGCGCGGAGCTCCTCGATCAGCCGCAGGTGGTGGCCGAGCTCCAGCTCCAGCTCGACGCAGCGCTCGAAGGCGAGCAGGCGGCGCTCCTCCAGGCCGTGGGCGATGCTGCGCACCAGGTCGCTGTCGACGTCGGCCAGGGCGGGGGCACGCCAGAGGGTGAGCGCCTCCCGCAGGGTGCGGGCGGCCTGGTCGCGGGGTTGCGTCTGGGCTTGGGTGATGAGGTGTTCGAAGACGGTCAGGTCCAGGTCGGAGGGGGCGATGCGGATGAGGTAGCCCGACGGCTTGGTGATCACGGTCTGGTAGGGCTGAGCGGTGTCGCCGAGAGTGCGGCGGAGCTGGGAGATCCGGATCTGCACCTGGTTGCGCGGGGTGCCGGGTGGGCACTCGCCCCAGATGGCCTCCACGAGCCGGCTGATCGGCACCACCTGGTTGGCCTCAAGGAGCAGCATCGCGAGCACGATGCGCTGCCTTCCCCCGCCGAGCTCAAGCTCTCCCGCGTCGCCCAGGACTTGCAGCGGTCCGAGAATCCTGAATCTCACGGGTCGGATCATGCCCTGGTGCTTTTGCACCAGGATTGTGGACGGGTTGCATTGGCGCAATTTCGTAATATTGCGCCGTTTGCGAAACTTGGCCGGGAGGGTCGTCAGCACGTCGTGCCCTGGGACGGGAGCCGCCCGTCGGTGAGGTAGCGGTCGATGTGGTCACGGGCGCAGGCGTTGGCGCCGTACAGGGTGTGGCCGGGACCGTCGTGGGCGATCGTGACGCTGCCCGGCACCTGGGCGAGGATGCGCGAGACGGCGTCGAACTCGCCCCACGCGCCGGCGCCCAGCAGCGGCGGGAGGCCCTTGGGGAGCGGGGCGGGCGGGTTGGTGACCGGGGCGGGCCAGCCGATGCAGGCCAGCGACCCGGCGGCGAGGGTGTTGGCGGCGCCGGCGGTGGGGGCGGCGCGGCGCACGCGGGTGACGGTGGCGTCGAGCTCCGCGCGGGAGGCGGGGCGCGGCCAGTCGGTGCACTCGGTCACGCCGGTGCTCTGGTCGGGATAGCGGGCGCCGCGCTCGGGGAGGAAGCCGGAGGCGTCACCGGCGTGGGCCCGGCGGACGGCCTTGGCCAGGGCGGGCCAGCCCGGCTCGCCCTGCCGGGCCCGCCCGATCGCGAAGGAACGCAGGTCACGGCCGGTGTAGGCGACGCCGGCCGCGGCCCGGACCGGGGTGCGGTCGGCCCGCCTGACGAGGGAACGGAACTTGCCGGGGACGTCGCGGCAGTCGCCGGAGGCGGCGCACCAGGTGAAGAAGCGCCGCAGGTGCCGCTCGTTGTCGGCGGCCATGGCCGCCACCTCGGCGTCCCAGTCGGCGGTGCTGTGGTTGAGGGTGCCGTCGAGGACCATCGTGCGGACCTGGCCGGGGAACAGGCGGGCGTAGGCCTGGCCGTAGATGCCGGAATAGGAGGCGCCGTAGTAGTTGAGCCGGTCGCCGCCGAGCGCCTTGCGGATCGCCTCCATGTCGCGGGCGTGGTCGGCGGAGCTCATGTGGGCGAACAGCTCGGGGTCGTTGTGGCGGCACACCTCGGCCGCCCCGCGGTTGGTGTCGGACAGGCGGCCGAAGCCGGCGTCGTCACGCGGGAACTCGGGGATCGGCAGGCGGGTCCAGGTGCAGTCGAGGCCGGTGGCGAGGCCGCCGAACTGGCGGCCGTAGCCGCGGGTGTCCCAGGTGACGAGGTCCATGCGGGCGCGGAGCTTCGTCCACCACGAGGACAGGCTCTGCGTCAGGCCGATGCCGGGACCGCCGGGGCCGCCGTAGGAGATCAGGACCGAGCCCTCGGACCTGCCGGTGGCCTTGAGGCGGCCCAGTTTGAGCGTGATGCGGCGGCCGTCGGGCTTGCTCCAGTCGACGGGCACCTGGAGGTCGGCGCACTCCATGCCGATCTTGTCGCCGGGGCACGGGCTCCAAGCGAGCGAGGGGGCGGGGGACTGTTGCGGGGTGGGCAGGACCAGGGCCAGCGCCAGCAGGAGGGGCTTGAACATGACGTTCACGATCGCGGACGCGGCGCCCCCCGCACATCGGACCACGGTCTGGTTCTGGCGGGTGCCGAATCAGACCGTGGTCTGTCAGACCTGGGTCACAGGTGCAGCGCCTTCTTCAGGAAGTCGACCTGGAGCAGCATCATGTTCTCGGCCACGACCTCCTGCGGCGTCATGTGCGTGACGCCCGACAGCGGCAGCACGCTGTGCTGGCGCCCGGCCGCGAGCAGCGCCGACGACAGGCGCAGCGTGTGGGCCGCGACCACGTTGTCGTCGGCCAGGCCGTGGATGAGCAGCAACGGCCGTTCGAGCTTCGCCGCGTCACCGAAGAGCGAGGACTTGTCGTACACGTCCGGCTGCTCCGCCGGGTCCCCCAGGTAACGCTCGGTGTAGCAGGTGTCGTACAGCCGCCAGTCGGTCACCGGCGCCCCCGCCACGGCGGCGTGGAACACGTCGGGCCTGCGCAGCACCGCCAGCGCCGCCAGGAACCCGCCGAACGACCAGCCCCGGATCGCCACCTTCGTCAGGTCGAGGTCGTCGGGATACTGCTCGGCCACGCCCTGGAGGGCGTCGATCTGGTCGTCGAGCGCGGGCGTGGCCAGGTCGTTCAGCACCGCCCGCTCGAACGCCGGACCGCGGCCCGGCGTGCCCCGCCCGTCGGCCACCACCACGGCGAACCCCTGCTCGGCGAACCACTGGCTCTCCAGGTAGCCGCCGCGCCGGTTGAGGACGCGCTGCGCGTGCGGACCCCCGTACGGATCCATGAGGACGGGCAGCGCCCGCGAGCCGGGCTCGTGCCACGAGGGCAGCACCACGGCGGTGGACAGCTCGCGGCGGCCGGAACGGCCGAGCGAGACGCGCAGGTCGAGGCCGGGACGCTCGGCGTGGGAGGGGATCGGGATCGCCACGCCGTCGCGCCGGACGACGGTGGTGGCCACGCCCTCGGTGTCGAGGCTCTGCTCCGACAGCACGCCGACGCCGCCCGCCATCCGGCCGGAGAACACGCCGGAGCGGGTGGAGACGGGCAGCAGCGAGTGGCCGTCCCAGGTCCAGAGCTGGATCTCGGTGGGGTCGCCGCTCGCGCTGAACAGCACGCTGTCGTGGTCGACGTCGAGCACGGCGCGCACCTGGAGCGTGGGCGGGGTGACGGCGCGGTCGCCGACGAACAGCCGGTGACCGCCGTCGGCGGACGCGACCCAGACCAGCGTGCCGTCGTCGAGGTGGGCGGGCACGCCGGTGACGATGTCGACCCAGGCCGGGTCGGTGTCCTCGCGCACCAGCGTGGACGCGCCGGTCGCGGGGTCGACGGAGAGCAGGCGCATGGTCTTCTGGTCGCGCGACAGCGTCACGATCGACAGCGCGTGGGAGTCCCAGGAGGCGGTGGTCAGGTATTCGTGCTCGAACGGCACCGCGACCCGGGAGCCGTCGAGGCCCAGGACGAACAGCTCGGTGACGGCGTTGGGCGTGCCCGCGGCGGGGTAGCGCTGGACGGTCGCGGGCCGGTCGGGGTTGGCCGGGTCGGCGATGTACCAGGTCCGGACCGGCGCGTCGTCGGCCCGCTCGACCAGGAGCGCGTCGCTCGACGGCGACCACCAGTGGCCGCGCATCCGGTCCATCTCCTCGGCGGCGACGAACTCGGCCAGGCCGTAGGTGACGGTCGGGGACTCGGGCGTCGCCAGGACGCGGTCGGCGCCGGACGTCAGGTCGTGCACGTGGAAGGCGCCGCCGGTGACGTACGCGACATGTCGCCCGTCGGGCGAGATGCGGGGATCGATCACCAGACCGGGCGTGTCGAGCCTGCGCGTGCTCCCGTCGGCCAGCTCGGTCACGTACAGCCCGCCGGCCAGCGCGAACGCCGCCCTGGTCACCGCGGAGTCGGTCGAGTAGGCGACGACGCCGCCGGCCTGCTCGCGGCTGCGCTCACGCCGGGCGCGCTCCTCGGCAGGCAGGTCGCCCTCGTCGGCGTCGAGCGTGCGCGGATCGACCACCAGCCGCTCGACGTGCGTCTCGGTGTCGAGCTCCCACAGGCAGGTCACCGGGTCGGTGCCGGACCTGGTCCGCAGGAACACGACCCTGCCGCCGTCAGGGGAGATCGTGAAGCCCCTGGGCACTCCGAGGGTGAAGCGGCGGGTCCTGGCGGCCAGGCGCGGGAAGCTCTCACTCATGGGCCCAATCCTGCCAGCAACCAGGCGCCCGTTACGCTTCGGACCATGATGGACCGACGTCTGCTGCTGGTGCACGCACACCCCGACGACGAGTCGATCGGCACCGGCGCGACCATGGCGCGCTACGCCGCCGAAGGCGCCCACGTCACGCTCGTGACCTGCACGCTGGGGGAGGAGGGCGAGGTCATCCCGGAGGAGCTCGCGCATCTGGCAGCCGACCGCGACGACGCGCTCGGGCCGCACCGCATCGGCGAGCTGGCGGCCGCCTGCGCCGCGCTCGGCGTCGAGGACCACCGCTTCCTCGGCGGGGCGGGCCGCTGGCGCGACTCCGGCATGATGGGCGTGGCCTCCAACGACCGCCCCACCGCGTTCTGGCAGGCCGACCTGGACGAGGCCGCCGGCGCGCTGGTCGAGGTGGTCCGCGAGGTCAGGCCGCAGGTGCTGGTCACGTACGACGAGAACGGCCATTACGGGCATCCCGACCACATCCAGGCGCACCGGGTGTCGCGGCGGGCGTGGGAGCTGGCCGCCGACCCGGCGTTCGGCGCGGGCGAGCCGTGGCGGATCGCCAAGCTCTACTACACGGCCAGCGCCAGGTCCGTGATGCGCCGGAGCAACGAGGCGCTGCGGGAGGCCGGGTCCGGGTTCATCGTCGAGGACGTGGACGAGATGCCGTTCGGCAGCCCCGACGACGTGATCACCACCGAGATCGACGCGCGCCCCTGGATCGGCCACAAGGCCGCCGCCATGCGCGCCCACGCCACGCAGATCACGGTCAGGGAGCCGTGGTACGCGCTGTCCAACGACATCGGCCAGGAAGTGCTCGGCGTGGAGCACTTCGTGCTGGCCGAGGGCGTACGCGGACCCGCCGTGGCAGGTCCGCCGATCGAGGCCGGAGGGCTCGGCGAGCCGCACGTCCGCGAGAACGATCTGTTCGCCGGCATCCACTAACCTCTCGATATGGAGCAACGCAGCCAGGCCGAGTCGGCGCTGGGTGGAGCCGCCTACGGGATGCTCTTCGTCCTGGGCGTCGTCATGGGCGTGGTGGGCGGCTTCACCCATGCCCACGACGGCGTGCGCCAGCCTGTCACGGCGATCGCCTGGCTGGTCATCCTGTTCGGCGTCAGCCTGGGGGCGGGCAGGCTGATGGGGACCCGCCTGGGCTCCGCGGTGACCTCGGCGGGGTGGCTGCTGGTGTCGATGGCGTTCTCGTTCAAGCTTGGCGCGGGCGATCTGGTCATCTCGGGAAACACGCCCGGGTACGTGTATCTCTACGGGGGGATCGCGGCCGTGGTCGCGGCGTTCCTGCTGTCGCCCTCATCAGGGGGTTCGTGGTTGATGCACGGCCACCCGGAGAGCAGCCGGTCGTAGCGGCATAAAGTAACCTTCGTGCACCATGCGTCCATAGAGCGGCACGGAGATCGGCAAACGTACCGGAAAGTCGTCGGGCGTTTCGCCACCGGTGTGACGGTCGTCACGACCCGGCTCGGAGACGTCGACTACGCGATGACCGTCAACTCCTTCACGTCCGTGTCGCTGGAGCCGCTGCTGGTGCTCTTCTGCGCCGAGAAGGTCGCGCGCTTCCATGACGCGGTGCTGGAGGCGGGGGTGTGGGCGGTCTCGGTGCTGCCGGCCTCCATGGAGGACGCCTCGCGCTTCTTCGCCCATCGCGGGCGGCCGTTGAACGGGCAGCTCTCCCGGTGGGGGCACCACCGGGGGGAGACGGGGGTCGCGCTGTTCGACGCGGCGCTGGCGACGGTGGAGTGCCGGACCGACGCGGTGCACCCGGGCGGCGACCATTCGATCATCGTGGGGGCGGTGACAGCGCTGGGGATGCCAGGTGAGGGCGAGGCGCTGACGTACCACGAGGGGCGCTACAAGAAGCTCTGACGGTCCCACCGGCCCCCTGGATCGGGAGCCGGTGGGACGCCGCGTCACTGGACCGGGGGCTCAGGGACGGTCGGCTCGCTCGTGGGGGACACGGTCGGGAAGACGGTCGGGGAGACGGTCGGCGGTGGCGGCTCGGTCGGGGTGTGACAGCCCGGCCCCGGGTCCGTCGGAAGGGTGGGCGGGGGGCCGGTCGGGGTCGGGGTCGGCAGAGGGCCGGTTGGGACGTCCGTCGGGACGTCCGTCGGGACGTCCGTCGGGACGTCCGTCGGGACGTCCGTCGGGACGTCCGTCGGATCAGGCGGAGGCGGCACGTCGGTGGGCTGGTCCGTCGGCGGGATCAGCGTGGATGTCGGCGTGGGAGTGATCGTCGGGGGCGGGGTGGAGGTCACCGTGGGCGGCATCGGGCCCGTCACCGTCGCCGTCGGCGTGACGGGCGGCACCGGGACCGGCTGACAGGTGATCGTCACCGTGGGGCCTGGCTCCGTGACGGTGACGGTCGGCCCCGGCTCGGTGACCGTGACGGTGACGGTGACGGTGGCAGTCTCCGTGACCGTCTCCGTGGGGGCCTCCGGGGGCGGCGCCGACGCGGTGACGGTGGCCGTGGGCGTGGCCGTGACCGTCTTGGTGGGCCACGGCAGCGGCTGGACCTTGATCTTCGGCTTGCCGCGCAGCTTGTACGCGCCCTTGCCCACCTTCTTCTGGACCTGGCCCGCGCCGGTGGTCACGGCGAGCTCGGCCGTGGTGGTCCGGCACGACTTGCCCTTGCAGGCGCGCTGCTTGACGCTGAACCTGGCGGCGCCGCCGTACTTGATGGAGACGTCCAGGTAGGAGACGCCCTTCTTCTTGACGATCTTCGTTTTGGCGGTGTAGCGCCCGACCTCGGGTTTCGGGGTGGCGGTGCTGGGGAGCAACGCCAGTCGCGCGCCGGGAGGGGTTTCGATGAGGCGTAGGGGATCGGTGGTCGACGTCTGGGTGATCGCGATTCCGCCCGCACCGGCCAGTGCCGCGGTGCCCAGCAGAGCGCCCAGGATGGCTAATCTCATAATCCTGCTCTTGTGGGAGATTTCAGGACGCAGGCCATTATCCCGACCTGTCAAGATTGGTCAAGACTGAGACGTATGGACAGGCGCTATCGGTTCCGGCGCGTGGTGAACTATGTCAATCTCACCACGCCGCTCGGCCTGCTGATCGCCGCCGCGGGCGGGGCGCGCCGGCAGCCCGGTCCCGACGGGCTCGTGCTCGCGTACGGCTACCGCTACCGGTTCCCCGTCGCGGGCGCGTTCACGGTCGGGAACGTGGTGCTGACCAGGCGCGACGCGCTCAGCGACCGGCTGGTGCGACACGAGGGCAGGCACGCCACCCAGTGGGCGTGGTGCGCGGGGCTGCCCATGCTGCCGCTCTACCTGCTGGCCATGCTGGTCTCGCTGGCCGTCTGCGGCGACCAGGCGTCCTACAACCCGTTCGAACGCCTGGCCGACCTCGACGACGGCGGCTACCCGCGCAACGCCGCGCGCTGGCGCAGGCGGGCGTAGCCGCGTCAGGGAGTCAGCTTGAGCGTGTGCGCCGCCGCCTTCTTGACCGACTCCGGCTTCGAGCGCATCGGCAGCAGCTCGCCCCTGGCCCAGACGGCGGCCTGGTCCCAGTAGTTGTCGTGGAAGGCGTGCCCCGAGGCCCCGGTGAGGTTGATCCACTGCGACTTGTCCAGGTCGGACAGGTCGAGGACCATCCGCATCGACGGCACCGAGGTGATCGCGTAGTCCTCCAGGACGTTCCAGCCGGTGGCGTTGACCGCGTCCTTGTTGCCCGCGACCGCCAGCGGCCCCCGGTTGAACAGGGACTCGATCGGGCCGATCCCGGACGTGCCGAGCGTCTGGTGGGTGAGCGTGAGCCGGTGCAGGTCGCCCCAGCGCCACGCCTTGACGTCGTCGCCGAGCAGCTCGGTGAGCTCCCGGTAGGCGGAGGCGAGCGCCTGACGCAGGATGTCGTCGCGTTCCTCGACGCGCTCCTCGGTGGTGACGTCGTCCCAGAACGGGTCGCCGGGGGAGTTCAGCAGTCGCCCGACCACCTCGTACCAGCGGTCGCCGCCGCTCGGCCTGGCCGCCTCCGGCAGCTCGTCGTGGAAGGTCAGCCTGAGCAGGTGCCGCCAGACCGCGTTGAAGTACGCCGCCGGGGCCGAGTCGAGCCCCTGGGAGCCGTCCCAGCCGTCGAGGAGCTGCCTGGCCTGGGCGCTCGGCCCCGCCAGGCTCACCTCCATCAGCGCCGGGACGAGCGTCGCGGCCAGCCCGTTGTGGTCGTCCTGCTGGATGCGCGACATGGCGGCGGCGTCCAGCTTGCCCTTGCCGATCTCCTCCTTGAGCCGGTCGAGGATGCGCTGGGAGCGGAACCCGTACGACCAGTCCTTGGTCAGCAGCGGCGCGTAGCGGGAGGGGTCGATGACGGCGTTGTTGGCGGTGACGATGTAGCCCTCGGCGGGGTTGCGCACCGACGGGAGCTGGTCGTACGGGATCGGCGCGGTCTTCCAGTCGTACTCGCCGGTCCAGCCGGGCACGGGCACGGTGCCGTCGCCGTTCTCGCGCACGGGGATGCGGCCGGGGGCCTGGTAGCCGATGGTGCCGCTGGTGTCGGCGTAGACCAGGTTCTGCGCCGGGACGTCGAAAAGCGCGGCCGCCGCCCGGAACTCGTTCCAGTCGCCCGCCTCGTTCAGCGCGAAGATCGCGTCGGCGGTCCTGCCGGGGGTCAGCGCCGTCCACGACAGGGCGACGGCGTTGGCCTCGCCGCTCGGCTTGACGGCGCCCATCACCTCGTTGACCAGCGGCCCGTGCCGGGTGGCGCGCACGGTGATGGTCACCGGCCGCCCGCCCGCGACCTCGATCTTCTCCTGGCGGACCTCCAGCGGGACCCGCTCGCCCCGGTAGAGGTAGGTGTCGCCGTCGACCTTCTCCAGGAACAGGTCGGCCACGTCCGGCCCCAGGTTGGTGAACCCCCAGGCGATCTTGTCCGTGTGCCCGATGACCACGCCGGGGACGCCGGAGAAGGAGAACCCGGTCACGTCGTAGGAGCACGCGTCGCTGAGCTCGCGGCAGTGCAGCCCGGTCTGGTACCAGACGGAGGGCATCTGGGCCGACAGGTGCGGGTCGTTGGCCAGCAGCGGCTTGCCGCTGACGGTGTGGTCGCCGGAGACGACCCACGAGTTCGAGCCGATCCCGTCGCGCTCGGCGGTGCTCATCGTGCTCGGCACCGCCTTCAGCGCCTGCGCGGCCTGGGCGAGCACCCGGGCGCCGGTGCGCTCCTCGCGCGGCGGCCGGGGGTCGGCCCGCTGGTCGTAGACCTCCTTGACGACCGCGCCCACGGTGACGATCGGGTCGTGCCTGTCGTACGGGTAGCCGGGGTAGAGCTGCTCGACCCGCTCGGGCGGCAGCTTGGTGAGGGCGAGCGCGCGGTCGATCTCGTCCTCGAGGTTGGAGCGCAGGTCCCACGCCATGGCCTTGAGCCAGGAGACGGAGTCGAGCGGCGTCCACGGCTCGGGGGTGTAGCCGCCGTTCTGGACCTTCAGCACGGAGTACTCGAGGCTGCGGTCGGAGGCGTTGGGGTTGGCCGCGAGCCAGGCGTTCACGCCCTTGGCGTAGGCGTCGAGGTAGCGCTTGGTGCGCTCGGTGAGCTCGGTCAGCTCCTGCTCGGCGACCCGGCGCCAGCCCATGGTCCTGATGGCCTTGTCGTTGTCGAGCGTCGCCGTGCCGAACAGCTCGGACAGCCGCCCGGCGGTCACGTGCCGCCGGAAGTCCATCTCCCAGAACCGGTCCTGCGCGTGCACGAAGCCCTGGGCCATGAACAGGTCCTCGGAGTTGCCGGCGTAGATGTGCGGGATTCCGTTTTTATCGCGATAAATCTCTACATTTCCGGTTAACCCCGGCAACCGGAGCGTGCCTTCCAACTGCGGGAACGACTGGCGTACCGTGTGGACGAGCACCCCCGCCAGCACCAGCGCCAGTGCCAGCAGAACGGTCAAGATCCGCGCGGACCAGCGCAGTGGCCACGGCATCCACGCGTACGGCCTGAACCTCACGAATACCTCCATCCATCCCGCGCTGGACTAAGTCTGGCAGCCCCCGCTCACTCCTTCCGCCGCCCGTCACGGGGGGTTTCCGAGCCTGTACCGCGTGACATGACGCAACCCCGATGCAACCCACGATCTGCGTATCGTGCGCATGGCGCGTACCGTCCACCACCGCATCAGGACGGCGCCACGCGGGCGGACGGTCCCTGCCATGCCGTCCGCCCGACCTCTCGATAGGTGCTGTTTCCGCGCAGCGATCAGCCGCCCCGCCGCACTGCGTGCGGAAGGTGCCCAGCCGGCCGAGCTGGCTG
>NZ_JAHKRO010000015.1:14092-94034 GCF_019396325.1 Nonomuraea ceibae
CCACCCGCCCCGCCGCACTGCGTACGGCGGGGCGGCTGGGCAGCGGATCAGGCGGGTCAAGCGGACCAGGCGGCTCAGGCGGCCGGGCTCAGCCCCAGCTCTGGCCGTCCGGGGTGTCCGACACCCTGACCCCCAGCTCGGCCAGCTCGTCGCGCAGCCGGTCGGCCGCCGCCCAGTCGCGCGCCTCGCGCGCCCGCGAGCGCTGCTCCAGCAGCTCGGCCGCGCCCCCAGGCAGCGCCGCCGGGGCCCTGCCGATCTGCGTCGACAGGTCCAGCGCCAGCACCTGGTCCAGGTGCAGGAACGACTCGAACTTGGCCCCGGGAGCCACCTCGGGGTCGCGCTCCAGCTCGCGCATCAGCCGCAGCGCCGACGGCGTGTCGAGGTCGTCGTCGAAGGCCGCCTCGACCCGCTGCACGTAGTGCGCGGCCATGGGCGAGCTGGGCGACTCCGACCACTCGGCCACCCGGGTCCGCCAGCGGCGCAGCGTGCGGTCGGCGGCCCGCAGGGTGTCCCAGGTGAGGTTCATCTGCTGGCGGTAGCGGTGCTCCAGGAACGCCAGCCGCACCGCCAGCGGGTCGAGCCCGGCCTCGGTCACGTCGGACAGCAGCACCACGTTGCCGCTCGACTTGGCCATCTTGCGCCCGTCGAACAGCAGGTGCTCGCCGTGCACCCAGTGCTTGACCACCTCGTGCCCGGTCGCCGCGCCGGACTGGGCGCGCTCGTCCTCGTGATGCGGGAAGCGCAGGTCGATGCCGCCGGTGTGGAGGTCGACGCGCTCGCCGAGGAACCGCAGCGACATGGCCGAGCACTCCAGATGCCAGCCGGGGAACCCGGCCCCCCAGGGCGCCTCCCACGACAGGTCGCCCTCGGCGGGCTTCCACAGCGCCCAGTCGGCGTGGAAGCGCTTGCGCGGGTCGACGGCCTCGATGCGGTGGGCGGGCTGCAGATCCTCCAGCCGGTTGCCCGAGATCTCCCCGTAGGAGGGGAAGGTCCGTACGTCGAAGAACACCGATCCGTCCGGGACCGTGTACGCGTGTCCCCGCTCGATCAGCTTGGCCACCAGCTCGACCATCGGCTCGATCGTCTCGGAGGCGCGCGGCGTGTGCTCCGGCGGGCGCAGGTTGAGCGCCAGCGTGTCGCGGCGGAACTCCTCCTCGTACGCGCGCGCCAGCTCGGCGGGGGAGCGCCCCTCGGCCCGCGCCTGCATGCGGACCTTGTCCTCACCGGTGTCGGCGGCGCTGTCGTCCGTCACGTGGCCGACGTCGGTGATGTTCTGGCAGACGACCATGCGCACCCGCTGCCGCTCCAGCACCCGCCTGATCAGGTCGGACAGCAGGTAGGAGCGCAGGTTGCCGACGTGGGCCGACCGGTAGACGGTCGGCCCGCAGGTGTACATGCGCAGGGCGCGGGATCGCTCGATCTCCTCGACCTGCCTGGCACGCGTGTCGTAGATCCGCAGCATCCCCCGATGCTAGCCGCCCAGGTAGCCGAGGATGTCGCGGTCGCCGCGCTCCCGCAGCCTGGCGAGCACCTCCTCGCGTGTCGCCGTCTCCGGCAGGCCGATGCGCGCGCCGATCAGGCGCAGCCCCTCGGCCTCGGAGCTGACGGGCGCGGTGTAGCCGATCAGGTAGAGGGCCCGGTTCAGCGGCGGCATCGCGGTGGCCGCCGCCGGCAGGTGACGGGTCAGCAGCTCGCCGCCGTCGGAGACGGTCAGGAAGACGTGGTCGCCCTCGCTCGCCTTGAAGTCGGCCAGCACGTTGCGGATCGACCCCATCGTCGGCTGGTTGTGCCAGCTGATCACCACGTCGCCGGTCGCCGTGGACGCGGTGAGCTGCCCGCCGGGCGCCATCCCCAGGTAGGCGGCGAACCCGGTCGGCAGCGGCGACCCCGAGCCGCGCAGGTGCTCGGCGTTCACGTCCACCCGGTGCCACCAGCGGCCGTCGCGGCTGCGGAAGCTGCGCCGCGTCTCGGAGACGTCCTTGCGCGGCTGGTACGGCTCCGACTCCCCGGTGGGCGAGGTGCCCGCGACGCGGATCCAGCCGCGCTGGGTCCGCTCGAACCCCGGGCCGCCCGAGTAGGCGCGCACCGAGCTCTCGCTGACGTCGTAGCGGGAGGTGAGGTTGGTGACGATCGTGCTGACCGACGCCTCGCCGCCGGCCCGCTCGATCTCCCGGGCGATCATCTCCCGGATGCCCAGGTACTCGTCGCCGCCCCAGCGGGTCAGGCCGTACTTGTTCCTGTCGACGCGGCGGAAGCGCTCGTCGGCGGTGAGCTGGTTGCGGATGCCGACCAGGCTGTAGTCCTCGCCGATGCGCTCCTGGATCTCCTCAGGCGTCAGCGGGCGCCCGGCCACGGCCAGCACCGCCTCGGCCTTCTCGTTGATGCTGCGCGGCCACGGCACCACGTGCTGGTCGAGCACGCGCAGTTGCGGCACGGCGAGGATCCAGCGCTCGGCCACGTCCTCGCGGACGCCGAGCTGGGTGACCATGGCTACGGCCTCGCCCAGCGGGTGCGGGCCGTCGGCGAACAGCTGCCTGGTCTTCTCGCGCAGCTCGTCGGCGCCGCCCGCGACCAGCCACCCGTCGGCCTGCTCGTAGCCGGTCAGCAGCGTGCGCACGAACCGCCAGGCGGGGATGCCCAGCGTGCGCAGGTCGCCGCGGTGCCACGGCACGGCGGCGGCCAGGTCGTCGGCGGGCACGGCCGAGCCGAGCCGGCCGCGCAGCCAGGCGACGTGGGCGACCAGCGCGGCGGCGTCCGGCCCGGCCAGCCAGGCTTCGACGTGGTCGCGCAGGTCGCGTTCGATCTGCCGGATCCGTTCCCTGGTGACCGAGAAGCGCTGCGCCAGCTCGTCCAGCGTGGCCCGGTCGGCCGCGTACAGCCGGTCGCGCGCGATAGCCTGCTGGCGGTCGTCCAGCGCGCCGAACAGGGCGTCGATCAGCTCGGGCAGCGGCTTGTCCTGGCGGGCCGGCACGGGCGCGACGGCGGCGGGTTCGAGCAGCCGGTCGAAGACGCCCCCGTACAGCTTCTGCACCACGTCCTTGCCGAGCATCTCCGGGGTCCGCTCGGCCTCGGCCGGGTCGGAGAAGCGCAGCAGGGGAAGGATGTCGCCCAGGAGCAGGTGTCCCCAGAAGGCCACGGACAGGTCGGCGAGCCGGGACGCGACGGCCTGCGTGCCGGCGATGGCGCACACGCGGTCGAGCGGGATCGCCTGCCACCACGCCTCGGGCAGCTGGGGCTCTTCCGCGATCGGCGCGATCTGGCCAGGGGAGGTCCAGCGCAGGGGTGGCGCGAGGTCACTCAGGCTGAGGTTCATTGGGGTCCAACCGGCAAAGGGAAGATATCCGCAGTTCAGACTATGTGATCAGAAGGACAGAAAGGGGCTACCTCTTCCGGAATGGGATATGTAGAGCAATGATCGGGCACGCGTGCACGCGACGAACAGCATGCTCCGCTCCCGCTGCAACGCCCTGGCCCGGGCCCCCGGATCGTCGGGCGGACGCTCGGGGACGACGCCCTCGGCCACCCCGATCAGCGCCACCCGGTCGAACTCCAGGCCCTTCAGATGCGCGAACGCCGACACCCGCACCGGCACGTCCCGCAACGCCCGCCGGGCCGCGCGCACCTGCTCCGGGCCGCGCGCGCCCACGGCGATCCGGTCCGCCGGCACGCCGTCATCCAGCCAGGCAGCGATCACGCTCTCCAATCCGGACAGCTCCGCCTCGGGCGACTCGAAGGCCCGCACCACCGGCCGCGCACCGAAGTGCGAGCCGCGGAAACCGTACATCGCCGACATGCCCTTGACCAGCCCATCGGCCGGACCGCCGCCACGCACCCGCACCGCGAACGCCAGCGTCTCGCGCGAGAGCCGGTGCGACAGCCGAAGCTCGTGCGACTCGGCCGGGATGCCCACCGCGCCCAGCGCCACCCGCGTGTCGGTCACCCGCTGGTGCGGGTCCCCGACGACGAACAGGTCGTCGTGCGCGCGCGGCGCAGCCGCGCGCAGCAGCCGCCACTGCGCCGGGCTCACGTCCTGCCCCTCGTCCACCACGATGTGACGGTACGGTTTGCGCCCCGGCTCCAGCTCGTCGAGCACGTCGCCCGTCGTCCTGGCCAGCAGCCGCAGCGCCTCCTCGGTCAGCTCGGCCATGCTCCGCGCGCCCGGCCCGACCAGCGCCGGACGACGCCCCTCCGCCAGGCCCACGATGCGCATCGCCAGCCGTTCCGGATTGTCCACGTCGATCCGCTTGCGCAACGCCACGTCCCGCACGAGCAGGTCCAGCCGCGTCGCCAGGTCCTCCGCCAGCCCCTGCGAGAACGTCACCAGCAGCACCGGCCCGCGCCCGTGCGCCGCCAGATGCGCCGCCCGGTGCAGCGCCACCACCGTCTTGCCGGTGCCCGCCCCGCCCACCACCAGCACCGGACGCTCGTAACGCGCCGCCCTGGCCAGCCGGTGCTGCGGCGGATGCACGTACGTGCACCACTCCGGCGCCGTCAGCACCTGGTCCAGCTCCGACTTGTCCGCCGCGAACGCCGCCCGGTCCGGGCTGCGCAGCAGCGCCGCGTGCAGATCCTCCGGATCGACCGGCTCCTCCGGCTCCGCCAGCGCGCGGCAGCCGTCCAGCTCCCGCCACGCCTCCGTCAGCGTGCCGCCCCTGGCCAGCACCGCCAGCGGCAGATACTGCGTCGGCGGAAGCAGCGGCTCCAGCGCCTCCAGGTCCGCCTCGGTCGTCACGAGCCGCACCAGAGGCAGCGCCCGCGCGTCGATGCCCAGCGCCAGCAGATCACCATCACAGATCCGCTCGAACAGCCGCGAAGCCCCCGCAGACCGGCGTAACGCCGGCTCCACCCGCTCCAGCGCCTGCGCGTCCCACTCCTCGACCACGCCGATCACCGGGTTGACGCCGTAACGATGCCGCTGCGCGAACGACCAGGCGTCCGCGTCCGGCAGCACCGTGCGCAGCCAGTAGACGTCCCGCTGCCGCACCACCACCCCGCGCAGCCCCTCGGCCAGCCGCAGCGTCGCGACCCGCGCGTCCCGGCCGCCCCGCACCCGCTCGGGATGCGGCGCGCCCGCCACGTTCAGCAGGAACCGCCGCAACGCGACCACGGCGTCCCTGCGCACCGGCTGGGCCAGTGCGCTGAGCTCCCTGGGGGACTCAGGGCCGATCGCGAGCCGCGGCACGGCTCAGTCCAGAAGGCCGAGCAGGTCGCGGTCCCCGCGCTCACGGAGCCTGGTGAGCAGCTCGGGCAGCCCCACCGGGCCGGTCATCCCGATCCGCGTCGCGATCACCCGGGCCGCCTGCTCCCGCGTGCCGCCCGGAGCCGTGTATCCGACCAGGCGCAACGCCTTGGTGATCTTCTCGGCGCCCTGCGCGGCCACCGGCAGGTGCCGGGCACGCAGCACGCCCTCGTCCGACAGCGTCAGGAACAGGTGGCCGCCCTCCTTGGCGCCCACGTCCACCAGCAGCCGCTCGATCGACTCCAGCACCGGCCTGCCGTGCCAGGTCATCGTCAGCTCACCCGCCGCGCTCCTGACCGTCCTGCTCTCACCCGGTGACAGCCCCAGGTAGGAGGCGAACCCGGTCGGCAGCGCGCACTCGCCTCCGGCGAGCTGCTCGGCCGTCACGTCGATCCGTAGCCACCAGCGCCCGTCCGGCTGGCGGAAGCAGCGGCGGGTCTGCGACACGTCCTTCAACGGCTGGTACGGCTTGCCGTGCTCGCCCGAGTTCCCGTTGCCGTCCCCCGGCACCGGCACGGCCGGGGCGAACGCCTGGAACTGGGACGGCACCGGATCCGGCGGCACGAACCCCGGCGGCAGCGCCCCCAGCGGCCCGAGAGACCCGAGCGGCGTCGGCGGCTGCAACGGCGCCGGGGCCGGCTTCGGCGTGAACGCCGACGGGGCCGGGGGCGCCGGAGGTGCCTGAGGGACGGGCGGCGCCGGCGGTCCGGGTGGTGGAGCCGGCGGGCGCGGCGGCAGCGTCGCCAGCACGAACTGCCACGCGGGCACCTCCAGCGCGCGGATCTCCACCCCGTGCCAGTCGGCCGCGTCGATCAGCCGCTCCTTCGGCGCCGCCGGGCCGATCGTCCTGCGCAGCTCGTCCAGATGCGCCCGGTACGGCGCCGCCTCCTCGCTGGCCAGCCAACTGTCCAGCTTCGCCCAGAGCCGCTCCTCCGTGGCGGAGATCTCCGCCGGCGGCACCGCGAACAGCTTCGCCAGCTGGTCCACGGCCGACGGCTGGTCGGTGAACACCCGGTTCTGCGCGACGGCCCAGCTCTTGTCGTCCAGCCCGGCGAACGCCGCCTCGATCAGCTCAGGCAGCTCACCCGCCTGCGCCGACCCTTCCCCGGCGGAGTCCTGGCCGCCCGCCTCCTCGGCCCCCTCACCCCAGCCGGCCTGCGCAGCGAAGGCCCCAGCGGGCTCATCCGCGGCGTGCTCCTCGTCGGCGGCGGCATCCTCGTGCTCGCGCTCGTCGTCGTCGGCGGGGGCCGCGTCCTCGTGCTCCTCCGCGAGGGCCGCGTCTCCGGCCTCTTCGGCGGAGGCGGCGTCCTGGCGTTCGTCCTCTTCGGAACGGTCACCCTCGGCGGCGGGGTGCGGGGCCTCCTGGGGCGCGCCGTCCGCGGCGAAAAGCGCGGCCGCGCGCTCCTCCACGGGAGCCGCGTCCTCGTGCTCCTCGGCGGCGGCGTGCTCGCGCTCGTCGTCGGCGGCGTCCTCACGCTCCCCAGCGGCGGTGCCGTCCTCACGCTCCTCGGGGGAGGTGGCGTCTGCGCGCTCCTCCTCCCCATCCGGACGCCCGCCCTCGGCGGCGGGGCGCGGGAGCTCCTGGGGCGCGCTGTCCGCGGCGAGGGGCGCGGCTGCGGCCTCCACAGCGGGCGCCGCGTCCTCGGCGGGGGCGGCGTCCTCGGGCTCATCGTTCTCGGGACGTTCGCTCGCGACGGCGGGGAGGGGCGTGGCGGGGAGTTCGCGCTCGTCGTCGAGGGTGACCGCACCGGACCCGGGGCCGGCCCAGGCGCCGGCGCCCGGGGCCAGCCGGTGGAGTGCGGCCGAGAAGAGGGTGCCGAGCACGGGCCGGGCCTGGATGAACGGCTGGTCGGCCAGCTCGCGCCCGGTGAGCGCCAGCAGCCCCGGCCACGACCCCGCGCGGTCGAGCGCGATCGCGACGTGCGGTTCGTCCGCCTCGTCGGGGTCGAGCACGTGCAGCGCGGGCAGGATGTCGCCCACGGCGGCGGCGGGCCAGTGCTCCAGGGCGATCTCGGTGAGGAGTTCGCCGAGCGATTCCGGTCCGATGGCGGCGAGCACCCGGGGCATGGGCAGGCTGCGCCACCAGGCGTCCGGCAGGTCCGGCTGCCCGGTGAGCAGCGTGATCGTGGACGAGTCGCTCCACCTCAACGGTGGTACGAGGTCGCTCAGGCAGAAGTTCATCCCGTTCCGTTCACCAGCCCCTCACGCCGCCGTCTTGTAGCGGTGCCATCGTCGTCGCCCACGGAACAGACCATAGTCCGGCAAAACAGCCCTACGCATCATGCACTACGCATCAGCGTCGAACGGCGGCAAACCGTAGGCGCACGTAGTCGGCCATCCAGCCGCTCTCCCTGCGAAGGGCGGGCGCGGCGAGCTCGTTCACCCGCTGGAGCAGGGGTTCCACGAGGTCCTGGGGCAGCCCGTCGAGCGCCGAGGCGGCGAACATGCGCACCCAGTCGGCGGCCCCGCGCGGGCATTCGTCGAGCGGGGTGGGCCGGTCGAAGTACTCCAGCAGCCGCACGACGAAGCCTTCCTGCTCCAGGCGGCGGGCGTACTCGGCGGGGGTGGGGAAGTACCACGGCAGTTCGGGCTCGCGCAGGCCGTGCTCGCGCCAGGCGGTGAGCATCGCGGCGGTGAGCTCGGCGCAGTTGCCGGAGCCGCCCATCTCGGCGACGAAGCGCCCGCCGGGGGTGAGGGCTTCGCGCACGCTGGCGATGACGGCGGAGGGCTCGCGGCTCATCCAGTGGAGCGCGGCGTTGGAGAAGACGGCGTCGTACGGCCTGGCCACGGTGAAGTCGTGGCCGTCGCCGACGATGAAGTTCATGCCGGGGTACTGCGCGATGGCCTTCTCGATCATGGCGGCGGAGCCGTCGATGCCGAGCACCTCGGCGCCGCGGAAGGCGATCTGCGCGGTCAGCACCCCGGTGCCGCAGCCGAGGTCGAGAACCCGTTCGCCCGGTTGGGGGTCGAGCAGGTCCACGAGCGGCGCGCCCTGCGTGGACACGTAGCCGAAGCTGCTGTCGTAGGCGCGACTGTTCCACCGCTCCACGCTCGGTGTGTCGTATCGCAAGCCGATCAGCTCTCATTCGTCAGACATCGGGCCCCCGTGGCCGTGCTGTCCGTTCACTTTAGAGCCAATTGTCGCTACGACATATCAGGTCACTTCAGGCTCATCCCACGCTGCGCGCCCACTCCTTCCTCAGGTACGCCTTGGCGGCGTCCGTCTGCGGGATGGTCAGCAGCACGGGCGGCCCGGGGGCGACCGGCAGCTTGGCCGCCTGCTCGGTGTCGAGCGTGCCCTTCATCAGCATGGCCTCGCCGCGCGCCGGCCTGGCGTACCCCTTCTGGAACAGGTTCTGGCCCTCGTCGGAGAAGAGGAACTCCTGCCACAGCCGGGCGGTGGCCGGGTGCGGGGCGTCCTTGTTGATCGCCTGTACGTGGTAGGCGCCCAGTTCGGCGCCGCGCGGGATCGTCACCTTCCAGGAGGTGGCGTCCTGGGCGGAGCGGGCGGCGTTGAGGTGGTCCCAGTCGACGATCACGTTCGCGTGGGCCGGGTCGGTGAGCTGCCCGGCCTGCTTGAGCCTGCCGAACAGGTCGACGGCGCGCTTGGGCTGCGGCATGCCGCCCTGCAGCGACGCCGCCATCACGCCCTTGAACGCCGCGGCCGAGCGCAGCGGGTCGCCGTCGAGCGCCACCTTGTAGCCGGGCTTGAGCAGGTCGCTGAACGACGCGGGGGCGGGCACGGCACGCGGGTCGTACCCGAGCGACATGTAGCCCCCGTAGGCGGCGTACCAGGCGCCGCGCGGGTCCTTCACGTGGTCGGGCAGGTCGAGCCAGCCCTGCACCTTGTACGGCGCGAACCGGTGCGCGTTGGCCACGGCCACGTCCATCGTCAGGTCGAACACGTCGGGTTTGAGCTGTGCGGCGGCGTCCAGCGAGCGCTTGCTGTTGGCCCCGGGCTCCAGTTCCTTGACCTCGATGCCGTACTTGTCGGCGAACGTGTCGATGATCTCGCCGTAGTTGACCCAGTCGCGGGGCAGCGCGATCACGTGCAGCGTGCCCTCCTGCTTGGCGGCCTGGGCCAGGCGCTCCATGCTGGTGAAGCCCTCCTTCATGGAGGCGGCCCTGGCGTTGACCGGCGGCCCCGTCGGGGCGGCTTCTTGGGTGGACGACGCGCCGCATCCGGCGCTGGCGAGGATGGCTACTGCGGCGGCGCAGGTACGTACGGTCACAAGCTGAATACTTACGGTTACTTCCGCCCGGGTCGAGGAGGCGCGGCGGGAACGACGCGCCCGGCCACCAGCGTTTCCTCGGAAATCTCCACCAGGGTGCCGTCGCGCTTGCGGACGCGCAGCACGCCGCCCTCCCACGATTCGAGGATTCCCACGGCGTCGCGGAACCCTCCGGGCACCTTCCGGCGTGTGGTGATCCGTGCGCCGATGTCCGCGGCTGAGATAGTGATGACGAGGCGAGCGGCCACGAGTTTGCCACCCTCCGTTTCAGCCGGGGTCCGGGCACGGCAATACTAGGGCCTAGCAAACCGCGGTCAGAGTCATGCCATGGTGCGGAATGGTGCGGAGAAGAAGGAGCTCGAGGTGACCTACGTCATCGCGCAGCCTTGCGTGGACGTCCTGGACAAGGCGTGCATCGAGGAGTGCCCCGTCGATTGCATCTACGAGGGCGAGCGCATGCTTTACATCCACCCCGACGAGTGCGTGGACTGCGGCGCGTGTGAGCCTGTGTGCCCGGTCGAGGCGATTTTCTACGAGGACGACCTTCCCGAGCAGTGGAAGGACTTCTACAAGGCCAACGTCGACTTCTTCGAGGACCTGGGCTCGCCCGGTGGCGCCTCCAAGGTCGGCAAGATCGAGAAGGACCACCCGGTGGTGGCGGCCCTGCCGCCGCAGGCCGAGGGATAGCGGGCGCAGGCACGCCCGCGGGTGCTCTGCCCGCGGGTCGTTCCCGCATGTACGGCGCCCGACCAAGGAGAAACGTGAACAACCTGCCCGACTTTCCCTGGGACCGGCTGGAGCCGTACAAGGAACGCGCCCGCGCCCATCCCGACGGCATCGTCGACCTGTCGGTCGGCACGCCCGTCGACCCGGTGCCCGCACTCGTCCGTGACGCGCTCGCCGGGGCGGCGAACAGCCCCGGCTATCCCTTCACGCACGGCACGAAGGCGCTGCGCGAGGCCGCGGCCGGCTGGCTGCGCCGCAGGCACGGCGTCAGCGTGGGCGAGCAGGACGTGCTGCCGCTGATCGGCTCCAAGGAGTTCGTGGCCTGGCTGCCGACCTACCTGGGCGCCAGGCGGGTGGTCTTCCCCGAGCTGGCCTACCCCACCTACGACGTGGGCGCGCGGCTGGCCGGGGCCGAGGCGACGGCCGCCGACGGGCTGCTGAAGCTTGGGCCGGAGCGCGCAGACCTGGTCTGGGTCAACTCGCCCGGCAACCCCACCGGCAAGGTGCTGCCTGTCGAGCACCTGCGCAAGGTGGTGGCGTGGGCGCGCGAGCGCGGCGCGGTCGTGGCGTCCGACGAGTGCTACATCGAGCTGGGCTGGGAGGACCGGCCGGTCTCGATCCTGCACCCCGACGTCTGCGGCGGCTCGCACGAGGGGCTGCTGGCGGTGCACTCGCTGTCCAAGCGCTCCAATCTGGCCGGCTACCGCGCCGGGTTCGTGACGGGCGATCCCGTCCTGGTCAAGAGGCTGCTGGAGATCCGCAAGCACGCCGGCATGCTGATGCCCCAGCCGGTGCAGGCGGCGATGACGGTGGCGCTCGGCGACGACGCGCACGCCGACGCGCAGCGCGAGCTCTACGCGGCCCGGCGGGCGGCGCTGCGGCCCGCGCTGGAGGCGGCCGGATGGCGGATCGACCATTCGACGGCAGGGCTGTACTTCTGGGCCACTAACGGGCAGAACTCCTGGGACCAGGTAAGCAAGCTTTCCGAAATCGGCATATTGGTCGCGCCGGGCGAATTCTATGGATCAGCAGGTGAGCGGCACGTGCGCATCGCGCTCACGGCCACTGACGAACGGATCGGTGCGGCGGTGCGCCGCCTCCAGTAGGATCGCCCCGCAAGCGCCCCTTCCCGGGGGTGACATCCGCGAGCACAAATAGATATCGGTCGTTTGCCTAGGCGAACCGCGAGTGGAGCGAGCCGAACGATGAGCATGACCTCCGTGGTCGTCCTCGGGCTGAGCATCGCCACCGTCCTCCTCCTTCTGGGGGCCTTCCTGGCCACCCTCCGCCAGGACAGGAAAGGCCGCACGACAGCGCCACCGGTCGAGGCCGCTCCCGTCGAGCCCCCGCTGCCGGCGCCGGTCAGCGAGCCCGCGCATGCCGGTGCCGACTACACCGACCCGCGCACCATCAAGGTCGGCGACAAGATCGAGGTGTACGGGGCTCCCGCCCGCGTGCTCGGCGCGATGCACCTGTCCTGGCAGGGCCAGCAGTGGATCGAATACCGGCTGCGCGACGCCGCCCGGCGCGTCCAGTGGCTGTCCGTCGAGATGCGCCAGGGCCCGGCCGCCGGCGACCCGCCCTTCCTGGAAGTGCTGCTCTGGACCGGAGTGCCGACCCAGGGCATGGTCCCCGCCCGCAGCTCGCTGGTCATGGACGACGTCGAGTTCCACCCGCTGGAGCGCGGCACCGCCGCCTTCCGCTCCGAAGGCAACACCGGCGCCCCCGACCGGGGCCTGCTCGACTTCGCCGACTACCGCGCCACCGACGGCCGCCTGCTCTCCTTCGAGCGCATCCAGGGCCAGGCGTGGACCGCCTCCTACGCCCAGCCGCTCCCGCCCGGCTCCATCTCGATCGTCAGCCGCGCCACCTAGGCGAGCTCGACCTGCCTGGCCCCCGCCTTGCCGCCTTCCTTCCAGCCGGTCGTCTCGACGTCGTTGACCCAGGTGGCCCCGCTATAGGCGACCTGGCTCAGGCCATACTCCTGCGCGTGGGCCACCGACCAGGCGGCGATCAGCCACCCGCGCTTCTCACTGGTGACGGCGGCGCTGCCGAGCGCCCGGGTGAGCTGGCGGCGCGCCTCCCGGGTCCGCGCCTTGCGGGCCGCCTGCGTGACGCCGGGGTCCGACGGATAGACGCAGTGCACAGCCCTGGGCAGCCTGCCGGTGAACGCCGCGGCGAGGATGCGGGCGTCGTGCTCGTGCTGGGCGTAGGCGTAGCCGGCGGCCGAGCGCTGCACCGCCTGGGCCGCGTCGGCGATCGGCATCTTGCGGTAGCCCTTGACCTTGGCCAGCGCGGCGAAGAACTTGTTGGCCGAGTAAACAGGGTCCATGATCTGCTTCTTGGTGCCCCAGCCCTGCGACTCGCGCTGCTGGAAGACGCCCACCGAGTCGCGGTCGCCGTAGTTGACGTTGAAGAGCTTCGACTCCTGCAGCGCGGTCGCGTAGGCGATCACCACCGCCCTCTCGGGCAGCTTGCGCCGCGCCGCGACGGCCGCGATCGTGGCGGCGATCTGCGCCTGCTCGACGTCCAGGCTGAGGGCGACCTGGTCCTTGGTGAGCGCGACGCAGCCCGGCTCCGTGACGGCCAGCGGCTTGGCCCGCTTGAGCAGCTGGTAGAGGCCGAACGAGATGGCCACGGCCAGGACGACGACGATCACCGCGATGGTGACGACGCCGCGGGAGAAGCGCAGGTGCACGCAGAAGAACCTACCCGGCCAGATAGGCTCCGTGGCCATGACAGACGTGAGCACCATGTCACCGTTGCCGGCGGTGATCGACGAGCTGTGGGAGCGTCGTGCGGAGTTGTCGGCTGCTGACGCGGAGGCGCGCCACGCGGTGGTCGCCGCCGTGGACCTGCTCGACACCGGCAAGGCCCGCGTCGCCCAGGTGACCGGCGACGGCCTGGTGGCGGTCGACGAGCGGGCCAAACGGGCGATCCTGCTGAGCTTCAAGGTGCTCGGCATGGCCAGGTCCCAGGTGGGCGACTTCCAGCACCACGACCGGGTGCCGCTCAAGAGCACCTTCGACGGCGTGCGGGTGGTGCCGGGCGCGATCGCACGCTGGGGCTCCTACCTGGCTCCGGGCGTGGTGCTCATGCCGTCGTTCACCAACATCGGCGCGTACGTGGACTCCGGAACCATGGTCGACACCTGGGCCACGGTCGGCTCGTGCGCGCAGATCGGCCGCGACGTCCACCTGTCGGGCGGCGTCGGCATCGGCGGCGTGCTGGAGCCCCCGAACGCCGTCCCGGTCGTGGTCGAGGACGAGGCGCTGATCGGCAGCCGCGCGATGATCGTCGAAGGGGCCCGGGTGGGCCGCGGCGCGGTCGTCGGAGCGGGCACGATCCTGTCGGCCTCCATGCCCGTCATCGACGTCCACACCGGCGAGGAGCTCGGCCGCGGCCGCGTCCCCGACTGGTGCGTGGCCGTGGGCGGCACCCGTCAGAAGGAGTTCCCCGGTGGCACGTTCGGCCTGCCGTGCGTGCTCGTGCTCAAGCGTCTGGAGCCGGGGCAGCGGCACGACAAGGCAGCGCTCAACGACGTGCTGCGCGAACACGGAGTGAACACCTGATGCTCGACCTCACCCAGGACGTACGCACACTGACCGCCCGCATCGTCGACGTCGAGTCGGTGAGCGGCGCCGAACAGGCCCTCGCGGCCCAGGTCGAGCAGGCGCTGACCGCGCTGCCCCACCTGAAGGTCGACCGGTCCGGGCAGACCGTCGTCGCCCGCACCGAGCTCGGCCACGCCGAGCGGGTGCTGATCGCCGGCCACCTCGACACCGTCCCCGTCGCCGCCAACCTGCCCAGCCGCGTCGACGGCGACCTCCTGTACGGGTGCGGCACGTCCGACATGAAGGCCGGGGTGGCCGTCGCGCTCAAGCTGGCCGCCACGGTGCCCGCCCCCGTGCGCGACGTCACGTACGTCTTCTACGACTGCGAGGAGATCGAGGCCGACCGCAACGGCCTCACCCGCGTCGCCCGCGACCACCCCGACTGGCTCGCCGCCGACTTCGCGGTGCTGATGGAGCCCACCGACGGCGTCATCGAGGGCGGCTGCCAGGGCACGCTGCGCGCCGACGTCGTCGTGCCCGGCAAGCGCTCCCACAGCGCCAGGTCGTGGTACGGCATCAACGCCATCCACCGCGCCGAGCCGATCCTGGCCAGGCTCAACGCGTACGAGGCGCGGCTGCCGGTGGTCGACGGGCTGGAGTACCACGAGGGGCTCAACGCCGTCGGCGTCCGCGGCGGCGTCGCCGGCAACGTGATCCCCGACGAGTGCGTGGTCACCGTCAACTACCGTTTCGCCCCCGACCTCACGATCGAGCAGGCGCAGGAGCACGTGCGCGACGTCTTCGACGGGTACGAGGTCCGCTTCGTCGACGCGGCGCCCGGGGCGCGGCCCGGCCTGACGCACCCGGTGGCCGCCGCGTTCACCGCCGCCGTGGGCGGCACCCCGAGGGCCAAGCTCGGCTGGACGGACGTGGCGCGCTTCTCCGCGCTCGGCGTGCCTGCCGTCAACTACGGCCCCGGCGACCCCAACCTGGCGCACCAGCAGGGCGAATACGTGTCGCTGACGCGGATCGTGGAGAGCGAGCAGGCGATGCGCACCTGGCTGACGACCTGACACCCGGCAGACAACATGAAAGTGGCTCTCCTCGCCGGCCATTTGGCGGGGAGAGCCACTTTCAGTCCCGAGCAGCACCCTCGCCGGTTAGACGCAGGGTCCGCGAAATTCGGTTCCAGGTTTCCCGGGAAGTTTTTCAAGATTCTTCCGAGCCGGGTAGACGTGGAGTTCGGGCACGATCCGCACCACACGAAGGGCTAGCGTGAACTCATGAAATCAACCCGCCGGGAAAGGCGTCAGGGGCAGGCGGTCGTACGCGGCGACATGGTCCCCTCCTCCACCCACGACCAGCGGCTGCTCGCCCGACAGGGCCCGGCCGACTGGGTGCACATGGACCCGTGGCGGGTGCTGCGCATCCAGTCGGAGTTCGTCGAGGGCTTCGGCCAGCTCGCCGAGCTGCCCAGGGCCGTCACCGTGTTCGGCTCCGCCAGGACCCCCGGCGACTCGCCCGAGTACGCGGCCGGCCGCGCCCTCGGCAGCGCGCTGGCCAAGGCCGGCTACGCCGTCATCACCGGCGGCGGGCCCGGCGTCATGGAGGCGGCCAACCGCGGCGCCTCCGAGGTCGACGGCGGCGTGTCGGTCGGGCTCGGCATCGAGCTGCCCTTCGAACAGCGCATGAACGACTACGTGGACCTCGGCATCGAGTTCCGCTACTTCTTCGTGCGCAAGACCATGTTCGTCAAGTACTCCTGCGGCTTCATCGCCCTGCCCGGCGGCTTCGGCACGCTCGACGAGCTGTTCGAGGCGCTGACGCTGGTCCAGACGCACAAGGTCACCTCCTTCCCCGTCGTGCTCATGGGCAGCGAATACTGGGGCGGCCTGATCGAATGGATCAAGGGCACGCTGCTCGGCACCGGCAAGATCGCGCCGCAGGACCTCGACCTGATCACCGTCACCGACGACGTGGACGAGGCCGTCAGCATCATCGTCGAAGCCGACCGGGCCCGCTCCCAGCAACGCGAGGAGGAGATCCGGGCCACCCAGTCGCAGGTCGCCGAGCCGCAATAGGCTGGCTCCTCGTGAACATCTGCGTCTACTGCTCCTCCAGCCAGAACATCGACGGCAAGTACCTCCGCCTCGCCTCCGACGTGGGCACCGAGCTCGCCAAGCGCGGCCACACGCTGGTGAGCGGAGGCGCCACCGTGTCCTGCATGGGCGCCGTCACCACCGCCGCCCGCGCCGCCGGCGGCCACACCGTCGGCGTCATCCCCCAGGTGCTCGTCGACATCGAGGTCGCCGACCGCGACTCCGACGAGCTGATCATCACCGCCGACATGCGCGAGCGCAAAGGCGTCATGGACGCCAGGTCCGACGCCTTCCTCGTCCTCCCCGGCGGCATCGGCACGCTGGAGGAGCTGTTCGAGATCTGGACCGCGCGGGTGCTCGGCATCCACGACCGGCCGCTGGTCATCCTCGACCCGTGGGGCCTCTACGGGCCGCTCAAGGAGCTGATCGTCGGCATGCACGACGCCGGGTTCACCCGCGCCGGGGTTTTCGACGCCATCGCCTGGACCACCACCCTGGAAGAGGCGTTCGACCAGCTCGAAGGCCGTGCCACCCCCGTCAGGCCGAGCGTCGCCGAGCTCGGAGAGGCCGTCGGCTGAGCGGGATGCGGCAAGTGCGGGACTCATGCCTCCGTGGTATGAGTACGATGCCAATGTGCTGGTCATACTCGCCATTGCCGCGCTCGCCATCCTGGCCTGCGTGGTGCTGGTCTCCCTCGGCAGGGGCGGTGAGCTGACCGAGTTCCCGCCGGACGTGCCGCCGCTCAACCTTCCCGAAGCCGGCAAGCTCACCGCCGTCGACTTCATGGCGCTGCGGCTGCCCGTCAACCTCGTCGGCTACCACACGCAGTCCGTCGACGAGACCCTGCGCCGGGCCGCCAACGCGATCAGCGCCCGCGACACGCGGATCGCCGTGCTGGAGCAGCGGGTGTCGGAGCTGCTGTCGAGCCGGTTGCACGCGCGCCAGGAGGTCTACGCGGCCCCCGGCGCCGGCCTCCGCACCGACCACGAGCCCCCGGCCGCCCCCCACACCCTCCCCGACCCGGACCCCACACCATCGCCCGCCACCGTGACGGCCTCCGAGGAGCCCGCCCCCGGTGAGGGCGCCGCCGCAGGGGAGGCCGTGAGCGCCTCCCCGGCGGAGCCCCCCGTTCCCGGTGAGGCGGCTGTCCCGGAAGAGACCGCTTCCACAGGGGAGGACGTCGCGCACGACGCCGAGCCGCCCGCGCCCGCCGAGCCGCCCGCGCCCGCCGAGCCGTCGGCGTCCGGCGAAGCCGCGAGCGCCCCCGTGGAGCCCGCCGCCTCCGACGAGGCCGCCGACGAGGTCGCCGTCCCTGGTGAGGGGGCCACCGCGTCCGGCGAGGTCACGTACGTCGACGGGGTGGACGGCGCGGAGCGGGCCGGAGGCGGTCCGGCGCAGAACGGCGAGGGGGAGACGGTGCGGGTGGCGCGGGACGGGGACGAGCGGGCGTGAGCGAGGTGATCCGCTGCTCGTGGACGGGGATGACGGACCCGGTCTACATCGCCTACCACGACGAGGAGTGGGGCCGCCCGGTGCGCGGCGACGACGGGGTGTTCGAGCGCGTGACGCTGGAGGCGTTCCAGTCGGGCCTGTCGTGGCTGACGATCCTGCGCAAGCGGGAGAACTTCCGCCGGGCCTTCGACGGGTTCTCGATCCCGAAGGTGGCGGGCTACACGGACAAGGACGTGGAGCGGCTGCTGGGCGATCCGGGGATCGTGCGCAACCGGGCCAAGGTGGAGGCGGCGATCGGCAACGCGCGGGCGGCGCTGGAGCTGCCGGACGGCATTTCCGAGCTGGTCTGGAAGTATGCCGATCCCGACTCGCCGGTGCCCGCGTCGATGGCCGACGTGCCCGCCGTCACCCCGGCGTCCAAAGCGCTGGCCAAGGAGCTGAAGGGGCGCGGCTTCAGGTTCGTCGGGCCGACCACCGCCTA
The DNA here is from genome assembly GCF_019396325.1 of Nonomuraea ceibae. GTDB lineage: Bacteria > Actinomycetota > Actinomycetes > Streptosporangiales > Streptosporangiaceae > Nonomuraea > Nonomuraea ceibae. The sequence continues at coordinate 31,876 of NZ_JAHKRO010000015.1, forward strand.
TGCGTTGATGCAGGCGATCGGCCTGGTCAACGATCACATCGAGGGCTGTGTGGCGAGGAGTCAGGCGGGCCGGTGAAAGACGGGGCGTTCCTTGTTGAGGAACGCCTTGGTGGCGGCCAGGTGGTCGTCGGTGGCGACGCATTCGTCCTGGAGGTCGGCTTCCAGGGCGAGCGATTCGGGCAGCGAGTGCGTCGCGGCGTGGGCGAGTGCGCGCTTGGTGGCGGCGTACGCCTGGGTGGGTCCTTGCGCGAGGCGGGCGGCCAGGTCGGCGGCGGCCTCGGCAAGCGCGTCGGCGGGGACGACGCGGTTGACCAGGCCGAGCTCCAGGGCGCGGGCGGCGTCGATGGGCTCGCCGAGCAGCATGATCTCGGTGGCGCGGCCGAGGCCGACCAGGCGTTGCAGCGTCCAGGAGGCGCCGGAGTCGGGCGCGAGCGCGATGCCGGCGAAGGCGAGCGCGAACTTGGCCTTGTCGGAGGCGACGCGCAGGTCGCAGGCGAAGGCGAGGGAGGCTCCCGCCCCGGCGGCGACGCCGTTGACGGCGGCCACGACGGGCTTGGGCATGGTGGTGATGAGCTCGACGATCGGGTTGTAGTGCCGGCGCACGGTGTCGGCGAGGCCGCGGCCGGCGTCGAGGTTGGCGGCGTGCTCGCGCAGGTCCTGGCCGGCGCAGAAGGCGCGGCCTGAGCCGGTGAGCAGGACGGCGCGGACGCCGGGGTCGGCGGCGGCCTTCCGGAGCGCGTCGAGGAGCGCTTCCTTGAGGCCGGCGGTCAGCGAGTTCATGGCGTCGGGGCGGTCGAGCGTGATGGCGGCGACGGCGTCGCGCACGTCATAGCGGATCAAGGCGTCTCCCTCAGCGGCGGTCAATGCATCTCCCTGTCGACGAACGCGGCGGCCGTGGGCAGCAGCCGGGCGGCCTCCTGCTCGAAGTAGGCGCGGGCCTTCTCGCCCGGCCAGCCGGCCGGCAGCAGTTCGGGCGGCAGGCCGGGGTCGCGGAACAGGAAGTTGCGCCATCCGTGCACGAGCCTGCTCCTGGTGGCGAACACCCGGTCGGGCGGGGCCCCGTCGGGCAGGGCGCTGATCAGCGTGACAGCCTCGGCGTGCCATTGCTCGTACGCCTCGCCGATGGCGGTCAGATCCCAGGCGCGGGAGACCAGCTCGCACGGGTCGCCTTCGAGCGCGGCGTCGAACCGGTCGGCGCGCACGCCCTCGGCGTCCAGCAGGTTGTCCAGCTCGGCGGAGGAGTGCGGGCCGATCCAGGTCGTCTCGGACAGCGCGGCGTAGCCGAGGAACGTCAGCTCGGCCCTGATCCGCTCGCGGCGCGCCCGGTCTCTCACGGAGCCGAAAACGATCACGTGCCAGCGGCCGTGCCAGGTCACCGTCCCGGCTCGGTAAATTCTCAGCGCCGCCTCGTCCAGCCGTCTGACGCACTTCGGAGTGAGCCCGTACCCGGGTCCCCGGGGCAGTTTGACGGGCCGCAGCCAGCCCTGCCTGACCATGCGCGAAACGGCGGTACGCACGGCGGGAGCGGCGATTTCCAGCGGTCGCATGAGGCGGACGAGAGCGGCCACGGACGCCTGCCCACCGCGTGAGCGCAGGTGGTCTCCATACAGGTCGAACAGGGCGGCGCGTGCATGCACGAAGTCCAGTTTGGCTGCCTTCGCCCCCCTGGACAACGCATTCTGGGAGGAGATCGTTACCCATGAGGGCTCTCGATGCGGGAGAATAGGACATCACAGAAGACGTGAATGCGCCGACCACCCCCCACGGGCGGTCGGAAATCGCGGGCCGCGGGAGCCCAAGGCAGGAAGGGATGCACGCATGGCGGCGATGAAGCCGCGGACCGGCGATGGTCCGCTCGAGGTCACCAAGGAAGGGCGCGGCATTGTCATGCGGGTCCCCCTGGAGGGCGGCGGCCGGCTCGTCGTGGAGATCTCCGCCGACGAGGCGAAGGCCCTCGGCGAGGCGTTGAAGAACGTCGTCGGCTGAGAGATCCCGGGACAGGTTTGACCCACGACCCTGGCGTACGCCCGTCGCCAGGGTCGCTGACGTTGGAGGAGAGCGAACGTGCCCATTGAGACCGCTGCGTCGGTGGTCGCCGAGGTTCCCGCGGACGCCGCGTTGCTGGCCGTCCCGTACTCGGCGGACCTGGACCCGCCGGCCGTGGTCGACCTGCGCGTGCCGGTCGCGGGGCTGTTCGCCCACTACGAGGCCAAGGGCGAGGCCGGCGAGATCGTCGAGGTTCCCGTAGCGCGCGGCGACGGCGTCGGCCGCGTGCTCCTCTACGGCGTGGGCGACGGTTCGCCGCGCGCCCTGCGCAAGGCCGCGGCCACGCTGACCCGCCGCGTGCGCGGCCAGGACGAGCTCGTGGTGCTGACGCCCGAGGGCGACGTGACGGCGTTCGCCGAGGCCGCGCTGCTGGCGGCCTACTCCTTCAAGATCGGCGCGCCGGGCAGGCAGCCGGTGGCGGCGCTGACGTTCGCGGGCGCCGACGAGGGCCAGGTGCGGCGCGGCGAGAGCGTGGCGCGGGCCGTGGCGCTCGCCCGCGACCTGGCCAACACGCCGTCGTCGGTGAAGAACCCGGCCTGGCTCGCCGACCGCGCCGCCGAGCAGGGCCTGCCGGTGCGCGTGTGGGACGAGGAGGCGCTGCGGGCCGAGGGGTTCGGCGGCATCCTGGGGGTCGGCCAGGGCTCGGCCAGCCCGCCGCGGCTCATCCAGCTCTCCTACACGCCCGCCGAGCCGGCCGCGCGGCACGTGGTGCTGGTGGGCAAGGGCATCACGTTCGACTCGGGCGGCCTGTCGCTCAAGCCGACCGACAACATGAAGACGCAGAAGACGGACATGGCGGGCGGCGCCGTGGTGATCGCCGTCCTCGGCGCGCTGGCCCGGCTGGGCGCGCCCGTGCGCGTCACCGGCCTGATCGCCGCCGCCGAGAACATGCCGTCCGGCACCGCCCAGCGGCCCAGCGACGTCATCAGGCAGTACGGCGGCCGCACGGTCGAGGTGCTCAACACCGACGCCGAGGGCAGGCTGGTGCTGGCCGACGCGCTCGCCTACGCCGACGCCGAGCTCGACCCGGACGTGGTCGTCGACATCGCCACGCTGACCGGCGCGATGAGCGTGGCGCTCGGGCGCAACGTCGGCGGCCTCTACGCCACCGACGACGAGCTGGCCGGCCAGCTCGTGGCGGCCGGGCGGGAGAGCGACGACAGGCTGTGGCGGATGCCGCTGATCGACGACTACGCCGACGGGCTGCGCTCGTCGGTGGCGGACCTGGCCAACATCGAGGTCGGCTCCACCTACGGGGCCGGGTCGATCACGGCGGCGCTGTTCCTGCGGGAGTTCGCCGGGAAGCGGCCCTGGGCCCACCTGGACATCGCGGGCGTGGGGCGCAGCACGGTCGACGAGGGCGTGCTGACCAAGGGCGCCACAGGCTTCGGCGTGCGGGTGCTCCTGGAGTGGCTGACCCGCTCCTGACGGCCCGTACGGAGCGCGTACGGGCTAGTCGGCGATCTTGATGGCGGCGAGCAGGCCGTCGCCGAGCGGCATGAGCACCGAGCGCAGCCGGTCGTCGGTCTGCACCAGCTTGCCCAGCTCGCGCAGTGAGACCGTGTCGGGGTCGCGCTGGGCGGGGTCGGCGACCCGGTTGTGCCACAGCACGTTGTCGAAGGCGACGATGCCGCCCACGCGCAGCAGGCGCACCGCCTCGGCCAGGTAGTCGGCGTACTCCTGCTTGGCGGCGTCGGCGAAGACCAGGTCGTAGCCGCCGTCGGACAGGCGGGGCAGCACGTCGAGCGCGCGGCCGGCGATCAGCCGCACCCGGCCGCCGGAGAACCCGGCCTCGGCGAACGCTTGCCGGGCCAGCCGCTGGTGCTCGGGCTCGACGTCGACGCTGGTCAGCGTGCCGTCGGAGCGCATGCCTCGCAGCAGCCAGAGCCCCGAGACGCCGCAGCCGGTGCCGACCTCGACGACCGACTTGGCGTTGACCGCCGTGGCGAGGAAGCACAACGCCGCGCCGCCGCCGGGAAGGATGGGCGTGGCGCCCATCTCCAGCCCGCGCTGCCGCGCCGCGTGCAAGATCTCATCTTCCTGATGGAACTGCTCCGCATAGGCCAGAGTGGCCTCTACCGGACTGGTCATCGGCCTCCTCCCCCCACTTTCGTGCGATTGGTCACCGATCGCAGCCTAGGGGAGACACGCCGGGACGGGAACTCAGGAGGCCCCCGAGGCGTTGCAGGTTTAAACGGGCTTTGCCGGTCCTGAAGGCAGCCAGTGCGCATGAAGGGACAAAACCAGGCACTATGGCGGTAGCGGTGGTCCCAAAGAGAGGAGTTCTGGTGGACGAAAGTGACCACCAGGCCGAGACTCCGACGAGCATGTCCGAATCCGACTGGACTCCCCCCACATGGGAGGAAGTAGTGCGGACGCATTCCGCACGCGTCTATCGCCTGGCTTACCGCCTGACCGGCAACGTCCACGACGCCGAGGACCTCACCCAGGAGGTCTTCGTCCGCGTCTTCAGGTCGCTGTCGAGTTACACCCCGGGCACGTTCGAAGGCTGGCTGCACCGGATCACGACCAACCTGTTCCTCGACATGGCGCGGCGCAAGCAGCGCATCAGGTTCGAGGGGCTGGCCGACGACGCGGCGGAGCGACTCCGTGGCCGCGAGCCGTCGCCGGCGCAGGCGTTCGACGACGCGCACCTCGAGCCGGACATCCAGGCCGCGCTCGACGCGCTCGCCCCGGAGTTCCGGGCCGCGATCGTGCTGTGTGACATCGAGGGCCTGTCGTATGAGGAGATCGCGGCCACGCTCAGCGTCAAGCTGGGCACGGTCCGGAGCCGCATTCATCGTGGCCGGGCGCAGTTGCGGGAGGCGCTCGACCATCGGGCTCCCCGTAATTCCCAACTCCCCCCGACCGTTACCCGTGGGGAGGAAGTCTGATATGGCTCATCTTGGAGAACGCGTATCCGCGCTGGTCGACGGAGAACTCGGCCACGCCGATCGTGAGCGCGCGCTCGCGCATCTGACATTCTGCGCTGACTGCAGGCGGGAGGTCGAGTCGGTGCGGGCGCTGAAGTCGCGCCTGCGCTCGCTCGACGGCCCGTCGATGCCGGCCGACCTCACCATGTCGCTGCTGCGCATGGCCGAGCCGGGCGGCCCGTTGCCGCCCCGCGAGCGGCCGTTCCCGGCCCGGACGTTCGGAGGTGTGCCGATCCCGGGCCCGCACAGCATCGCCCCTTTGGACAACAGGCCCCGCAGGGGCGCCAGTGGTGGCGCTTCTTCGGGGCCGGGCCGAGGCGCTAGGCGGCGCACCGCGTACGTGGCCGTCAGCGTGGTCTCGGCGGCCGTGGCGCTCGGCACGTTCTTCGCCGTGTCGGGCGGCGGCCAGACCACCGCGCCTCCGGTCGAGCTCGTCAAGCGGGTGCAGAACTCGCCCTCGACCGCGCAGACGAGCGCGCCCACGCCTTGACCGGTTCGCTCCTGGGATACTCGGGATGGCGTAGTCCATGGCGTGGTGGGCATACGATCTGAGATCGGGATTTGTCGGGCGATTTTGCTGACAATTGCTTTACGACTCTCGTATGCCGATCACGCCATGATTGCGGTGTCCGAGCAAGGAGTGGTGAGTAGTAGATGACCGACGAGACGCGCCCCGACGATGGACGCACGCCGTCGGACAACCCTGATCCACAGGGGCGGCCGGAGTTCCTGCCCGCCGGCGACCAGCCGGAGCGGCGGCCCGAGCCGGGCTGGGGCGCACCGTCGGGCGAGCCCGGCGACACCACGATCTACGGCTCCCCGCCGCACACGTTCGGCTCTCCGGAGTTCGGTTCACCGGAGTTCGGCTCGCCTGAGGGGGTCAGGGGCGACACACGCGCCTACGAGACCCCCTCCTTCGGTTTCGGCAACCCGGGCGGCGAAGGCCCCTCCTACGCCCCTCCGGGCCCCGAGAGGCCGCCCTACGGGCTCAGCAGCCCCAGCGGCGAAAGCCCCGCCTACGGCTTCGCCAGCCCCAGCGGCGAGAATCCCTCGTTCGGCTTCGGCAACCCCGGCGGCGAAGGCCCGGCGTTCGGCCGGCACGGCACGCCGCCCCCGCCCCAGCGCGCGCTCGGCATGGGCGCCGGATGGGCGCCGCCTCCCGGCGGGTTCGGCGGCGGCGCGATGGCGCTGCCCCGGCGCGGGCCCAGCACCTCGTTCCTGATCGTGCTCGCCGTCGTCATCGCGCTCGTGGCCTCCCTGCTCGGCAGCGTCGGCACGTACCTGCTGACCAGGCCGGGCAGCGGCACCGACCCGAGCTTCAACCTCGGCGCCGCGCCCACCGGCAACACCAACAGGCCGCCCGAGTCGGTGGCCGGGGTGGCCTCGCGGGTGCTGCCCAGCGTGGTGTCGCTGGAGGTCGGCAACGTCGGCAACACCGAGGGCGCCTCGGGCTCCGGCTTCCTGATCAAGGACGGCTACGTGGTGACCAACAACCACGTGGTCGCGCTCGCGGCCAAGGGCGGCGAGATCAAGATCCAGTTCAACAACCGCAAGACCACCACGGCCCGCATCGTCGGCCGTGACCCCGGCTCCGACCTGGCCGTGGTCAAGCCGGAGGAGACGTTCGGCACCCCGGAGATCCGGCTCGGCAACTCCGAGGAGGTCGTCGTGGGCGACCCGGTCATCGCGATCGGCTCACCGCTGGGCCTGACCGGCACGGTCACCACCGGCATCGTCAGCTCGCTCAACCGGCCCGTGATCGCGGGCGACGAGAGCGGCGCCACGGGCGAGGAGCCCGCGTACATCAGCGCCATCCAGACCGACGCCGCCATCAACCCGGGCAACTCCGGCGGCCCGCTGGTCAACGCCAGGGGCGAGGTCGTCGGCGTCAACTCGGCGATCGCCACGCTGAGCCGGTCGGTCACCAGCCAGAGCGGCAGCATCGGCCTCGGCTTCGCCATCCCGGTCAACCAGGCCCGCCGCGTCGCGCAGGAGCTCGTCACCACCGGCAAGGCCAAGCGGCCCAAGATCGGCATCGTGCTCGACCCCGAGTGGCGGGGCGAGGGCGTCCGCATCGCCTCCGGCAACCGCAGCGGCCGCCCGCCGGTCGACGCCGGCGGCCCCGCCGAGAAGGCCGGCCTCAAGGCGGGCGACGTGATCCTGGAGGTCGACGGCCTGCGCCTGCAGGACGGCAACGAGCTCATCGCGCTGATCCGCAGCAAGGCGCCCGGCTCCAAGATCGAGATCAAGTACGAGCGCGACGACCAGGAGCACATCGCGACCCTCGTGGTCAGCGCCGACGAGGAACCCGTGCCCACCCCGTCCTGACGCGGGTGCCGACCGCTTCGCAGGAGCCCGTACTCTGTGGATAGGCCGGGGGTTTTGTCCTCGGAGCGGATGGACCGGTAGGAGCTCAGGTGTTCGGACTTGGCTGGTTGGAGATCGGCGCGCTGATCGTCATCGCGCTGCTGGTCTTCGGTCCGGAGAAGCTGCCCCAGGCGGCCGCACAGGCCGGCAAGACGCTGCGCAACCTGCGGCAGATGGCCAACAACGCGCGTGACGACCTGCGGGCCGGGCTGGGGCCGGAGTTTAAGGACTTCGACCCGGCCGACCTCAACCCGCGCAACTTCGTGCGCAAGCACCTGCTCGACGACCTCGAGGACGACTGGAACGCCAAGCCCGCGCTGGACCCCGCTCCCGCCTACGCCGCGCCGATGGCGGAGGAGCTGGGCGTGGGGGAGATCCCCCCGTACGACACCGAGGCGACCTGACGGGCCCACCCGCGTGGTGGGCCCGCCGTGATCGTGATCGTGTCAGCCCCGGTTGGGTGAAAGGCCGAGCTGCATGCCCTTGAGGCTGGAGCCGCGCTTGCTCAGGCCCGCGGCGATCGAGCGGAGCTCGGCGGCGGCGGGCGAGTCGGGGTCGGTGAGGACGAGCGGCTTGCCCTCGTCGCCGCCCTCGCGCAGCCGCAGGTCGATCGGCACCTGGCCGAGCAGCGGCACCCGGGCGCCGAGCGTGCGGGTCAGCGCGTCGGCGACCGTCTGGCCGCCGCCCTCGCCGAAGACCGCGATGCGCTCGTCGCAGTGGGGGCAGGGCAGCCAGGCCATGTTCTCGATGACGCCGGCGATCTGCTGGTGGGTCTGGGCCGCGATGGACCCGGCCCGCTCGGCCACCTCGGCGGCGGCCATCTGCGGCGTGGTGACGACCAGGATCTCGGCCCCCGGCAGGCGCTGGGCCACCGAGATGGCGATGTCGCCGGTGCCGGGCGGCAGGTCGAGGAGCAGGACGTCGAGGTCGCCCCAGTAGACGTCGGCGAGGAACTGGTGCAGCGCCCGGTCGAGCATCGGCCCACGCCACACGACCGGCGTGTTGCCCTCGGGCTTGAACATGCCGACCGAGATGACCTTGATGTCGTGCGCCACCGGCGGCATGATCATGTCTTCGACCTTGGTGGGCCGCTCGGCGGCGCCCAGCATGCGCGGGATGCTGTGGCCGTAGATGTCGGCGTCGACGATGCCGACCTTGAGGCCGCTGGAGGCCATGGCGGCGGCCAGGTTGACGGTCACGGACGACTTGCCGACGCCGCCCTTGCCGCTGGCCACCGCGAACACGCGGGTCAGCGAGCCGGGCTGGTTGAAGGGGATCTCCTTCTCCGGCCCCCGGTCGCCGCGCAGCGTGGTCTGCAACGTCTTGCGCTGCTCGGCGCTCATCACGTCGAGCTCGATCTCGACGCCGGTGACGCCGTCGAGCTTGGCGACGGACGTGGTGACGTCGCGCCGGATGGTGTCCTTCATCGGACACCCGGCCACCGTGAGGTAGACGCCGACCCGCACCTTGCCGTCTGCGGCGATGTCGATGCCCTTGACCATGCCGAGGTCGGTGATCGGGCGGCGGATCTCGGGGTCGATGACGGTGGCGAGGGCGGCCGTCACCTGTTCCTGGGTTGGTGCCATCGAAGTCTCGGCACGCCCGCGAACGAGGGTGCCGTCCCTCCTTTGCCGGTATATGTGTGACAGGCGCCTGCACGCCAGTGAGGATGCCCCTCCATGGTATGAACCAGGCGGGCCGTCCCGTTAATCCAGCGCGGTTTTAGGTGTTTGTGCAACGTTCTAAGGTTACTCCGTGACTGTTCTGCCCGACGAGGGGCTCACCGCCGGGGAGCTGGCGGTCTGGCGCGGTCTGCAGCGAGCCCAGCTGGGCATCACCCGTCACCTGGAGGCCGAGCTGCTCGACGGCCACGACCTGCCGCTGGCCTCGTTCGACGTGCTGACGCACCTGGCCGAGGCGCCGGGGCGGCGGCTGCGGATGAACGACCTGGCGGGCCGGGTGCTGCTGTCGCGCAGCGGGCTGACCCGGCTGATCGACCGGTTGCAGCGTGACGGGCTGGTGACGCGCGAGGCGTGCGCCGACGACGCCCGCGGGCTGTTCGCGGTGCTGACGCAGGCCGGCGTGGAGCGGCTCGCGGAGGCCACGCCCACCTACCGGCGGGGCGTGCGGGCGATGTTCCTGGACCGGCTCACGCCCGGCGACCTGGCCCAGGTGCGCGGCCTGCTCGACCGGCTCACGGACGCTCCCTGAGGTCCTCGGCCAGCCGCTGGAGCTCCGAGCGCAGGTAGTCGCGGGTGGTCACCTCGCCCAGCGCCATCCGCAGCCCGGCGATCTCCCGGGTCAGATACTCGATCTCCGCCTGGTTGCGCTCGGCGGTCTCGCGGTCCTGCTCGTACTGGACGCGGTCGCGGTCGTCCTGGCGGTTCTGCGCCAGCAGGATCAGCGGCGCCGCGTACGAGGCCTGCAGCGACAGCATGAGCGTCAGGAAGATGAACGGGTACGGGTCGAACTGCAGGCGGTCCGGGGCGGCGACGTTCCAGAGGATCCACACCGTCACGAACACGGTCATGTAGACCAGGAACCGCGCGGTGCCGAGGAAGCGCGCGATCCGCTCCGACAGCCGCCCGAACGCCTCGGGGTCGTAGTGCGGGCGCAGCGAGCGGCGCAGCTCCCTGGGCTGGTCGAGGCGCTCGCTCGTCACGGCTCCGGCCTCTCGCGCCAGTCCTCCGGCAGCAGGTGGTCCAGCACGTCGTCCACGGTGACGGCGCCGACGAGCCGGTTCAGCTCGTCGACCACCGGGGCCGCGACCAGGTTGTAGTTGGCCAGGTAGAAGGCCACCTCCGGCAGCGTGAACTCGGGCCTGATCGGGTCGATCGACGGGTCGATGACGGCGCCGAGCAGCGTCGACGGCGGGTCGCGCAGCAGCCGCTGGAAGTGCGTCACCCCCAGGTACGGGCCCGTCGGCGTCTCGTTCGGCGGCCGGGTGATGTAGACCTGGGCGGCCACGGCGGGCGTCAGGTCGTGCTGCCGGATGTGCGCCAGCGCCTCGGCCACGGTGCCGCTCGGCGGCAGGATCACCGGCTCGCTGGTCATCATGCCGCCCGCGGTGTCCTGCGGGTAGGTGAGCAGCCGCCGCACCGGGGCGGCCTCCTTGGGCTCCATCAGCGCCAGCAGCTCGGCCGCCTGCTGGTCGGGCAGGCCGCCGAGCAGGTCGGCGGCGTCGTCCGGGTTCATCTCCTCCAGCACGTCGGCGGCCCGCTCGGGCTCCAGCATGCCGAGGATGCCGATCTGGTCGCCGGGCGGCAGCTCCTCCAGCACGTCGGCCAGCCGGTCGTCGTCGAGCGCGCGGGCGATCTCGATGCGCCGCTTGCCCGGCAGGTCGTGCAGCGCGCTGGCCATGTCGGCGGCCCGCATCTCCTCGAACGAGGCGATCAGCCCGGCCGCCCCCTGGTCCTTCTGCAGGATGTCGAACCCGGACACCTCGTCCCAGCCGACGACCTTCGGCTCGCGCCTGCGCCTGCCCTTGTAGACGGCGACCTTGGTGATCTCCCAGGTGGACGGCTTGATCTCGGCCATGGCCACGTCGTAGACGGTCATCTGCTCGTCGCGCACCCGGACGGTCAGGTCCAGCATCTCGCCGATCACCAGGGTCTCCGTGACGCGCTGCTCGAACCGGCGCATGTTGATCCGCCCGGTGAAAATCACCGCGCCTGCCTCGATGCCGCGCACGCGGGTGATGGGCAGGAAGACGCGGCGGCGCGGCTGGACCTCCACGACCATGCCGTGCGCGCTCGGCGGCCGGCTGCCCCGCAGGGTGGTCACCACGTCGCGGATGCGGCCGATCTGGTCGCCGGCGGGGTCGAAGACCGGGGTGCCGGCCAGTCGTGCCACGAAGATCTGCACGTCAGCCACGTTAACAGGGGCCCGGCGTTGCGCCGGGGACCCCGAGCATGTCAGTATCAAACGTTTCGAACGGTGATTACTCCTCCCTGGTGGTGCGCCCATGCGGTATGCGGGACTCGCGATCGCTTTCGTGTCCTCGGTGTGCTTCGCGTTCTCCGGACCGATGGCGAAATATCTCATCGCGGCCGGGCTCGCCCCCATCGAGGCCGTATGGGCGCGCATGGCCGGCGCCGGGCTGCTCCTGCTCGCCGTGCTCGCGCTGGTCAAACCGGCCGCGCTGCGCATCCCGCGCTCGCGCCTGCCGTTCTTCGGGGCGTACGCGATCGTCGCGGTCGCGGGCGTGCAGGCGCTCTACTTCGTGGCGATCACCCGGCTGCCGGTCGGCATCGCGCTGCTGCTGGAGTTCATGGCGCCGGTGATGGTCGTGCTCTGGGTGCGGTTCGTGCGGAAGGTACGGCTCGCCAGGGCCGCGTTCGTGGGCGCGGTGACGGCGGTGCTGGGGCTGGGCATCGTGGTCGAGTTCTGGGACGGGCTGCGGCTCGACGCGCTGGGGCTGTTGCTGGGGTTGGCCGCGGGGGCGTGCTGCGCTGGATATTTCCTGATGAGCGATAGCTTCGGCGACGACGTGGACCCGCTCGGCCTGATCGCCTGGGGCATGACCGGGGCGGCCGTCGTGCTGCTGCCCTTCGCCCGGCCCTGGGACATCCCGTGGAGCGCCTTCGCCACCGCCGCCACCCCGGCCGCCGGGGCGTCGGAGCTGCCGGTGCTCGGCGCGTATCTGTGGATGGTGCTCGTCGCCACCGTGACGGCCTACATCCTGGGCGTCAACGCGGTGCGCCGCCTGTCGGCCGCCGTGGGCGCCACCGTCGCCTCGCTGGAGGTCATCGGCGGCGCCGTCGTGGCCTGGGTGCTGCTCGGGGAGGCGCTGGGCGTCTTCCAGATCATCGGCGGCCTCATCGTGCTGTCGGGCGCGCTGCTCGCCCAGACCGCCACCGCGGGCGCTCAGCCCTCGCCCGCCACCGGCCTCGCCGAGCCGGTGCGCACCTGACGCCTCAGCAGGTGCACACCGGCTTGGGCGTCAGCCGCAGCACCGAGGAGCCGGCCGCCCACCGCTCGGCCAGATGCTCGCTGTCGGTCGTGTTGAGCCGCTCCTTGACCAGCGCCGCGACGGCCTCGGGCTCGGCGGCCTGGTCGACCAGCTCGATCCTGGCCTCGAACTCGGCGAGCCTGGCGCCGTTGTCCTTGCTGCGCAGCGTCACCCAGACGCTGCCGAGCCCCTCCAGGCCGGGCAGATACTGCTCCTCGCCGCCCGTCACCACGTAGATGGCGCCGTCGTGCCAGGTGTGCCAGGCCAGCCGGGCACGGTCGAGAGAGAGCCAGAGGACGCCGGACTTCTTGGCGCCCTCGATGATGGCCCCGTTGATGTCGGTCACGGCTCGACCTTAGCCGGGGGGCCGATTCCGGGAGGGCCGAACGGGCCACTAGCGTGGGCGCATGCGTTCACGTCGCTCGGTCCTCGCGGTGCCCGGCAGCAATCCCCGGTTCCTGGAGAAGGCGCAGGGCCTGCCCGCTGACGAGGTGTTCCTCGACCTGGAGGACGCCGTCGCGCCCCTGGCCAAGGAGGAGGCGCGCCGCAATATCGTGGCCGCGCTGCGCGAGGGCGACTGGACCGGCAAGACCCGGGTCGTGCGGGTCAACGACCTGACGACGCAGTGGACGTACCGGGACGTCATCGAGATCGTCGAAGGTGCCGGCGACAAGCTCGACTGCCTGATGCTGCCCAAGGTCCAGGACCCCACCGAGATCGTCTGGCTCGACACGCTGCTCACCCAGATCGAGAAGACGATGGGCTTCGAGGTGGGCCGCATCGGCATCGAGGCGCAGATCGAGAACGCCCGCGGGCTGGTCAACGCCGACTCCATCGCCGGTTCGTCCAAGCGGCTGGAGACGCTGGTGTTCGGGCCGGCCGACTTCATGGCCTCGATCAACATGCGCACCCTCGTCGTGGGCGAGCAGCCGCCCGGCTACGAGGAGGGCGACGCCTACCACTACATCCTGATGCGGCTGCTGATGGCCGCCCGGATGCACGACCTTCAGGTGATCGACGGGCCCTACCTGCAGATCAGGGACGTCGACGGCTACCGGCGGGTCGCCCGGCGGGCCGCGGCGCTCGGCTTCGACGGCAAGTGGGTGCTGCACCCGTCGCAGATCGAGGCGGCCAACGAGGTGTTCTCGCCGTCGCAGGAGGACTACGACCACGCCGAGCTCATCCTGGAGGCGTACGAGCACTACACCACCGTGGAGCGGCGCGGCGCGGTCATGCTCGGCGACGAGATGATCGACGAGGCGTCGCGCAAGATGGCGCTGGTCGTGGCCGCCAAGGGCCGGGCCGCCGGGCTGACCAGGACGACCCGGTTCGAGCCCTAGACCTTCAGCCCGATCGTCGTGAAAAACCAGAACGACGAGGTCAGCCAGAGCCCCACCAGCGCGGTGAACGCCAGCCCGCCCAGCACCGGCAGCGTCCAGCCCGGCGCGTCGGCCCTGCGCAGCGACAGCATCTTGGCCACGAACACGCCGTAGAAGAAGCAGCCCAGCAGCGAGTGGACGGCGACCCTGGCCACGTCGTACTGCAGCCCGAGCGCGTACAGGCAGTGGAACGCGACCGGGATCGTCAGCAGGAACGCCAGCCTGCCCGACCAGCGGTGCACGCCCGCCGGGATGTCGACGCCGAGCCGGCCCCACAGCGACAGGGCGGAGACGACCTGCACCAGCGCCAGCACGGTGGCGCCCGTCGTCAGCCACACCTTCATCGGCAGCGCGGCCGAGAAGCCCGCGACGCCCACGGCGAAGCCCGTCGGGGTGTGCGCGCGGCCGTACACGCCGAGCGCGACCATGATCAGGCCGCCGGCGAGCAGCGGCAGGAGCAGCGCGGCGGCACGGGCCGGGCGGTGCTGGATGGCGGTCATCGCATCTCCTCGATGAAGCCGTCGACGTCCTCCGGGTAGACGGTGGTCCCGCCGACGGTGACGGGGCCGGTCGGCTCGTCGCCGTCCAGCCGGGGGACCGGCACCTGCTCGTCGCCCGCGAACGCGGTCCCGACCTGGGTGAACCCGCCCTGCGGATCGCGCAGCACGATCCAGCCGGCGCGGATCCTGGCCCCTCTGACGATGGCGCTCGCCCGGTACAGGCCGGACGGCTTCTTCGCCACCGGGGCCACGAAGGTCCAGCTCTTGCCGCCTACCGACACCCGGCCGGTGGCCCTGCCGTCGCCGAGCTCGGCCTCGACCTTGGCCCCGCCGGAGCCCTTCAGCACGAGCTCGTCGCCGGTCGCGTCGCCCTTGAACCAGACCTCGGTTCTGCCGTCGCAGAAGTAGCCGATGGCCTTGCCGTCGCGGACGGAGATCGCGATCAGGCCGCCGTTGCCCTTGACGCGGCCCGCGTAGTCGGCCCTCCTCGGCGCGGCGGGCACGGACTCCTCGAACGTGGGGGTGGCGCTCGGCTCGGGCGTGCTCTCCGCCACCGGCGCGTTGGTCCCGGTGGTGTTCCCGGTGGTGCCGGCGGCGTTGTCGCCGGTTACGGCGGGGGTGTCCGCCGCGGGTGTCGCCGTGATGCTGGCGACACCCAGCCCCACGGCGAGCACGGCGCCCGCCGTCAGGGTGATGACTGGTCCCAGCCTTGACATGGATGCGCTCCCAGGGTCGACATGACCTACGTCCCTGAGCATCCGCCGAAATCGCCGCGCCGTCTGTGAACTATTGCGTACAGGCTGGGAAGATTCTGTAGATGCAGGAGAATCCTGGGCCACCGCATTCCTACGGCACGTACCCGTACCCGCCGCCGCAGCCGTCCTGGTACGTGCCGACACCGCGCGGCGCCCGCTACGACCATCTGGCGCGCACGCCCGCCGCGCAGCTCTGGCGGCAGGTCGTCGGCACGCTCGTGGTCGCCGCCGGGTTCTTCGCGGTCGGGTTCGTCGTGCTGCTCGCCGGGATGATGCTCGGCACGATCCTCGGCATCCCGCCGCCCGCCAACCCCGAGCAGATCTCCGGCGACCCGGTGTTCGGCATGGCCCAGCTCCTGCTGTCGCTGGCGGTGGTGCTGCCGGTGGTGTTCGGCACGGTCGCGCTCGTGCAGCGGCGGCGGCCGGGCACGATCTCCTCCGTCGCCGGGCGGCTGCGGTGGGGCTGGATGCTGCGCTGCGCCGCGCTGGCCGTGCTGGCGCTGGTGCTCGGGCAGGCCGCCCAGCTCGTCACCCTCGCGATCACGGGGGAGCCGGTCGACGACTTCTTCGGCTGGGTCGGGTGGGCGTACTTCCTGCCGGCGCTCGTCGTCATCGTGCTGCTGGTGCCGTTCCAGGCGGCCGCCGAGGAGTACGTGTTCCGCGGGTGGTTCCTCCAGGCGTTCGGGGCGCACGTGCGCAATCCGGTGTGGAGCATCCTGATCAGCTCGGCGGTGTTCGCGGGGATGCACGGCTACTCGTCGGCGGGGCTGGTGGACGTGTTCCTGTTCGGGGCGGTCATGGGGTTCCTGGCGGTGCGGACCGGCGGGCTGGAGGCGCCGATCGGGCTGCACGTGGTGAACAACATGGTGGCGTTCGGGCTGAGCGCGGCCTCGGGGCAGCTCGACGACGCGCTGTTGCAGGACCAGGTGCCGTGGCAGTCGCTCGCGGGGTCGCTGGTGCAGCTCGCGGTGTACGCCATCGGCGTGCTCTATCTCGCTAAAAAGCGGTCAATCAGCGCCTATTCCGGATAAATCGCCGCGCAGTGCCGGGAATCTCGCTAGAGAGGTCTCGCCATTCCGGCTCCGGCATGCTGGTCTGGATGTCGTGGGTTGCGAGCGTCATTCGGAAGTGATCATCGGCGCCCCCCGGGGTAGAAGCAGTTGGAACGGTCCGCCTCCCCGCGGCCCGATCCACCCGCCGACCAGGCCAGACCTGACACGTGGAGGAGGTACGGCGCGTGGCCTCCGGCGCCAGTGACGAGCCTCGGCTACCGCCGGGCGACGACGACCCGGGTTCCGGGAGCGGATCCGGCGAACCCCGGATCCGGCACACCCCGCCGGGTCCCAGCGACGACCGTGCCCGCGGCTTACCGGTGACATCCCCCTGGGGCATGCCGCCGTTCGCCGCCCCCACCCCCGAGGACGACGACGAGGCCGCCGAGGACCCGCCCAAGGGCCGGCGCCCCTACAGCTCCCCGACGGCCGACCCCGAGACCGAGCCGCGCCGCCGTCCCCGCCGCACGGTCAACCGGCCCGACAAGCTCGTCGCCTCCGGACCGCCCCGCCCCACGCCGGAGGCCGCCAAGCCCAAGGAACCTCCCTACCACCTGCCTCTCCCGCAGACCGACGACGACGAGCCGCGCCCCGTCCGCATCCCCCCGTACCTCCTCACCCACCATCCCCCGGCCCCCGCCCCACCCGACGCTCCCGTACGGCCTCCCGCCCCGGAAGAAGCGGATCCCGTACGGCCCTCCGATCCGGAAGAAGCGGACCCCGTACGGCCCCTCGCTCCCGAGGAGGCGCGGGCCGAGGGCGGCGAGGCGGACGAGGAGACCGTGCGGCGGGTGGGGAGGCCGCCGGCGGGGCGGCCGACGCGGCCGGACCTGCTCGTGGCGGCCGGCCCGGAACGCCCCGGCAACGGGGGCAGGCACGAGCGGGCCCCGGCCCCGTCGGCGATGCGCCGGGCGAGCCCGATGCGGCGGCGCCGGCGCGGCACGGTGCCGATGGCCGTCACGCTCGTCGTCGCCCTGCTCGTGGCGGGCGGCGTGCTGCTGTGGCAGTGGGTCACCCCCGACGACCCCGGCCTGAGGCTGGCGGCGGGCGTCGGCAGGCCGGGAGACAGCCTGTTCACCGTGCCCGCCTCCACCGGCCTGGGCTCCAACCAGAAGCTCAACGACATGGCCTCCGTCGGCGGCGCGGTCGTGGCGGTGGGCAGTGACATGACGAGCCCGACGCCGCGCCCGCTGTTCCTGTTCTCGCCCGACGGCGAGCGGTGGCGGCTGGGCCGGGTGACCGGCGCGGCGGCGCCCACGGTGCAGCGGGTCGTCGGCGGCGGCGGACGCTGGCTGGCGAGCAGCGGCGACGAGCTGACCGGGCGCGCCATGTGGACGAGCGCCGACGGCCTGACCTGGGAGGCGGTGGAGCCGGCCGGGCTGGCCGCGTTCCGCGACGGCGACGTGGTGCACGACATCGCCAGGACCGGGTCCGGGTTCGTGGCCGTGGGCCGCTCGACCCTGCAGAACGGCGGCGCGGGCGCGGCCGCCTGGCACTCCGCCGACGGCCGCTCCTGGGACCGCGTCGACACGCGCGGCCTGGACGTGGGCGAGCTGCGCGCGGTGGTGGCGAAGGGCGACACGGCGGTGGCGCTGGCCCAGCCGGGGCAGGGCGACGGCTCGCGGGTGCTGCGCTCGGCCGACGGCGGCCGGAGCTGGGTGGCGACCGGGTTCCAGCTTCCTGAGGCGATGCCGAGGGCGGGCTCGCTGGCGGTGGCGCCGAAGCGGTTCGTGCTGGTGCCGGTCCGCCACCGCACGGCCTCGGGCGACGTGCGCGTCTACTGCTCGCCGACGGGCGCGGAGTGGTCGCAGTGCGGCACGATCGACGAGCTGGGCGGGCAGAGCCCGGGCGTGGAGTCGCTGATCTCGCACGCGTCGGGCGTCGCGGCCGTCAGCCAGGCGAACCTGGGCGGCTACTCGGTGCTGACCAGCGCCGACGGCGGGTCGTGGAAGGAACGGGCGGAGCTGGGCGACCTGGCGGGGGCGACGCTGCGCGGGTTCACGATCTCCGGTGACGGCACCCTGTTCGCGGGCGGCGACCAGGCGGCGGCCGACGTGGACAACCAGCTCGTGCTGATGGCGGCGCCCGAGCGCGGCAAGCCCGCCCGGGTGCGGCTGGCAGGGGTGGACGGCCTGTCGCGGGCCGCCCGCGAGACCTCCCGGGTGGCCGGGCACGACGGCCGTTACGTCGCGGTGGGCTCGGCGTCCGGCGACGCCGGCATCTGGACCAGCCTCAACTGGCAGGACTGGACGTCCATCAGCCTGGGCGGCCCGCGCCAGCAGCGGCTCAGCGACGTGGCCCACGGCCGCAGGGGCTGGCTGGCGGTCGGCGCCACCCAGACGGACGTGCAGGTCACCGAGCCGCTGCTGGTGGCCTCGGAGGACGGCCGGGCCTGGCGCAAGGTGGCCGCCGACGGCGATCTGGCCCGGCCGGGCGACCACCCGTACCTGGACGCGCGCGTCCTGGCCGCCGGGCCCGACGGCTACGTGCTCGCGGGGGAGGACCGGGGGCCGACGGGCACGGTGTCGGCCGCGCTGTGGTTCACGCCGGACCTGCGCCGGTTCACCCGCTCGGACAAGCTGCCGCAGGGCGGCTCCGACGTGCGGATCCACGACCTGGCGGCCACCTCCGACGGCTATGTCGCGGTCGGCGGCGCGGGCGTGGGCGCCGGCGAGAGCGGCGTCGTGTGGGTCTCCGACGACGGCGTCAACTGGAAGGCGCGCAAGCGCGTCGCCCCGCCGGGCACGTCCTCGGCCGGGCTGCGCCAGGTGGCCGCCTACCAGGACCGGCTCGTCGCCATCGGCGCCGCCGTGACGGACGAGGGCGCCCGCCGCGCCTTCTCCGCCGTCTCCGAGGACGACGGCGCGACCTGGCGCACGGCCTGGCTGCCCGCCGAACGGGCGGCGGCGGTGTACGACCTCGCGGCGGCCGGCCCGGGGCTCGTCGCGGTCGGCTGGCACGGCACGCCCGGCGACGGCGACAGCGCCGCCTGGACCTCCGAGGACGGGATCGGCTGGAGCCGCCTGGACCTGACCGAGGACAGCCTGGCGGGGCCGGGGGCGCAGTGGCTGACGGCGGTGACGGTGGCGGGCGAGGAGGTCGTGGCGCTGGGCCGCTCCACCACCTACAGCGACGACCACCTCATCCTGTGGACCTCCACCCTCACGTCCAGCCGCTGATCAGGGCGGGAGCGCGTCCCACTCCCGCAGCGCCTCCAGCAGGCCGGGCGAGAGGGCCAGGCGGGTCAGCTCCGTGCGGGCGCACCAGCGGGCGTCGACGGCGTCGTCCGACGCGCTGAGCACGCCGCCGGTGACCGTGGCGAAGTAGTCGCGGATCTCGTACGTGACGCCGGCCGGGCCGGGACGGTCGACGGCGCCGGCGAGCGGGCCGACGGCGACGCGCAGGCCGGTCTCCTCCATGACCTCGCGGCGGACCGCGGCCTCGTCGCTCTCGCCGGGCTCCACGCGACCGCCGGGAAGCGACCACAGCCCGGCCGACGGAGCATGGCCGCGCCGTACGAGAAGCAGCCGCCCGGCGTCGAAGATGATCGCTCCCACACAATTTACGCGCACATGGCCAAGATTACGACGGGATAACGATGAGCGGCCTTGACGGGGCCGGGCCCGAGGAAGCACCGTGGGTAGCTGTGAGAGCGGCTCCAACGTGCCCACGGTGTTTTGGCCCGCTTCACGGGCCCGGTGCGTGGTCCAGCGCATGGCGTTGTGACGCGCACGGAGACGTCCTGCCGTATCAGCCGCCCCGGCCGCCGTCCGCGACGGCCCTGGAGGCGATGCGGAAGAACTCCATGGTGCCCGTGTGGCTGCCATGGCCGTTGCCGTCCAAATGGATGGTGACCGGCTTCGCGGAGGTGGGCGACGAGCACAGAGGCGTCCGGGCCAGCGTGGTGGCGCTGAGCGGGCCGTCGTTCATGCACGGGCCGGCCGACCTGCTGATCGTCGCCGAGGAGCCCGGGGTGGGGCTGGGCGCGGCGTTCGCCGGGCTCGACGGGCCCGACCCGGGCGAGGGGTTCGACCACGGGCCGCCGAACGCGAAGATCGAGGTGCTCGGGCACCCGACGCCGCTGTGGTGCGTGGGCGCGGCGGCCGACCGGGCCGTCTACGCGGGCGAGGCGGCGGGCAACTGGCTGTGGACGATCGCCTGGCCGTCGGAGGCCGGCTGCCTCATCGCGCTCGCCGAGCTCAGCCTGCTCGATCTGCGCGACCTCGACCTCGACGTGCCTTACGGGGCGTTCTCCCCGAGACTGGAAGACTGACAGGCGTTCCCCCTCGTACGGCGTGCTGGGGGAGCGGTGCTGAGGTTCTTCGTCGAGGCGTTCGTGACGATGTTCGTCATCATGGACCCGCCGGGAGTCATCCCGCTCTTCCTCGCCTACACCTTCGGGCGCACCGCCCAGGAGCGCAAACGGGTCGCCTGGCAGGCGTCGGTGACCGCGTTCTGCCTGATCGTGGTGTTCGCGGTGTTCGGCCAGGCGATCCTCGGCTACCTGCACGTCGAGGTGGCCGCCATGCAGATCGCGGGCGGGCTGCTGCTCCTGCTGGTCGCGCTGGAGCTGCTGCGCGGGGCGGCCGAGCCGCGCGCCGACACCGTCCGCTCCAACGTGAACGTCGCCCTGGTGCCGCTCGGCACGCCCCTGCTCGCCGGGCCCGGCGCGATCGTGGCGACCATCGTCTTCGCCCAGCAGGCCGCCGGGGTGCCCGGCGGCATCCTGGCGCTCGGGCTGGCGATCGCGGCCGTGCACATCCTGCTGTGGCTGTTCATGCGCTTCTCCGTGAGCATCATCCGCCTCATCAAGGAGAACGGCGTCGAACTCGTCACCAGGATCGCCGGTCTGCTCCTGTCGGCGCTGGCCGTGCAACTCATCATCAACGCGATTCGCTCACTCACGCAGACGGGCTAGAGTTCGGAGGCGTGACAGCGCGTATCGAGCGAGTGGTGACCGAGGGCGTCGTCGAGATCGACGACGTCGAGCACAAGGTCGAGAACAACACGTGGATCATCGGCGATGACGACGAAGTGATCGTCATCGACCCGGCGCGTGACGCCGACAAGATCCTTGAGCAGGTCGGCGAGCGCGAGGTGCTCGCCGTCATCTGCACCCACGGCCTGCCCGACCACGTCGGCGCGGCCATCGAGGTGGCCAGCCGCGACGAGGCGGTCATCGCCCTGCACCCCAAGGACAAGCCGCACTGGCGGGAGACCTGGACCGAGACCTGGCCCGACATCGACATGGAGGACGACGGCATCTTCGGCGTCGCCGACGTGCAGCTCGATGTCATGGAGACGCCCGGGGTGACGCCGGGCGGCGTCTCGCTCTACTGCGAGGCGCTGGAGGCGGTCTTCACCGGCAAGACCCTCCAGGCCGACGGCCCGGGCAAGCTCGGCGGCGAGTACCCCCGCCTGGCCGACCAGCTCACCGCGATCGGCGGGCGGCTGTTCACGCTGCCGGCCGCGACGCGGGTGCTGCCCTCGCACGGCGAGGAGGTCACCGTCGGCGACCTGGAGCCGCACTTCGACGACTGGATCTCCGGCTCGCTGACCCGTGAGCCCGCTCCCGAGGGCCCGCTCTCCGACGGCACCCGGGTGTCGGGCATCAAGCTCAACCCGGGCGACGAATAGGGTGCAGGGCCAGCTTCCGCTGGAAGGGATGCCGCGGCGGCTCTATTCGTGCACGCCGTCGCGGTTGAACGCCTGGCTCGACTGCCGGCGCCGCTACCGGTTCACCTACCTGGACCGGCCGCAGCCGTCCAAGGGCCCGGCCTGGGCGCACAACAGCGTCGGGGCGAGCGTGCACAACGCGCTGGCGGCCTGGTGGCGGGAGCCGTACGAGCGGCGCACCCCGCTCACGGCGGCCACCCTGCTCACGAGCGGGTGGATCACCGAGGGGTTCAGGGACGGGGAGCAGTCGGCGCGGTGGCTCGCGCGTGCCCGCGACCTCGTGTCCGGATATGTCGCGACTTTAGACCCCAGTGATGATCCGGTCGGCGTCGAACGCACCGTCGCCACCCGCACCAAGGTCATCGCGCTGTCCGGCCGCATCGACCGGCTCGACCGGCGCGGCGACGAGCTGGTGGTCGTCGACTACAAGACCGGGCGGCGGCCCCTCACCCAGGACGACGCGCGCTCCTCGCTCGCGCTGGCGGTCTACGCGATCGCGGCGTCCCGGATGATGCGCACCCCCGCCCGCGCCGTCGAGCTGCACCACCTGCCGACCGGCGAGATCGTCGAGTGGCGGCACACCGACGAGTCCCTCGGCCGCCACCTGAGCCGCGCCGAGGAGATCGCCCTGGAGGCGGCCGACGCCGACGACCGCTATCGCGCGGCGGTGTCCTCCGACGCCTCCAGCGCCCCGAGCCGCCGCTCCCGGTCCGCCCCGGCCTGGGAGACCGGACCCGGCGGCCCGGCTCCCCACGCGCCGCCTCAGCCGCGTCCAGCGGAGCCTGAACCACGGCCCTCGGCGGATCCGGGCAACCCGGGAGCCGCCTGGCCGTCCAAGGACGACCTGCGGCGCGAGCGCGCGTCCGTGGGCCCGGCCGCCGTGCCCGCCGAGATCGACGCGCTGTTCGCGCCCAGCCCGGGGCCGATCTGCGGGTGGTGCGACTTCCGCCGCCACTGCCCGGAGGGGCTGGCCGCCGCCCCCGAACGCCGCCCGTGGGACGGCCTGGCGGAATAGCGCACCCCTGACCGGCCCGGTCAGGAGGTGGGCCAGTGGCGAGGATGGATGGCGCCGGTCAGGGGCTGGGCCAGTGGCGCGGGTCGACGGCGCCGCGCAGCCCCTTGCGGACGTCGTAGCCCGCCGCCGCCAGCCGCTGCCGGGAGTCGCGCAGCATCCGCCGCGTCGCGGGCAGGAACGCCCGGTCGTGCAGCGGTTCCGGCAGCGCGTTCATGGCCAGCCTGAACGCCGCCAGCCCCGCCGTCACCGCGCCCCGTGGCACCTCAGGGAGCATCCCGTACATCCGCCTGGCCCAGTCCGGCAGCGTGTAGTAACACAGCGCCCCGAACGGGAAGTAGACCGGTTTCCCGGCCGACAGCAGCCGCAGCCGCGGCGGCATCTTCGGCCACAGCAGGAACCGCACGGCCGCCCTGGCCTCCTCCGTGACCCGCAGCGCGGGCCTGGCCGCCTTGAAGTAGGCCGCCATCTCGGCGCGCGAGCCGGGCACGTCCTCGGGGTGCAGCCCCACGTAGGCGGCGCTGCGCCGCTGCTCGGCGAGGTAGCGGTCGGCCTGCGGCCCGGTGAGCGCGAGCCCGCCGCGCCGGGCGACCTCCAGGTAGGACGAGACCTCCGCGCAGTGCACCCACAGCAGCAGCTCCGGGTCGTCGACCCGGTGCGTCCGGCCGCCGGGCCCGACGACGCGCAGGCTCCGGTGGATGCCGCGCACCCGCCTGCCGATCGCGCCGGCCTCCTCCGGAGTGCCGAACGTGACCCGCCCCACGAAGTCGGCGGTACGGCGCAGCCGTCCGAACGGGTCGGTGCGGAAGTCGGAGTTCTGCCAGACGCCGAGCATCGCCAGCGGGTGCAGAGCCTGGAGCATCAGCCCCCGGACGCCGCCGACCCACATCGTGCGGTCGAGGTGCACCCGCCAGGTCGCGCTGCGCGGTGACTGGACGGCGAGGGTCGGGACGGCGAGGTCTTCGGACATGGTGGACGCATGGTTACACAGCGCCCGATCGAGTGTCCAAAAAGTGGCTTTCGGCGTCGTTCCAGAAGCGGACCAGCGCGGCGGCCGTCGTCTCGGGCGCCTCCACGGCGGGTGAGTGCACGGCGCCCGGCACCACCACGCACTCCGCCTCCAGCGTGGCCGCCATCTCCGCCTGCGTCTCGGCCGGCCAGCCGTCGTCGTGCTCGCCGTACAGGACCAGCGTGGGCACCTCGATCTGGCGCAGCTCGGGCGTGCGGTCGTGCATGGTGAGCACCTGCTCGGCCATGCACGCCAGCCCGGTCGGGGAGTTGGCCAGCAGCCGCTTGCGCAGGAACGCCATGATGTCGTCGGGCACCCCGGCGGCCACGGCCTCCGGCTCGAACCTGGCGTGCCACACGTGCTCCAGGCCCAGCTCGGGGATCTCGCGCAGCATCTTGCGGCCGTGGTGGGCGCGCTTGCCGGCGATCGCCGACGGCCCGGAGCTCATCAGCGTGAACGAGGCGAACTTGGTGCGCCCGTCGATGACGGCCTCCCGCGAGACCAGGCCGCCGAAGGAGTGGCCCACCAGGTGCACCGGCTCGCCGCCGCCGAGGGTCTGCGCGAGCTGGTCGACGTCGGCGCCGAGCGCCGCGCAAGTGTAGGCGCCGGGGTCGTCGGGGCCCGGCGACTCGTACTGGCCGCGCAGGTCGATGGCCAGCACCCGGCGGCCCGACTGGGCCAGGGTCTGCAGGACCGCGATGAAGTCTTCCTTGCTCCCCGTCAGGCCGGGCACCAGGAGTGCGGGCCAGCGCTCCACCACGCCGCTCACCGGCGACGCCTCCAGGGCCGCGAACGTGCCCTCGGGGGTGTCGATCTTGCGTGGTGCAACGCCGGGAGGCAGCTGCAGGAATCGCGGCGTACTCACGTGGGGCAACAATACCCAGAGCTCAGTGCGTCAACACCGGCTAACCTCCTACGCTGGTGCCGGATTTCGGGGGAGTTGCCAGCTTATGGGGGTGCCGGACGCCGGGTCCGGGACGCGCGGCGCGTACCTGGGAGGCCGGTGGGCGAGGTTCCGGCCGGAGCGCTCACCCGCCCGTCACGGGGGCCGCTGACACGCGGAAGGGCGCGCACCCGGGTGGGTGCGCGCCCTTCACACTGCGCTCTTCACACTGCGCTCTTCACACTGTGCTCTTCACACTGCGGTCGTCAGCCCGCGCGGCGGCGGTTGCCGCCACCGCCGCTGCCACCGCCACGAGCCTGGCGGCGCTGCTGCTTGCGCTCGGTGGCGGCGGACGGGGCGATGTCGTCGTCGTCCGTCGCCAGGTCGGGCGACTGGAAGATCACCGTGAACGGGCTCGGCGGGATGATCCGCTCCGGCTCCCTGGACGCCGCGGGCGGCGGCGGGGTGGTCAGGAAGCTGGGCACCGGCTCGGCCGGCGACGGCTCGACGGCAGGCGCCACCCGGACCGGCTCCGCGGCCCGCGCCGGCTCCGGCGCCCGCGTGGGCTCCGGCGCCCTGGCGGGCTCAGGAGCGCGTACGGGCTCGGCGGCCTTGACGGGCTCCGGCGCCTTGACCGGCTCGGCGGCCTTGACCGGCTCGGCGCTCACCACGGGCTCGGCGGCCTTGACCGGCTCTGTGACCTTGGCGGGCTCTGTGGCCTTGGCCGATTCGGCGGACGCCCGCTCCGCCGACGAACGGCGGGTGCGGCGGCGCGGCTCGGCGGCCACGGCCTCCACCTCGTCAGCAGAGATGATCGCGGGCGTCTCCTCCGGCTTGCGGGAGCGACCGTTCACGAGCTCGACCTCCGGCGTCTCGACGGGAGTGCCCTCTTCGGCGGACTTGCCACCACGGGTGCGGCGGCGCTGGCGAGGCGTGCGGGCCGGACGGCGTTCGTCACGCTCCTCACGCTCGTCACGGCGTCGGCCGCCGCGGTTGCGGGGGCGGCCCGTCTCGCCGAGGTCCTCGATCCGCTCCGCCGACAGCCCCGCCCGGGAGCGGTTGGCGTGCGGCAGCACGCCCTTGGTGCCCTCGGGGATGTTGAGCTCGGTGAAGACGTGCGGCGAGGTGGAATAGGTCTCGACGGGCTCGGCGAAGTCCAGGCCGAGCATCTGATTGATCATCTTCCAGCGGGTCAGCTCCTCCCACTCCACGAACGTGACCGCGATGCCCGTGCGCCCGGCCCGGCCGGTGCGGCCGATGCGGTGCACGTAGGTCTTGTCGTCGGTGGGAGCGTCGTAGTTGACCACGTGGGTGACGTCGTCGATGTCGATGCCTCGGGCCGCCACGTCGGTGGCCACCAGCACGTCGATCTTGCCGTTGCGGAAGGCGCGCAGAGCCTGCTCGCGCTGGCCCTGGCCGAGGTCGCCGTGGACCGCCGCGACCGCGAAGCCGCGGGTGTCGAGCTGCTCGGCGACCATGTCGCAGGCCCGCTTGGTCTCGCAGAAGACCATGGTGAGCCCGCGCCCCTCGGCCTGGAGCAGCCGGGCGACGATCTCGATCTTGTCCATCCGGTGGGTGCGCCAGACGATCTGGCGGACCTGCGGAGTGGCCTCACCCTCGCCGCTCTCGTGCTCGGCGCGCACGTGGGTGGGACGGTTGAGGTACTTGCGCGAGAGCGAGACGATCTCACCCGGCATGGTGGCCGAGAACAGCATCGTCTGCCGCTGCGCCGGGATCAGCTTGAAGATCCGTTCGATGTCGGGCAGGAAGCCCAGGTCGAGCATGCGGTCGGCCTCGTCGAGCACCAGGCTGGTGATCTGGCTGAGGTCGAGGTGCTTCTGCTTGACCAGGTCGAGCAGGCGTCCGGGGGTGCCGACGATGACGTCGACTCCGGCCTTCAGCGCCTCGATCTGCGGCTCGTACGCGCGACCGCCGTAAACGGTCAGGACGCGCGAGCCGAGCTTGCCCGCGGCGGTGACGAGGTCCTCGCTCACCTGGTGGGCCAGCTCGCGGGTCGGCACGACGACCAGCCCGCGGGGCTTCTTGCGGTTCTTGCGCGGCTTGCCGATGCTCTGGAGCATCGCGATGCCGAACGCGTAGGTCTTGCCCGTGCCCGTGCGTGCCTGTCCGATGAGGTCCTGGCCGCCCAGTGCGAGCGGGAGAGCCATCTCCTGGATCGGGAACGGTGTGGTGATGCCCTCGGTCTCGAGGGCATCGGCGATTTCTGGTGTGACTCCGAGGTCTCGGAAAGTCGTCAGCGTGGCCTGCCTCAGTCTCAAATGAAGGCGGGCCTGCCGGGACCGATCGGGCGGAAAAATACCCCCGTGCCTGGGTCCTCGCGGTAGAGCCAGCCCTCTCATGTCATCAGCGACCGCGCACCCGGGGAGCGGGGGCATCCGGGAGAGATTCCCCCGAATTTACACAGTGCGGTCGCACTTTCACAGAGCAGTGTACTCGATACCACAACGCTGGCCGAGCTCACGTATGTTCCCGAAGATTGACCGAAGTACGCTGCGACGTATGAACGAGTCCCCTGCGGTCGTCGATTTGCTCGGCGTCCTGGCCTATGCCGAGCTCAGCGCCTTCACGCGGATGACCGACGACGCGGCGCGGCTGGCGCCCACGCTGGCCGACCGGGCCGCGCTCAGCGAGCTGGCCGTGGCGGAGTACGCGCACTTCCGGCTGCTGCGCGACCGGCTCACCGAGCTGGGCGCCGATCCGGACGCGGCGATGCAGCCGTTCGCCGAGGCGCTCGACGCCTGGCACCGCCAGACCACGCCGACCGACTGGCTGGAGGCGCTGGTCAAAGCCTATGTCGGGGTCGGCATCGCGCTCGACTTCTATCGGGAGGCGGCCCGGCGGCTGGAGCCCGCGATCGCCAAGCTCGTGGACGAGGTGCTGGCGGACGAGGGGCGGGCCGGGTTCGCGGTCGAGCGGGTCAGGGCGGGCATCGCCGCCGACCCGGTCGTCGGCGGGCGGCTGGCGCTGTGGGCCAGGCGGATGGTCGGCGAGGCGCTCAGCCAGGGGCAGCGGGTGGCCGCGGCCCGGCCGGAGCTGGCGATGATGCTGGTCGAGTCGGGGGCCGACGACCAGGCCGAGATCTCCCGGATGTTCGCCCGCCTCACCGAGGAGCACAACAAGCGCATGGCGGCGCTCGGCATCTGAACCCGGTGCAGGGCTGTCGAGGGGATCGCACGGCGCGGGGCGGCGAACGGCTGTAGCGTGCCAGGCATGAGGGCCTCGCGCCGCTACGGCAGTTCCTTGACCAGATGTGGGCCGAATCGCTGGCCGTCGCGGGCCGTGCTGCGCAGGGGAGGCGCGTGGTGCCCGGCCCGGGGGCCGGAGATCGCCCCCCGGCGCCGCCGCCCACGCGGCTGCCGCCTCGCCTGACCTGATCTGACCTGACCTTGATCGGGCACTGATCGGGCCCGGCCTGGTCCGGCCCGCCAGACCCGCGACCCCCGGGGCCGGTGGAACGCGGTCCCGGGAGTCAGGTCGTGCGGGCCGGAAAGGTCAGAGGGTGCCGCCGAAGCCCACCGGGCGGGATTCGTCCTCGCCGATCTCGATGAAGCCGAGCGCCGCCACCGGCACGACCACGCGCCTGCCCTTCACGTCAGTGATGGCGAACACGCCCCGCTCGGCTGCCAGCGCCTGCCTGATCTCCTCCTCGACCTGCTCCGACGACAGGTCGGTCTCCACCACGAGCTCGCGGTGTACGGAACGTACCCCGATCTTGACTTCCATCGTGCTCCCTTTCGACGGGGCTGTGCTGGTCCCATCGTGGCCGCTGCGTGCCGGAAACACGCCGATTGATCGCGCCCAGCGAACGGGTTATGCCGTACGCGGAAAACCGCTGATGCCCCGCCAGGCCAGCCGGGCCATGAGCTGCTCGGCCGCGTCCTTCGGGATGGAGCCGTGCTTGGTCACCCAGTAGCGGGCGCTGACCTCGGCCATGCCGACCAGCCCGACCCCGAGCAGGTGCGCCTCGTCGCTGGTGCAGCCGGTGTCCTCCTGGATCACCGCGCTGACCATCTCGGCGCACTCGCTCAGCGACCGCTCCACCCGCTGCCGCACCGGCGCCACGTTGCGCAGGTCGGACTCGAAGACCAGGCGGAACGCCTCGCCCTGGGTGGAGACGAAGTCGAAGAACGCGCTGAACGTCGCCTGGACCCGCAGCTTGTTCTCGCTGGTGGAGGCGAGGGCGTCGCGGCAGCGGTTGACCATGTCGTCGACGTGCAGGTCGAGCAGCGCCAGATAGAGCTCCAGCTTGCCGGGGAAGTGCTGGTAGAGCACCGGCTTGCTGACCCCGGCCCGCTCGGCGATCTCGTCCATGGCGGCCGCGTGGTAGCCGTTCTCGACGAACACTTCCTGCGCGGCGCTGAGCAGCTGCCGGCGGCGGGCGAGTCGGGGCAGCCGGGTGCCCCGGGGCTTGGCGTCCGGGGTAGCGGTCACGCGGGTCTCCAACGTCTTCGTGCGGATCGTGCCGACATCCTACGCGCGGGTAGCCGCCGCCTCAGCGATAGTCGTCATCGTCGAGCTCGACCACGCGGTCCTGGTCGGCCGCGTCGGCGGGGTCGACGTCGAACGGGACCTCCCGGCGCGGCCGGGACTCGTCCTCGCTCAACCGGCGCCGCTGCTCGACGGCGTCGGCCTCCGGCGCCTCCAGCGGCCGCTCCTCGTCGTCGGCGAAATTCGCCTCGTCCCCGCGTACGTCCATCTCCGACATGTCGTTCCCCCTTCACATGTGGCCCCGTTGCGTGCGGACGCACCCAGCCTACGCCGCGTCGAAAAGGTCGCCGTGCTTCTCCACCCTGGCGAGCACGTCGGCCGTGGTGAACACCAGGTCGTCGGCGTGTTCGCAGGTCTCGACCTCCTTCCACAGCAGCGGCGTGGAGACCGTCGGCCTGGCCCTGGCGCGCAGCGAGTAGGGGGCCACGGTGGTCTTGGCCGGGTTGTTCTGGCTCCAGTCGATGAACACCTTGCCGGGCCGCAGCTTCCTCGCCATGACGCTGACCACCTCGCCCGGATGCTCCTTGGCCAGCGCCTGGGCCAGCCGCTTGGCGTACGCGGACGGCTCCTCGCGGCCGTCCCAGGCGGCGTAGAGCTGCATGCCCTTGCTGCCGCTGGTCTTGGGCCTGGCGGTGAGCCCGTCGGCGGCCAGCACCTCGCGCAGCATGAGCGCCACCCGGCAGCACTCGACGATCGTGGCGGGCGGGCCCGGGTCCAGGTCGAACACGAGCGTGTCGGGCGGCAGCGCCTCGCCGTCGTCCGAGACGCGCCACTGCGGGACGTGGAGCTCCAGGGCGGCCAGGTTGGCGTAGTAGACGAGGGTAGGCAGGTCGTCGACGACGGCGAAGTCGATGCTCTCGCGGTCCTTGGTGCTCCCCGGCACCGGCAGCCGGACGCGCCGGACCCAGCCGGGGGTGTGGTCGGGGGCGTTCTTCTCGAAGAACGAGGCCCCCTCGACGCCGTTGGGGTAGCGCTTGACGGTCAGCGGGCGGCCCGCCAGGTGGGGCAGCAGCACCGGGGCGACGCGGCTGTAGTAGTCGATGACCTCGGCCTTGGCGAATCCCTCCTCCGGGTAGAGCACCTTGTCCAGGTTGCTCAGCGTGAGCTCGCGCCCGTCCACCTTGACGGGGACCTTCACCGCGTCACCTCCGCAGGGAGCTTGTCCGCCCGCAGCCCGCGCCACACGGGATGGCGCAGCCGTTGGTCGTCGGTCCACATCGTGTAGGCCACCTCCCCGACCAGATCGGGTCTAACCCATCGATTACGCCACGGGACCGCGTTGCTGAACGGACTCCGCGCGATCTCCAGCGGCGCCAGCATCCCGTACAGGAGATCCAGGGCCTCCTCGGTGAAGCCGGTCCCGACGTGGCCGACGTACGTGAGGCCGGCGGGCGTGAACACGCCCATGACGAGCGAGCCGATGCCGCCCGCCCGGCGGCCCTTGCCGGGCTTCCAGCCGCCGATCACCACTTCCGTGATGCTCAGGTTCTTGACCTTGATCCAGGCGGGGGAGCGCACGCCGGGCTGGTAAGGAGAATCGAGCCGTTTGGCCACCACGCCTTCGAGGCCCTGCTCCGAGGTGGCCGCCAGCAGGCCGGAATCGCCGGGGAAGTAGGGAGGGGCGCCGATGTCGAGCTCGTCCAGGAGGCTGCGCCTGGCCCGGTACGGCAGGTCGCACAGGGACATGCCGTCGAGATAGAGCAGGTCGAAGGGCAGGTACGTGACGGGGTAGCGCTCCAGGATCAGCGGCTCGGGGTCGGTCAGGTGCATGCGCCGCTGCAGCCGGACGAAGTTCGGCCGGCCGTGGCGGTCCAGCGCCACCACCTCGCCGTCGATGACCGCACTTTTCATGCCGAAGTCCGAAATTTCGGGGTAGCGGCGGGTGTAGTCAGCCCCGTGCCTTCCCGTCACCCGGAGGCCACCGTCCACGTGCACGATGGCGCGAATGCCGTCCCACTTGACCTCGAGGCCGTACCGGTCGTGATCGGAGGGTAGTTCCCCTGGTACAGCCAGCATTGGTTCAATCGAGTGTGGCATTGGTTGCACCATGACGGGTATGTGCCCATTGGTGGACCGCCCGCTACTGCTGAGGAGTGCCCATGCGCAGCATCTGGAAAGGTGCGATCTCCTTCGGGCTGGTCACCATCCCCGTCAAGCTCTACTCGGCCACCGAGCAGAAGGACGTCAGCTTCCACCAGGTGCACCGCGAGGACGGCGGCCGCATCCGCTACAAGAGGGTGTGCACCGTCGACGGCGAAGAGGTCGCCTACGCCGACATCGCCAAGGGTTATGAACTCGGCACCGGCGAGATGGTCGTGCTGACCGACGAGGACTTCGAAGGACTGCCCCTCAGCACCTCCCGGCGCATCGACGTGCTGCAGTTCGCCCCGGCCGAGCAGATCGACCCCATCTACTTCGCCAAGTCCTACTACCTCGAACCCGACGCCCAGGGCGCCAAGCCGTACGTGCTCCTGCGCAACGCCCTGGAGAGCTCCGGGCAGGTCGCCGTGGTCAAGGTGGCGCTGCGCCAGCGTGAGTCGCTCGCCACGCTGCGGGTCCGCGACGGCGTGTTCGTCCTGGAGACCATGCTGTGGCCTGACGAGATCCGCAAGCCCGACTTCGAGTTCCTGGACGAGGACATCGAGGTACGGGCCCAGGAGCTCAAGATGGCCGAATCGCTCATCAACACGATGGAGGCCGACTTCGACCCCACCGAGTACCACGACACCTACCGCGAGGCGCTGCAACAGGTGATCGAGGCCAAGGTGGCGGGCAAGGAGGTCGTCGCGGCCCCCGAAGAGGAGGAGGCCGGGCCGGCCGTCGACCTCATGGCCGCGCTGCGCGCCAGCGTCGACGCCGCCAAGCGCGAGCGCACCGGCGGGGGCGCCGCCAAACCCAAGAGGGCCGCCAAGGAGTCCAAGGAGTCGAAGGAGTCCAAGGAGAAGGAGGCGGCCCCCAAGCGCAAGGCGCGCAAATCCGCGTGACTCAGACGGACAGCCACTTCTTCGGGCCGAGGTTCTTCAGCCTGTCGGTGCGCGCGTAGCCGATCTTGCCGCGCTCCGGGGCCAGGACCTTCGTCCACTTCTCACCGGGGCGCGAGGCGCACGCGCCCAGTGTGCGGCCCTGGGAGCCGAAGTGCTCCAGCTCCTTCGCGCCCCGTTCCGGCTTCACGTAGACCCGCGTCCCGGCCTTCACCCGGTAGGCGCACGTGGTCAGCCGCGCCTGGGCGGTGGCGTTCCCCCGATCCCGGGTCTCCGGCCTCGGCCCCCGCGCCTCCCTCTCGACGCGCCCCTCCGTCAGCCCGGGCCCCTGCCGGGCGTCGCGCCGGTCACCTGCTCGGCGGTCGCGCAGGTCGCCGGGGGTGCGGGTGTCCTGGAGAGCGCGGGTACGGGCCTCACGGGCCTCACGGTGGTCGCGGGTCGGGTGGCGGTCGTTCGCCCAGTGGTCCGGGTGGGTGGGGAGGTTGTCGGCCCAGTGGCCGCGCCGGTCGTGCCGGTCGTGCCGGTCGCGCTGGTCGGCGGACCAGCGGTGGCGGGCTTCCTGGAGGTCGCGGGCCCGGGCGTGGCGGGACTCGTGGAGCTCCTGCCGCAGCTCGCGCAGGTCGCGGTGGGCGTTCGGGCCGGGCGGTGCGGGGTCGGCGAGCACGGGTGGGGCGGTCGCCAGGGCGGCGCCGGAGGCGGCCAGCAGGACGGCCGCGATGCGGGTGAATGCCATGGAAGCAGCTCCTATGTCGATGAAACTCCTCCTTGCATCGCATTTCCGACCCCGGACGGGAATGCGCCGCACAGTCGTATGACCGAATGCGGGTCCACGGCTTACCCGCACACATGAAAGCGAGGACACCGGAGATGATCCGGCGCCCCCGCGTTAGCTCTGCCCGGAACCCCGGGCCGAGATGATCGGTTTACCAGTGGCCACCGTGGTTGTGGCGGATCTTCAGGCAGCCGCGACGGTGCACGGAGCGGACCTTGTCCTCGGCCAGGTTGAGGAACACCTTGACACGGTTGACGTAACGGCCGTGGCCGTGACGGTGGCCGTGGTGGCCCCAGCCCCAGCCGTGGCCGTGGCCGCGACCCCAGCCGTGGCCGTGGCCCCAGCCGTGGCTGCGGTGCCAGCGGCACCAGCGCGGGTGAGCGACGAAGTTGGAGACGTTGGTGGCCGCGCCGACGCTGGTGGAGGCGTTGGCGGTGGTGGTGGCGGAGGCCGCCTCGCCGACACCCACCATGCCGCCGGTGAGGGCGGTGGTCAGCGTGGCGGCAGCCATCATGGTCTTGAGCTTGGACATTGTGCTTCCCCCTGAACGGTTCCTTGCACTTGCGGCAATTTCCGTGATGACGGAGAGTGCCTGAGATGTCACGCTGGGTGTCATCTGGTTGTCATACTTTCCGGGGGTTGCAGGCCATAAACGGCGATCAAGTCCTTTTGCCGCACGCTTGGCCTGTCGTTAGATCAATTAGAGATGTATGAAGCGATATAAGCTGAAATGTCCAGAAACTCGTGTGTGAGGAGGAGGCATGGCAGAGCCGGTCCCGCACTGGCCGGGGCGGATGGTCGGTGACGTCCACGTCAGGTCCACCCCGCCCGGCGCCCCCGAGCAGGCGGTCTTCGTACACGGTCTGGCAGGGGCGGCCACCAACTGGACCGACCTCATGGACGAGCTGAAGGACGACGTCACCGGGCACGCGATCGACCTGCCGGGCGCCGGGCACTCGCCCGCGCCCGCCGACGGCGACTACAGCGTGGCCGCGCACGCGGCCGCGGTCGTCCGGCTGCTGGACCAGGTCGGCCCGGCGCACCTGTTCGGCAACTCGATGGGCGGGGCGGTCTGCGTGCGCGTCGCCGCCGGACGCCCCGAGCTGGTGCGCTCGCTCACGCTCATCTCGCCGGCGCTGCCGGACCTGCTGCCCCGCTCCGGCCCGGTGCGGGTGGCCGCCGCCGCGACGCCCCGGCTGGGCGAGTGGGTGGCGAGCCGGCTCAAGCTGATCCCCGCCGAACAGCGGATCAACGCCTCGTTCGCGGTGGTCTGGGCGGACATGGCCGCCGTGCATCCGGTACGGCTGCGCGAGGCGATCGAGGAGCAGCGGCGCCGCGACGAACTGCCGTACTCCGCGGCCGCGATGATCGGCTCGGCCCGGGGCATCGTGGCGGAGTACTTCCGGCGCGGCGCGGACAACCTGTGGCGCCAGGCCGAGAAGGTCCAGGCCCCCACGCTGATCATCCACGGCCGCCACGACCGGCTCGTCCGGCCCGCGATGGCCGCCAGGGCGGCGCGCGCGTTCCGTGATCTGAGACTGGTGCTGCTGCCCAGGGCCGGGCACGTGGCGATGATGGAGGTGCCGCGCGTGGTGGCCGCCGAGGCGCGCCGTCTGATCCGTGAGACGCGATTGGGGAATGCCCCACTGCCCGGCTAGGTTTCACATGGAGATAGAGACCCCCTGAAACGGGAGCGTAGAAAGTGTCGTTGCCACCGCTGGTAGAGCCGGCCGCCGAGCTCACCGTCGACGAAGTGCGCCGTTACTCGCGTCACCTGATCATTCCCGACGTGGGGATGGCCGGGCAGAAGCGGCTCAAGAACGCCAAGGTGCTGTGTGTCGGCGCCGGCGGTCTCGGGTCGCCGGCGCTGCTCTATCTCGCCGCGGCGGGTGTGGGCACGCTCGGCGTCGTCGACTTCGACGTCGTGGACGAGTCCAACCTGCAGCGCCAGGTCATCCACGGCCAGTCCGACGTGGGCCGGCTGAAGGCCGAGAGCGCCGCGGCGTCCGTCCGGGAGATCAACCCGCTGATCGACGTCGTGATCCACAACACGGCGCTGACCACCGAGAACGTCATGGAGATCTTCTCGGGCTACGACCTGATCCTCGACGGCACCGACAACTTCGCCACCCGCTACATGGTGAACGACGCCGCGGTGCTGCTGGGCAAGCCGTACGTCTGGGGCTCGATCTACCGCTTCGACGGCCAGGCGAGCGTGTTCTGGGCCGAGCACGGCCCCTGCTACCGCTGCCTCTACCCGGAGCCCCCGCCTCCCGGCATGGTGCCGTCGTGCGCCGAGGGCGGCGTGCTCGGCGTGCTGTGCGCGTCGATCGGCTCCATCCAGGTCAACGAGGCGATCAAGCTGCTCACCGGCATCGGCGACCCGCTCGTCGGCCGCCTGATGATCTACGACGCCCTGGAGATGAAGTACCGCGACGTCAAGGTCCGCAAGGACCCCGAGTGCGTGCTGTGCGGCAAGAACCCGACGGTCACCCAGCTCCTGGAGGACTACGAGGCGTTCTGCGGCGCGATCTCCGACGAGGCGGCCGAGGCGGTCAGCGGCTCCACGATCACCGCCCAGGAGCTCAAGGCCATGCAGGACAACGGCGAGAACATCTTCCTCGTCGACGTCCGCGAGCCGAACGAGTACGAGATCGTCTCCATCCCGGGCGCCACGCTGATCCCCAAGGGGGAGTTCCTCAACGGCTCGGCCCTGGAGAAGCTGCCGCAGGACAAGCGGATCGTGCTCCACTGCAAGTCCGGCGCCCGTTCGGCGGAGGCGCTCGCGGTCGTCAAGAACGCGGGCTTCGCCGACGCCGTCCACGTCGGCGGTGGCGTGCTGAGCTGGGTCAAGACCGTCGACCCGAGCCTGCCGTCTTACTGAGTCTGCTTTCCGACGGATGACACGGGGTCGCCCGCATTAAGGTCGATCCCGTGGACAACGCCCGCCTCTGGCCTTCCCTGCTGGTGGCCTCCGCGCTGACTCTGGTCTGCGCGGTGGCCGCCGGGGTCGCGGCCGGTTCGGCGAGCGGCGAGCTGACCCGGGGTCCCACCGCGGCCGAGCTCAGGGCCGCCGCCGAGCGCGAGGTCGCCGAGCGCTGGCGCACCTGGGCGGCCGGGCGCGTCTTCCCGTCCAGCCTCGCCTACTCTGCCGAGCAGGGCGGCCGCGAGCGGGCCCGCCGGATCGGCATCTCGCCGCGCACCACCTGTCACGACGCCGTCGACGCCGAGGCCGCCGCCGCGCTGGCCGCCGCGGGCTGCCGCGCCGTGCTGCGCGCCACCTACATCGACGCCCTGCGCGGCGTGCTCGTCACCGTGGGCGTGGTCGCGCTGCCCGACAAGCAGCGCGCCGCCCGCGCCAGGTCCGCCTTCCCGGGCAGCGGCGCGCCCGTTCCCGGCCTGCGCCCGCTGGCCTTCCGCGGCACGGTGTCCGACCGGTTCACCCCCGCCGTGCGGCAGTCCGGCTCGGTACGGCAGGCGGGCCCGTACCTGGTGCTGACCACGGCGGGCCAGGTCGACGGCCGGCCGGCGAGCAAGTCGGGCGAGCAGCGGCCGGCGGTCTTCGCCTTCGCGACCGAGATCTCCGAGCGCGTCCTGGCCGACCTGAGCAGGCCCCGGATGCCCAACTGCGCGGCCGAGGAGTGGCGGTGCTGAGCCGCGGGCCGCTCGTGCGGGCGGCGCTCCTCGCCGGGCTGCTGCCGGCGCTCACGGCCCCGGCGTGGGCGGACGAGGTACGGTCCGGGCAGGAGCGGGTCATCAGGACGCTGGACCTGGCCAAGGCGTGGCGGATCAGCGAGGGCGACGGCGTCACCGTGGCCGTGCTCGACTCGGGCGTCGACCCGGGCCACCGCGACCTGGCGGGCTCGGTCACCGTCGGCCGCGACTTCACCGCGGGGGCGAACCCGCCCGGCGTCACGCCCCGCCGCCTGCACGGCACGTACATGGCCTCGCTGATCGCCGGGCACGGGCACGGCCCGGACGGGAAGCTGGGCGTCATCGGGGTCGCGCCACGCGCCCGGGTGCTGTCGGTACGGGTGATCCTGGAGGACGAGGAGCCGGGGTTCCGCACGTTCAACACCGACGAGCGGTTCGAGAACGTGGTCGCGCGCGGCATCCGCTACGCCGTCGACCGCGGGGCCGACGTGATCAACCTGTCGATCTCCAAGGAGCTGGCGACCCGCCAGGACCGGGCGGCCGTGCGTTACGCGGTGTCCAAGGGGGTCGTGGTGGTCGCGGCGGCGGGCAACGAGGGCACCCGCGAGGTCGAGGGCGGCGGCGCGGCGCCGTACTCCTACCCGGCGGCCTTCCCCGGCGTGGTGTCGGTGGGGGCGACCGACGGGAGGCTGCGGCGGGCGACGTTCTCCAACTGGAACTCCTCGGTGGTGGTGGCCGCGCCGGGCGTCGACATCATGGGCGCGGGGCCGGGCGACGCCTACTGGGTGGGCCGGGGGACGTCGCAGGCGACCGCGCTGGTGTCGGGGGTGGCCGCCCTGATCAAGGCCGAGTATCCGGACCTGTCGCCGCCGCTCGTCGTGCGGGCGCTCGCGGCCAGCGCCGACGACCGGCCGCCGGGCGGCTACGACACCGGCACCGGGTTCGGCGTCGTCAACGCCGCCAGGGCGCTGGCCGAGGCGGAGCGGCTGGCCGGGCACACCGAGACCGCGGCGGGCGCGCAGGCGGCCGACCCGGACAGGCCGCTGGGCCAGGCGCCGCCCGCCCCGATCCAGGTCGTGCACCGCGACGGCGCGCACATCCTGCTGCACGGGGGCCTCGCGGCGGCGCTGGCCGTGGTGGCGCTGGGATCGCTGGGAGCCATCGTCGCCCTGGTCAGAAGGGGCCGACGCCCACACAATGACCAAGAGGCATGATCCGCCCCGTTAGGGGGACGAAATAGACACGAAGCCGAGCTGGGAACGAGGCGGTGGTGAAGGCACGTAGGCCCACCTCAGGACTACCGCGCGTCGGGGGACGATCCACGCCGGGACGGAGCAATCCGCTCGGCGCCACCACCGGCCGCCGGTCGCGCGTGCGCGACTGGCCCACGGCGGGCATGCGGAGCAGGCGGGCGGCGGCCGAACGCGCCGAGACCGACTCCCTCCAGCAGGGCGTCCGCTACCGGCGCATGTTCATCGCGCTCCTCACCGTCATCGTGGCCGTCTCGGCCGTCGTCGTGCTGCTCGGCACCGCCGGCCTGTTCAAGGAGACCCGGTCGCGCCCGCTGACCGCCGAGGAGCAGAACCGCTACAAGCAGGAGGAGATCGCCCGCCGCTGGCAGGCGTGGCCCACCACCGGCGTCTTCCCCGAAGAGGTCAAGTACCTCGGCCTCGACCGCGCCCAGCAGTACGCCAGGCGCGTCGGCATCGCCCCCGAGACCGCCTGCCGCGACGCGGTCGACCCGTCCGTGGCCGGCGTCCTCGACGAGTACGGCTGCGTCTCCATGCTGCGCGCCACCTACGTCGACCAGACCTCCACGTTCGTCATGACCGTCGGCGTGGCCGTGCTCAAGGACGAGGCGGCCAGGGCGTCCGTCACCGACCAGCTCAGCCAGGACGACCGCGTCGGCGTGCTGCCCGTCGCCTTCCCCGGCACCGTGACCGAACGGTTCGGCGTGCAGCAGCGCCAGCGCACCGGCTGGGTGGGCGCCGGGCCGTACATCGTGTTCTCGACCGCCGGCTACGCCGACGGCCGCACCAGGGCCGCGGTCCCGCCCGAGGAGATCCTGCACCCCGAGCTCTGGCCCGCCGCCAAGTCCGTCGGCAACCAGATCGCCTACTTCCTGGCGGACCCGCCCAAGGTCCCGCCCTGCACCCAGGGGAACGTGTGCTGACCGTCGTCCGCGTCCTCACCGCCGCGATGCTGGCCCTGCACGCCCCCACCGACCCGCCCATCCGCGAGCAGCAGCAGTGGGTGCTCGACGCGCTCAACGTCGAGCAGGCGTGGAACGTCACCAAGGGCGCCGGCGTCACCGTCGCCGTGATCGACAGCGCCGTCGACACCCGGGTCAAGGAGCTGCGCGGGCGCGTCACCGTGGGCCCCGACATGAGCTCGGGCTCGGCCCGCCCGCGCGAGGTCGAGCCCGGCGAGCACGGCACCGCCATGGCCGCGCTGATCGCCGGATCGGGAGCCGGGGACGGGTTCGTCGGCGTCGCCCCGGAGGCCCGGGTGCTGTCGCTGCCGCTGGCCCTGGACGAGAACCCCGAGGACCAGATCGCCCCGCCGCTGCTCACCGACCCCGGCGCCACCGAGAGCCCGCTCGCCCGCGCCCTGCGCTACGCCACCAACCACGGCGCCAAGGTCATCAGCATGTCGATCGGCAACTACGGGCCGCACAAGTCCGAGCGCGAGGCCGTCTCCTACGCGCTCGGCAAGGGCGTCGTCCTGGTCGCCGCCGCGGGCAACGACGGGCAGACCAGCTACACCAAGGACAACGAGACCTCCTACTGGAGCTTCCCCGCGGGCTACCCGGGCGTCATCGGCGTCGCGGCCGT
Source organism: Nonomuraea ceibae (assembly GCF_019396325.1). Classification (GTDB taxonomy): domain Bacteria; phylum Actinomycetota; class Actinomycetes; order Streptosporangiales; family Streptosporangiaceae; genus Nonomuraea; species Nonomuraea ceibae. The sequence goes on from NZ_JAHKRO010000015.1 coordinate 71,189, forward strand.
GGACAAGACGAGCAAGCCCGCCCCGTACAGCAGCGACAACCTGTCCGTGCTCGTCGCCGCGCCCGGCTCCGGGGTGCCCGTGGTCCAGCGCGGCAGCGGCTACGCGCTGTCCGACGGCACCAGCTCGGCGGCGGCGCTGGTGGCCGGGGTGGCCGCGCTCGTCAAGGCGCGCTACCCCGACCTGCGGCCCGAGCAGGTCGCGCAGGCGCTCGCCACCGGGGCGCGGGGCCGCCCCGCCGCCGGGTACGACGACAGGACCGGGTTCGGCGTGGTCGACGCGGGCGCCGCGCTGAACGCCGCCGAACGGCTCACCGGCCACAAACGCCAGGTCCCCGTACCCGCTGACCAGCACTTCGGGCAGGGCGAGGACACCCCGCAGCCGTCGGCCCCCGGACCCGACCCGTGGCGGCTCTGGCTGTACGGGATCGGCGTCCTCGTGGCCCTCGTCATGTTCTGCGGGGCCATCGTGCTCCTCAATCAGCGGAGGGAGTAAAGATCCGCTATGGTCCCCCGTCATGGGATACGAGCTACGCGTGGTTCGTGAGGCGCCGCTGGCCTTCGCGGAGGTCGCGAAGGCGATCGCGCCGGCGGGTTTCGAGCTGCGCGGATCGCACGAGATCGTCGCCAGGCACGGCGACGGCACGCACGCCGTGGGCGCATGGCGTGAGCAGGTGATCGGGGCGCCCGGCTCCGACTGGCAGGTGGCCCAGCTCGTCCGGCTGGCGGGCGTGCTCGGCGCCCGGCTCATCGGCGAGGACGGCGAGGTCTACGGGCTGCGTGAGGGCGTGGTCGAGGTGGTCGCCGACGGGTCGGTGATCGAGCTCGGCAAGCTGGACGAGATGATCGACGCGGGACCGGCGGCGTGGAGCCGCTGAAGCCGTTCGCCGAGCGCGTGCTCGACCTCGTCGAGCGCATCCCGCCCGGCAAGGTCATGTCCTACGGCGACATCGCCGAATACCTGGGCGAGGGCGGCCCCCGGCAGGTGGGACGCGTGATGTCCGTGTGGGGCGGCGGCGTTCCGTGGTGGCGCGTGGTGCACGCTGACGGCAGCGGCGTGGCCCCTGACCACCTGCAACGCTGCCTGGCGCACTGGCGCGAGGAGGGCACCCCGTTGCGGGGGGAGCGCGTGGACATGCGCGGCGCCCGCTGGGACGGGCGTTCAGCCGATTCTCAGGAAGGCCGCTGACCTGCCGGTTCCCTGAATGGGCGATTTGGTAGTAGGTGACTCCTATTACCATGGGCAGAACACTGACGGCAGCCTGAAAGGCGGTGCCTCCCCGATGGCTACCGGCGTAACTGCCCAGAGCCCGGGCGGCGATGCGGTCCCCGACCGACTCAAGGCCGTCCAGGACCTCTGCGACCGTGGCGAGCCACTCGACGCGGTCATGCGCGCCGTCGGGCCGGGCGGCCGCGACGCGGCGTTCGACGCCGAGGTGCTCAGCGGGCCGCTCGGCGCGCGGATGGACCTCGCGGTCAAGCGCGGCGCCGCCCGCAGGCGCGAGCTCGTCGACCTCGTGCGCCCCTACCTGGCGGGCGTCGCCGCGGGGGTCAAGCGCGAGCTGCCCGTGGCCCGCCGCCTCATCTGCCACCTGATCGAGCACCGCCCCGACGACGAGCTCGTCGAGGGCGAGACCCTCGCCAAGGTCGTGGCGGCCGCCGCCGAGCCGTCCAAGCGCATCCGCAAGGGCCTGCGCTGGTACGCCGACCTGCCGTTCCGCGACGAGCTGCCCGCCGAGCTGTTCCGGCTGCGCCGCGCCGACCTGGTGCCCGTCACGCACATCGACGACATCGTGTGGGTCGACGGCAAGCTGCGCATCACCGGTTTCGCCTACCTGGCCGGCCTGTCGGTGCGCAGCCGCCGCTTCAACCGCGCGACCGTGGTGCTGCGCGGCCCGCGCTGGCTGCCGCCGGTGCGGCTGCGCACCCGCCGCGTGCTCGCCCCCGAGGCCACCCACGGGGCCCGCGAGCCCGGCTGCAACTACGACTGGTCGGGCTTCCACGCCGAGCTGAGCCCGTGGGCGCTGCGCTGGCGCGGCGCCGTCCGCGGCCTGGTCTCCGGCGTGCGCCGCCGCCTGCGCCGCCGTCCCGCCGTGCGCGACACCACCACGTGGCGGGCCGAGATCGTGTTCTGGAGCCGTGGCGCCCGCGCCACCGGCCTGCTGCGCGGCGCGTCCATCGGCCGCAGCGAGCGCCCCGCCGGCCGCCAGCTCAAGCCTGGCTGGTGGGCCAGGCCCGTCTGGACCTCCGACCGCGCCCTCCAGGTGGTGCTCCAGCCCAACCGGGCCGAGCTCACCGGCGTCACCGTCGACGACGAGCGCCTCCAGCTCAAGATCCACCTGCCCGACCGCGTCGTCACCAAGGGCCACGCCCGGCTCGGCGGTCACCGCATCGCCGCCGACTTCAGCCCGGCGGGCAAGGGCACCGACGTGCTGCTGACGCTCGCCGTGCCCGCGCTGCTGCAGGAGAAGGACGGGCGGCGGCTGTGGGTCGAGCCCAAGGGCGACCCGGCGGCCTCCGTCATGCTCGGCGACCTCAAGGGCACCAGGGCCGTGGCCGGCGACCGCGAGATCACCGTGCTCGGCGACCGCCGTGACCGCGTGGTCGTCTCCGCCCACCGCATCCGCCCGGTGATCTCCTCGGCCGTCTGGGACGGGCCCACGCTCGTCCTGCGCGGCCACTACCCCGACGCCGAAGGGCTGCGCTCGCTCACCCTGCGCCACCGCTCCGGCCTGGCCTACCAGGTCCCGATGGAGCGCGAGGGCGAGGAGTTCACCGTGCGCGTCCAGCCCGGGTTCATGGACCGCTTCGGCGAGGCGGTGCCGCTGTCGTCCGGCACCTGGCAGATGTCCGTACGGCACCCGTCCGGCGAGATCGTGCCCGTGCGCATGGACCATGCCGCGCTGGAGACCCTCGACGAGGACCCGCGCTTGCTCGGCGGCCACTCCTTCCGCATGGTCTCCACCCGCTTCGACGTGCCGGTGGTCGTCTCGGAGGAGGAGCGGCCCGCCGCCGAGAAGGGCGTCGCCGGCACCCACGTGCTGCGCCGCGTCTTCTACCCGGCCCAGCGCACCGAGCCGCTCGACGAGGCCACCGTCTACGTGGTCAACGACGGCCGCCTGTACGCCGACAGCGTCCGCGCCATCTACGAGGAGCGGGTGCGGCGCGGCGACGACCGCCCGCACATCTGGATCGTCAAGGACGGCGCGTTCACCCCGCCCGACGGCGCCACCTCGGTGCGCGCGGGCAGCCGCGAGCACCACGCCGCGCTGGCCCGCTCGCGCTACATCGTCACCAACGCGTTCCTGCCCGTCTGGTTCCGCTCCCGCGAGGGCCAGGTGGTCGTGCAGACCTGGCACGGCACCCCGGTCAAGCACATCGGCAACGACCAGGCCCACATGCGGCGCGACCCCAAGCCGCCGGTCTGGCACCGCCAGGCCGCCGAGGTGCGCGGCTGGGACGTGCTGCTGTCGCAGTCGCCGTGGGCCACGCCGGTGCTGCGCAAGGCGTTCGGCTACCAGGGCGAGGTGCTGGAGAGCGGGCTGCCGCGCAACGACGTGCTCACCTCGCCCGACCGTGACGAGCTCGCCGCCGCCGTGCGCGAGCGGCTCGGGCTCGCCGAGGGCAAGCGCGTGGTCCTGTACGCGCCCACGTGGCGCGATTACGACCGCAAGAACGCGATGGTCAAGCTCGACCTGGCCAAGGCGCGTGAGGCGCTGGGCGCCGACCACGAGCTGCTGGTACGGGCGCATCCCATGCAGGCCATGCCCGCCGTTCCCGACATCGCGCGTGACGTAACGACTTATCCGGATATGGCGGATCTGCTGCTCGTGGCCGACGTGCTGGTGACCGACTACTCGTCCGTCATGTTCGACTTCGCGGTCACCGGGCGGCCGATCGTCCTGTACGGCTACGACCTGGCCAAATACTCCGCCAAGCGCGGCATCTACGTGGACCTGCCCGAGGTCGCCCCCGGGCCGGTGCTGTCGACCTCCGGCGAGGTCGTCGAGGCGCTGCGCTCCATCGACGAGGTCGCGGCCGCCCACGCCGACCGCTACGACGCCTTCCGGGCCACGTTCGCGCCGCGCGACGACGGCAAGGCGACGGCCCGCGTGGTCGACCACGTTTTCTGAGGGCGTACCGACGACGGCGTGTCGGGGCGAATCCTGAAATTTGCCCCGATTGGCCCCGATAACGTGGGCGTCCGCGCGGGGAGACCGGGCAAGTCGGCACGATCTACCCCTGTGGTCTGGTGGAATCTAGTGCTGTGAGTGGTCAGACCTGGCGATTGGTGCGCCGCGGCAGCGGGAGGCCTGTTGAGGCCCCTGTGCTTGATGAACATCAGCGCGCCGTGGTCGAGCACCCCGGCGGCCCCCTGCTCGTCCTCGCCGGGCCCGGCACCGGCAAGACGACGACCATCGTCGAGAGCGTCGTCGACCGCATCGAACGGCGCGGCGCCGACCCCGAACGCGTCCTCATCCTCACCTACAGCCGCAAGGCCGCCGGCGAGCTGCGCGAACGCGTCACCGGCCGGCTCCGCCGCACCACCCGCACCCCGCTGGCGCTCACCTTCCACTCCTACGCCTACGCCCTGCTGCGCCGCGAGGCCGTCCTCGCCGGCGAGCCGCCGCCCCGCCTCCTCACCGGCCCCGAACAACTCCTCGAAGTCCGCCGCCTCCTCCACGGCGAGCTGGAGGACGGCGCCCTCGACTGGCCCGAAGACCTGCGCGAACCGCTCAAGACCCGCGGCTTCGCCGAAGAGCTGCGCGACTTCCTGTCCCGCGCCGCCGAACGCGGCCTCGACGGCGAGCGCGTACAGGAGCTCGGACGGCAGCACGGCCGCGCCGACTGGGTCGCCGCCGGCCGCTTCGCCCAGCGCTACCAGCTCCGCTTCGACCTCGACCCCGACCCGGCCATGGACTACGCCGAGCTGATCCGCACCGCCGCCGGACTGCTCGCCGACCCCGACGTACGCCGCCGCGAACGCGCCGCCCACGACGCACTGTTCGTCGACGAGTACCAGGACACCGACCCCGCCCAGGAGTTCCTCCTCCAGCAGCTCGCCGGCGACGGCCGCGACCTGGTGGCCGTCGGCGACCCCGACCAGTCCATCTACGGCTTCCGCGGCGCCGACGTACGCGGCATCCTCGCCTTCCCCCAGCGCTTCCGCACCCGGTCCGGCCACGACGCGCCCATCGTCGCCCTGCGCGTCTGCCGCCGCAGCGGCGCCGACCTCCTGGAGGCCTCCCGCCGCGTCGCCGACCGCCTCCCCGCCACCCCCGCCCCCTCGGCCGGCCCTCCCGCCGACGGCATCCCCCGGGCGCGCGGCCACCGCGACCTCGTCCCGCTGCCCGACACACCCTCCGGCGAGGTACGGGTGCTGCTCGCCGACAGCACCAGCCAGGAAGCCGCCGTCGTCGCCGACACCCTGCGCCGGGCCCACCTCATCGACCGCGTGCCCTGGCACCGCATGGCCGTCCTGGTCCGCTCCGCCACCCGGCAGGTGCCGCTGCTGCGCCGCGCCCTCGTCACCGCCGGGGTCCCCACGATGATCGCCGGCGACGAGGTGCCCATCGCCCAGGAGCCCGGCGTCCGCCCTCTCCTCACGCTGCTGCGCGTCGCCCTCGACCCCGCCGCCCTGGACGAGGGCGTCGCCGAGGAGCTCCTCACCGGCCCGCTCGGCGGCACTGACATGATCGGCGTCCGCCGCCTCCGCCGCGCCCTCAAGATCGCCGAAAACGAAGCCCACACCGCCCTCACCCCCTCCGCCCCGACCCCGGCAGACCCCCCGGCCTCCGCAACCCCGGCAGGTGACGCCCCCCAACCGGGCGCACAGGCCGGCGCACCCCAGAGCGCCCCGCAGACCGGCACCCTGGCGGACCCCAAGGCGGCACCGGGCCGCGCGTCCGGCGCGGCGCCGTCTGGTGCGGCGCAGGGCGGCCCGCAGGCTCCGCAGGAGGAGCCGCCGCCCGCGGACTCCCCCCGTGCCGCCGTAGCGGAGGCGGTCGCGCCGCAGGGCGACTCGGCCGGGCCCGGAGCGGCGGAGGAAGGGGCGGCGGCGGGCTCCGGGGAGGGGGTGCGGTCGTCGGGCGAGTTGCTGGTGGCGGCCGTGAACGATCCGCGGGAGCTGGTACGGGTGGAGCCGCACGTGGCCGTTCCGGCGGAGCGGGTGGCGAGGCTGCTGGCCACGGCCAGGGAGGCGCTGCGGGAGGGCGCGACGGCCGAGGAGGTGCTGTGGGCCGTGTGGCAGGGCAGCGGCCTGGCGGAGCGGTGGACGGACCTGAGCCTGAGCGGCGGCCAGCGGGGCGCGCAGGCGGACCGGGACCTGGACGCGGTCGTCGCGCTGTTCGATCATGCGGCGAAGTTCGTGGACCGGATGCCGAAGGCGGGCCCGGAGGTGTTCCTGGACGATCTGGCGTCGCAGGAGATCCCGGGTGACACGCTGGCGGAGCGGGCGCCGGACGGTGACGCGGTGCGGGTGTTGACGGCGCACCGCTCGAAGGGCCTGGAGTGGGACGTGGTGGTCGTGGCGGGCGTCCAGGAGGGCGTCTGGCCGGATCTGCGGCTGCGGGGCACGATGCTGGGCGTGGAGGATCTGGCGGAGGTGGCCGAGGGGGGCAGGCCGAGTGCGGCGTCGCTGGCGTCGAAGCTGCTGGCGGAGGAGCGGCGGCTGTTCTACGTGGCGGCGACGCGGGCGCGGCATCGGCTGGTGGTGACGGCGGTGGGCGGTGAGGACACCGACGAGCGGCCGTCGCGGTTCCTGTCGGAGCTGATGCCGGGCGCGGTGGACGAGGCGACGGTGGAGGACCGGTCGCGCTGGCTGAGCATGCCGTCGCTGGTGGCCGATCTGCGGAGCGCGGTGACGGATCCGACGAAGCCGGCGTCGATGCGGCGCAGGGCGGCCAGGCAGCTGGCGAGGCTGGCGGCGGCGGGGGTGCAGGGCGCGCATCCGAACGACTGGTACGCGTTGACGACGATGACCGATGACCGGCCGTTGAGCTGGCCGGACGACGTGGTGAGCATTTCCCCGTCGGCGGTGGAGAGCTTCACCAAGTGCGGCCTGCGCTGGCTGCTGGAGACGGCGGTGGGCGCGGCCGGGACGAGCACGGCGCAGGGGCTGGGCACGGTCATCCACGCGCTGGCGGTGCTGGGCGCCACGGATCTGTCGGACGAGAACGCGCTCGGCGACCGCCTGGACGGCATCTGGAACGAGCTCGACTTCGGTGGCGTATGGTTCAACCGCAAGCAGCGCCGGGTGGCCGAGCAGATGATCGGCCGGTTCCTCCGCTGGCAGCAGGACAACCCGCGGGAGCTCGTCGCCCTGGAGGAGGCGTTCGTCGCCATGGTGGGCGACGGCGTCCAGATCAAGGGCCGGGTCGACCGTGTGGAAAAGGACGCGGAGGGCCGGGCGGTGATCATCGACCTCAAGACGGGCGGCACGAAGCCCAAGCCGGGCGAGCTCGACCGCCATCCGCAGCTCGGCGTCTATCAATTGGCGGCGCTGCTGGGCGCGTTCGCCAGGCACGGCATGGCGGAGCCCGGCGGGGCGGCGCTGGTGCAGCTCGGCAAGGCGGCGGGCAAGACGGCGGCGGTGGAGCAGAAGCAGGGCGCGCTGGCCGACGACGCGAACCCGGGCTGGGCGCGGGATCTGGTCGACACGGTGGCGATCGGCATGTCGGGCCCGTTCTTCCAGGCGAAGGTCAACGACGGCTGCCGTACGTGCGCGGCCAGGGCGAGCTGCCCGGTCAACGACAGCGGGGGACAGGTGTGCTGACCCCGGTCGAGCTGGCCGGCAAGCTCGGCATCCTGCCGCCCACCCGGGAGCAAGCCGCCGTCATCGAAGCGCCGCTGGAGCCGATGGTCGTCATGGCCGGGGCGGGTTCGGGCAAGAGCGAGACCATGGCCGGGCGGGTGGTCTGGCTGGTGGCCAACGGTCTGGTGAAGCCGTCGAACGTGCTGGGTCTGACGTTCACCCGCAAGGCGGCGGCGGAGCTGGCGACGCGGGTGCGGGAGCGGCTGGCGGGGCTGGCGGAGGCGGGCCTGGTGGAGCCGTCGATGCTGGACGAGGAGCCGACGGTCTCCACCTATCACGCGTACGCGGCCCGACTGGTCACCGATCACGCGCTGCGTGAGGCGCTGGAGCCGACGATGCGGCTGGTCACGCCGGCGGTGTCGTGGCAGCTCGCGTCGCGGGTGGTGGCGATGTACGACGGGCCGATGGACCGGGTGGAGCTGGGCCCGCCTTCGGTGACGGCGGCGGTGCTGGAGCTGGCGGGTGAGCTGTCGGAGCATCTGCGCGCCCCGGGTGACGTGCGGCGGGTGGGGGAGTGGCTGGACGAGCGTCTGGCCGAGCTGCCGGGCCGCACGGTGCAGGCGCAGCGCAAGCCGATCGCCGTGCAGGCGGCCAGGGAGCAGTTGCTGCCGCTGGTGGAGGCGTACGAGAGGTTGAAGCGGCGGCGGGAGGTCATCGACTACGGCGACCAGATGTCGCTGGCGGCGAGGATCGCCGCCAATCACCGCGAGGTCGGTCAGATCGAGCGGGAGCGGTTCGCGGTGGTGCTGCTGGACGAGTATCAGGACACCAGCCACGCGCAGCTGGTGTTGCTGCGTTCGCTGTACGGGGGCGGCCATCCGGTGACGGCGGTGGGCGACCCGTGCCAGTCGATCTACGGCTGGCGGGGGGCGTCGGCGGGCAACCTGCGCCGGTTCGCCGAGGACTTCCGGACGGGGGCGGGCGATCCGGCTCCGGTGCGGCAGCTCAGCGTCAGCTTCCGCAACGGTGACCGGGTGCTCGACGTGGCCGCCCGGGTGCAGCTGCCGCTGCGGATGGAGGCGCGTGAGGTGCCGGTGCTGGTCCCGGGCCCGAACCGGGTCGACCGGGGCCGTGTCACCTGTGCCTTCCACGAGACGGCCGAGGACGAGGCGAAGTGGGTCGCCGACCGCGTCGCCCGGCTGCTCGGCCAGGAGGTCGCCCCGGACGGCCTGCCGTGGGGGGACAAGGAGCGCAAGAAGACCCTTGCGCTGCAGCCGCAGGACGTGGCGATCCTGGCGCGCAAGCGGTCGCAGTTCCCGGCGTTGCGCAGGGCGCTGGAGGATCGTGACATCCCGGTCGAGGTGGTCGGGCTGGGCGGGCTGCTGACGGTGCCCGAGGTGACCGACATCGTGGCCACGTTGCGCGTGCTCTACGACGCGACGGCGGGCGACGCGCTGGCCAGGCTGCTGGCGGGGCCGCGCTGGCGGATCGGCCCGGCGGACCTGCGGGCGCTGGGGGAGTGCGCCCGCGAGCTCAACCGGGAGATGCGTGACGGGCAGCGCGTGCAGGACCCGCTCGACCAGGTGGTGGCCGATCTGGCGGAGGAGCGCGGCAGCCTGGTCGACGCGCTCGACGAGCTGCCCGACCGGGAGGAGTGGCTGGAGGCGTTCTCGCCGCTGGCCGCGACCCGGCTGGTGGCGCTGGCCCACGAGCTGCGCCAGCTCAGGGCGCACACGGCGCAGCCGCTGCCCGACCTGATCAGCGAGGTGGAGCGCAAGCTCGGCCTGGACGTCGAGGTGGCGGCGCGGGGCGGCACGGTGAGCGCGTTCGCGGCCAGGGCCGACCTCGACGCGTTCCTCGACGCGGCGTCCCGGTTCGCGGGCGACGCCGAGGATCCGACGCTGGGCGCGTTCCTGGCCTATCTCCAGGCGGCGGAGAGCGAGGAGTTCGGGCTGGAGGCGGGCCGGGTCGGCGACAGCAACAGCGTCAAGCTGATGACCGTGCACGCGTCCAAGGGCCTCGAGTGGCCGGTCGTGGTGGTGCCGGGCCTGTCGCAGCTCCTCAACACGAAGGGCGCGGTCGCGACGGGCAGCGTGTTCCCGGCCACGCCGGTCATGAACAGCCGCTGGACCGACAACCCGCGCAAGCTGCCCTACCCGCTGCGCGGCGACGCCGCTGACCTGCCCCGGCTGACGGGGTTGAGCAAGGACGAGCTGGCCGCGTTCGACGAGCGGTGCCGCGAGCGCGACCTGATGGAGGAGCGGCGGCTGGCGTACGTGGCGGTGACGCGCGCCCACTACCACCTGATCGCCTCCGGCTACCGGTGGGGCAGCGCGTCCAAGCCGCTGGAGCCGTCCGACTTCCTGCGGGAGATCGCGCAGAGCGCCGACCGGATCGCGTTCTGGGCGCCGGAGCTCGCCGAGGGCGCCACGAACCCGCTGCTGGCCGAGCCGGCCGCCGCCGTGTGGCCCGTCACGCCCGAGGGGCTGCGGTACGAGTCCGTGCTTGACGGCGCCCGCCTGGTGGAGGACGCGCTGGCGGGCACCCTGGAGGACGAGGAGGAGGAGGAGCAGCCGCTGCGCGCCTTCGAGGAGGAGCGGGTGCGCGCCTGGGACCGCGACACCGAGCTGCTGCTGCGCGAGCGGGAGTTGCATCGGCGGCGCGGCTCCACGACCGTCGAGCTGCCGTCCAAGCTGACCGTGTCGTCGCTGGTCACGCTGGCCACCGACGCCCGCGAACTGGCGCGCAGGATCCGCCGCCCGGTGCCGGTCAAGCCCGCGCCGCTGGCCCGCCGGGGCACCTCCTTCCACAAGTGGCTGGAGACGCGCTGGGACCAGCAGCGGCTCATCGACGACTTCGACCTGGACCTGGAGCACGAGCCGGAAGAGGCGGACGTGCGGCTGGCGGAGCTGCAGGAGCGCTTCGAGGAGAGCGAGTGGGCCGAGCGGCGTCCGGTGGACCTGGAGGTGCCGTTCGAGACCATGATCGCCGACCGGCTGGTGCGCGGCCGCATGGACGCGGTGTTCGAGCTGCCCGGCGGGCGTTACGAGGTGGTCGACTGGAAGACCGGCGACCCGCCGACCGGCAAGAAGGCCAGGGCCGCCTCGGTGCAGCTCGCCGCCTACCGGCTGGCCTGGTCGCACCTGGCGGGCGTGCCGCTGGAGCGGGTGAGCGCGGCCTTCCACTACGTGCGCGCCAACCGCACCGTGCGCCCGGTGGACCTGCTCGACGCCGACGGCCTGGTGGCCCTCATCGAGGCGGTGCCGGAGGTCAGTCGCGCAGATGGTGGAAGCCGGGCTTCGGGTGCATGAGGAAGTCGTGGTGTGAGATGTTCCAGGCGTAGGCCCCGGCCATCCCGAACACCACCGTGTCCCCCACCCGTACCGTTGTCACGATTTTTCGTGCGAAGACGTCTTTCGGGGTGCAGAGCTGGCCGACGAGCGTGACCGGCTCGTCCGCCACGCCCGGCCCGTCGCCCGTGGGCAGCACGGTGAAGGGCTGGTCGTGGCCTTTGGTCACCGGGGTCCGCAGGTGGTGGGTGCCGCCCAGCAGGACGGCGTACGCCTCCCCGCGCACCCGTTTCACGTCCACCACCCGGGTCACGTAGAAGCCGCAGTAGGCGGTCAGCGCCCGCCCCGGCTCGATCCTGACGAGCTGTCCCGGCCGCCGCAGCCGCGCCAGCCCCGCGCCGTAGGCGGCCCAGTCGAAGCGCTCCGGCGAGCCGTAGGAGACCGCCATGCCGCCGCCCAGGTTCACCTCGGGCTGGCCGGTGTCCAGCAGCACCGCCGCCAGCCGCAGCAGCTCTGGCGCGGCCAGCCCGCTCGCCAGGTGCGTGTGCCTGCCGCGCAGCCGCACCCGGTCCGTGAACAGCGGCAGGCACTCCTCGACCCCCGCCTCGTCCATCCCGAACGGGCCGCTCATGGTCAGCGCCGCGCCCTCCACCGCCAGGTCCGGGCTGACGCGCAGCAGCACGTCCGCCTCCAGCCCGGTCGCCACCAGCCGCCGCAGCTCGTACGGGGACTCCACGTGGATGCGGTGATGCGGCAGCCGCAGCTCGGCGTCGGTCTTGCCGGGGCCGCCCAGGGCCAGCGGCCTGCCCGGGAGCAGCGCCGACACGTGCGCGTGCTCGCCGCCGGACGACACCTCGAACCCGTCGACGTGCGCGTCGAGCACCCGCAGCAGCTCGGCGTCCGGATTGGCCTTGACCGCGTAGTACAGCTCGACGCCGGGCAGCGCGGCCCGTACCGCGGCCGCGTGCTCGTCCAGGGCGGGCAGGTCGTACAGGTAGGCCGGGGCGGCCAGGCGGGGGGCGGCCTCCAGGACCCTCGCGGTGATCATGCGAGCGGGTTCGCGATCGGGACATAACCGGCGGACCGGTCGGCGGCCCTGGCCCAGCGCACGCCCAGGTTGGCCTTGGCCGGCAGCGGCGCCCCCGCGAGCAGGTCCGACAGCGGCACCGGCCCGCCCAGCTCGGCGGCCTGCTTGGCGAGCACCTCCCGGGCGGCGCGCCACAGCTCGCGCAGCAGCCCGTCGTCGCCGTCCGAGACGGTCGCCGCGATCTCGACCAGGTGGTTGACCAGCAGGCAGTAGCCCACCCGGGCCCAGCCGCGCTCGGCGTCGTAGGACATGGCCTCCGCGACCCGGGCCGGCACGCCGCTGAGGTCGTGGCGGCCGGTGACGAGCTTGGCGCCCTCCAGGTCGCGGAAGACGGCCTCCACGGGCAGGCCGGAGCCGTCGAGACCGACGAGCACGTTCTGCAGGTGCGGCTCCAGGATGACGCCGTGCGTGAAGTACAGCTCCAGCACCGGCGGCGCCACGGCCGTCACGTACGCCGTCCACCAGGCGAGCGGGTCGGGCGGCGGCGGCCCGGCGGCCAGCGCCCCGGCCAGGACCGGGGTGACGCCGGGCGAGCAGGCCGCCCACGGGCTCGCGCGGACGATCACGCCCAGCCCCTCCAGCAGCGGCGTCGCCGAGCGGTAGCCGGGCTCGGGCAGCCACCGGGCGCCGGGATGCTTGGCGGCCACCTCGGCGAACACCGGCGTGAGCCGCGAGGTCAGCTCCACCGCCCCGGCCAGCTCGTACCAGGCGTTCTTGCGCACGCAGTTGGTGATCCGCACGTCGAGGCTGAACTTCAGGCACGCACCGGCCGCCGGGGCGTACACGGTGCGCACCGACGAGGTCGGCATCACGACCGGCCCCGGCCCCAGGTCGATCAGCTCGCCGCCCAGCCGAGGCCGCAGCAGGCCGAGCTGCCACGGGTGCGCCGGCAGCAGCCGGTAGCCGGGCGGCGCCTCGCCCAGCGCGTCGAGCGCGCGCACGTCGCCCTCCTCGGCGGCCGCGTCGTCCCGCACGCCGAGCAGCCGCAGCGGGAACTCGGCGTGCGCCTCGGGCGCGTAGGCCAGCCAGCCGTCGCCGCCGCGCGCCTTCGGGCTCGGATGGAACGGGTGCCCGTACACCAGCGCCTGCTCCGAGGCCAGCCACGGATCGGCGGGCGGCACGGCCTCCGCCCTGGCCCGCAGGATCGCGGCCACCGCCTCACGGCTGGCGGCCACCTGCCCGGCGAACTCGTCGTTGCGCCCCGCGCCCAGCTCCGCCTCGGCCAGCCGGACCAGCTCGGCGGACGTCAGCGGATGCCAGGCGCCCGCGTCGAGCCGTTCGGGACGGCCGTCGAAGCGCAGCGCGGCCCCGCCGTGGGTGCGCACCCGCAGCAGCGTGCCCCCCACGCGCAGCAGCAGCAACGGCGGCGCCGGCCAGACCAGGCCGCGCGGTCCGGCCACCTCCCGCACGCAGCAGCGCAGCAGCGCGGCGAGCGTCGCCTCCTCGGCCGGCCCGGCAGACGAGGTGAGGGCCAGACCGTGCATTCAAGCTCTCCTCAGGTAGTTGGGCCCGCTGGTGCCGTAGAACTTGTTGATGTCACGCGCGCCCGACCGCTGCTTGGCCACGAGGGTCCCGGCGGTGACCATCGACTTGCCGGTGAGCCTGGCCGCCTCCAGCGTCCGGGCGCGCAGCAGCCTGGCCATCGGGTCGTCGCCGTAGGGCTCCAGCGACGCGGCGAGCGTGTCGCGCAGCAGCGCGGACGCCTCGGCGTGGGGCAGCGCGCCGAACGTGATCGCGGCCGCCGCCAGGTGCAGCGTGATCGTCACGAACACGTCGGCCAGCGCGTGCGGGTCGTCGGTCAGCATCCGCGCGTCACCGAACGCGGGCACCGCCACCCCGGCCGCCGCCAGCCTGGCGGGGGAGGCGAGCAGCCCGTCGTTGTCCTTGACCAGCAGCTTCATGGCGCCGTCGGCGAAGACCAGGGCCAGGTTCTGCTGGTGGGCCTCCAGCGCGACGCCGTACTCGACGAACAGCCGCACGTTCCAGCCGAACAGCAGCCGCAGGTAGGCGGGCAGCACGTCGCCCAGCTCGGCCAGCACCCCGGGCACGGCCAGCGCCGCCACCGGCACGATCTTGCCGGGCGGCAGCCTGCGGACCATCCAGGCCAGATACTCGTGCCCGGCGTGCGCGTACGCCTGCTCGTCGGCGATCAGCACGTTCGGGTCGGCGAGCCCGCGGAGCAGCAGCTCGGCCCGCGCGCCGTCGCGCAGCGTACCCGGCTTGATCGAGCGCCGGTTGCGGCTGCCCAGCGTGGCCGTGGGCAGCGGCAGCTTGAGGTGGACGCGCGGCCCGACCTCCACCGTCCGCATCGACAGCGTCGGGCGTACGGTCACGCGCGGCTCGTCCAGCACCCGCACCCCGTCGATCTTGGCGACCTCGGCGACGGTCAGCGGGTGCACCGGGAACAGCCCGTCGCCGTCCGGCAGCACGTCGGCGGGCAGCGGCGACGAGCCCGCCATCAGCAGCTCGCCGGGCACCCGCGCCCACCGCAGCGGGAACGACGGCGCGAACTCCGGCGCGTACGCCAGCAGGTCCGCCTCCGACAGCCCCGTCCGCGCCCGCGCCGTCGGATAGACCGGGTGGTCGGTGAAGGCGGCCAGCGACTCGTACGACGGCTTCCTGGCCAGCACGCCGGGCAGATGGGCGTCGTGCAGCTCCAGGGCGGCCAGCGCGGCCAGGCACTCGTCGAAGAACGCGGCCACGCCCTCGGCGTCCGCCGGGTCGGCGATCTCCGCCAGCGTCTCCAGCACCTGTTCGAGGCCCAGCAGCTCGCCTGGCGCCACCACGAAGTCCTGGAAGAGCGATCCGGGCGCCAGCCGCACCAGCCGCCCGTCGGCCATCGTCAGCGCGACGCCGTCGCGGTCGCGGGTGACGCGGGAGGAGAGCCTGCCGTAGTCCTCGCGCAGCAGCGCGTTGAGCACCCGGGCGGCCAGGTAGGAGTCGCGGGAGCTCATCCGACGACCCACGGCCTGGACGCCCGGTAGCCCTCGACGGCGGCCTCGACGCGGGCCCGGTCCGGCCCGACGGCCCTGATCACGCCCAGGTAGTCGCGGTTGGTGTGAGTCAGCTCCACCCGCTCGCCGGCCTGGCGCAGCGGCCGGTGCCACAGCTTGACGCCGTCGTGCTCGGTCTCCTCGGCCCCGGGCGCGGTCAGGATCGTGCCCGGCCGGTCGGCCACCAGGCTGACCGCCGTCCCATACCTGGAGGATTCGGGCATCGCGGGCATGGGTTCGCCGAGGTGCACGCGCAGGATCCACTCGAACAGCGGCACTCCCAGCACGTCGGCCAGCAGGAAGTCGCAGTGGTCGCCGATCACCCGGTAGTTCACCTCGACGATCCGGGGCCCGGCCGGCGTGACGACGTACTCGGTGTGACACGCGCCGAACCCCGCCCCGATCGCCCGCAGCGCCGCCAGCACGTGCTCGTGCGGCCCCTCGGGCGCCCAGTCGAGACGCTCCTCGACGAAGTGCGGCAGCGGCCCGAGCGTCGTCGCGAACCCGCCCAGCACGCCGATCCGCGAGCCGTCGCCCAGTGTCTCCAGCGTGCGCAGCGGCCCTTCCAGGTACTCCTCGACCACCACCGCCTCGCCGGGCCGCCGCGCCCGGACCGCCTCCACGGCCTTGGCCAGGTCCGACTCGACCAGCAGCACGTCCTCGCTGGCCACCCCCTCGCGCGGCTTGACCACCAGCGGGTACGGCAGGCCGTCCGGCACCGGGTCGCCCGGGGCCAGCCGCGCCGAGAACACCCGCTCCACGCCCGCCTCCGCCAGCCTGCGCCGGGTCAGGAACTTGTTCTTGGCCGTCAGGCAGGCCCGCCAGTCCTTGCCGGGCAGCCCGAAGTAACCGGCGGCCAGCGCGGTCTCCGCCTGGAGGTGGTCGGAGTTGGAGAAGATCGCGTCCGGCCTGCCGAGGTGCTCGATCGCGTCGATCAGCGCGCGCGGGTCACGCACGTCACAACCGACGGCGTACGGATGCCGCTCCGGCCGGTCGGTGAGGATCGTCACCTCGCACCCCAGCGCGCGGGCGGCGGGCAGGAACCCGTCGGTCACCGAATCGGTCGGTTTGAGCGCGGTCAGGTAGAGCCGCAACGCGAAGGCACCCCCGGATGATCAGGTAAGGCTAACCTAACCCGAAAGATCCTAGCCCCTCCAAGATCCCACCGCTGCAGGGAAACCGTAATCGGCGGCTAACCCTGAGGTCATAGGATGACATGGGATTTGGGAAGGGTGGGGCCTTGGATACGAGGGCGGAAGACCAACTCATCGGACCGCTGCTCCTCGCACGCGGCACCATCGACAGATCGGCGGCGCTCAGGGCCGACCGCGCCTGGTTGGAACGTGCCTGGGCCGACCCCTCGACCCGGGTGCTGATCATCGACAACGGCCACACGCTCGTCCGCCGCGACGGCGACGAGGTCCACGCCGTCCTCTACCCCACCGCCGACGCCCCCGACGGCGAGCGCTACCTGCTCGGCGTCGAGGGCGACGTCGCCTACTTCGCCGTCGCCGCGCCGCTGCCCGGCACGCCCGCCGGCGACGTCAACGGCCGCGTCACCGTCCCCATGAGCCTGCGCGACACCCCCGACGGCCAGCCCGTCCCGGCCGGCCTGCGCCAGGCCGGCGGCCTGCTCGGCGACCGCGACGCCGGCCTGCTCGTCTACGCCGTCGCCCTGGAGGCCTGGCACGCCACCCACGAGTTCTGCCCCCGCTGCGGCACCCGCACCGCCGTCCAGGCAGGCGGCCACATCCGCGTCTGCCCGCACGACTCCAGCCAGCACTTCCCCCGCGTCGACCCGGCCGTCATCATGCTCGTCCGCGACGCCGACGACCGCTGCCTGCTCGCCCGCGGCCCCCAGTGGCCCGAAGGCCGCCTGTCGATCCTCGCCGGCTTCGTCGAGCCCGGCGAGTCCCTGGAGGCGGCCGTCGCCCGCGAGGTCGCCGAAGAGGTCGGCGTCACCGTCACCCGGCCCCGCTACCTCGGCAGCCAGCCCTGGCCGTTCCCGCGCAGCCTCATGCTCGGCTTCTTCGCCGACGCCCTCACCACGGAGCTCACCCTCGACCCCGAGGAGATCGCCGAGGCCCACTGGTTCTCCCGCGCCGACCTGGCCAAGGCCATCGAAAAGGGCGACGTACGCCTCCCTCCCCCGGTCTCCATCGCCCGCCGCCTCATCGAAACCTGGTACGGCGAACCCCTCACCGGAGATTGGTGACGTATCGTAAAACCCGTTCGAGCCCCCGGCCAGTGGTCCGGGGGCTCGTGGTGTGTCAGGTGTGTCAGGAGACGCCCAGGAGGTCCTTGACCTCGCGGGCCGACGGGTTGGTGCGCACGACACGCCCCTTCGGCGTGTCGATGACGACAGTCGGCACCGTCTGGTTGCCGTCGTTGACGCTCATCACGAACGCGGCCGCCTCCGGGTCACGTTCGATGTCGATCTCGGCGTAAGCGATGCCCTCGCGGGCCAGCTGGGACTTCAGCCGCTTGCAGGGGCCGCACCAGGTGGTGCTGTAGACCGTGAGCGCCATGTCAGCGATTCCCTCCAAGGTCAAGGAAACAGGCGCTCCGTGCAACAACCCCGGTGCCCCGGTTAATCCCTACCCGACGTGCGAGGTGATCCACTCGTGGACGCGCTCCGCCACGCCGGGGGTGCGGTAGAGGGCGCTGCTGTGGGCGATGCCCGGCACGCTCCAGGTCGTGACGGCCACCCCGGCCTTGCCGAGCATCTGCTTGAGCAGCTGGCTCTGCACCGGCGGCACGAACTCGTCCTGCGAGTGGACGGTCAGCATCGGCGCGTCCTTGGCGCTGGCGTGCCAGGCGACCTCCATGCTGGCCCACACACGCGAGCACTTGCCCTTGGGGGCGCAGCCGCCGGCGAGCTGGACGGCGGCCGAGCGCAGCTTGCGCTTGTAGGGGTCGAGCGACTTCTCGCCGTCCTTGAACGCGCGCAGCGGCGAGATGATCGGCGACAGCCCGACGACGCCCTTGAGCCCCGTCATCCCGTTGCCGTAGGTGCCGACCGAGGCGGCGATGTGGCCGCCGGCCGAGAAGCCGACCACGACGTAGTTGTCGGGGTCGAGCGCCCAGCGCTCGGCGTGCTTCTTGGCCTTGGCGATGGCGGCGAGCGCGTCGGTGCGCTGCGCGGGCCAGGCCGCTTCGGTGGAGAGCCGGTAGTTGAGGTTGAAGACGGTGTAGCCGCGGTCGGCGTACTCGCGGGTGATGGCCGTCATCTGCCGTTTGTCGCCGCTGGACCACCAGCCGCCGTGGATCAGGAAGATCCCCGGCCGCTTCATCCCGTCGGGGGTCCACCACACGTCCATCTGCTGGTGGCGATGCCTGCCGTACGCGATCGTCTCGCTGGAAAGGCCGCCGATGCCGTCGGGGTCGGTGATCGTGGTCGGCCCCGGTGCGGGGTCACCCGACGCGTGCGCGGCCACGGGAGTCAGCGCGACTAAAGCGAGCGCGACAGCGCTCAGGGAAACCGCGGTTCGCACAGCCTGCCCTTCTCTCCCATGCTCAGGTCGGCCCCATTGTGATGGAAGAGACCACTTCTTTGCATCTCAGCGACATTGAAACGATTGACTGCCGCATGCTGCCAGAATGGCGCCCGGAGCGCCACCTGCTGGGAGGATGGTGGGGTGAACGGCGTGGATGACGTGCTGGCCGGGCTCGATCCGGAGCAGCGGGAGGTGGCGGAGACCCTGCGTGGGCCCGTGTGCGTGCTGGCGGGCGCGGGCACCGGCAAGACCAGGGCGATCACCCATCGCATCGCCCACGCGGTGCGGTCGGGGGTGGTCGACGCGCGCAGCGTGCTGGCCGTGACGTTCACCACACGGGCGGCGGGGGAGCTGCGGCAGCGGTTGCGGGCGCTGGGCGCGCCCGGGGTGCAGGCGCGCACGTTCCACGCGGCGGCGCTGCGGCAGCTGACGTACTTCTGGCCGAGGGTGATCGGCGGCGAGGCGCCGTCGGTGATCGAGTCGAAGCTGCCGGTGCTCGTGGAAGCCTGCCGCCAGATCCGGAAAAATCCGGACCGGTCCGAGCTGCGCGACATCGCCGCCGAGGTCGAATGGGCCAAGGTCACCCAGATCGGCCCCGACGACTACGTGGCCGCCGCCGCCAAGCACAACCGCACCCCGCCGGTGCCCGCCGACGAGGTGGCCAGGCTGTACGAGGCGTACGAGCGGATCCGGCGCGAGCGCCACCTGGTCGACTTCGAGACCATCCTGGAGCTCACCGCCGCGGTGATGACCGAGCACCAGGAGGTCGCGAGCCAGATCCGCCAGCAATACCGCTACTTCGTCGTCGACGAGTATCAGGACGTCAACCCGCTGCAGAAGCTCCTGCTCGACACCTGGCTCGGCGGGCGCGACGACGTGTGCGTGGTCGGCGACCCCAACCAGACCATCTACTCCTTCACCGGCGCCAGCCCCCGCTACTTGACCGGCTTCGCCGTCGAGCATCCCGGCGCGGCCGTCATCAAGCTGGTCCGCGACTACCGCTCCACGCCGCAGGTCGTCGACCTGGCCAACCTGGTGATCGCCAAGGGCCGCTCGCCGCACCGCCTGGAGCTGGTCGCCCAGCGCCCCGACGGCCCCCGCCCGGTGTTCGCCGACTACGACGACGAGCCCGCCGAGGCCGCCGGGGTCGCCCGCGCCATCAGGAAACTCCTCGACCGGGGCGTCCCGTCCCGCGAGATCGCCGTCCTGTTCCGTACGAACTCCCAGTCGGAGTCCTACGAGGAGGCGCTGTCGAAGGCCGAGATCCCGTACGTGCTGCGCGGCGCCGAGCGCTTCTTCGAGCGCCCCGAGGTGCGCCAGGCGGTCGTGCTGCTGCGCGGCGCGGCCCGGTCGGCGGCGCACGAGCCGCTGGCCTCGGAGGTCCACCAGATCCTCACCGGCATCGGCCTGACCCCGTCGCCGCCCGGCGGCGGCAAGGCGCGCGAGAAGTGGGAGTCGCTCAAGGCTCTGGCCGACCTGGCGGAGGACATGGCGGCCGAGGGCGCCGACCTGCCCGCGTTCGTGGCCGAGCTGGAGCGCCGCGCCTCCGAGCAGCACGCGCCGCCCGTCGAGGGCGTCACACTGGCCTCCCTGCATGCCGCCAAGGGCCTGGAGTGGGACGCGGTCTTCCTGGTCGGGGTGACCGACGGGATGATGCCGATCATCTACGCCGAGACGCCCGAGCAGATCGAGGAGGAGCGCCGCCTGCTCTACGTGGGCATCACGCGGGCGCGCGAGCACCTGACGATCTCCTGGGCGCTGGCACGCGCCCCGGGGGGTCGCAAGGGCCGCCGCCCGTCGCGGTTCCTCGACGGGCTCACCGGCCGTTCCGCCGCCGCGTCCCGCCCGGCGGCCACGCCCGCCCGCGAACGCCGGGCCGTCGCCGCGCCGGTGAGCTGCCGGATCTGCGCCAAGACGCTGAGCGCGGCGGCCGAGCAGAAGCTGGGCCGGTGCGCGACCTGCCCGGCCGACTACGACGAGGGCCTGCTGGAGAGCCTCAAGGCGTGGCGCACCGCGACCGCCAAGGAGGCGAAGATCCCCCCGTACGTGGTCTTCACGGACGTGACGCTCCAGGCGATCGCCGAACGGGTGCCCACCAGCGAGGCGGAGCTGCTGTCGATCACCGGCATCGGCCGCGTCAAGGTCGACCGCTACGGGGAGGCGGTCCTTGACCTGTGCCGCTCGGCCGTCGCGTAGGCTGTGCTGCCGCCTCCGCAACGGGCGTGCGACCATATACCTGGTCATACCCGAGGGGGATAGGTGAACGAGGCGCTGAAGGAGCTCCTCGACCTGCTCGACCTGGAGCAGATCGAGCTGGACATGTTCCGGGGCCGCAGCCCCGAGGAGCGCATCCAGCGCGTCTTCGGCGGGCAGGTCGCCGCGCAGGCGCTGGTCGCGGCCGGCCGCACGGTGCCCGCCGACCGCAACGTGCACTCGCTGCACGCCTACTTCATCCGGCCCGGCGACCCCTCGGTGCCGATCGTCTACAACGTCGAACGGGTCCGCGACGGCAGGTCGTTCACCACCCGCCGGGTGCTGGCCATCCAGCACGGCAAGGCGATCTTCTCGATGTCGGCCTCGTTCCACCTGTTCGAGGAGGGCGTGGAGCACCAGGCGTCCGTCATGCCGGTGGTGCCCGACCCGGCGACGCTGCCCACGTTCCAGGACCGGATGGTCGAGCTGGTCGGCGAGCACCACGAGCTGCGCGAGTGGCTGTCGCGCCCGCGTCCCGTCGACGCCCGCTACGCCTCGCCGCTCACGTGGGAGGCGTACGAGAACCCGGAGCTGCGCAGCGCCACGACCAACGTGTGGTTCCGCTACGACGCCGACCTGCCCGACGACCCGCTGCTGCACGTCGTGCTGGCCGCCTACGCCTCCGACTTCACGCTCGTCGACACGATCCTGCTGGCCCACGGCATGGCCTGGGGCGCCTCCAACGTCATGGGCGCCTCGCTCGACCACGCCATGTGGTTCCACCGGCCGTTCCGGGCCGACGACTGGCTGCTGTACGCCCAGGAGTCGCCCTGGTCGGGAGGGGCCCGCGGGCTCGCCCGTGGCGAGA
Source organism: Nonomuraea ceibae (assembly GCF_019396325.1). Taxonomy (GTDB): domain Bacteria; phylum Actinomycetota; class Actinomycetes; order Streptosporangiales; family Streptosporangiaceae; genus Nonomuraea; species Nonomuraea ceibae. The sequence continues at coordinate 92,867 of NZ_JAHKRO010000015.1, forward strand.
TGTTCACCGCCTCCGGCGAACTCGTGGTGTCCGTGGTGCAGGAGGCCATGATCCGCGTGACAAAGTAACAAAATCGCAGGTAGAAAATAAGTTGCCCAGTCCTGGGCTACCGGTTTAGGGTCATGGTCAAGCGAGTCGGGCAATCAGCTCGACGATCTTCAGACGGAGGTGAGTCCCAGTGATCAGCAGCAACATGATGCCGGCCACGCAGTGGCTCGCTTCCGCATGCCGTGACGCGGTCAGGCTCGCCGATGGGCCGGCCAAGCTGCGGCAGCCGAAGTCTGCCCGCCGCCAGGAGATGGCTTTCTACGCGCACGCCCACTCGGGCGCCGCCGCCATGAGCGCTCCTGTCCGCATCGCAGGCGCCGAAGTGCCGACCCAGCCGAACACCAAGGGTGGAGTGCGCGGTCCGCAACCCTGGAGGGATGCGCCGGTCATAACCTGACCGGCACATAGCAGCCCCCAGGCCGCGGATCCGCACACAGGATCCGCGGCCTCTTTGTTTGTCCGTGATCCCCCCAACACCCACGAGGTGCCCGAACCAGAGCAAACAGCCCGATCAAAAGGAGAAACCAGATGGGGGCGAAGACGATCATGGACCTGATCGACGAAGCCGAGATCCCCTGTCGTACCGACCCTGACCTGTGGTTCGCCGAGTCGCCGGACGACGTCGAGTTCGCCAAGGCGCTCTGCGGTGGCTGCCCGATCCAGAAGGCCTGCCTGGCCCGCGCGCTGGAGCGCGAGGAGCCCTGGGGCGTCTGGGGCGGGGAGCTGATCCTCCGCGGGACCGTCGTTCCTCGCAAGCGTCCGCGCGGCCGCCCGCGCAAGCACCCGGTCGCTGCCTGACCTTCCGCACGTCCGCTTCACACAGAAAGAAGACAGAGATGAACACCTTCCCGACGACCGACCTGACCGCGCCGTATCTTTACCAAGAACTGGTCAACGACCGAATACAAACCCTTCACCGCGAGGCGCGCGAGTACCGCCTCGCCGCCCGCATCAGCCGAGTACAGCGGGCGCGGCGCGGGGTCCGGAAGGCGAACGAACGCCTTCTGCGCGCCCTGAGCCTGGAGGGCTGATCCGGGAGGTCCTGCCGCCGGCGCAGGATCTCCCGGGATCCCTCCCCCGACCCATCAGCCGCCCCGGGCACCCGCCCGGGGCGGGTTTC